>NZ_JAIUGU010000001.1:0-973148 GCF_020164775.1 Mesorhizobium sp. ES1-6
TCACCCAATACCTGTTCGAGCGCCGGACGGTACAGGCCATCAACAAGCCGCCACCAGTCAATCCAAGCCGCCGAACCCAGTGGACCTCCCCAAATCAGATGGGCTTCCAATATGTATAATTTTCCCCGGACAGCCCTGCCCCTTGTGGGAGAAGGTGGCCTCGCGAAGCGAGGTCGGATGAGGGGTGTTCCAGGGAACGCCAACGTCTCCCTCCGCTGGAACACCCCTCATCCGTTTCGGCGTTGCGCGCCGATCCACCGGCCTGGGCGAGCCACGGGCCTCGCCCGCCCTTCGGGGCCCACAAGGGGAGAAGGAAGAGGCGTTGCCATCCCATTTGGACTATCGTCACGATTGCTGCACTATATCAATGCATAACTGACCGGATGGGCCGGGGAGAACAGGGCGTTTGAAGGAACCACGAATCCAGAAACCGGAACGGCAGCAGCGCCTGTTCGGGCTGTCGACGCCGCTTCGGTCGGCCGTCATTCCGCCGCTGTCGGCGGCGCGCTGGCTGCTGGTGCTGATCGTTGCCGCCGGCGTCTATTTCTTCCACGGTTTCCTGTTCCCGGTGCTGGCCGCCCTCGTCATCGCCTTCGCCAGCTGGCCGCTCTACCAGAGGATGCTTGCAGGCGTTGGCGGCAACCGCACCATCGCCGCCACCTTGGCCATCCTGTTCATCCTCGCCTTCCTGGTGATTCCGATCGCGCTTGCGGGCACCTATGCCATCAACGAGGTGCGCGAATGGGTCGGCTGGGCGATCGAGACCAACCGGCACGGCGCCACGACACCGCACTGGATCGCGACCCTGCCTATCGTGGGCGATTGGCTGAACGAGCAGTGGACGACCAATCTCGGCCATCCTGGCGGCATCGGCGAGTTGATCCAGCTGATCAGCGGCGCCAATATCGGCAGCATCTATCGCGGCGCGCTTGCCGCCGGCGGCAGTGCCTTCAGCCTTTTCCTGACCCTGCTGTTCATGATGATCGCCCTGTTTTTCGCCTATCGCGACGGCGAGAATTTCGCCGGCCAGATCGACCGTCTCGGCGAACGCATCCTGCCCACCCGATGGGAGCGGATCTCGCGCGTCGTGCCGGCGACCATTTCCTCGACGGTGACCGGCATGACCGTGATCGCCATCGGCGAGGGCCTGGTGCTGGGCATCGCTTACTGGCTGGCCGGAGTGCCGTCACCGGTAACGCTGGGCGCGCTGACCGGCGTGATGGCGCTCATCCCCGGCGGCGCGCCATTGTCCTTCACGCTGGTCTCGATCTACCTCGCCGCCAGCGGCTCGCCGATACCGGGGCTGGCGCTGTTCATATGGGGCACGGTCGAGCTGTTCATCGTCGACAAGACGCTGCGGCCGAAGCTTGTCGGCGGGCCGATAAAACTGCCCTTCCTGCCGACCTTTTTCGGCCTGATCGGCGGCGTCAAGACGATGGGTTTTCTCGGCCTGTTCATCGGCCCGGTG
This sequence comes from Mesorhizobium sp. ES1-6, assembly GCF_020164775.1. NCBI lineage: Bacteria > Pseudomonadati > Pseudomonadota > Alphaproteobacteria > Hyphomicrobiales > Phyllobacteriaceae > Mesorhizobium > Mesorhizobium sp. ES1-6. The sequence goes on from NZ_JAIUGU010000001.1 coordinate 1,469, forward strand.
CTGATGGCGCTGCTGGTCGCGATCTGGCGCGAATGGCTGCGCGAGGTGGAACTGGCCGACGAGACGGCCGCCACGTCGGCGGCCGAGATCGAAACCGGCCGGCAGATCGATGTCTTGCCGGAACCTGGTGCCGCGAAGAAGGCTAGCGCCTGATACCGACCTCTACGCCGGATGGTGTACCGCGAGGTCGCTGCGGCGCTTGCGTCCATCATGCAGCTGCCAGAGCGAATGGCCGACCAGCGTGACGATCAGGATGCCGCCGCCGACCAGGCTGTTGCGGGTCGGCGTCTCGGCGAAGATCATCCACACCCAGATCGGCGCCAGCACCGTTTCGAGCAGGTAGAACATCGCCACTTCCGGTCCTGAAATGTATTTCGGCCCGGCGGCGAGGCAGAAGAACGAGATCGGCATGATGACGGCGCCGTTGAAGACGATCCACCATGGCGCGTTCACGTGAAAGCCTTCGCCGGTCACCATGAAGGCGGCCAGCCCAAGCGGCAGAAGGACGCCAATGAGCGAGGTGAAGCCCATATCCTTGCCGCTGGCGCGCGAAAGGGTGATGGCGACCGCGATGAAGAAAGCCGAGCACAGCGCCATGAAGTCGCCGAACAGCTTGCCGGTGCCGAACGAGCCGCCGACGATGACCAGCACGCCGAGGATCATCACCAGCATCGCCACCATGGTCACCAACTGCGGCCTCTCCTTCAGGAATATCCACGACAGCAGCGCCGCGAACACGGTGTTGAAGGCCAGGATGAACACCAGGTCGGCGGTCGAGGTGTGAAAGACCGCGGTGACGAAGGTGATCGAGGTCAGCCCATAGCATATCGCCACGATCAGCCCGTCCCAGCCGGGGATGAGCGGCGGGGCATTGCGGCTCAGCGTGCGCCAGACCGACCAGATGATCATCGCGGCGATGAAAGTGGTTCCGGTGCGCAGCAAAAGGATCGTCCACGCGCCGCCATCCGCAAGGCGGATCAACGGTATGTCGACAGTCAGTATCAGTCCGCCGAGGGCGGTTATCAAAAGGCCCTTTTGGTGATCGTGGTGAGAGGACATGCAGGAACTTTCGCAATTGAATTGCAGGCGGCGGCCGATCGGCGCAAGCGCGCACTCTCTCCAGCCGAGCGGCTGAAAGACCAGCATCCCCTGTCTTGAAACAGTTTAAGCGTGGATCGAGGGAAAACTCGGCGTCAGACCGCTTCGTTCGTGTAGCGCTCCCAGCCTTTTGGCCCGAGATGCTCCTGCGGCATGAAGCGCATCTTATAATTCATCTTGCGCGAACCATTGACCCAGTAGCCGAGGTAGACATGGGGCAGCCCCATCGCCCTGGCGCGCGCGATATGGTCGAGAATCATGAACGTGCCGAGCGAGCGGCTTTCGAAATCGGGATTGAAATAGGAATAGACCATCGACAGGCCGTCGGCCATCTTGTCGGTGAGCGCCACCGCGATAAGTTCACCCTGGCCCTTGCCGGTGATGAAGGTGTCGGGCCCCCGCCGCCGGTATTCGATCACCTTGGTGTCGACATGGGTATCCTCGACCATCATGGCGTAGTCGAGCACCGTCATGTCGGACATGCCGCCACGGCGGTGGCGGGCGTCGAGATAGCCGCGAAACAGCGAATATTGCTCGGTCGACGGCTCGGCATTGTGCATGGCGCCGACCAGGTCGGAATTGTGCTGCAGCACGCGCTTCATGTTGCGGCTGGCGGTGAACTCCTGGGCCAGGATGCGCACCGATACACAGGCGCGGCAGGTCTCGCAGGCGGGCCTGTAGGCGATGTTCTGCGAGCGCCGGAAGCCGCCTTGCGTGAGCAGGTCGTTCATCTCCGAGGCCTTTTCGCCGACCAGATGCGTGAACACCTTGCGCTCGAACTGGCCGTCGAGGTAGGGGCACGGCGACGGCGCGGTCAGGAAGAACTGCGGCGACTGGGTCGGATGCTGCGTCATCGAGCCTTGGAAACACTCCTTCGAATCGCTCTACCTTTGGCTCGGGCGGCGAAAAATTCAACAGGATTGTGAGGGTGAGGTCGACTCAACACCTTCACATTTGCGCTCAAGGGGCTGCGACTTCTCTTGAGGGCCGGTTTTAGCGGTCAGTACGGCTGACGACCGTGCCAAGCAAAAGATCGTGCAGTGTGCGCTTGCGGTCGGAAAACAGGGTGACCAGCAGGACCAGCGGCGACAAGATGACGTTGCCCGCCCAGAACAGCACGGAATGGACCACAGCGGTGAGGCCGTCGATCGGTCGGCCGTCGAGACGGTCGAGGCGGATGCCCATCATCTTCATGCCAGTAGTGGCCTGGTCGGTGCTGCCCAGCGTGTTCCAGATGTAGAGGATGGCGACTGCCGGCACCAGGACGCCGAACAGCATCCAGCCGAGGCCGAGCGTCAAAAGCCCGAGGAAGAACACCAGGATGGCAACCGGAATGCTCAACAGGCCTACGATGAGGTAGTCCAGCAGGAAGGCCAGGATGCGCCTCGTGCGCACGCCTTCGAAAGCCCTGACATCGTCGAGCCGGGTGTTGATGATTTCGCCGTCGAGAACGCGAGCGTTCATGTCATTTCCTCGTAACAGGGTCCGACATAGGGTGCGGACCGCTCGATGATGAAATGGTGAAGGCTCGCGGCGGAATCAAGATCGGGCCTTCGCCGGCTCGCACGGCGGGGCCAGACGGCCGACAGCCCGAGCCTGTTGAATTCGCGGCGCGGATGGCGTTAGCTTGTTGCGGCGCAACAAAATGGGCGCCGAGGGGCAGGGACGGGGACATATGGATTACGACATGCTGGTCATAGGCAGCGGCCCTTCGGGCCGCCGCGCGGCGGTGCAATCGGCCAAACTCGGCAAATCGGTGCTGGTGGTCGACCGGGGCCGGCGTCTTGGCGGCGTCTCGGTACACACCGGCACCATTCCCTCGAAAACGCTGCGCGAAACGGTGCTCAACCTTTCGGGCTGGCGCGAGCGCGGCTTCTATGGACGCGGCTATCGGGTCAAGCAGGATATTTCCGTCGGCGACCTGATCGAGCGCCTGCACAAGACGCTCGATCACGAGGTCGAGGTGCTGCAGCACCAGTTCATGCGCAACACGGTCAAGAGCGCACGCGCGGCGGTTAAATTTCTCGGCCCCAACAAGGTCAGCCTGACATCGGATAATGGCGACTACAGCGAAGTCGGCTTCGCCAATGCGCTGATCGCCGTCGGCACCCGGCCGCATCGGCCGCGCGACGTGCCCTTCGACAAGGCCCGTGTCTTCGACAGCGACGAGATGCTTGAACTCGACCGCCTGCCGCGCACGCTGACGGTGATCGGCGCTGGCGTCATCGGCGTCGAATACGCCACGATCTTTTCCGCGCTCGACGTACCGGTGACGCTGGTCGAGCCGCGCAACTCGATCCTCGATTTCGTCGACCGCGAGATCGTCGACGATTTCATCCACCAGATGCGGGATCGCGGCATGACGATCAGGCTGGGCAGCGCGGTCAAGGAAATCCGCTCCAAGCCGGAGGCCGCCGAGGTGGAACTGGCCGATGGCCGCACCATCCGCTCCGAAGTCGTGCTCTACGCCGCCGGCCGCACCGGCAATGTCGGCAGCCTCGGCTTAGACGTGGTCGGCATCGAGGCCGACTCCAGGGGCCGCATCAAGGTAGATCCGCAGACCTTTCAGACCAGCGTGCCCAACATTTATGCCGCCGGCGACGTCATCGGCTTTCCGAGCCTCGCCTCCACCTCGATGGAGCAGGGCAGGGTGGCCGCCTGCCATGCCTTTGGCGTGACCTTGCCACCGCCGCCGGAAACATTCCCCTATGGCATCTATGCCGTGCCGGAGATCTCGACGGTCGGCCAGTCCGAGGAGCAGGTGCGCCAAAGCGGCGGCGCCTACGAGGTCGGCGTGGCGCGTTTCCGCGAGACATCGCGCGGCCACATCATGGGCGTCGACACCGGCTTCCTGAAGCTGTTGTTCTCGATCGACACGCGGCGCCTGCTCGGCGCGCACATCGTCGGCGAGGGCGCCACCGAACTCATTCACATCGGCCAGGCGGTCATCAATCTCGGCGGCACTGTCGACTTCTTCGTCAACAACACCTTCAACTATCCGACCCTGGCGGAGGCCTACAAGATCGCCGGGCTGGACGCCTGGAACCGGATGGGGCGGGGGTAAGGTTACCCCTCCATCTGGGCGAGCAACGCCAGCATGACATCGGCCGACGGCATCGGCAGCACCGCCTCGATTTCCGCCGGCCGCACGCCGGCGATGGCGTCGGCATCACCTGCCACGGTGCCGAGCGGTCCGCGAAAACCATGCTTCGACCACGCAAGCTCCTGCAGCTTCGGGCTTGTCAGCGCCTCCAGCAACCTGTCGACCGCCGGATCGATGACGATCAGCGGATGCGCCGAGTAGACCGTCGGCCTGGGGTAGAGGATTTCGGGCTTGGCGCCGGCGCCGGCCTGCACCCTTTGCCAGCGCGCCGGGTCGGCGAGCGCCCACTCGACCAGCTGGTTTTCGTAGCCCACCACCATCGGCTCGGCGCCAAGACCGCCGGCGATATACTGGTCGAACAGCTTTCCCGAGGATGACGACTTCAGGCCCATGCCGCGGAAGATCGCCTTGGCCTGGTCGCCATGCTGGGCAAGCAGTTCCTGGGTCGCCACGTCGCCGCTCATCAGGCTCAGCACCAGTCCTGCGAACATGAAGCCGGAGTTGGAGCGATTGGGATCGGTCGAGACGATGCGGGCACGGCCATAAAGCTCGTCGATGCCGAGATCGGACCAGTTCTTGCCGGCCAGGATGGCGTCGAGCAGAGCCTTGAGATCGAGCTGGTTGTAGCCGCCCTTGGCGGCGACCGTGACCAGGCCGCTCTTCTTCAACCCTTCTACCACCGGCCCCCAGGTGTAGACGACGATCGGCGAGTTGAGCACCACCTGGTCGTTGCGGATGGAGACGCCGTTCTTGCGCGCAAGGTCGACCATGATCGATGAGGAGGGCCACAGGAATTGCGGCTTTTGACCAAGCAGGGCCGGCTCGCGCACCATCTCCACCGAACCGGCGACACGTGCGTCAAGCTCCAGCCCGTAGCCTCCAAGCGCATGAACGACATCGGGATCGGCCAGAAATGCCTGCTTCTCGCCACCGATGAAACCGAACAGATGCGCCTTGTTGCCGAGATAGCCGCGGAACTCGGGACGATCCTTCAGCGTCAGATAGCCGCCGGTGCCGGCAGCGGCGGCACCCAGCAGACCCAGTCCGAAAGCGCGGCGCGAAATGGCCATCAGCGTCCGATATCCTCTTTCAGCGACTCCTGAATGAGTCGCAGGTCGACGTCGAGCGTGCCGAGTTCGCTATCGGCCAGGCTGTCGGCGTAATGCACGAAAGCATCCTGCAGTTTGGTGATCACCGCGCCGACATTGGCAAGCCTGGCCTGGCTCGGTGCGCGCCGGTTGGCCAGCGTCGCGTATCCTTCCGCCACTTCCGCCGCCTGGGGCACGTAGTAGGTGAGGAAACGCCGCACCGAGGGCGCGGTTTCCGGCTTCGTCTCGACCTTGGCAATCACATCGGCGGCGATGTCGGACAGGTTCTTCACCTTGGCCTTCATGTCCTTGTCGCCGATCGACCCGGCCGCTGCCGACAGCCGGTCCGCGGCTGGCTGCGCCTGCGCCAGCAGTTCGCGGGCGAAGGCCACCTTGCTGCCGCTGAGCGTGGTGAGGTCGAGCCCCTCGAAAAGCTGGCGCGGCGCCAGCACGAACACCAGCCCGGCAAAGACGAGCGCTGCGATGACGGCCGACACCAGAAACGGGAAATGGGTGTAGAAGCTCAGCCCCAGGAGGAGTGCGGCCGAGACGGCGCCTGCCACGATCCAGTTCCAGTCATTGCCGAAGCCGCGCATCCCGGCAGTCTCTAATTGTAGCCGCGCGCGGCGCGGAAGGCGCCGGCCAGATCGCCGCTGCCGTCGAAGACGCGCGCCGAGGTCGCCTTGGCGAGGCTGTCGAGCTGGCTCTTGTCGGCGTCGCCGAAGGTGACGCCGAAGACCGGCACGCGCACTGGGGCGCTGCGCCAGTGAGTGAGAAACAGGTCCGCACCTCCGTCCGTGCGGCCATCGGTCATGATGACAATGGCCGGCAGGTATTTCGAAAGATCCGCGGTGGCCACGATCTTCCGCAGCGCCTGGTCGGCGCAGGCGTACATGTCGGTGCCGCCGCCGGCGCGCTGCTGGGCAACGTCCGCCAGCAGTTCGCTCTGGCCCGCCGCGTCGCCGCTCGCCTCGAACGTGTCGCGCACCACGGCGTCGAAAGGCAACACGAAGATGCGGTCGGACGGCGTCCACTGCACCAGAACCTCGCTCGCCTTCTCCGGCGTGAACAGGAATTGCGCGGCCGCCTGCAACTGTTTCTCGCCCTGTTCCTCCATCGAGCCGGAAAAATCGAAGCACAGCGCCGTCAGCGAAGGCTTGCGCAAGGCCTCCTGGTAAAGATCGAGCGCCTTGCGGATCACGGCCGGCTCCGGCATGCGGATCGACGTCACCAGCTTGCCGGGATCGAAGTTCCAATCCGCCTCGGCGGCGGCCTGGATGGCCGCGCCGCCGAGCGGCAGCCGCCGGCCGGTGTCGGCGATGCGTTTGCGCACCGCGTCCGACTGCAGGTAGGCGAGCAGATCGGTGAAGAATTTTTCGACATCGGCTCCGCGACCGTGGTCGATGAAACCGAGCGGCGAGTCGCCGACAGCGACGCCGTCGGCCGGATAGATGGCATAGAGCGGCTCCTTGCCCATCTGCTTCAGTTTGTCGTTGGTCTCCTTCAGCGTCGCCTCGTAGTTCCACATCGCATCGTAGACGGTGCCCTTGCCGGCGCTGTCGACATAGAGGTCGGCGAGCCAGCCCGACGAGCCGGACGAGCGTTCGACGCCTTGCAGCAGGGCACTGACGGTATCGTGCACGGCGGGATTGTCGAGATCGCCCGGCTCGATCACTTCCTTGCCGCCAAGCGCGCTCGACAGCATGGCGAGGTAGGCGCTGGCGCCGGAATTGGACTGCGTCGCCGACGTCATCAGGAATTTGAGCTTGCCGTCCTTCACGGCGGCCAGGATGTCCTTCATGAACACCGGCTTGCCGACCCAGCCCAGTTCCGCGGCCCTGGATTTGCGTACGCCCAGGATGACCGGCATCTGCGCGATCGAGGTCAGGTTGCGCACCTTGCGGCCACTGTCGAACAGATCGACCCAGACGCTGGAGGCGGGCCAAACCGCGTCCTGGTCGAGGCCGCCAGGTTTCTGCAGGCCAAGCCCGATATCGAGCGAGCCTTGATAGGAAATGGTGCAGGTCGCCCCTTGCTTGGCGCAGAATTCCTGCACGATCGGTTCCAGCACCGTGTTTTCCGAACCGGAGACGATCGAGAATTTGACATGGCTCGAATTGCAGGCCGCCAGCAGCACCGCGAAGGCGAGCAGGAGAACGGACGTCAGCGTCTTCGGCATGGCGGTTCCGATCAGGCCTGGGTCAGCGCTTTCTTCAAGTCGAGCGTCATCTGGTCCATCTGCTTTTCGGCGTCGGCCCGCTTCTGGCGGCCCTCCTGCTGGACCTTGAGCACGCCTTGCACCGTGTCGATGAGGTCGCGATTGGCCTGCGCCAGCGTTTCGACATCGACGATGCCGCGCTGCGCCTGTTCCTCGACCGAGATGGCCTGATCCTTCATCATTTTCGACGTCTGGCGGATCATCTCGTTGGTGGCGTCGGTCACCGTCTTTTGCAGTTCGAGCGCCGACTTCTGGTTGGTCAGGCCAAGCAGGATGACCATCTTCTGCTTCCAGGCCGGCACGGTCAGTGCCGAGGTCGCCTGCAGGTTCTCGATCAGCGTCTCGTCGCCGGACTGCACGATGCGGATCTGCGGCAATTGCTGGATACCGAGCTGACGCGCCTGCACCAGGTAGAAGATGCGTTTTTCCAGCCGGTCCAGCGCCTGCACGGCGTCCTGATAGGTTTGTGCCTCCAGCGTGCCTCCGGTGTCGCCGCTCGCCGAATCCGCCGCGGCCTTCAGCTTCGGCAACTCGTTGGCGCGGTAGTCGTCGACGAATTTCTTGCCGGCCTGCACATAGGCGTCGAGCTTGAGGATGGACCCCTTGGTCTGCTCATGCAGGTCGTCGAGCACGGCTATGTCGCGCCGCAGCGTGTCCTTGTGACGGTCGAGTTCGAGGCCGATGCGGTCAATCTGTCCCGCCACGTCCTCGTACTTCTCCTTGAAGCGCTCGAGCCGTGCCTTGAAGGAGGAAAACAGGCCGCTGAGGAAACCCTGGTCCTTCAGCGAGGCCGGATCGAGATTCTTGGCCTTCATGATGATGTCGGTCAGGAGATCGCCGGTGTCGCCGAGGTCGCGGTTGCGCAACTGGGACAATATCTTGTCGGCATAGTCGCTGACCGCCTGCTGGGCCCGGTCGCCGAAGACCGAGATGGCGGCGCGGTCGCGCACGTCGATCGTGTCTTCAATTCGGGCGATTTCGGCGGGACTGGCCACGATTGCAGGCAATTGCGACGTATCGTCGAGCAGAGTGACGCTGTTCTTGTCGGTCATGCGGACCTCCCCTCAGTGAACAGTATCTCGATAGCCAGTATGTAACAGAGGTATGTCGCCGCTGTGGACAATGGAAGATGGGGCCGCCAAGGCGGTAAATAAACGCTATTTTTCAGGCCATGGGTTCCACGGGCCCTTTCTCGGCCCCGGATCCGCCCAGCCATTGCCCGACGATCGCCGCGTCCGGCTCTCCGATTTCATGGCCCGATGGAACGATGCGGGCGTCGATCTCGCTACCGTGCCGGCTGAGCAGCGTCACCAGCGCCGGCGCGAAGGGCCCATAGGTCTCGTCGGCGGCTCCAGCAATGATGAGCGTCCGTGTTCCCGCAAGGTCCGTCGAAGGCACTTGGTCGAGCACCGGCATGGGCCTCAGCAGCACCGCCCCGCGGACAATGCCGGGATGGAGCAGCATCAGGCTCGAAACCAGATTGGCGCCGTTAGAATAACCAAGGAATGTCGCGCGATCGAGATCAAGCCCATGGCGCGCGGCGGCATCCCTTGCGAATGCCGCGAAGGCGGCGGTTTCGGTACGGATGCTGTCTTGATCGAAACGCGTCGGCGTGATTCGCTCGAACCAGCGAAAACCTTCCTCCTGGGGAACACGACCACGCACCGCGACCAGCAATGCATCGCGTGCCATGCGCCTTGCCAGCTCCATCATGCTTGTCTCGTCGACGCCCGATCCATGTAGCACGAACAGGCAATCCCGGCTTTTTTCGCCGGTGCCGAGAACACGATAGGGAAAGGCCAGATCCAGCGTCAGCGCGCCGTTTTCGGCATTGTCGCCAATCATCTCGGATCCCTTTGATTATATGAGGTTTCGCTGAATTTGCCGGCTTCAAAACGCAATATTTTCTTGCTCCGCGAAAGTTGATTGAACCAGGCGCATTCCAGCCCGTTTCTGCGCCGATATACTCCCCGTGGGAGGAATCGAAGCGGTGCGTCGGGGTCGCATTGCTGGACATGAACAACCAGCTTTGAGGCCTTTTGTCGATGACCACCCCTGTTTTGCCGGATCGCAATTTGCGTATCCCCGAACGCGACACGCGTATCGATGTACTGCGCGCCTTGGCGCTGCTCACCATCTTCATCGACCATGTGCCGGGCACGGCTTTCGAGACGCTGACCTACAAGAATTTCGGCTTCTCGGACGCGGCCGAGGCCTTCGTGCTGATATCCGGCATCTCGGTCGCGCTCGCCTACGGCGCCAAGTTCAGACCGGGTGGCCGGCTTCTGGCGACCCTGAAGATGTGGCGGCGGGCCGGTGTGCTCTACGTTGCCCATATCGTCACGACGATGGTGGTGATGGCGCTGTTCTGCGCCGTGGCGGTGTTTGCCAGGCGGCCGGAAATGCTGACGCTCATCAACATCGAACCGCTGATGAAGAACACGCCGCAAGTGCTGGTCGGCATCGTCACGCTCGGCCACCAGCTTGGCTACAACAACATCCTGCCGGTCTATGCGGCGCTGCTTTTGATGGCGCCGGCCTTCGTCCTGTTCGTCAGCTACAGGCCTATCGCGGCGCTTGTCGCGTCCGGTGCGTTGTGGCTCGTCGCCGGCATCTGGCAGATCGCGCCGCCCAATTATCCCGAGCCCGGCTTCTGGTTCCTCAACCCGCTGTCCTGGCAGTTCCTGTTCAACATCGGCCTTGCCGCCATGCTGCATGTCAGGCGCGGCGGTGTCATTCCGGTCAACCGCTGGCTGGTCGGCGCGGCCGTGGCCTATGTGCTGGCGGCGCTGGTATGGGTGCATAGCCCGCTCTGGGGCCAGATAACCTGGTTCAACCTGCCGGTGGTGATCGGCGGCTTCGACAAGACTTTCCTGTCGCTGCCGCGGCTGTTGCACATCCTGGCGGTCAGCTATCTCGTCGTCGCCCTGCCGGCGCTCTCCGGCCTGTTCCGCACCAGCCCCGACCATCCGCTGGCGATACTGGGCAAACGATCGCTGCCGGTGTTCATCGCCGGCACGGTGATCGCCATGGTCGCGCAGGTGATGAGGCTGATCAATCCGGGCGGGTTCGTCTATGACAGCCTGCTGATAGCGGCCGGCATCGCCATGCAGTTCGCGCTCGCCTTTTATCTCGAATGGCTGTCGACCATCGGCGGCTCGGGCAAGGCCCGCACGACGCAAAAGGATCCCGCACCGGTTCGTGCGCCTTTCGGCCTCTCCGCGGTGGCAAGAGCCAATCGATAGCGGTTCGGGGCCGTGCGGTTCAACCTCGGGGAGGGGCCGACGAGGCCCGCACGATCAGTTCGACCGGCAGTTGGTGCCGGCTGACCGGCCCGTCGCTCTCCAGGATCGCCTTGACCGCGAGGCGGCCCATCTCGGCGATCGGCTGGGCGATCGTGGTCAAAGGCGGCTCGGACACCGCTGCTTCGGGAACACCGTCGAACCCGACCACCGAAACATCGTTGGGCACGTTGAGCCCGCGTGCGTTCAGCCATTCGAGCGCCACCAGGGCCATCCTGTCCGACATGGCCAGGATGGCGGTCGGCGGCGCGTCGGCGGCGAAGATGGTTTCGAGCCCAGCCTTCGTGCTGGCGACGTCGTTGGCGGTTTCATAGACGGGCACTTTGGATGCCTCCACGCCTACCCTGGAAAGCTCCTGGAGATAGCCGGTGAGGCGGTCGCGGGTTCCCGCATAGGCCGCGACCCGAATCTGCTCGGCTGACACGAGACCTGTTCTGCCGTCTGCGAAAGGCAGGGCCAGAACAGCGAATCGACGATGTCCTAGATCGGTGAGATGGCGCGCCGCCCTGCCGGCGCCGGCGATGTTGTCGACGCCGATCGCCGCGACAGAGCCGTCCTCGGAGTCGAGGTCGAGCGCGACAAAGGGCAGTCTGCGCTCCCGTGCCAACTCCACCAGGCGCGAGCCGCCTTCGATGCAGAAGACGATGAAGCCGTCGACCAGCGCGCTTTGGATGTTCCAGGCAAGCTGCTCGTTGTTGGCGGCCGAGACCAAGGAGATCCCGGCTCCCGTCGCATCGCAGGCCCGCGAGATGCCCGCCATCATGACGCGCGCGAACGGATCCTCGAAGAAATAGGAGAGGGGCTCGGCGGTGGCAACGCCGATGGCGTTGACCTTGCCGGCCCGCAGCAGCCGGCCCTTTGGATCGGGCCCGCCATAACCCATGGCCTCGGCGGCCGCGCGAACCCGTTCGCGGACTTCCTCGCGCACGATCTCGGGGCGGCTGAAGACATTAGAGGCGGTGCCGTGCGAAACACCGGCGGCCTTGGCGATGTCGGCCAGCCGGACGGGTCGTCGATTGCCTGCGGTGAGTGACGCCATTTGCGCGTGCCTCCTGACATGCATGTAGCACGTTCCCGGGTCGCATCTAGCACTTTCGTTGGATCGATTCAAATTTTGCTTGACCGGCGGCAATCCCGGTCTTATGTTTGAATCGATCCAACTCGTATGCTTTGCCGCTGAATGATCCAGAGGGAGGAGCCGCCATGCATCCCGTCAACTATCTGTTCGATGACATCTATCGCAACGTCTGGAACATCGGCCCGTTCGCCAACAAAGCGAGACGGCGTGGTGAGTCGGGTCCATGGATTCGCGACCTCCGCTTCCTGGTGGAGCGCAAGCGGAGCTGATCAGCCGGCTCTTTCCGCGCCCATTTATTGAATCGATTCAAGAGAAGGAGCATGAGTCATGCATCCCATCAACCATTTGTTCGAGGACATCTATCGCAACTACTGGGGCATCGCGCCGGCCACCGAGCGGCCGGACGCGCGGCGCCGGACAAAACCCGCCGCACGCAGCCGCGTCCTTTGGGCCCGTTCGGAACGCCGCCAGGATTGAGCCTTCCGGGCGTTTAGGCGCGTGAACGTGCAATGGCGGAGATTGCTATCGCCAGCCAGCCTGCGATGAGCAGGGTGCCGCCGATTGGCGCCGACATCGGAAACAGTCGTGATCCCCAGAAATCGCGGGCGAGGAGATCGCCCGCGAAGAGCAGCAGCCCGGCGAGCAGAATCAGGCTTGCGATGCGCAGCCAGCGGTTTGCACCGGCAAGGCCAATGGCGAGAAACACCGGTGCATGCATCAGGAGGAACGACGCGGCCGTGCCGGTGAAAGCGCCGCCGCGATGCGCGGCCGCCGCCGAAAGCGCCACGCCCGCCGCGCCGACGAGACCGCCGGCAAGCACGAGGAGGCGGCTGCCGTTTGTATCAGCGAGGTTCATGATAGGCATGTTCCTTCCTTGGTAGGTCAGTCAAGCCTCAAGGCTTGCCCGCTTCCAGCGCCATATGCCGTGTCCGCCGCGACTGGACAATCCAGTTGTAGACCGCGCCGCCCGCCATCAGCACCGACGTGCCGAGAAACACCGCCGGCATGCCGAAATGGCCGCCGACAAAACCGCCGGACAACGGCCCCGCGACCTGCCCGACATATTGCGCCGAGATCGCCAGGCCAAGCACGTTGCCGCCGACGCCGTCGGGGATGTTGTGCCTGATGACGCTGGTGATGCAAGGCAGCAGGCCGCCCAAGGCCAGGCCCATCAGGAAACGCAGGCCGATAAGCTGCCAGCTATTGGTCACAAAAGCCTGGGGGATGAGCAGCAGTGCCGAGGCGGCCAAGGCTCCCACGACAACGTTCCAGTGCCCGACCCGGTCCGCGAGCTTGCCGAGCCAGGACGCCGACAGGATGGTGCCCAGCGCGGCCGCCGACATCACCACGCCGGCGACGAGCGTCACCCGGCTCTGGTCCTCGATCAGCTGCTGCACATAGACGGTGATGATCGGCTCGATCGACATTGTGGCGAAGGCGAGCAGCATCCCCGTCACCAGCATGGCCACGACAGGGCGCTTGTCGGGAATCTGCGACCAGCCGCTCTTCGGCTTCGCTGTTGAGGCCGTCCTGGCTGCTTGCGGGCGCGGGTTCTCCTTGATGAGGAAGGTCGTCGCCAGGAAGGCGAGGAAGATCACCCCGCCCGACAACAGAAAGGTGGCGCGAATGCCGATCACCGGGGGCAGCGCGCCGCCGAGCAGGGGGCCGACCAGCGAGCCCGCCGTAATGCCCGCCGACAGGACCCCGAGCGCCCAGCCGGAGCGCTCCTTCGGCGTCTGCATGGCCACCAGTATGGTCGAGCCGGAGGAATAGCCGCCGGCAAAGCCGATCAGCAGCCGCAGCAGCACCAACTGCCAGACGGTCTCGACCATGCCCGTCAGCGACATGCAGATCGCCATGCCGAAGGAAGCGCGCACCAGCATCACCTTGCGCCCGTAGCGGTCGCCCAGGCGTCCCCACAGCGGCGCGACCATTGCGGCGGCGAAGAAGGTGGCGCCATAAGCGATACCCGACCACTGCACGATGGCGGCATGACCCTGTGCGCCGAGCTGTTCGACATAGAGCGGCAGGAAGGGCAGGAGCAGGGTCATGGCGATGAGCGTGCTGAACGAACCCGCGAAACAGACGGCGAGATTGCGACGCCAATGGATGTTGTAGCCGCCTTGCCCTGTGTCTTCCTGTGCCATGTCCTGCCTGCCCGGTATCGGCGCTTGTTGCGGATACCATTTTGGGATACCAAATTGGTATCCGTCATGAACTTCAAGCCGGCCGCTGTCAATGCGGCTTCGAAAAGGATGTGCGATGTCGCAGATGCAGAATGTCGAACGGCAGCTTCGCGAAATGATCCTGGGGCTCGAGATCGGTCCCGGCGAAAAACTGACCGAACGCTGGATCGAAGGCCAGTTCGGCGCCTCACGCACGCCGGTCAGGGCGGCACTGCTGCGGCTGGAGACCGAGGGGCTTGTCGGCAGGGACGGGCGCGGCTGGACGGTGTCGCCCATCAACCTCGCCGAACTCGAGCAGATCGCCGTCTATCGCGAAGCGGTCGAGGTCGCGGCGCTGCGGCTGACATGCAAGCAAGCCGAGAAGGGTGCCATCGATATCATCGAGGCGATGCTCGATTCCTGCGACGAAAACACCGCGCGGGAGGAATGGCATCGTGTCGGCATGGATTTCCACATCGAGTTGGCGCGCCTCTCCGGCAATGAATTCCTGTTCCGGGCGGTTCGTGATGCCATGACGCGCCTGTCGCGCGCGCGCTGGCTGGAGGTGCGTGACGAAACGGCCCTTGGCCGTGCCTGGCTGGAACATCGCGCCATCCTTGCCGCCACGCGCCTTGGTGAGGGTGATGAAGCCGCGCGGCTGCTGTCGGCCCATATCGTCGGCAGCCGCGACCGATTGGTGACGTCGCTCGCCAACGACCGACGTGGCCTTCGCGCCAGGGGATTTGCCGTCGTCTCCGCCTAGCGTGGCGGGGCGCTGGTTGGAAAAAAAGGCGGCGTCTGAGGCGAGGCGCACTTTGGGCCTCGCTTCAAGCAAGCCGATGGCGTAAGAGCGGCGATGGAAAACAACCGGTTTGAAACACCCGTGACCGTCAAATCCGTCACGGCGGGAAGCACTCAGCTCTTGCGTACGGCAAGGGAGGCTTCCGACTACCTCCTCAACAACTGGCCCGGCAAGCGCAGCGCCAAGCATCGCGCGGCGCTGCAGGCTTGCCACGACGCGCTTGCCGGCGACAAGCCGGCGATGAATGCCCGACGCGCTTTCATCGCCGCGGCGAGGGAGGTGGATGTTTTCATCAGCGACAAGGCGCCAGCCTGACATAAGCCGGGCAATTTGGGGCTGGCCAATTTGGATTCGCGGTACGGCCCGCATTCGCGGGCCGCATGCCGTTACTCCTCGGTTTCGGTCTCGGTTTCGGCCTCGGGCTTCGTACGTTCGCGCGCGGCAACCTTGGCGGCCAGCTTTTCAGCCTTCTTGGCCGCTTTCTGGCGGTCGCGCTCCTTGCGTTCCTGATCGTAGTTTGGTGCTCGCGCCATATCGGCTCCTTTTGTCACTGCCTTGCGGCCCTGAGACCTGCCTAGGAGCATTAGCCGTCAAACACAACAGCCGAAGCGACAATGCGTGGGTGCCGGCCGTCGAAGAGATGCGGGGCTTGCCAGATGGGCGCCACAATGATGTAGGACAGGCGGGGCGGCAATGAATTGAGATCTGCTTTTTGTTTTTGTTCAAGTGACCGATGGCCACCATTTCGCGGACCGCAGCAAGAGTTTTCTACTATGCGAGAAACGTCGCGCGCGATATCGCCCCGCAAGTTCTGTTTCGCGCCAGGCTGGCTGGCCGTCTCGAAAGCGCCAGGCTTTCCGGCGAGGCGGCGCGCCGCAGGCTGAATTACTACAACAAGCTGCAAGACGGCTTCGCGCCTAGCGCCAATGCCAAGCGCATCAGCAAGCTGCCTTTCACGCCGACCATGTACTATTACGACCTGAAGGAATTCGCCCGCTACTTCGATCCCGGATTGCTCATCGACCTGGAATTCGGCGACGTCGCGAACGTGCCGAAGGTGCCCACGATCGTCAAGGACAGGCCAATCCGCGAGGGCGACCAGAACGCGGTCATCATGAAGCTCGACAAGTTTCGTCACTTCCAGATGCCGGCTGATGCCCTCTCGTTCGCCGACAAGCTGCCGACCGTGGTCTGGCGCGGCGATCTCAACAATCCGATCAGGACAAGATTCCTCGAGGCCGTGCGCGACCTGCCGTTCTGTGACGCAGGCTCGCACAAGCCGAACGCCCCGGCGGAATACGCCAAGCCTTTTCTCAGCATCCGCCAGCACCAGCGCTACCGTTACGTCGTCTCGCTCGAGGGCAATGACGTGGCGACCAATCTCAAATGGATCATGAATTCGAAGTCGCTTTGCATGATGCCGCCGCCGACTTACGAGACCTGGTTCGCGGAACGGCAGCTCGAAGCCAATGTCCACTATGTGCCGCTCGAAGCGAATTTCTCGGACATCGCGGACCATGTGGCCTATTTCGAGCGGAATCCAGGGAGCGCGGAGCGCATCATCGCGGCCGCGAACGCCTATTGCCGGACGTTCGACGACGAGCGGACGGAACAGGCGATCTCCCTGCTGGTGCTGTATAAATACTTCGTGCTCTCGGGCCAGATCAAACCTGATCCCGAGGTGTGGCGCTATATAACGGGCTAGGTGCGGGGCGCGCCGTTCGGACACTGCCGGAATGCGTGGCCCAATGGCGCGCAACCATGCCGCGGGAACCATCCCGCTGTTGTCTGTTCAGCGGCGCTTGTTTTGGGCAGGGGAACGATGGCCACCATACAACGAACGACGGCAAGGGTTTTCTACTATGCGCGCAACGTCATGCGCGACATGGCACCCCAGGCGATCTTCCGACGGCGGTTGGCGGGTCGCCTCGAACAGGCCAGGCTCTCGGATGAGGCCGTGCGCCGTCGCCTGAATGACTACAACAAGCTGCGGGACGCTTTTACGCCGGGCCCGGATGCGGTGCGCATCGACAAGATACCGTTTGAACCGACCATGTACTATTACGACCTGAGGGAATTTGCCCGCTACTTCGATCCATCATTGCTCGTCGACCTGAAGTTCGGCGACGTCAAAGGCGTGCCCAAGCTGCCGACGCTCGTCAAGGATCGGCCGATCCACGCCGACAACCGCAACGCCGTCATCATGAAGTTCAACAAGTTCCGCCACTACCACATGCCGGTCGACGCTGTCGCCTTCGCCGACAAACGCCCGGTGGTGGTCTGGCGCGGCGACCTCAACAATCCCATCAGGACACGGTTCCTGGATGCCACGCGTGACTTGCCGTTCTGCGACGTTGGCTCGCACAAGCGAAGTGCGCCGGCCAAGTACAGCAAGCCCTTCCTCAGCATCAGCCAGCACCTGCGCTATCGCTACATCGTCTCGTTGGAGGGCAATGACGTGGCGACCAACCTCAAATGGATCATGAATTCCAACTCGCTCTGTCTGATGCCGCCGCCGACCTACGAGACATGGTTTGGCGAGAGCCAGCTCGAGGCCGGTGTCCACTATGTGGCGCTCGACCCCGGTTTTGCCGATCTCGGCGAAAAAGTGCGATATTTCGAAGCGCACCCGGCGGCGGCCGAGCGCATCATCGCGGCGGCCAATGCTTATTGCCGCAAATTCTTCAACGAACGGGACGAGCAGGCGATCTCCCTGCTCGTCCTCTACAAATATTTCGTGCTCGGCGGCCAGATCGAACCCGATCCCGAGGTCTGGCGGTTCATCGAGAACTAGCTCTCGCTTTCGGCCTGATGCTGGTCAGATATCGCTGGTCAGATATCGCTGCGGTCGAGAACAAGGTCGGCGAGGCCGAAGCGATCCTTTGCCGTCAGTTGCTGGTGCCAGTAGGGGTAGAGCAGGGGTGGCCGGCTGACGGCGTCGAGACGCTGGCGTTCCTCGGTGCCGAGCTCCAGGGCGGCCGCCGCGAGATTGTCCTTGAGCTGGACGTCGTTGCGAGCGCCAATCACCAGCGAGGAGACGGCGGGCCGGCCGAGCAGCCAGGCAAGCGCCACTTGCGCCGCCGATACGCCTCGGTCCCTGCCGATCTCGACCAGCACATCGACAATCCGCCACAGTCGGTCCTCGTCGCGGATCGGCGGCTCGGACCAGCCGGCAAGCTGGCGGGCGGTTGGACTGTCGCTGCGGTATTTGCCGGACAGCAGGCCGCCGGCGAGTGGACTCCAGACCAGCACGCCCAGCCCCTGGTCAACCGAGATCGGCAGCAGTTCGTACTCGGCCTCGCGCGCTTCCAGCGTATAGTGGATCTGCTGGGTGACGAAGCGTTGCTGGTGGCGGCTGTCGCTGATGGAAAGCGCCTTCATCACCTGCCAGCCGGAATAGTTGGAGCAGCCGATGTAGCGCACCTTGCCCTGGCTGACCAAAGTGTCGAGCGCGGCAACGGTTTCCTCGATCGGGGTGAGGCCGTCCCACTGGTGGACGAAATAGATGTCGATGACATCGGTCTTCAGCCGCTTCAGGCTTCTCTCGCACTCGCGGATGATATGGTAACGCGACAGGCCCTCGTCGTTCGGACCCTTGCCGATGCGCATCCGCGCCTTGGACGCGATCAGCACATCGTTCTTGCGCTTGCCGCCGAGCGCCTCCCCGATGATCTCCTCGGACAGGCCGTTCGAATAGACATTCGCGGTGTCGATGAGGTTGATGCCGGCGTCGATGCACATGTCGATCATCCGCTTCGCTTCGACCAGATCGCTGTTGCCGACCGCGGCGAACGGCCCGGTGCCGCCGAAGGTCATGGTACCAAGCGTCAGTGTCGAAACCTTCAGGCCGGAACGGCCAAGGGTGCGGTATTCCATGTCAGTCCTCGCGATTGTGTTGAGTTGGGGCGCCGCGAAAGGGCGGCCCGGAATGTGACCGTGCATTTGTAGGACAATTCAGTCGGCTTGTCGCCAGGCATCGACGGTGGATCGATCATACATCGCGGAATCAGCAACGGCGGCAATAGCGCGTGGGCTGCAATAAAACCGTCACCGCCGGTCTATATTGAAGTCGGCTCAGGTGTTCCATTCCAGCCGCCGGCGGGCAATTTGGGGACGCCACAGGGAACCGACAGGCTTGCAAGCGGAGCAGTTGATATGACCGAGCTAAGACAGAATTCCCCTGCCAAGGACTGGCTTGAAGCCGAACTCGCCGACACGCTCGACGAAGATTATGAACTCGAAATGTCGGAACCGGCGCTGTCGCTGGAGATCGCCAAGATCTACAAGAACTCGCACCCGCCTTCGATCGATCGCATGCAATATTTTCGCGATCTGATCTCCTTGCAGTCCGAATTGATCAAGCTGCAATCCTGGGTCGCCTATCACAAGAAAAAACTGGTGGTGATTTTCGAGGGCCGCGATTCCGCCGGCAAGGGCGGTGTCATCAAGCGCATCACCCAGCGGCTCAATCCGCGTATCTGCCGCGTCGTCGCGTTGCCGGCACCGACAGAACGTGAGAAGTCGCAATGGTATTTCCAGCGCTACGTTCCGCATCTGCCGGCGGGCGGCGAGATCGTGCTGTTCGACCGCTCCTGGTACAATCGTTCCGGCGTCGAGCGGGTGATGGGCTTTGCCAGCCCCGATCAGGTCGAGGAGTTCTTCCACGACGTGCCGGAGTTCGAGCGCATGCTGGTGCGGTCCGGCGTCACCGTGGTCAAATACTGGTTCTCGATCACCGACGAGGAACAGCAGATGCGCTTCCTGATGCGCATCCACGACCCGATGAAGCAATGGAAACTGTCGCCCATGGACCTGCAGTCGCGCGTGCGTTGGGAACAGTACACCAAGGCCAAGGAAGAGACCTTCGCCCGCACCAACATCCCGGAGGCGCCCTGGTACATTGTCGAGGGCAACGACAAGAAGCGCGCGCGGCTGAACTGCATCGATCATCTGCTCAAGCAGATGCCGTATGAAGAGGTGCCGCATGAGGAGATCACGCTGCCCGAGCGCGTCTTCAACCCGGAATATGAGCGCCAGGTCCTGCCGCGCGAACTCTACGTGCCGGAGAAATATTGAGACGTTCCCTTCTCCCCGTCACTATACGAGGAGAAGGTGCCGGCAGGCGGATGAGGGGCAGCGCTGACCTTCTACATTTGAACTCGGCCAGATCGCTGCGTGAACGTATTCTGGGCCATTTTTGTTATCGGTGGGGTGGTCGGGAAAGACAATCTTCGACCGGTAGCGCCGCCCCTCATTGTCCTGCCGGTGTCCAGCGGATAGATGGGTAACAGATTGAACCGGATACATAGGTAACAGTTTTCTCCCCCTATGTAGCGTTCGCCGCAGCGCCAAGCGGTGCGGTTGGCGCGGCGCTGCGGCGAACCAGTTTCATGTGCTTCTTGTCGATGAAGCCGAGCGGATGGGCGTAGAAGCGTATGGCCCATTCGCCATTCTCGGTCTCCTCGATGGCGATCGGTTCGCCGACCAAGGTGGCCGAGATATAGATCTCGGTTCCTTGCCATTTGACGGCGCCGTTCTGGCGCACGCCGCGCACCGCCGCCTCGGCCGGATAGTCGGGTTCGGGAACGCTCTTGGGCATGGGCCGGTTCGAGGAACGGTAATGCTGTGACGGGGTGTCCATGCCAAGCGCCTCATGGGGACGCTCCTCATTGTAGCTGCGCCGGAAGGCCTCGAAGGCCCTGGCTTGAGCCGCCCTGTCAGCCTGCGGTGCGTTGGCCATTGGCAGCATGGTCAGATGGAAACGCTCATGGCGCCCGTTCTGCTGCGGCTTGCCTGGCCGAATGCGTTCCAGCGCAATGCCGAGCTTGATGAAGCGCACGCTAAGCGGCGTCAGCCCTGTGACGCCGCTCGACGCAAATGGTGAGCCGTTGTCACTTCGGATGCGATCCGGCAGACCGTGCTGGGCAAACAGCCGCTCAAACACCGGCCACGCCTCCTCGTCGGCCGTCGAGCCCGTCGCCTCGAGCCCCAGCAGGTAGCGGCTCCACGCATCCATCACCGTCAACGGCTCGCAGCGCCACCCGTCGCGCGTCCGGAACCAGCCTTTGTGATCTGCCGTCCACACCGCATTCGGCTCCGCTGGCTGCGGCCACGGCCCATTGCCAACAGCCCGCCAGCGCTTGCGCCGGCCTCCCACAAGACCATGCCGCTTCAGGATCTCACCCGCCGTCGACACCGATGGCCAGACGCAGCCAGGCTCGCTGCGCCTCAGTCGGGCCATGATCTTCTTGGGACCCCACAGCGGATGCACTTCCTTCTCAAACACGATCCGCTCAACCAGCGCCGCTGCCGTCGCACGGCCGTGCTCAAGCGGTGCACGTGGCCGATCTTGCAAGCCTCCGGGCCGAATTCTCGGTAGCGTGCCAGCCGTTTGTAGCCCGTCTTGCGCGAAATCTCGAAGCCAGCGCAAAGCTGCGTCATCGTCTCCTCGCCAGAAAGGCATTCCACAACAAAACGAAGCCGCTCATCCATGAGCACAGTCTCTCGCCAAACCATCGCCGGTCCTCCCGGCAAACGAGAAAACTGTCACCCATCTAATCGGTCCATTCTGTTACCTATCTATCCGGGTCGGACACCGGACATTTCTCCCCGTATAGTGACGGGGAGAAAGAGCTGTAATTATGCCCGCTTGATAACCACGTGCGTGGCCAGCGCCGTCGCCACTTGCTCGGTGCACGCGTAGCCAAGCTTCAACATGTCGAGCCCGGCAAAAAGGTTCTCACCTTTGCCCAGCAGCACCGGCGAAATCGCCAGGTGCATCTCGTCGATCAATCTCTCCTGGAGATATTGCCGGATGGTGTCGACACCGCCACCCACCCGCACGTCCTTGTCGCCGGCCGCCGACTTTGCCTGCTCGAGCGCCGAATGGATGCCGTCGGTGACGAAATGAAAGGTGGTGCCGCCTTCCATGGTGATCGGCTCCCGCTTGTAGTGCGTCAGCACGAAAACCGGCACATGGTAGGGCGGGTTGTCGCCCCACCAGCCCTTCCACTTGTCGTCAGGCCATTCGCCCCTGATCGGCCCGAACATGTTGCGGCCGAGAATCCAGGCGCCGATATTCTCGAAGCTGCGCGCCGCGAAGTCTTCGTCGACGCCTGTGTCGCCGCCATCCTCGCCGAACATCTTGCGGAAGGTGCGGGTGCCGAAAGCCCATTTGTGCAGGGCTTTTCCACCGACGCCGAGCGGATTCTCCAGGTCCTGATCGGGACCGGCGCCATAGCCGTCGAGAGACAGGCTGAAAGCGTTGACGCGAAGTTTGGACATGAGACCTCCTCCTAGAACCAGTTGTATTTTGCAAGTGGTTTCCTCTAGGCAAACTGATTTTGAATTGCAAGCGGTTTTTTGCCGAAAGGGTGTCCGAACCTCGCCGTCCGGTCAGGGCATCGCATGTCCGTTCCTCAGGTCACGGCGAAGTCCGCGTCCTGCATCAGCGGAGGCTTCGCCCGACGGTGAAACGGATCGGGTAATTATCCCACTGGAGGCATTGGCCAACCCTTTTGGGCGAGGCGTTGGCTGCTGGCCGCCTTTGACTGCGCTTCAATCCTGCCGCAACAGCCGGTTTTTGTCAGCGGGAATTCGAAGGAGCCGGCGGCCGCTCGAAAGATTGGTGACATCTCCTGAAAGGCAGTGCCCCGGGAAGTCGGGGCTAGCCTTTCAGCATCACAGCCACTTCGGGCGCGAAATAGGTCAGGATGCCGTCGCAGCCGGCGCGCTTGAAGGCGAGCAACGACTCCAGCATCGCCTTCTCGCCATCGATCCAGCCATTGGCGCCGGCCGCCTTGATCATCGAATATTCGCCCGACACCTGGTAGGCGAAGGTGGGCATCTGGAATTCGTCCTTAAGCCGGCGGATGATGTCGAGATAGGGCAGGCCGGGCTTGACCATGAGCATGTCGGCGCCCTCGGCGATGTCCTGCTCGGCCTCGCGCACCGCCTCGTCCGAATTGGCGTGGTCGATATAATAGGTCTTCTTGTCGCCCTTGAGCAGACCGGCCGTGCCGACCGCCTCGCGGTAGGGGCCGTAGAAGGCCGAAGCGAACTTCGTCGCGTAGGACATGATCGCCACGTCCTGAAAACCGTTGGCGTCGAGCGCGTCGCGAATGGCGCCGATGCGGCCGTCCATCATGTCCGACGGCGCGATGATGTCGGCGCCGGCCGCGGCCTGGATGACCGCCGCCGCCGCCACCTGTTCCACGGTTTCGTCATTGACGATGATGCCGTCACGCAGGATGCCGTCATGGCCATGGCTGGTGAACGGATCGAGCGCGGCATCGGTGATGATGCCGATCTCGGGCACCGCGTCCTTGATGGCGCGGGTGGCGCGGTTGATGATGTTTTGCGGGTCGAGGATGTGCGAGCCGGTCTGGTCGCGCAAGCCGAGTTCCACATTGGGAAAGGTGGCAAGGGCCGGAATGCCGAGCTTGGCCGCGCGTTCGGCCTCCTTGACGGCCAGGTCGACCGACAGGCGAAAGACGCCGGGCATTGCGGCGATCGGCTCGCGGACATCCTTGCCCTCGACGACGAAGATCGGCCAGATCAGGTCGTCGACCGAAAGCCTGTTCTCCTGCACGAGCCGGCGCGACCAGTCGGCCTTGCGCATGCGCCTGAGCCGCCGGCTGCCGGTGACGTCGTCGACGCTGCGCGCGCCGGCTGGCTTTGTCGGGGTGAATTTGTTCATGGCCAAAACTCCGGGTCGGTGGCTTTTACCACGCGGACGCGTCGCGGACCAATGCGACACGTTTGTGCCAGCGTTCGAAGCTGCCCGATCCCAACCGCAAAATCTCGATCAGGGTTGGCCATTACCCGAAAGAATCCGCGCCGCGCCTGCGATGGCCACACGGAATGCCTCGTCGAAGCTGACACCGCGGACCTGCCAGCGATAGGTCGTTCCACGGTCGGCCAACCGCCAATCGGCGATCCAGCCAAGCTCTTTGTCGCTCCATATGATGCTGCCGGCAATCGCTCGGTCTCCGCCAGCCTGGCTGGCCAGCTGATCGAGTTTTGCCATGTCGGCGGCGCGCAGCGCTTCTTCGTTCAAGCCGGCAAGCTGCGCGATCCCGGGAAACACGAGGCGCATCAGCGTTGGACCGGCGGCATTGTCGAAGGATTCGCGCATCGTTTCGCCACGGTTCTCCTCGGCGCTCAATACGAAATGCCGGGTTCCTTGTTCGGCGGTGAGAAAGACGGTGAGCGTCGGCCGCTCGCCAAGCCACGGCTTGCTGCCGAGCGACGCCAGCACCTTGTCGATCACATCAGGCTTGTAGAAACAGGTGAGATCGTGCGGCCGGTCATGCGTGCCTTGCTCGTCATGGATTGGAATGCCCTCCAGCCGATCATGGTAGCGGAACGAGTCGACGAAGCTGCCGGCCTTGTCGCGCAGCGCGTCCATTTCGCGTCTGGCAAGCAGCCGCTGATCGCCCGAAACGCGAACGAGGACCTTGTCGAGGCAAGTCCTGAAGCCGAGCTGGCGGTTTTCTTCACCCTGGCCGGTGACGATGGTCTGCGACTGGTAAAGGTCGCCAAGGTCGGTCGCCCCTGCGGGGGCACTGGTTGCCCACAACGCAGACAGGCAACTCAGAACAAGGACAAGGCGCAAAAACTGCGGCATGGGCTCACTATCCGGCTCTTGCCTGTCGTAATGGCCGCCAACGTAGCATCGGCTGCCGCTTGCCGCCAAGACCGCGGCCGACAGGCTGCTGCCATTGACGCACCCTTGCGCCGCCTTTAGCACTTCAGTCCCGCAGGCGCGGGGGAGGGATTCTCTGGCGATGGATTTTGGCGGCGGCGATGAGATCCGCTTCGAGCGGCTGGGCCGGGCCGGCGTCGTCACGCTGACGCGGCCGAAGGCGCTCAATGCCATCACGCACAACATGGTCAAGGCGCTCGGCAAGGCGCTCGATGCCTGGGAGCAGGATGCGAGCATCAACGTCGTCATCGTCAAGGCCGAGGGCAGGGCGTTTTCCGCTGGCGGCGATATCCTGCAGGTCTACGAGGCCGGCCGTGCCGGCAAGCCGCCGGTCGATTTCTTCGCCGATGAATACAGGCTCAACGCCCGCATCGCCCGCTTCAGGAAACCCTATGTCGCGCTCATCGACGGCATCGTCATGGGCGGCGGCGTCGGCATCTCCTTCCATGGCTCGCACCGCATAATGACCGAGAATGCGCAGTTCGCCATGCCGGAAGTCGGCATCGGCTTCTTTCCCGATGTCGGCGCCAGCCACCTGCTTCCGGATCTCGGCGGCAGCTTCGGCATGTATCTCGGGCTGACGGGAGCGCGTATCCGTTATGGCGATGCGCTGTGGTCCGGCCTTGCCACGCACACGATCAAGGCCGCCGACCAGGCAGGACTGCTCGACGAATTGGCAAGCAGCAATGACCCGAACGCCGAGTTGCGCGATTTCTTCGTCCCGGCCAAACGCGAGACGGAACGGCAGGACCTCGATTCGATCGCCCGCCACTTTTCGCAAGGCACGCTTGCCGCCGTCATTGCCAGTCTTGAAGGCGCCGCCGGCGGCGATGCCTTTGCCGAGAAGACGCTGGCCATGATGAGAAGCCGCTCGCCGACCAGCCTTCACGTTGCCTGGCGCGAGATCGGCGCCGGGCTGACCTTGTCGATGGACGACTGCATGAGGATGGAGTTCCGCATCCTCAACCGCATGCTGGCCGGCCACGATTTCTACGAAGGCATCCGCGCCGCCATCATTGGCAAGGGCTCGACGCCGCAATGGCGGCCGGCAAGTCTCGATGCGGTCAGCGAGTCGGATATCGAGGCTTATTTCGCCCCGCTCGGCGATCGGGAGCTTGCGCTGTGAGCGAGGTGACGTCGAGACGTGTCGTTCTGCAACCCTCGACGGTCGAGGTGATCTTCGCCTGGTTCCAGCGTGTCATCGCGGGCTACTGCCTGCTGTTCGGTATCCTGTACTGGATCAAGCTGATCGGCTTTTATCCGGGCTCGCTGTGGCGCTTCGACCTCATGCCGGTGCATTGGCAGGTGGCGGCGGTGATGCTCGCCGTGTTCTTTCCCTTCGCCGCGGCAGGGTTGTGGATGCTGGCGTCCTGGGGGCCGGTGATCTGGTTCATCTGCGCGGTCACCGAGACGGTCATGTATGCCGGTTTTCCCGAGCTTTTCGGCCATCGTCTGCTGATCATCGTCTCGCATGCCTGCGTGGCGCTGCTTTACATCGTCTTTCGCGTCGTCATCTACCTGCAGAAACGACCGGTACGGCACTAAGCCCTTGCGGACGTTGACCCTCGGCGATCGCCGCTGCCCGGTCCCGCGATCATTGCCTAAATCTTTAGGTTAATCATCCTTGCTCGGGTGACCGTTCGTTAAGCGTCTTGCGAAACCTCTTACCGGTAAGCTCTTGTTAGCCCTAGCGTTTAAGTCGAATTTTATGAGTATTCGATAGTGTCGCGATCAAGGTGAAAAACAAAAAATCACCAGGGCGACAAACGAGAGGCAAAGACAATGATCAATTCGCGTCCGGCGGCAAAGACCGCCAACGTTTCCGACGATCGCCGCGAGGCTATCCGTTCCCTGTACATGGAATCGCTGCAGCTGGTCGAGCGCCTGCACCGCCGTCTGCTTGACGTCATCAAGGACGAATTCGACCGCAATGGCCGTTCCGACATCAACGCCATCCAGGCGCTGCTGCTCTTCAACATCGGCAATTCGGAGCTGACCGCCGGCGAGTTGCGCTCGCGTGGCTACTATCTCGGCTCGAATGTCTCTTACAACCTGAAGAAGCTGGTCGATCTCGGCTTCATCAACCACCAGCGCTCGCGCATCGACCGCCGTTCGGTCCGCGTCTCGCTGACGCCTAAGGGCAACGAGGTGGCTGATGTTGTCGCCGGTCTCTATGAGCGCCATGTCGGCTCGATCGAACAGGTCGGTGGCATCAACACCGACGAGTTCAAGCAGATGAACCGCGCTTTGCAGCGCCTCGACCGCTTCTGGAACGATACCATCGCCTACCGGATGTAAGTCACGGCCGAAATCAGAGCCGCGCCGCAGAAGCGTGGCCAAACACGACCTCCAGTCAGGGCCGGTGCCGAAAAGCATCGGTCTTTTCTTTTCGTGTCTCCGGCCAAAGCAAATTACGGGCCAAGGCCACGTTGCCGCCATATTCCAATGGAACCGAGAGTGGTAGTGATGCTGTGGTGAAGACCATGCGTCCGCCCGCAACTCGTCTCGCTTTCGTGCGTTCTCTCGCCAATGTGACACGGACCATGGTTGGCTAATTGTTAAGATTGCCAATTTTAGAGTGCGGGCGAGATCGTACGATGATCGACGCAGCAATTGATCGAACCGCTACAAGAATGTCTGGAACGTCCATGAGAACCAGCCGCCGCTTTTTTCTTTCCGGGGCTTCCGCGCTCGCCGCCGCCGTGGTGGCCGGACGCGCGAATGCGCAGGATGTGATCGGAGATATCCTGAAATCCTCCGCCCGCGGCAATTGGGATGACCAGTTCGACGCCCGTGCCAGCGAAGGCGGCAAGGTGGCCTCGACGCTGCCGATCTTCAGCCCGCAGACGGTTGCCTTCACCGAACAGGCGGTGGCGCAGTATCAGAACATTGTCTCGCAGGGCGGCTGGACGGATGTTCCCGCGACCAAGAAGCTTCAGCTCGGCGTCGACGACCCGGACGTGGTGCCGTTGCGCAAGCGCCTGATGGTTGCGGGCGACCTGTCGCAGAGCGCCGGCATTTCGACGGCCTTCGATTCCTATGTCGACTCGGCGGTCAAGCGTTTCCAGTTGCGCCATGGCCTGCCGGCCGACGGCTCGATGGGCAAATACACCTACGCCGCGATGAACGTGTCGGCGCAGATCAGGCTTGGCCAGTTGCAGACCAATCTGCAGCGGCTGAAGGAGAAGGCCGGCACGCTGGGCAGCCGCTATGTGCTGGTCGACATTCCGGCAGCGCAGGTCGAAGCGGTCGAGAACGACCGTGTCGTGCTTCGCCACACCGCGATCGTCGGCAAGATCGACCGCCAGACGCCGATCGTCAATTCCAAGATCAACGAGATCATCGTCAACCCGTACTGGAACGCACCGGTCTCGATCGTGCGCAAGGACATCATTCCGCTGATGCGGAAGGATCCCGATTATCTGAAGAACAGCCATATCCGCCTGTTCGCGCCCGATGGCAGCGAAGTCGATCCGATGAACGTCGACTGGTCGACCGACGATGCCGCCAAGTACCGTTTCCGTCAGGATCCCGGTTCGGAAAACGCCATGGCATCGGTCAAGATCAATTTCCCGAGCCCGGACGGCGTCTACATGCACGACACGCCGCAGCAGAGCCTGTTCGGCAAGATGATGCGCTTCGATTCCTCGGGCTGCGTGCGCGTCCAGAACGTGCGCGATCTCGTCACCTGGATCCTGCGCGACACGCCCGGCTGGGATCGCCAGCATTTCGAGGCCGCCATCAAGACCGGCCAGAACACGCCGATCCAGGTCACCAACCCGGTGCCGGTGCATTTCCTCTATCTGTCGGCCTGGTCGACCGGACCGGGCGTGGTCCAGTTCCGCGACGACGTCTACGCGCTCGATGGCGCCAGCGAGCTGCAGATCACGTCTTCGCTCTAACGCTCTGATATTTTTGAAAAAAAGCCGCTCTCAGGGCGGCTTTTTTGTTGCGGGCCTGCCGCCATTTCCAGCCGTCCGACCCGACTGGTAGCTCCGGCGATTGCGCATGGTCGGTCAAACAGCCGGAATCGCGCCATGGACGTCGCCATCTTCATTCTCGTCGTGCTTGTCTTCGTGGCGCTGTCGGGCGCGCTCGCCCGGCTGGTTCGGATACCTCTGCCGGTGCTGCAGATCGCCATTGGCGCGGCCCTTGCCTGGCCCGCTAAGGGCCTGCATGTCGAGATCGATCCGGAACTTTTCCTGCTGGTGTTCATCCCGCCGCTTCTGTTCGGTGACGCCTTCGCGGCGCCCAAACGTGAGCTCATCGGTTTGCGCGGACCGATCCTCGATCTCGCGATCGGGCTCGTCTTCTTCACCATTGTCGGCTTCGGCTATGCCTTGCACTGGCTGGTGCCGAGCATTCCGCTGGTCGTCGCTTTCGCGCTGGCCGCCGTGCTGTCGCCGACCGACGCCGTGGCGGTGTCCTCGATTGTCGACAGGAATGTGGTTCCGTCCCGGCTGATGCACATATTGGAGGGCGAGTCGCTGCTCAACGACGCGTCGGGCCTGGTCATGTTCCGCTTCGCGGTGGCGGCGGCATTGACCGGCAGCTTCTCGCTCGCCGGAGCCTCGCTCGGTTTCCTCTACGCCGTCGCCGCCGGTATCCTGGCCGGTGTCGTGGCCTTGTTCATTGCCGCCAAGGCGTTGCAGCTGCTCAACCGCATCGGCGGCGTGCCGGCCGAGGCGCAGGTCCTGGTCATGATCCTGCTGCCTTTCGTCGCCTATCTCGGCGCCGAGCATGTCGGTGCCTCCGGCATCCTGGCGGCGGTCACCGCCGGCCTGCTGACCGGGGCTTCCGGCATGTACCGCTACCTCGGCGTGTCGGCGCGCATGCAGACCCTGTCATTGTGGGCGACACTCACTTTCGTCTTCAACGGCGCCCTGTTCATTCTGCTCGGCCTCCAACTCCCCGACATCATCCGCAAGGTCCCGCCGGAACTGTCCAGCCGGCATTGGCTGATCGAGCCGGTGGCGACGGTGCTGATCCTGACGCTCTGCCTGATCGGACTGCGCTTCTTCTGGATATGGATCGGCGACATCGCCCAGGCGATCGCGGCGCGCCTGGGCAAGCGCGAGGTCGAGCCTTTCGGATTTCGCGTACGGCTCGCCGGCTCCGTGGCCGGCGTGCGCGGCGCCATCACGTTGGCGGGCATCCTGTCCTTGCCGCTGGCTTTGCAGGACGGCTCACCCTTTCCGGCACGCGACGTGGTGATCTTCCTCGCCGCCGGCGTCATCATCTGCTCGCTCGTCATCGCCAGCTTTGCCTTGCCCAGGATCGCGCGAGGCCTCGTTCAGCCGGGCGAGGATCCGGCCGCCGCGGAGGAGCGTCGCGCGCGCGTCGGCGCCGCCAATGCGGCGATTGCCAGGATCGAAAGCATCGCCAACGAGGCAGGCGAGGGCGAGGCGGTCGAGGCCCGGCTGGCCGTCGCCGACAGCATCGTGGCCGGCTACCGGCGGCGCATCGCGGCCTCGGACGAAGCCGACGAGGCCCGCGCCGAGGCCCGCGAAGCCGGGAGGCTGGAGCTGGAACTCAGGGCGGCGGGTATCGAAGCCGAACGCTCCGCGTTGCGCGCGATGTTCCGCAGCCAGGAGATCAACGATCACACGATGCGTGCGCTGTTTTCCGAAATCACCTTGACCGAGGCCTTGCTGAAGCAGCGCCGGGACAGGAAATAGCGATCCGCCGCGATCCGTTGGCGCAAACCGGCCAGCAAATTTCGCGCCGTAAACGTGGCGAGGCCAAAACAACTGTGTTAATGGCGCGCCAGTGCATGTCGCCCCAAAAGTGAGCAGCGCTTTTTGGGGCAGCGATATGTGTGCATAGTGATCCCAAAACCGGAGGATTTTCAGGCCATGGCAACTGCAGCGGCGGCGTCGAACAAATTCGAATCCTTCTTCGAAACAACGCTGGAAGATGCCGATCCGGAGATTTTCGGCGCCATCCGCAACGAGCTCGGTCGCCAGCGGCACGAGATCGAACTGATCGCCTCGGAAAACATCGTCTCACGCGCCGTGCTCGAGGCGCAGGGCTCGATCATGACCAACAAATATGCCGAGGGCTATCCGGGCAAGCGCTATTATGGCGGCTGCCAGTTCGTCGACGTGGCCGAGGAACTGGCCATCGAGCGCGCCAAGAAGTTGTTCGGCTGCAATTTCGCCAACGTCCAGCCGAATTCGGGCAGCCAGATGAACCAGGCGGTGTTTCTGGCGCTGCTGCAGCCCGGCGACACCTTCATGGGCCTCGACCTCAATTCCGGCGGCCATCTCACCCACGGCTCGCCCGTCAACATGAGCGGCAAATGGTTCAAGGTCGTTTCCTATGGTGTGCGCAAGGACGACCATCTGCTCGACATGGACGCCATTGAAAAGACCGCGCACGAGACCAAGCCGAAGCTGATCCTGGCTGGCGGCACCGCCTATTCGCGCATCTGGGACTGGAAGCGTTTTCGCGAGATCGCCGACGCGGTCGGCGCCTACCTGATGGTCGACATGGCCCACATTGCCGGCCTCGTCGCCGGCGGCGTGCATCCCTCGCCGCTGCCGCACGCCCATGTGGTGACGACCACCACGCACAAGTCGCTGCGCGGCCCGCGCGGCGGCATGATCCTGTGCAATGACGAGGACATCGCCAAGAAGATGAATTCGGCGGTGTTCCCCGGTCTGCAGGGCGGCCCGCTGATGCATGTCATCGCGGCCAAGGCAGTGGCCTTCGGCGAAGCGTTGAAGCCGAGCTTCAAGATCTATGCCGAAAGCGTCGCCGCCAATGCCAAGGCGCTTGCCTCCAGCCTCAAGGAGACGGGCCTCGACATCGTCTCGGGCGGCACCGACAACCATTTGATGCTGGTCGATCTCAGGCCCAAGAACGCCACCGGCAAGCGCGCCGAAGCGGCCCTTGGCCGCGCCAACATCACCTGCAACAAGAACGGCATCCCCTTCGACCCGGAAAAGCCCTTCGTCACGTCGGGCGTACGGCTGGGCACGCCCGCTGGCACCACGCGCGGCTTTGGCCAGGCCGAATTCCGTGAGATCGGCAAGCTGATCGCCGAAGTGCTGGATGGTCTCAAGGTCGCCAATTCCGACGAAGGCAATGCCGCTGTCGAGGCCGCGGTCAAGGCCAAGGTCGTTGCATTGACCGACCGCTTCCCGCTCTATCCCTATCTCGGTTGACCATCCTCATCTCGGTTGACCAGGCGCGAAGCGTCATCTTTTATCCACGGCAGTGCGTCACCCCTGATCGGGCGACGCATGGAACTGGAGACTTGATGATGCGCGGTTTTTGTCTTGCTTCACTTGGCGCTATCGGTTGGCTTGCCGTTTGCGGGTGCGCCTTGGCGCAGACCGAGCCCGCTCCAGACATGCCTGCCACCAGCACTTTCGGCCGATGGACAACCATGGTCGATACGCTCGACACCGGCCAGGACGCGCACAAGACCTGCGCGGCTTCCACGGCGTTCTTCGATGCGGGCGGCAATTCGGGCACGCTGACATTGTCGATTTCGACCGGCGATGCGCTGCCGCCCGATGCTTATCCGGCGATCCTGATCACCATCGACAACAAGAGCCTGGTAACCGGCAAAAAGATCGCAGCGACCTTTGGTGATCCCGGCGTCAAGGTTTCGACGACGGTCTATTCCAACGACGCCGTCAACGGCCGTCCGAGCTGGACGATCGACAACCAGGCCAAGACAAGTCTCGCGCTGCTGCGCGCCATGCGCCAGGTTACCTCGCTCGATGTGGCTTTCGGCAAGCAGGCCGTCGCCAGCATACCGATGGACGGTTTCACGAAGGCCTATCGCAACCTCGGCGCATCTTGCGGCTTCCCGACCAAGGACGTTGCGCCTTAACGGCCTGGCCGGAGCAACTGCTTGCCGCGCTGGCAATCTTGCTCGCGCCTCGCTATCTCTGAGGCGCGGCAGGCCCCGGACAATACGGAACTGCTTCAAACCGCACCGGAAAGGCTCTAAGCCTTTTCGCCTCACCAGATTCGCGAACCCAAGGCTTTCCATGCGCTGTCCCTATTGCCAGTCCGAAGATACGCAGGTGAAGGATTCGCGCCCCGCCGAGGACGGTGCGGCCATCCGGCGGCGGCGTGTCTGCCCCGATTGCGGTGGCCGTTTCACGACCTTCGAGCGGGTGCAGTTGCGCGACCTCGTCGTGGTCAAGAAATCGGGACGAAAAGTGCCGTTCGACCGCGACAAGCTGTTGCGCTCAGTCGAGATCGCCGTGCGCAAGCGCAATGTCGATCCCGAGCGCATCGACCGCGCCGTGACCGGCATCGTGCGTCAGCTGGAAAGCTCCGGCGAAACGGAAGTGGCCTCGGGCGAGGTCGGCCGGCTGGTCATGGATGCACTGAAATCGCTCGACGATGTCGCCTATGTGCGATTCGCCTCGGTCTATCGCAATTTCCGTGAGGCCAAGGATTTCCACGAGCTGCTCGGCGAGTTGAAGGGCGACGAAGACAAGAGTGAAGAGGACGCCGGCTAAGCATGGCAGCACCGCAACGCAGCGAGGCCGAACAAGCGGCCCTTGATCGCCGTTTCATGGCCGCGGCCCTGCGGCTTTCGCGCAGGAATGCCGGCCGAACCTCGACCAATCCTTCCGTCGGCACGGTCATCGTGCGTGACGACGGCTCGGGACCGATGATCGTCGGTACGGGCGTGACCGCGATTGGTGGCCGTCCGCATGCCGAGACCGAGGCGCTTGCCGAGGCCGGGCAACGCGCGCGCGGCGCCACCGCTTACGTCACGCTGGAACCCTGCGCGCATCACGGCCGCACGCCGCCTTGCGCCAATGCGCTGGTCAACGCCGGCATCGCCCGTGTCGTGGGTGCGGCCAGCGATCCCGATCCGCGGGTCTCCGGGCAGGGCTATGCCATCCTGCGCGACGCCGGTGTCGAGGTGGTTGAAAAGGTCATGGCCGCCGAAGCCGCCGAGCAGATGGCGGGCTATTTGATTCGCTCTCTGAAAAAGCGCCCGGAAGTGATTCTGAAGCTTGCGCTTTCCAGCGACGGTAAGATCGGCCGGGAAGGCGCCGGCCAGGTCGCGATAACGGGCGACATGGCGCGCCGCGAAGTCTACCTGATGCGGGCCGAGGCCGACGCCATTCTGGTCGGTATCGGCACGGCTCTTGAAGATGACCCGGCGCTGACGGTGCGTTTGCCCGGGCTGGAGAACCGTTCGCCTGCCCGCATCGTGCTCGACCGCCAGATCAGGCTGCCGGAGGGCTCGAAGCTGGTGTCGGGCGTCGATCGCGTGCCGCTTTATGTCGCGGCTTGCCTGGAGGCCGATCCGCAGCGCCGGGCGGCACTTGAACGCGCCGGCGTGCGCTTCATCGGTACCGAAACGCACGAGGGCGGCGTGGCATTGCCGGAACTGCTCGAGGATCTGGCGGCGCTCGGCATGGCAAGCGTGCTGGTCGAGGGCGGGGCCAAGGTGGCGAGCGCCTTCCTGGCCGATGGGCTGGTCGACCGCATCGTGCTGTTCCAGGGACCGGAAGCGATCGGCGGCGACGGCATTGCATCGCCTCTCGACGCCGACCATATCCCGGCAGGGTTTCGCAAGCTGCGCGAGATGCGGTTTGGCGAAGACGGTTACGCCGAATGGATCAGGGATTTTCAGGGATAGCGATCGATGTTTACCGGGATTGTCACCGATATCGGCACCGTGGCCGCCCTCAAGCCACTGCGGGAAGGGGTGGGACTGCGCATCGACACCGCTTATGACCCCGAGAGCATCGCCATCGGCGCCTCGATCTCCTGCGGCGGCGTCTGCCTGACGGTCACTGCCTTGCCCGACAGCGGCTCGAACGCGCGCTGGTTCGAGGTCGAGGCCTGGGAGGAGGCGCTCAGGCTGACGACGGCGGCGGGCTGGAAATCGGGCACCAGGATCAATCTGGAGCGGGCGCTGAAGATCGGCGACGAACTCGGCGGCCACATCGTTTCGGGCCATGTCGACGGAACCGCCGAGATCGTCGAGCGCAGGGATGAGGGCGACGCGGTGCGCTTCACGCTGGAAGCGCCGCGCGATCTGGCGAAATTTATCGCGCCGAAAGGCTCCGTCGCGCTCGACGGCACCTCGCTCACCGTCAACAGGGTCGCGGGCACCCGCTTCGACGTGCTGTTGATCCATCATTCGCTGACCGTAACCACCTGGGGCGAACGCAAGGCCGGCGACCGCGTCAACCTGGAGATCGACACCATGGCGCGGTACGCGGCGCGGTTGGCTGAGGCGGCGAAAGAGGGGCTGTGAGCCCTTGAAGTTGCCGGCTAATGGCCGTACATTGTCTTCAGGAGTAAAGACAATGACAGCACATGCTCGCCCTAGTCGCAGCCGTATCCGTGGCGAACGTCTGGAGGCACGCATCACCGCCGATCAGAAGAGCCTTATTGAACATGCCGCTGCCCTGCAGGGCCGGACGGTGACCGATTTTGTGCTGAGCAGCGTCCAGGAAGCAGCCCGCCGAGCCATCGAGGAGCATCAGCGCCTCGATCTTTCCGTCCGCGATAGTCGCGCCTTCGTGGATGCTTTGATCAATCCTCAACCCGTGAATGATCGTCTGCGAGAGACAGTACGCCGCTATCGTCAAGCCATCGGTACCTGAAGGTGATCGGTTCGGTCGAGGGTGCTCTTCGGGTCGAGGTGCTTGGTCCGCGGCACGACAGGGCGCCTTTCGAGAGCGGCGTGGAGGCGCTTGATCGATATTTCAGAATGCAGGCCGGACAAGATGCGCGCAAGAA
Source organism: Mesorhizobium sp. ES1-6 (assembly GCF_020164775.1). Taxonomy (NCBI): domain Bacteria; kingdom Pseudomonadati; phylum Pseudomonadota; class Alphaproteobacteria; order Hyphomicrobiales; family Phyllobacteriaceae; genus Mesorhizobium; species Mesorhizobium sp. ES1-6. The sequence goes on from NZ_JAIUGU010000001.1 coordinate 36,766, forward strand.
CGTCGCGGCACCATTTGTTCTTGTTTTGCCGGACGGAACTGTGGCCGGATATTACACGCTGTCCGCAACCGCCGTGGCTATCGGCGATTGGCCGGCCCAAACCGTTCGCAAGCTTCCCCGCTATCCACTCATTCCGGCCACGTTGCTGGGGCGTCTCGCCGTTGATCGACGGTATCGGGGGCAGGGCTACGGCCGTTACCTACTGGCTGATGCTCTGTCCCGTTGCGTCAGGAGCGAGATTGCTTCGTTCGCCGTTCTGGTTGATGCCAAGGATGAAGATGCGCAGGGCTTCTATCAACGCGAGAGCTTTCTGCCGTTCCCGGACCAGCCGATGAAGCTCTTCAGGCCGATGACCGATATCGCTGAGCTGTTCAAATGAGGAAGCGACCGTGATGGAAAGCAGGAATTCCGACGAGGAAGAGCGGCTCACGCGGGATGCATTGGCCGATGTAGATGCCGGCCATGTGGTGGATCACGAAGCCGTTCTTGCCTGGGCTGAAAGCCTTGGTAAGGACTGCCCGGTCTCGGCGCCTTGCCCAAAGAGGGAATAGGCCCGACTCGCCTCCGGCAATCTTCCGCTTGCGATCAATCCGGCTTCGGCCTAAGTCACCGGCAACCCCCGGAGACTTCTATGGCTGGCACATCCCAACACGGCAAAGCCTTCATTCGCCCGAAGGCGAAAGCGCATTTGCTTATCATCGAGGCGCGCTTTCATGACGACCTTGCCGACGCACTGCTCGACGGCGCGACAACCGCGCTCGACGAAGCTGGCGCGACTTATGACGTCGTCACCGTTCCCGGGTCGCTCGAAATTCCCGCGGTGATCACCTTCGCGCTCGACGGCATGGCTGAAGGCGGGACGGAGTATGACGGTTTCGTCGCGCTCGGCACCGTCGTGCGCGGCGACACCTATCATTTCGACATCGTCGCCAATGAATCCAGCCGCGCGCTTATGGACCTCTCCGTGCAGGACTCGCTTTGCATCGGCAACGGCATCCTGACCACCGAGAACGATGCGCAGGCATGGACGCGGGCCAAGCGCTCGGAAGGCGACAAGGGCGGCTTTGCCGCGCGTGCGGCGCTGACCATGATCGCGCTGAAGGAGAAACTGGGAGCGCAATCGTGAGCGAACCCGCTTCGCCAGGGCAGCCCGCGGTACGCCACGCCAACAAGCGCGGCGCCGCCCGTCTGGCCGCCGTGCAGGCGCTCTACCAGATGGATGTCGCCGGCAGCGGCGTGTTCGAGATCACCGCCGAATACGAGGCGTTCCGTCTCGGCAAGGAAGTCGACGGTGCGCTCTATCGCGAAGCGGACGCGCAGTGGTTTCGCGCCATCCTGGCGGGCGTCGTCGAGAACCAGAAGACCATTGATCCGATCATCCGCCAGGCGCTGACCGACGACTGGCCGCTGTCGCGCCTCGATTCCACGCTGCGTGCCATTCTGCGCGCCGGCGTCTATGAGCTGATGAAGCGCGAGGATGTGCCCGTCGCGGTGATCGTCACCGAATATGTCGATATCGCCAAGGCCTTCTACGGGGAAGACGAGCCGAAGCTGGTCAACGCCGTGCTCGACCGTGTGTCACGCCGGGTGCGTGGCGAGGGCCGGGGCAAGGACGCTTCGTGACGGCCATCGCCGTCGAGGCGGGCAGGGAGGCGCGGCGCACCGCGCTGATCCTCGCCGCCTCGCAGGCGATTATCGGCTCGGCGGCGCCCATCGCCATCTCCATGGGCGCGCTGGCCGGGCAATATCTGCTGGCCGCGGACAAGTCGTTGGCAACCGCGCCGGTCACCGGCTACAACCTTGGCGTGGCGCTGGGCGCCCTGCCTGCGGCGGCCATAATCCGCAAGCTGGGTCAGCGCGGCGGCTTCATGACCGGCACCGTGGTCACCGCTATCGGCGGTTTGGTCGCCACCCTTGCGCTTTTCCATGCAAGTTTCTGGCTGTTCGCGTTCGCCCTGCTCGTGCTTGGCGTCGGTGGCGCATTCGTGCAGCAGTTCCGTTTTGCCGCCGCCGACAACGCACCGCCTGAATTCAAGGCGCGCGCCATATCCTTCGTGCTGGCCGGAGGCATCATCACCGCCATTTTGGGGCCGCAGATCGTCATTTTCACCCGCGAGCTGTTCGCGCCGGTGATGTTCGCCGGGTCGTTCGCGTCGATCCTGGTGTTGGCCGCGGCGGGCGCCATCATCCTGTCGTTCCTGCGTTTGCCGGCCAAGGCCATTGGCAAGGTCGACAGTGTCGGCGGCGATACCAGGCCCTTGGCCGAAATCGTCACCAGGCCGCGCTTCGTGGCCGCGCTGTTCTGCGCCGTCGGCAGCTATGCCCTGATGAGTTTCGTCATGACCGGGGCGCCGCTTGCCATGGTCGGCTGCGGCCTGTCCGAGGACGATGCGACGCTGGGCATCTCCTGGCACGTCATGGCCATGTTCGGGCCAAGCTTCTTCACCGGCTCGCTGATCCATCGCTTCGGCGCCGAGCGCATTGTCGCCATCGGTCTCCTGCTGCTGATCGGCTGTGCCATCGTTGCCTTGTCGGGCCTGGCGCTGTGGCAATTCTGGACGGCGCTGATCCTGCTCGGCCTTGGATGGAATTTCGCCTTCATCGGCGCCACCGCCATGGTGGCCGCCAGCTACCACCCTTCCGAAAAGGGCAAGGTCCAGGGCTTCCACGACTTCGTGCTGTTCGGCTCCGTCGCCTGCGCATCACTGCTGTCGGGGATGGTCTATAACGCCTGGGGCTGGACGATGCTCAACTGGATGATCTTTCCGGTCGCCGCGCTTTGCTTCGTGGCACTCGGCGCGCTGAAGATGACGAGCTTGCGGCCGGCCTGACGCCAGTTCGAAAGTTATGCGTCCGGCGGCAGAACCTGAAGCACCCGCGCTATGAACATGTGGAACTCAGCCATGTAGTTGCGCAGGAAATCCTCGGTGGACTCAACCGTCACCTCGCCATTGTCGGTGATCAGCCCCGGCGTGAACTGGATATAGGCTTCGGGCGCATTCATCTGCGGTGAGTTGCAGAAACTCAGCACGCTGCGCAGGCTTTGCTGGGCGACAGCGGTCGCGATGGCGCCGGGCGATGTTCCGATGACCGCCGACGGTTTGCGCGCGAATGAATTCTTGCCATAGGGGCGACTGGCCCAGTCGATTGCATTCTTCAGTCCGCCAGGGATCGAGCGGTTATACTCCGGGGTGACGAACAGCACGGCCTGGACGGAGGCGATCGCCTTTTTGAAAGCCTGGGCGGCCGGTGGGAAATTGGCATCATAGTCGTAACTGTAGAGCGGCAGATCCTTGAACGGGATTTCCGTCATTTCGAGTTCCGGCGGGGCAAGTTGAACCAGCGCCTTCGCCAGCTTGCGGTTGATGGATTCCCGGGCAAGGCTGCCGATGAGATAACCGACTTTGTGTATGGCCATGACACGCTCTCCGTGTTTGCCGCCCGCATCCCCGGCTGCACTATCCGCCGAATGTCGGCGGATCGCCAGCCTACTGTCGCTGTCGGGCCGAAATCCGCGCGTCCGGAACAAAAATATTGCGCTGATCCCCCTTCTTATGAAACCGTGTGCCCCGACTGGCCGTTGAAGCCATGCTCATATGCGGCCACCGCATTCCGGTTCACAGCAAGGGGTTTTCACAATGTTTTCAGTCAAGGTTCTGGCCAGCGCGGCAATGGCGCTCGCCATCACGGCGGCGTCCGCGAGCGCCCAGGTGGTTGTCTCCTCGAAGATCGACACCGAGGGTGGCGTGCTCGGCAACATTATCCAGCTCGTTCTCAACGCCAACAACATCAAGACCACGGATCGCATCCAACTCGGCGGCACGCCGGTAGTGCGCAAGGCGATCACCGCCGGCGAGATCGACATCTATCCCGAATACACCGGCAATGCCGCCTTCTTCTTCGAGAAGGCCGACGATCCCGTGTGGAAGGATGCGGCCAAGGCCTATGAGACGGCCAAGAAGCTCGACTACGACGCCAACAAGATCATCTGGCTGTCGCCTGCGCCGGCCAACAACACCTGGGCGATCGCCCTGCGCAAGGAAGTGACGGACGAGAACAAGCTGGTCACGCTGTCGGACTTCGGCAAATATGTCGCCGGCGGCGGCAAGGTGGTGCTCGCGGCTTCCGCCGAGTTCGTCAATTCGGCGGCGGCCCTGCCGGCCTTCCAGACCACCTATGGCTTCACATTGAAGCCCGACCAGCTGATCACGCTCTCGGGTGGCGACACCGCCGCGACCATCGCGGCCGCCGCCAACCAGACCAGCGGTGCCAATGCCGCCATGGTCTACGGCACCGATGGCGGCATCGCCCCGTCAGGCCTCGTCGTGCTGACCGACGACAAGGGCGTGCAGCCGGTCTATCAGCCGGCGCCGATCATCCGCGAATCCGTGCTGAAGGAGCATCCGGAGATCGAAACGCTGCTGAAGCCGGTCTTCGCCAAGCTCGACCTCGTCACGCTGCAGGAACTCAACGGCCGCGTCCAGGTCGGCGGCGAGCCGGTCAAGGGCGTCGCCGAGGACTTTTTGAAGAAGAACGGGTTTTTGAAGTAGCTGCGCGTCGATACGTGACATCTGTGCGAGGCGCCCCCCTCTGTCCTGCCGGACATCTCCCCCACGAGGGGGGAGATTGGCAGTTTGTGCGCCTCGCTTCTTTTTGCAGCGCCGAAGATTGGCGAAGGCCGTCACGGCATGCGATCTCCCCCCTTGAGGGGGAGATGTCCGGCAGGACAGAGGGGGGCGCCTCGCGCAAACGCGCCTTATGAGCCCTCGATTCGACAAGCTCGGCGTGGTCATCGCCGTGATTGCTGCCTATGCGGCTTTCGCGGCCCCCTTCGCCACCTTCCGCGCCAACCGCATCGTTCCCGGCCAGGCGCGCTCGATTCTTGAAGCTCTGCCGGCGACGACTGGTCCGCTGCTTTTGGCGATCCTCGTTCTGGCCGCCCTTGTCGCCCTGTTCAGGACGCCGCTCATCTTGCGCCTTGCAGCCAGCGTCGTGGCGCTTGTCGCGCTGGCGCTGCTCATCGGCGTCGCCGGCACATTCCTCACTCCGGCCGGCAACACCTTTGCCAGGGTCTCGCCGGCCTCCGGCTTCTGGATTCTCATCTTCGCTTTCACGCTTTTGCTCGCCGACGTGCTGACCCGGCTCAACCTGTCGCCCTCGGCGCGCGTCGGCGTGCTTGTCGTCGCAGCGCTGGCCATCGGCTTGCTGCTGGTTTCAGGGCGCTGGGACAGCCTCTCCATTCTCAAGGAATATTCCAACCGTGCCGACAGCTTCTGGGCCGAAGGCTCCAAGCATGTGACCCTGGCGCTCGGCTCGCTGCTTGCCGCGGTGATCGTCGGCCTGCCGCTCGGCATCCTGTGCCACCGCGTCGAAAGCCTGCGGGCCGGCGTCCTCAACGTCTTGAACATCATCCAGACTATTCCTTCGATCGCGCTGTTCGGCCTGCTGATCGCGCCGCTTGGCTGGGTCGCCATCCATGTGCCTGGGGCCGCCGCGCTCGGTATCAGGGGCATCGGCACGGCACCCGCCTTCGTCGCGCTGTTTCTCTATTCGCTGCTGCCGGTGGTGGCCAACACCGTGGTCGGCCTTGCCGGCGTGCCGCGTGCCGCCAATGACGCGGCGCGCGGCATGGGCATGACCGACCGCCAGCGCCTGTTCGGTGTCGAGTTTCCGCTGGCTTTTCCGGTGATCCTGACCGGCATCCGCATTGTCCTGGTGCAGAACATCGGCCTTGCCACCATCGCCGCGCTGATCGGCGGCGGCGGTTTTGGCGTGTTCGTGTTCCAGGGCGTCGGCCAGACGGCGATGGACCTGGTCCTGCTTGGCGCGGTGCCAACCGTGGCGCTGGCCTTCGCCGCTGCCATCATCCTCGACGCGGTGATCGAAATGACCGCCACCAAGCGCAGGGTAGAAACGGCATGATCGAGATCGAAGGCATCACCAAGCGCTATGACGCGACGACGGTCGTCGACAACGTCTCGATGCTCATCGAGCCGCGCACCATCGCCGTCATTGTCGGCACTTCGGGTTCCGGCAAGACGACGCTGTTGCGCATGATCAACCGGCTGGTCGAGCCGACGTCAGGCATTATCAAGCTCGACGGCGCCGACAACAGGTCGGTGCCCGGTTACGAACTGCGCCGCAGCATCGGCTATGCCATCCAGGGCCACGGCCTGTTTCCACATCGCACCGTGGCGCAGAACATCGCCACCGTGCCGGTCCTGCTTGGCTGGGACAAGGCGCGCATCAACGCCCGCGTCGATGAACTGATGACGCTCTACCAGCTAGACCCCCGGGAATTCGGGCCGCGCTATCCGCACGAACTGTCCGGCGGCCAGCAGCAGCGCGTCGGCGTTGCCCGCGCGCTCGCCGCCGAGCCCAACGTGCTTTTGATGGACGAGCCGTTCGGCGCGCTCGACCCGATCATCCGCACCAAGGCGCAGGAAGACCTGCTGGCGATCCAGAAGCGCTTCGGCACCACCATCATCCTCGTCACCCATGACATGGAGGAGGCCGTGCATATGGGCGACAAGATCGCCGTCATGGATGCCGGCAAGCTCGTGCAATATGCAAGGCCCGCCGAGATCCTGGCGAAGCCGGCCAACGCCTTCGTCGAGACGCTGGTCGGCGCCAGCGAAAGGCCATTCAGGCTGCTGTCGCTGGGGCAGGTGCGCGATGCGGTGGAGCAGGGCGGGGCCGAGGGCGAGGCGATATCAGGCGACGCCAGCCAGCGTGACGCGCTTGCGGAACTTCTCTGGTCCGGCAGGCCGGCGCTGCCGGTGAAGGGCGCCGACGGCAAGCCGATCGGCCGCGTCACGGTGGATGGCCTGGTCAAGCGCGCGGCGAGGCCGGCATGAAGGCCTGGCTGCCTTTGCTGCTCAGGCTTGCGCTGGTGGTGTTGCTCGTTGCCTTCATCACCAGTCCGGGTTTGTTCGAGCCGTTGCTGAAGCCGCTGACCGAAAACAACGCGCCCGCGATCTACAACCAGGGCAGCCTGCTGACGCTGACGCTGCTGCATCTGCGCACCGTGTTGATCGCGACTGTCGCCGCCACTATCGTCGCGGTGGCGCTCGCCATCCTCGTCACCCGGCCTGCAGGCGCCGAATTCCTGCCGCTGTCGCGTAGCCTGGTCAATATCGGCCAGACCTTTCCGCCGGTGGCGGTGCTGGCGCTCGCCGTGCCGGCGGTCGGCTTCGGCGAGAAGCCGACACTGATCGCACTGTTTCTCTATGGCCTGCTGCCGATCTTCGAGAACGCGCTCACGGGGCTGACGACGCTGCCGGCCAATGTCGTCGAGGCGGCGCGCGGCGCCGGCATGACCGGCTGGCAAAGGCTCACCAAGGTCGAACTGCCGCTCAGCGCGCCGATCATCCTTGGCGGCATCAGACTGTCGGTGGTGATCAGTCTGGCCACCGCCACCATCGGCTCGACCGTGGCCGCCAGGACGCTGGGCGAGGTGATCATCGCCGGGCTGCTGTCAAACAATCTGGCCTTCATCCTGCAGGGCGGCCTGATTGTCGCGGCGCTGGCAGTCCTGATCTATGACGGTCTCTCGGCAATCGAGCGCTACGCGGCGCGCCGGATGGGGCGTGAGGCGAACTGACCCGTGCCAACGGTTGGGATCGATTTCAATCGATCTAAACCGCCGGTGATCGCGGCGCACACTCACCAGTTCGGACCTTTTGGCTGAAAGGCGGGCAAAAACCGAACAATATCTTGACGTTCGCAGCCCTGTTTCGCATACACCGATGCGAAGAGGGGGATTCCATGCGCGGGATTCCGTCTTTGTCTCAACGGCCCAGGGAGGGGTTCTTTTGGGCCAACAATCGAGGAAAATCCGGCAATGACCATTATTTCCGCTGTCATCGCCTGCGGCTTGCTTTCTGTCCTTTACGCCATATGGGCGACACGTTCGGTCCTTGCGGCCGATCAGGGCAACGCACGCATGCAGGAAATTTCCGCCGCCATTCGCGAAGGCGCGCAGGCCTATCTGGCGCGCCAGTACACCACCATCGCCATCGTCGGCGTGGTCGTGCTCCTGCTCGCCTGGTGGCTGCTGTCGATCACCGCCGCCGTCGGCTTCCTGATCGGCGCCGTTCTGTCGGGCGCTGCCGGTTTCATCGGCATGCATGTTTCGGTGCGGGCCAATGTGCGCACCGCGCAAGCGGCCTCCAACAGCCTTGCCGCCGGCCTCGACATAGCCTTCAAATCGGGCGCCATCACCGGCATGCTGGTGGCTGGCCTGGCCTTGCTTGGCGTGTCCATCTACTACCTCATCCTGACGCATTTCCTCGGCCTGCAGCCCAATGACCGCGTCGTCATCGACTCGCTGGTCTCGCTCGGCTTCGGCGCCTCGCTGATCTCGATCTTCGCCCGTCTCGGCGGCGGCATCTTCACCAAGGGCGCCGATGTCGGCGGCGATCTGGTGGGCAAGGTCGAAGCCGGTATTCCCGAGGATGATCCGCGCAACCCGGCCACCATCGCCGACAATGTCGGCGACAATGTCGGCGATTGCGCCGGCATGGCCGCCGACCTGTTCGAAACCTATGCCGTGACCGTGGTCGCCACCATGGTGCTGGGCGCCATCTTCTTCGGCGGCACCGCTATCCTTGGTGCCGCGATGCTCTATCCGCTTGCCATTTGCGGCGCCTGCATCCTGACCTCGATCGTCGGCACCTTCTTCGTCAAGCTCGGCTCGAACGGCTCGATCATGGGCGCGCTCTACAAGGGCCTGATCGTGACCGGCCTGCTGTCCATCGTGGGCCTCGGCGTCGCCACCTCCGCCACGCTCGGCTGGGGCGAGGTCGGCACAGTCGCCGGCATGACCATCACCGGCAAGAACCTGTTCATCTGCGGCCTGATCGGCCTGGTGGTGACCGGCCTTATCGTGGTGATCACCGAATACTATACCGGCACCAACAAACGTCCGGTCAACTCGATCGCCCAGGCGTCGGTGACCGGCCATGGTACGAACGTCATCCAGGGCCTCGCGGTTTCGTTGGAATCGACGGCGCTGCCGGCCATCGTCATCGTCGGCGGCATCATCGCCACCTACCAGCTCGGCGGCCTCTACGGCACGGCGATCGCCGTCACCACCATGCTCGGCCTCGCCGGCATGATCGTGGCGCTCGATGCCTTCGGTCCGGTCACCGACAATGCCGGCGGCATTGCCGAAATGGCCGGCCTGCCCAAGGAAGTGCGCCACTCCACCGACGCGCTCGACGCTGTCGGCAACACCACCAAGGCGGTGACCAAGGGCTATGCCATCGGTTCGGCCGGCCTCGGCGCGCTGGTGCTGTTCGCGGCCTATTCCAACGACCTGAAGTTCTTTGCCGCCAATGGCGACAAATACCCTTACTTCCAGGGCATGGGCGAAATCTCCTTCGATCTCTCCAACCCTTACGTCGTCGCCGGCCTGATCTTCGGCGGCCTGATCCCCTACCTGTTCGGCGGCATCGCCATGACGGCGGTCGGCCGCGCGGCGGGCGCCATCGTCGAGGAAGTGCGCAAGCAGTTCCGCGAGGATCCGGGCATCATGGCCGGCACCTCGAAGCCGAACTATGCGCGCGCCGTCGATCTTCTGACCAAGGCGGCGATCCGCGAGATGATCATCCCGTCGCTGCTGCCGGTGCTGGCGCCGCTGGTCGTCTATTTCGGCGTGCTGCTGATCTCGGGCTCGAAGGCGTCCGCCTTCGCGGCCCTTGGCGCCTCACTGCTCGGCGTCATCGTCAATGGCCTGTTCGTCGCCATCTCGATGACCTCGGGCGGTGGCGCCTGGGACAATGCCAAGAAATCGTTCGAGGACGGTTTCGTCGACAAGGACGGTGTCAAGCATCTGAAGGGCTCCGAGGCGCACAAGGCATCGGTGACCGGCGATACGGTCGGCGATCCCTACAAGGACACCGCCGGCCCGGCCGTCAACCCGGCGATCAAGATCACCAACATCGTCGCGTTGCTGCTGCTGGCCGTGCTCGCGCACGGCTGAGGCAAGACCCAAGGCCTGAAAATCAAGAACCCGCGAGGAGCGATCCTCGCGGGTTCTTGTTGGCTCGGATCAGGCCCCGTGCTTCAGCCGCCGTCCGGCTTGGCTCCATCGCTCTGCGCATGCTTGCGGTAACGGGCCAACATTTCGGTCGGTATCCCCGTGGTCATCCAGCCGTCCGCCACCACCACACGGTCGTGACGGCTCACGTCCAGACCCCCAAGCTTGGCCGGTTGATATGGATTTGCCCTATTCGCTGACAAGCCGGCTCCTCATTGATCAAACAAAAACCCGTGAGATCGCTCCCACGGGTTTTCGGTCGCCTGAGACATTTCTGTTCCCCAGGTCGGGGAAGCAGGATTCTAGGTAAGCAGGTATCCAGAGATCAGGGGGTGCCGCCGCCGGGGATGCCGGGCGCCAGCTTGCTGGCGCCGTTGATGATCTGGCTGAGGAAGTTCTGGTCCTTGCCGCCCGTCGGCGTGGTGCGCGAAATGAAGTCGAAGATCTTGCCGTCCTTCAAGCCGTAATTGGCAATCTGGGTGACACGGCTGTCCGGACCAAAATAGACCGCCAGCACCTTCTGGTCGATCAGCCTCGGCTTGTCGAAGGCGACGTAGCGCTTGCGCGTCTGTGAGATGTAGTAAAACGCCTCATTGTCGAAAGTCGCGGTGGTCGACGGTGTGCCGAGCGCCAGGAGCACCTGTTCGCGGCTGGAGCCAACCGGCACCGAATCGATCGCCTGCTGGTCGAGGACATAACCTTGCGTGAAGGTCTCGCTCGGGCTGAGGTCGCCGATCATCTTGTTGGTGTGGCATCCCGACAGCGCGGCTATGACAGCCAGCAACGAGATCGCGCCTGCAGGTCTGGAAGTGAAACTCGACTTGAAATTCAGCGCGCGCAACAACAATTCTCCATTCGATCGCCGCAACTTGCGCTGGGCCGCAAAACCGGTAAACCAGCTTGCTTGCCGATGCAACAAGGCCAATTCAACAAACGGTCCCCGGAGACCATCCCCATGTTCCAGCGCCTTTTTGGCCGCGAACGCCACGCCAACCGCGCCATCACCGAGGCGCTTTACGCACAAATCGTGGCGGCGGCGCGGCAGACTGTTTTTTATTCCCACTGGAATGTGCCGGACACGCCGCTCGGCCGTTTCGAGATGCTTTCGCTGCACATGTTCCTAGTCCAGCACCGCCTGCGCGGTGAGGAAGGCGCGGCGCAGGAAGTTGCGCAGGTGCTGATCGACGAGTTCTTCCTCGATGTCGATCATTCGCTGCGGGAACTGGGTATTGGCGACGTCGGCGTGCCAAAACGCATGAAGAAACTGGCGAAGATGTTTTATGGCCGCACCGCCGCCTATGATGATGCGCTGGAAAGAAGCGATCATGACGGTCTGACCGCGGCTCTTGCCCGCAATGTGCGACCCGACGCCGGCGCCTGGCCGGAAGCGTCGCGCTTGGCCTTCTATGTCGCCGATGTTTGCCGGCAATTGAGTGCCCAGCCGATCGAATCGATTGTCGCCGGCACTGTGGCGTTTCCAGTGGTCAACGGAGGCTGATCGATGAAACACGCGGATATGCAAAGCCCGGTGTCCTTTTTCGCCAACGTGGCGCGTCTGCCGCATAAGGGGCTGCCGGTCGTGATCGAGGCCGACGCCGCACAGCGCGCGGCAATCGCCGAGGCGCACGGGCTGCTCTCGGTAGAGGCCTATCGCGCCGAACTGCTGGTCGCGTCGTGGAAGCGCAACGGCGTGAAGGTCACCGGTCGTGTCGAAGCCGACATCACCCAGGCCTGCATCGTCACGCTCGACCCCGTCCAGGCACATATCGACGAGCCGGTCGAGGCGTTGCTCTTGCCCGAGGACTCCAAGCTCGGACGGCAGGGATTCGACGGCGGCGGCGAGATCCTGCTCGACGCGGATGGGCCAGATAGCCCCGAGACATTTTCCGGCGACACCATCGATGTCGGGGCGCTTGCCGAACAGTTCTTCGGATTGGCGATCGATCCCTATCCGCGCAAGGCCGGCGCGTCGCTCGGTACCGGTGACGACCCCGGATCGGCCGAGAATGAATTTCAGGAAAAACTGCGATCCTTGCTGGGAAAATCCTGAAAACCTCGCCCGCGACGGAAAAGTCGGTTGTGCGACAGCCCAAAACCGCTATTTTCGCCGAACCTTCGCGATCACCAAAGCGACTTGCCGCCTAACCGTGAGATGAATACCGCGTGATCAGGATTTCCATCGATGCCATGGGCGGCGATCACGGACCAGCCGTGGTCATTCCGGCGCTCATGACGGTCGCGACCCGCCGTCCCGACATCCGCTTCGTCATCTACGGGCGTGAGGAACTGGTGCGCCCGGAACTCGCCAAGTTTCCCAAATTGGCCGAGGTAAGCGAGTTCTTTCACTGCGAGATCGCGGTCAGGATGGACGACAAGCCGAGCCAGGCGTTGCGCCATGGCCGCTGGAAGTCGTCGATGTGGAAGGCGGTCGAGGCGGTCAAGTCGGGCGCCGCGGACGCATGCATCTCCGCCGGCAACACCGGCGCGCTGATGGCGATGTCGAAATTCTGCCTGCGCACCATGGCCACCATCGACCGCCCGGCGATCGCGGCCTTATGGCCGACATTGCGCGGCGAAAGCGTGGTTCTGGACGTTGGCGCCACCATCGGCGCCGACGCGCACCAGCTCATTGATTTTGCCATCCTCGGCACCGGCATGGCGCGTTCGGTATTCGGCATCGCCCGGCCCACGGTCGGTCTGCTCAATGTCGGCGTCGAAGAGATCAAGGGCCAGGAAGAGGTCAAGGAAGCCGGACGCATGTTGCGCGAGGCCAACATGGCATCGATGAACTACCATGGCTTTGTCGAAGGCGACGATATCGGCAAGGGGACCGTCGACGTCGTGGTGACGGAAGGCTTCGCCGGCAACATCGCGCTGAAGACAGCGGAAGGCACCGCGCGCCAGATAGGTGGTTATCTGCGCGCCGCCATGAGTCGCACGCTGATGGCCAAGATCGGCTATGTCTTCGCCAAGGGCGCCTTCGATCGCCTGCGCGAGAAGATGGATGTCGGCCGCTCCAATGGCGGTGTGTTCCTGGGACTGAACGGCATTGTCGTCAAAAGCCATGGCGGCGCCGATTCGGACGGTTTCGCCGCCGCGATCGAACTCGGCTACGACATGGTGCGCAACAATCTGCTTGACCGCATCGAGGCCGACCTCGATCTGTTTCATGCGCGCAACCCGCATGCCCTGACATCCCGGAAATCCGACGTCGCTGCCGACGCAAAGGAATAGGAAAGAATTTTGATCAGATCAGTTGTGCGCGGCACGGGCGCCGCGCTGCCCCGCCGCATCATGAAGAATGCCGATTTTGAAGGCATGGTCGAGACGTCGGATGAATGGATCGCCCAGCGCACCGGCATCCGCCAGCGCCATATCGCGGCTGATGACGAGACGACGGCCTCGCTCGGCGAGGCAGCGGCGCGCGCGGCCCTTGCCAACGCCGGACTGACCCCGGACGATATCGATCTGATCGTGCTGGCGACCTCGACGCCCAACAACACATTCCCGGCGACCGCGGTCGAGATCCAGAACCGGCTCGGCATGCGGCACGGCTTTGCCTTCGACATGCAGGCGGTGTGCTCGGGCTTCGTCTATGCGGTGACGACAGCCGATCTCTATATCCGCGGCGGTCTGGCAAAGCGCGTGCTGGTGATCGGCTCGGAAACCTTCTCGCGCATCCTCGACTGGAGCGATCGCTCGACCTGCGTGCTGTTTGGCGACGGCGCCGGCGCGATCGTTCTGGAAGCAGGCGAGGGGGACGGCACGATCGCCGACCGGGGTGTCCTGGCGGCCAGCCTGCGATCCGACGGCACGCACAAGGAGAAGCTTTTCGTCGACGGCGGGCCTTCGACGACGGGAACGGTCGGCCATCTTCGCATGGAGGGCCGCGAGGTCTTCAAGCACGCGGTCGGCATGATCACCGACGTTATCGAGGCAACCTTCTCGGCCGCTGGCATAACCGCCGACGACCTCGACTGGTTCGTGCCGCACCAGGCCAATAAACGCATTATTGACGCTTCGGCCAAAAAGCTCGGGATAGCGGAGCAAAAGGTGGTGGTGACCGTCGATTTGCACGGTAACACCTCGGCTGCTTCCGTGCCGCTGGCGCTGTCGGTGGCCGTTGCCGATGGCCGCATCAAGAAGGGTGACCTAGTGCTCCTGGAGGCGATGGGCGGCGGCTTCACCTGGGGCGCGGTCCTGGTTCGTTGGTAAGTGCAGAACGGTCCGGTTTCGGTCCTTGACCTTGCCGGATCAATTACTTAGGCTCAGCCGTTGTTGTGCCGATTTTATGTTTGAGCTGATGGGACGGTCGCATGGGGGGAAAGACACTTACGCGCGCCGACCTTGCCGAGGCCGTCTACCGAAAGGTCGGTCTGTCGCGCACTGAATCCGCCGAACTCGTCGAGGCCGTGCTGGACGAAATCTGTGAAGCCATCGTGCGTGGCGAAACGGTGAAGCTGTCGTCCTTCGCGACATTTCATGTCCGCTCCAAGAACGAGCGTATCGGGCGCAATCCCAAGACCGGGGAGGAAGTGCCGATCCTGCCGCGCCGGGTGATGACCTTCAAATCATCCAACGTTTTGAAGAACCGCATCCTGCGTTCTCACCAGAACAGCAAGGCCAAGGGCGGCAAATAGCCTCCATTGTACGGTTGAAAACCGGCCTCGCGATGACGCCGGGCTTGAATATTGCTTCACAAACCGCTGAAATAAGGTCCGATTCGGCAGCATGGCCGGATTGGTGTTCTGGCGTATGATCCATTCCGCGCTAGCGGAACAAGCTCTTCTCCTGGTTGAGCGTGATCTCGTCCGAGGACCGTTCCGGGCCGCGCTCCAGCGTGAGGATTTCGCCCATGGACAAGAGCCCTGACGCCTTCCGCACCATCAGCGAGGTCGCCGAAGATCTCGACCTGCCACAACACGTGCTGCGTTTCTGGGAAACGCGCTTCAACCAGATCAAGCCGATGAAACGTGGCGGCGGCCGCCGCTACTACCGGCCGCAGGATGTCGAACTGATCAAGGGCATTCGACACATGCTCTATGACCAGGGCTACACCATCAAGGGCGTACAAAAGCTGCTGCGCGAAAACGGCAATCATTTCCTGGTCGCCATAGGCAATGGCGACATGGCCGCCGTCGAGGCGATTTCGCAACGCAAACAGGCCGACCAGGTGCCGCTGACGCCGGCCGCGCAGCCGCGCGGCGGCGATGACGAGCTGGTTGGCCAGCCGAGGGTCAAGCCCAGCCGCCGCTTTTTCGGCCTTGGCAAGAGCGACGAGGAAGGCCCGGTCGCGCCGGACGCGTCGAAACTCTCCCGTGACAATCGCGCGCTGCTGCAGGAGGCGCTGTTCGACCTGCTGGAATGCAAGCGCCTGCTTGACCAGGTGCGCTAAACCTCCGGGGTAACTTCGCCCCTAAACCGGAACCGGCGGTCGGGTGAGGCGTTACGTTTCCTTCTGCAAGACAAGGAAACGCATGATGGCATCATTTTCGACCCTTTCGGACATCGACCTCGAAAAGCAGGTCGCGGTTCTCTCGAGGGAACTCGCGGCGTTGCGCAAGGCAGTGTCAAAGCGGGGTGGCGCTTATTATGAAGACGGCCGTGATGCCGCGCTCGATACATATTCGGATCTTGCCGGGCGTCTGCGTGATGCGATGCCGGCGATCCGCAAGCAGGGCAGGGTGATCGAGAAATCGGCACGCGACCATCCGACGGCCGCCGCCGCGGTCGGCCTTGTGGTGCTCGGCCTGGTCGCCAGCCTGCTGTTCAGCCGGCGCTGACGGCCCCAAGGAACGCAGAGAAATGGCGGCTCGCCTTTCCAGGCCTGCCGCCATTTTCCATATCAGCGGTTTGTCGTGCCGCTCCGGCACCTGGCACGAAGCGCGTCGGCATAGAGGCGTACGGCCCCTTTGTGCTTCCGACGCAAGAATGCCGACTGATCGAGCCGCCACAGCCGTTCGATTTCCATTGCGATCGCCGGATTCGTCCATGTGCCATAACCGGCGGCCGAATAGACGGTGATCTCGCCGGCATAGAGCCGGTCGTCTGTGACCAGAAAATCGATGCGGATATAATCGAGGTCGCCGGCTATGCCTGGCGCCATCGAGATCGCCTTGCGGACATGGGCGATGAGCTCCGCGGTGGCCGGCAAGGCCTGGTCCTCACCGGGATAGTCGGGGTCGCGCCCGGGCAGCGGAGTGGCATTGCGGTCGAAGAGCAGTGAACGCCTGGCGTGCTTATCCTCGGCCCAGATATGCGAGACCACGCCGCCGCAGACATGGACCTTGATGTCGGTGGCGATCGTCCCGCCGCTGAGCACCAGCCGCTCCTCCACGAAAACGGTCGGCACGACAGGCCAATAGGCCCACTCGCCATGGCGCCGGCCGTAGCGTTTCCCAAGCCAGCGGCTGGCCTTGCGCATGATGGCGGCCCTATCCGGTTCGCCGTTGGAAACGAAGATGTTCATCGCACAGCCATGGTTTGTCTTGACCACGACGTTGCCGGTCAGCAGGCCGGGTGGAATATCGGCAGGGTCGCGCCCGGACCACAGCGTTTCCGGCATGGCGATCTCGGGGCAGGCACCCCTTATATAGGCCTTGGCCGCGAGTTTGTCGGTCAGCACCACGAACAGCGGATTGCGATCGAGGATTTTTCGCCAGAGCAAAAGCTCATTGTAGCGCGCGGGCGCGGCCGGATTGGGCAGATAGCCCAGTTTCTTGACGAAGCGCATGACAAGGGCCGGGTGGCGCAGCGTCAGCCACATCCGCGCGGCCGACAGGAGGATGCGGTCCGTCCAGGAAAGATCGGCCTTGGCCGTCATCGGGGATACCTGGCCTTGTCATCGAAGCCTGATCCGGCCAGCCGTGCCGGTCGGAAATATCCCTTGCCGTATCGCGATTTGGCCTCGCGTTAAAGCTTTCGCTTGATATCGTCATGGCTGGATAGCGCTGCTATCCGGCGGCAGTCGATCAGCCTGGGGTCACCCGGGCCCGGCATCGCACCGCCGGAGAAGACCAGCCGGGACGAGAAGCCCAGGCCGGTCTTCTCGTTGGCAGTCTGAAATGCTCAGGCCTTGTTGCCCATCTTCTTCATGTGGTGGTGGTGATGATGATGGTGGTGCTTGTGCCAGTGATGGTGGCGATGATGATGGTGATGACGATGGTGATGATGCTTTGCCATCGGGGCCGCGTCCGCGCTCGTCGCGCCGACCACCGGCACCGTGAAAGCGATTGCAGCTGCAAGCCCGAGTGCCGAGAGGAGTGACTTCTTCATGGGATCGTTTCCTTTTTTCGCAGGCAGATCTAAATCGGGCCGATATCCCGACCGCCGCGAATGGAATTACGCTCCTGAATTTTTTCGTCAGTATTTCCCGATTGTAGAATTTTGTTTCTGAACTGTTTCCGGCGAACCTGGGGCCTGCGCCTTTGCCAGGGCGCAGGCCGAAGCCGTGTCGCCTGCCGCCTGTTTGGCCTACATTGGCGGGATCACACCATTGTTACCCACCACGACGCGGCTCGAGCTCAGCGTGCCGTCGGCCTCGCGCTGAGCGGTCACGAACACCGTCGCGCTTGGCTTGAGGTCGGCCGGCGTGGCCGGCGCGAAGGTCACGACAGGCGTGCCGTCGGGTATCGAGATCTTCTTGGTCTGCCCATTGTCATAGGTCAGCGTCACGGCTCGCCCGCTTATGTCGGTGACGTCGGCGACGGTGCCGTTGGTCATGCGGCTGTTCGGCTCCAGGTCCCAGGGACGGTCCCCCTCGCCAGTGCCTTTCAAGGTCGCCGGAAAGATCACCACTTCCAGCGCGCCGCTGCCGCCGTCCGCCTTGGAGACGGAAGCGATGCCGAGGAAATCGCCCTGCTTGATATCTTTCACCGATGCGTTCGCGACGCCTGAAACCTTCCAGCCGTCTTTCAGTCTGACCGTGGAAGTATCGCCCTGACGGGTTTTCACGGTCAGCAGCGATGGCTCGAAACTGACCACCGTGCCGCGCACGCGCAATGTGTCGGCCGCCTGCGCGCTGGCCATGCCGACGCCGGAAAGCAGGGAAATCGTGCCGAGCACGAGGAGGGATGTCTTGAGGTTCATTGGGGGTATCCTTTTGGCAAAGGCTGGCTGGAACGGGATGGTTTCACGCCAGCGACGTCGAGATAACGAACGGGCAGGGCGAAACTGCCGGGCAAAAGGTGCCGGGGCGTTCAAAACAACTTGATCGGCAAACGGCGGGGCGGCCGCATCGGCAGGGGTTCACGATGCCGTGACGGCCAGTTTGGCGCTTGGCAAACCGCCGGCGAGAGGGCATCTTCCTGCTCGTCTCAGGCAACACCCCATTTTTGATCAAACGCTTTCAGCCAACGGAGTTGCCAATGCCCAACAATGCGAAAAGCCACGCCCTCTCCGAACCATTAGCCAATGAGATCGGGCCAGATTACAGCACGCTAAGGGCAATGCGGG
Organism: Mesorhizobium sp. ES1-6; assembly: GCF_020164775.1. Taxonomy (NCBI): domain Bacteria; kingdom Pseudomonadati; phylum Pseudomonadota; class Alphaproteobacteria; order Hyphomicrobiales; family Phyllobacteriaceae; genus Mesorhizobium; species Mesorhizobium sp. ES1-6. The sequence goes on from NZ_JAIUGU010000001.1 coordinate 55,262, forward strand.
AAACGCGGGGATACAGCCTCGAAGCGCTTTCCCTGACCTGCGGCCTCTCGGTCGACGAGATCGAGGACATCGAGAACGGCCGGGCGGCCGACCCGGCGAAGCTGCGTCGTATTGCGTCCGCGCTTCGTCTGCCCCAGGACGCCCCCATAGCTTCCGCGGCGCCGACCCTGGCCGCGCATGGCGGCCGACCCCAGGCATAGAATCGGCGACAGGCACGCCCAGGAAACCCGCCAAGGCCCCTTGGCGGGTTTCTTGTTGATGCCATGGCGTTCTCTGGCAGGCCGGGCTTGCCGATCCGCGGATCGCACGTGTTTATACGTGCGGCAGCCAGGGCCAAATCAGTCGCGCCTGCCACATCGAGGTTGAACCGTGGTTTTTTCAACATGAGCCTGGACTCTGTTCGCGCCTTCTTCGCCGCTCACGCGCCTGATATCGACGTCATCGTCACGGATGCGAGTTCGGCGACGGTAGCGCTGGCGGCCGAGGCACACGGGGTGTTGCCGGCGCAGATCGCCAAGACGATCTGCCTGCGCGTCGGCGAGCGCACCATGCTGGTCGTGACCAGCGGCATCGCCAGACTGGACAACCGCAAGTTCAAGGACCAGTTCGGCGGCAAGCCGCGCATGCTGGACTCGGAAGAAGTGGTCGCCGCCACGAGCCATCCGGTCGGGGGCGTCTGTCCGTTCGGCCTGCCGACCCCACTGCCAGTCTATTGCGACGTCTCGCTGCGCCAGTTCGCCGAAGTGGTGCCGGCCGCTGGTGCCTCCAATGCGGCCGTGCGGATTAGCCCACAGCGCATGGTGGATCTCACGGGCGCCGAATGGGTCGATGTGTGCCAAGGTTAGTCGTTGGACCAGTCCCGAACTTCAGCCGATGCTAGATCAAAACGGAATCTCGTCGTCCAGTTCCCGACCAAAACTAGGTTCTGGCTTTGGTGCGCGGGGCGGCGATATCGCATACGGTTCCGGGGCGGGGGGTAATCGCCGCTGTTCATCGTCCACGGCCTTAGCTTCCGCTACCGCTTGATTGATGTTGCCGATTAATTTGGAAACGACTTCATAGGAGCCCCACAAGGTTCCAGGAATACCAAGTATCTCAACAGTTAGGAGGGTCACAGCCATTAGGTTGAGCCTTGTCTTATCAAGGGCTGTCTCAAACTCCTCCACCTTGGTAAAAAGCTTCGCCTTCTTGGCCTCGGTCAAGTCTGCGGTACGTATAGCGTCGCGCAGATGATGAAGATGGCTTCTAATCCGATCCTTCGAAGCTGTTGGCAAGGTCGTTGATTCGGCGCGCGATCTAAGAGTGTTGTCCAACGCAAGCTGTGTCATGTAATGGTCTAGGTCAGCGGTAAATTGCCGATAAGCGTCGTATTCAAATTTATTGATGCGGGGCACGTCCATTGAGACGAATGGTTCGACTTTCAAACGTCGAGCAGCGCCTAGAACAACATTTGTGAAACTGTGCCGAGCTTCCTGAATTTCCCGCCAGTCAGACTCCTCTGTGGAACCGCTCAGCGTCCGCGTGAACTCGGTGAGGCGTCTTTGCGCAGTTCTCACGAAGATTGAGAACGCCAGCCGAGTGTCCTCGGGGAGCCCGTCCATTTCGTCTTGCTTAACAAAGTCGAAAACGTTCATGCAAGCAAAGGTAATATGTCGCCGAAACCACGCAATACTCTCTGTCGGCTGCGAACAGAATTATTACCCAACACGTGGCGAACTGGAGGGCGCCGGTCGGTCCAAGGAGGTGGTTGGTTCGGCGCAACTGTCATAGTCGCGTTTTACGACATCGAAGCGATATTGCGTAACCATACGCAATTTATTTGCTGGGCTCCAAACTTCATCATCTTTTTGGAATTAGGACTTTTGGGGGCAAGTCCTGCATAAAATGGTCGGAGTGGCCGGATTCGAACCGACGACCCCTTGACCCCCAGTCAAGTGCGCTACCGGGCTGCGCTACACTCCGGACCGGTCGCGATGTATCGTGATAACCCCGCTCGGGTCAACCGATTTCCGCGATAATTATCTTGCCGCGATCGCGGGTCTGAATGAGGCCGGCAATGCCGGACGCAGCAGCCGCTGGTGGCGGTATTCCAGGGCGATGGCGCCCCAGATAAGGCCGAGCAGCAGATACATGTGGCGCCAGTGGTCGATGTCGATGAAGGTGCCGAGCCCGATATTGCCGATGAAGGCGACGTAGGCGCACAACAGGTAGGGCTGCCACGGCCGGTCGCGCAGTAGGATCCGGAACCCGGCTGAAATCGTCCACACCACCAGCGTCAGGAACGAGACGAAGCCGAGCCAGCCATAATCCATCAGCATCTTCAGCCAGATATCGTGGGTGTCCTCGCCATAGATCGTGCCGAAGACCAGCGGCCCGATGCCGAACGGATGCTCCATGGCCATCTGGAAGCCGATCGCATAACGCGCGAAGCGGCCAAGGCGGGCGGTGTCGTAGCTCTGTTCGAGATGGGCGCGGCTGGAGAACATCTCCGCCACGCCCGGCAACTGCAGTATGACGATGACGGCTATCGCCAGCAGCGACAGGGCGGCGATCGTCATGATCACCACGCGCAGCCGGAACATGCCGCTCGTGCTCTGCAGGAACAGCAATCCGGTAAGCAGGACGGCCGAGACCGCGAACATGCCCCAGGCGCCGCGCGAGAACGAGAAGAAGATGCCGGCGCTGATGATCAGCAGCGGCACGGCCAGCAGCGGCATGCGCGCGACCGAACCGGTCAGCATGAGATAGAGCAGATAGATGCCGGGCAGCACCAGGAATGGACCGAACACGTTCGGATCCTGGAAGGCGCCGGCGGCGCGGTCGTATTTGGTGAAAATTTCGGCGCCGGGGAAGGCATGGAAATAGCCCGCTATGCCAAGCAGCGACGTGGCCACGGCCGAGACGACATAGGCATTGAAGATCAGCCGGTAGAGGTTCGGCCGCGTGGCGGTGACCGATGCGAAGAACATCGCGCTGAAGGCGAGAAAAAGCGATACGGCAAGATAGAGCGGCGTGTTGGCGAGGTCCGCCATCTGCGTCATGGAAATCATGCCGCCGATGTTCATCGTCACCAGCAGCACAAGGAGCGGTAGGGCCGCGCGCGATATCCTCAGGCCGAAGAGAGCCCAGATGGCGATCAGCCCGGCCATGTAGATTTCATAAGGCGCAGGCTCGCTGATGACGAAGCCCGACGATAGAATGCCGAGCACGACCGCGCCCGAGGAGATCAACGTGATCAGCTTGGCGTTGACCGCCGCGCGCGGCAGATCATGGCTGATGGCGCTCAATAGGCGTTTTCCGTGTTGAGCAGCCGGATCGGTGTCAGGAACAGGATCCGCAGGTCGAACAGCAGCGACCAGTTTTCGATGTAATAGAGATCGTACTCGGTCCGCATGCGGATCTTTTCATTGGTGTCCATCTCGCCGCGCCAGCCATTGATCTGCGCCCAGCCGGTGACGCCGGGCTTGACCTTGTGGCGCGCGAAATAGCCATCGACCACTTCGTTGTAGAGCAGATTGTGCGATTGCGCGGCTATGGCGTGCGGACGCGGCCCGATCAGCGACAGCGAGCCGAGCAGCGAGTTGAAGAACTGCGGCAGTTCGTCGATGGAGGTCTTGCGGATGATGCGGCCGACACGCGTGACGCGCGGATCGTTCTTGGTCACGGTTTGCTTGGCGGTCGGGTCCGACCTGTCGGTGTACATGGAGCGGAATTTGTAGACTTCGATGATCTCATTGTTGAAGCCGTGCCGCTTCTGCTTGAACAGCACCGGGCCCTTGCTGTCGAGCTTGATGGCGATGGCGGTGGCCAGCATCACCGGCGAGAACACGACGATGCCGAACAAGCTGAAGATGATGTCGAAAGCGCGTTTGGCGACCGAATCCCAGTCGTTGATCGGCTTGTCGAAGATGTCGAGCATCGGCACCGAACCGATGTAGGAATAGGCGCGCGGACGGAACTGCAGAGCATTGGAATGCGCCGACAGCCGGATGTCGACCGGCAGCACCCACAGTTTCTTCAGCAATTGCAGCACGCGCGATTCAGCGGTCAGCGGCAACGACACGATCAACATGTCGATGCGGGCGATGCGGGCGAATTCGATCAGTTCCGAAATGGTGCCGAGCTTGGGATAGCCGGCGACAAGGGCTGGCGAACGCTTGTCGTTGCGGTCATCGAAGATGCCGCAGATGCGGATGTCGTTGTAAGGCTGCTTTTCCACCGAGCGGATGAGCACTTCCGCCGCCTTGCCGCCGCCGACGATGACGGCGCGCCGTTCCATGCTGCCATCGCGTGCCCAGCGCCGGATCAGCTTCGACATCACCAGCCTGAGACCGAAGAGACACACGAATGCAACGACGAACCAGGTGCCGAACAGCAGGCGCGAATAGTCTTGCGACATCTTCATGGCGAACGCGGTCAACGCCATCAGCGCGAAGGTCCCGGCCCAGACCAGCAGGATGCGCCCGAAATTGGCGATCGGCCGCATCAGGGACACGACCTGGTAGCAATCCGTGACATCGAGCAGCACCACGGCGAGGAACGACGCGGCGGCGATCGTCAGCGGATATTGCCAGGCGAGGTAATTGAAGAATCCGACATAATAGAAATAGACGCAGAGTCCCGAGACCAGCAGCACCGCGAATTCGACCATGCGCAGTACGCCGCTGACCATGATCGGCGACATCGTATCGCGCCGGTATTGCGATGCGACCTGTCGGGCAACGTCATTCATGCCGCCGGGCGTGTCGCCATCGGCAGCGCTGTCGAATTTACGCACCGCTTCTGATGAAAAGCGATGCGCGGGGTCGATCTCGTTCATGCAACCGTCCGCAGCTTCCCCTGGGTGATTAGCAAAAGAGAGCTAAGAAACCCTTGAAACAACGTGCGGCTTTGGACGGGCTTGGGCCTACCTTTCGAGCGCGGCGAAGTAGGCCTTCTCGATTTCGGCGGCCATGACGTCGGCGCCGAAGCGCGCCCTGAGAGTGGATTCTTCGGGCATCAATTCGCGATAGGCGGCAAGGTCGCCCAGCGCCCGGCTCATTTTCTCGGCGAGCTCGACCGGATCGGGCCGGATCAGGGCAGGGGAGTCCGGACCGAAAATCTCCGGTATGCCGCCGACGGAGGTCGCGATGACAGGTCTTGCCGCGGCAAGTGCCTCCAGCACGATATAGGGCATGGCTTCGGCGCGCGAGGGAACGACGACGAGCGCCGCCAGCAGGAAGGCTTCCCGGGCCGGCATCGGCGGCAGGAAGCGGACATTGCCTTCAAGCCCGAGGCGCTTCACCTGCGCGTGGTAGCGTGGCAGGTCGTCGCCGTCGCCGACCATCACCGCATTCGGCGCGCGGCCAAGCCGGGGCGCCGCGGCGGCCAGGGCATCGATGAAGATGTCGGGTCCCTTGAGGTCCCGCATCATGCCGATATAGAGCACATCGGCCGCGTCGGCCCTGGCCGTGACCGGCTCGAATTCGGCGGCGCGAAGTCCATTATAGGCCAGCGTGTTCGGGATCGGCGGCTCGCCCACCTTCCTGCGATAAGTCCGCCGCTCGTAGTCGGAGACGAACAGCAGGTAGTCGGTGAAGCGCGCCATGAGGTGCTCGAGCGCGAAGAACAGCTTTCCGGTGGCGGTGCTCTCGTCATAGTGGAGAGAGCCACCATGCGGCGAATAGAGGCGGGCTACGCGAGACCTTGATACCCGCAACAATGAGCCGAACAGACGGGCATAGGCGCCACCCTTGGCGCCGTGCCCGTGCAGCACGTCCGGCCGCAATTCCTTGATGATTCCATAGGTGCGCCGGGCCGAGGTGAGGTCGCCCGGGCCGACATGGCGCTGCATTGGCGTGCGATGGATGCCAAGCGCCAGCATGCCCTTCATCTGCTCGAACAGACGCTCCTCGAATTCGCCGCCGGTGGTCGAGTCGCAGACGATCCCGACCATGTGGCCGGCGGCGACCTGCGCTTCCGTCAGGTCGCGCACGTGCCGAAAAATTCCTCCCACGGGTGAGCGAAAGCAGTGGACGATCCTGAGCTTGTCCGCCACGAGGTGTCTGTCAGAACAGGCGTTCGCGGACGTAGACGGTATCTCCGGGCAGCAGCGGGTCCGAGGTGACCACACGGCCGGTCATCACCTTGCCGTTGATGTCGCGGGTGATGTCGACGCTTTCCTGGTTGGCGCGCGGCGAGAAGCCGCCGGCGATGGCGATGGCTTTCTGCACGGTTAGGCCGGGGACATAGGAATACTGGCCGGCGGCGCCCACTTCGCCCATGACGAAGATCGGCCGGTAACGATCGATCTCGACCGAGACGTCGGGGTCGCGCAGATAGCCCTGCCGCAATTTGTCGGCGATCTCCTTTTCCATCTGCTGCGCGGTGTGGCCGCGTGCCGGTAGGGCGCCGACGAGCGGGAAGGAGATATAACCGGACTGGTCGACGCTGTAGGTATTGGTCAGGCCGTCCTGCTCGAACACGGTGACGCGGACACGGTCGCCGGCGCCGAGGCGATAGGGCTGGTCGAGCACCTCGTGGAAGGCGGCCGGCGTCGGCCGGTAGCTGGAGCAGCCGGCGAGCATCGAAACGGCAAGCAGTGCGCGAAACAGGGAAGCAGTGCTTTTCATGACCGGATACGTACCTTCGACTGGCCGCCGCGGCGTCGCAGCAGGCATCTGGGATTGGATCCGTTATCATCCTGTTAGGGTTAATGGCCGGTAAAGGACCCCGGCAATAGCGCCCGCGCAGGCAAGGTTTTACGATTTTATCGATTTTTTGCTGCTGCCCGCCAGTAAACCCTAATGAAAGCTTACCGTGATCTTAACGGCTGAGTTACCATAGTTGTTTACGGTGCATCCTGACCCAGTTCCGGAGTAGGGATGCATGTCCGTTCAATCCGCGGCCGCAGACGTCGACGTCGATCTCAGGCAGCTCTTCGCCAGCCTTGGCCGGAACTGGCTGCGAATTCTGGTCTTCGTTCTCGTGGTGACGGGGCTTGCCTTCGCTGCGGCGTCGTTCGCGACCCGCCACTACAAGGCCGAAACGCAGGTGGAGATCGCCCCGCGGGAATCGGTCTACACGCGGCCCGCCAGCACCAACCCGGACAGCGACAAGCCGATCCTCGACGAGCAGGGCGTAGCCACCCAGGTCCAGATAATTTCGTCCAACGAGATCCTCAAGCAGGTGGCGCAGAAGCTCGACCTGTCGCGGTTGCACGAATTCGACGAGACAGTCGACATGTCGGCACTGAACCGGCTGTTGGTCCTGGTCGGGTTGAAGAATGATCCGATGGACGTTCCGGTCGAGGAACGCGTGCTTAAGAAGATGCGCGAGAAGCTCAACGTCTTCGGCGTTGAAAAGACCCGCATCATTGCCATTGAGTTCTCTTCAGAGGATCCCAAGCTCGCCGCCGCCATCCCCGATGCCATTGCGGCCGCTTATATTGCAGGCCAAGGCGCGGCCAAGAGCGAATCGAACACCGCCGCCGCGGACTTCCTGGCCCCCGAGATCGCCGACCTGTCCAAGCAGGTCAGGGACGCCGAGGCCAAGGTCGCGGCTTACCGTGCCCAGTCGGACCTCCTGATGGGCGGTAACAATTCCACCCTGGCCACCCAGCAATTGGCCGAGCTGTCGACCGAGTTGTCGCGGGTGCGCGCCAACCGCGCCGCGGCCGAAGGCACGGCCGAAAGCGTGCGCAAGGCGCTGCAGAATGGCGGGTCGCTGGATTCGCTGCCGGAAGTTCTGTCTTCCGACCTGATCCAGCGCTTGCGCGAGCGGCAGGTCGAATTGCGCGCCAACATCGCCGACCTGTCGACGACGCTGCTCGACAATCATCCGCGTATTCGCGCCGCCAAATCGCAGCTGGCTGACCTCGACGCGCAGATCCGCAGCGAAGCCCAGAAGATCATGAAGGGCCTGGCGATGCAGGCCGATGCCGCCAAGGCGCGCGAAAGCCAGCTCGTCGCCGACGTTAACACGCTCAAGGCCGCCTCGGCGCAGGCCGGCGAGCAGCAGGTCGGTCTCGACGCGCTGCAGCGCGATGCCGCCGCCAAGCGCCAGCAGCTCGAACTTTACCTGACCAACTATCGCGAGGCAGCCTCGCGTCAGGATCGCAACTATGTTCCGGTCGACGCGCGCATCGCCTCGCCGGCTTCGGTCCCTTCCGAGCCATACTTCCCCAAGATCGGGCCGATCGTCGGCGCCGCCGCCGCGGCTTCCCTGCTGCTGGCGGCGGTGTTCACGCTGCTGCGTGAACTCTTCTCGGGCCGCGCCATGCGCCCGGCCAGGGGAGCACGGTTCGAACCGATCGACGAGGTGGCGATGCCGCCGGCCGCTTATCAGGAGCCGTCCACCCGCCTGGAACCAGCAGTCGCCAACGAGTTCGCCAATCGTAGCGCGGGGACATCATGGCCCGAAACGGTCGCGGATACGGAAACACGGCCGAGGGCGTGGCCCGAGGCCGATGTCGAGCCTGCCGCCGAACCTGAACCCTTGGCCAAGTCTGAACCCCTCGCCAAATCTGAACCCCTGGCCAAGCCTGATCCCGAGGTCAAGCCTGATCCCGTGGCCGAGCCTGAACGCATAGTGCCTGAACACATGGCCGAGCCAGAACCCGTCGTGGAGGTTCGGCGGCCGCCTTCCGTGCTGGGCGAGATCGACGTCGACAAGGCTGCCGAAAAGCTGATCGCCAGCGGCGCCGCGCGCGCCATATTCGTTTCCCCCGAGGGCGACGAGGCGGCGGCATCGGCGATCCTGGTGGCGCGCGAGGTTTCCGACGCCGGCCTGCGCGTCCTGCTGCTCGACCTCACCGCCTCGGGGGCCGCCTCGCGGCCGATGCTGGACAGCGGACTTTTCCCCGGCATCACCAATCTCTTGGCATCGCAGGCGCAGTTCAGCGATGTGATCCATGCCGACCTCTATTCCGACTGCCATGTCATCCCGGTAGGCACCGCCGATCCGGTTCGTGCCATGCGCGCCGCCGACCGGCTGCCGATCATCATGCAGTCGCTGACAACAGCCTATGACCTGGTGGTGGTCGAATGCGGACCGGCCGATGCCCAAGGCATCAGTCGTCTGGGCGACGAGGCCACCGAGGTGTTCCTGTCCATGCTGGAGGCCGACGACGAGGTGACGCAGGCCGCGGTCAAGCTCATCGAGAGCGGCTACCCCGATTTGACGCTGGTAACCCCGCTTGGCCACGAGCCGCCGGGCAACCCGGTGCCGGGTCGTCGCTCCGCGGCTTGAAAGGGCCATTTCCGAGAAGTGCCTGGCTATCCCAGTTCCAGGGTCGTCACGCCGAATATCCTGTCGGCGTCGAGCTGCGGCGGCGGGCCCTTGTACATGCGCGTGGTGGTGAAGGTCGCTGAGAAGCCTGCCGCTTCGAGCGTTGCGATGAAGTCGGCCCTGGTGGCCGGAACGTCGATGTTCAGGTCGCCTCCTTCGCAGGCGTACGAATAATAAGCTTCATGGTGATCACGTCGCGGCGGTGTTGGTCGACGGGGATTTCAGCAGGGATGAGAGATCCTGACCAGTGGCTTGCGCTGACGCGGCTATTTCGAGGCCGCGTTGACTCATTTTAGCTAAGCGTCGTCCTCGCCGGTCGTCGGCTGTGCCTGTCCGGCCGCCTTGCGGCGCAGCATCTTGGTCAGCCTCCAGATCATCGGGCTGTTCTTGACGAAAGCCTTCAGCCGCGCGCCCTGGCGAAGCGCCAGTCCCAGCGCCCGGCCCTTGAGCGTCAGCGGCACCAGAACCTCGAAATGCCGGGTTTCGATATCGCACCATAGCCGCTTGTAGGGCTCGTCTCCGACGGAGAAATCATAAACCGCAAACCCACTCCGGCACGCATCCTGGATGTTGTCGAAGAACAGGAAATCGCCCGGGCTGGTGTTGGCAAGGTCGTCCTCGGCGATTGCGCCGAACTCGCAGATCAGGCGCCTGCCCGAGCGGCTCGACCCAGTGACGGCGCGCAGTTTGCCGGCGACCTCCAGCCCATGCAGCACGAAGCAAAGTTTGTCCTCGGCAAGTGCTTGCGTGAACAGCCCCCGGAAGAAGGCGCGTGTCCGGTCGTCACCGAAGACGTTGGCAATGCCCATCTTGCGGAAGCGCTGTTCCTTCATCTCGAAAAACGCATCGAGCAGCCTCTCCACCTCGTCGGCGCTGCTCGCCTCGATGCGCCGGTGGCTGCCGACGGCCTCGAATTTGCGCGTCTGCGAACGATGCTTCTTGCGTTTGCGCTTGCCGCTGGCACGCAGCAGCAGCGCATCGAACCCACCGCTGAGGTCGACGGCCAGTGACAGGTTCGGGCTGGCGAAATGATCGAGCGATGCCAGCGGATTGGCGATGCCGTCGAGATCGGGCAGCAATCTTTCCAGCGCGATGAGGTCGATATCGGGCCGGGACCTGGCGATCGCCGCTAGCATCGAGCGGACGGCCGTGATGTCGGGGTTGATCAGCCATTGCGGTTCGGCGGCGCAGAAATTGCCATTGGCGTGGCGGCCGCCCATGAACTGGGCGACCCGTAGCGGGCCTCGCTTGACCACTTCCAGCGCCAGTGCGAAGGCCGGCTTGCCCTCCAGCTCGAGCGTGGCGATGAGCAGATCGGGCTTGACCTCGGCGGCCCAGTTCAAGACCCATGCCGCACTTTGCGCCGGCGCACAGAGCGCCGAACGACAGAACGCAGCATACGCGGCCAGCCCTTCGGCGGCGGTAACGGAAACCGACAGCCCCGCGGCATCCCCGCGCAGTGCGCGTGACGAGGCCTGGACCGCCGCGAGCCGCTTGCCATCAAATGACGCGGTTGCGTCAACCATACCTCAATCCTTAAGGCGTATTGATCCCGATTTGGGGGGGCGCTCGGGCGTATTCCGTGCTTGGATAGCCTAGGCGCAAAAGGTGAATGAATGATCGACGGTGGGGAGGCAATCCGGAAACTGGCGCTCAACGTCGCCCGCTATACCGGCCTCGCACCGCTGGCCAGGCCATTCGTCGGCGGCATCGGCGCCATCCTGATGCTGCACCGCGTGACGGCGACACCCGAAAAGCCCGACAGCGTCAACCGGCACCTCAACATCGCGCCCAGTTTCCTCGACGCCGTGATCGCCGACATGAAAGCGGACGGCTATGCCTTCGTTTCGATGGACGAAGCCGTCGAGCGCATCAAGGCGGGCGGCAAGGGCGGCCGGTTCGCCACCATTACCGCCGACGATGCCTATCGCGACAACATGACCGAGGCCCTGCCGGTGCTGGACAAGCATCGCGCGCCGCTCACCATCTATGTCGCGCCCGGGCTGATCGATGGCTCCGCCCACCTTTGGTGGGATGTGGTGGAGGACATCGTCAGTGCCTGCGACCGCCTGACCCTGGCGACATCGAATGGCCCGCTGGTGATCGATTGCGCGACACCCGCCAGGAAACATCAGGCCATAGCCCGCCTGCATGCCTATTTCACCACCGAGATCCGCGAGGAGGACCTGCGGACCGTGCTGCATGATCTGGCCGCTTCGAACGGCGTCGACGCGGACGCCCCGCGCCTGCGCACGCTGATGAACTGGGATGAGATCGGCACCGTCGCCGCGCATCCGCTGGTGACGATAGGCGCCCATACGATCAACCACAGCAATCTGAAGCGACTTTCCGAGGCCGATGCGCGGCGCGAGATCGGCGCCGTCAAGGACAAGCTGCTGACCGAGCTTGGCGCGGAGCCACGCCATTTCGCCTATCCCTACGGCTACGCCAGCGCCGTCGGCTGCCGTGAAGTGGGCTTTGCGCGCGACGCCGGCTATGCCTCCGCGGTAACCACCCGCCACGGCGTCCTACGCGCCGAACATGCCGGTTTCCTGCATGCCTTGCCGCGCATTTCGGTCAATGGCCGCTACCAGAGCCTGCACCATATCCGCACCATGCTGTCGGGCGTGACGACGCCGCTCGCCAACGCCGGCAAGATGGTTGTCACGATCTGACGGATTGCCCGGTTCGATCAGGGCTCAGCGCTTGGCGCGCGGCTCCAGCATCAGCCACTTGATGATGCCCATCGCCGGCAGCACCCAGAGCAGACCGCTAAGCAGGAAGAACAGGAATTGCACCAGCGCTCCCGATTCCGACAGCCGCGCCACCGCGAAGATCGAGGCGACCAGCGCGTAGACGATGACCAGCGCCACCAGCAGGAACATTCCGATCAGCTTTTTCAGGCGAATGGGCATGGTAAGGTCTCGTTGATGGCTACCGCTTAGGCCGAACGCCGGACGCGTGCAACCCACGACATCGGGCGCGACGGCGTGCCGCGCTGCCCGGTCTTGCCAGCAGGGGTGCGATGGTTCACCAATCCGCGACATTCAAACCGCCGGAAATAAACCCATGGCCGCCATATCCGCTGCTGCGCCTTACCAGGCCCGCGACCGCGACCTGCATAACCGGGCACTGGTGCGTGGCTGGCTCTACGTCGTGATCCTGGTGCTGTTCGCGCTGGTGCTGGTCGGCGGCGCCACGCGTTTGACCGAATCCGGCCTGTCGATCACCGAATGGCAGCCGATCCATGGTGTCATCCCGCCGCTCAACGACGCCGAGTGGCAGGAAGAATTCCAGCGCTACCAGCAGATCCCGCAATACACCGAACTCAACAAGGGCATGAGCGTCGAGGCGTTCAAGTCGATCTTCTGGTGGGAATGGGCGCATCGTCTGCTGGCGCGCAGCGTCGGCCTGGTCTTTGCCTTGCCGCTGCTGGTCTTCTGGGCCACGCGCCGCATCGAGCGCGGGCTTGGGCCGAAACTGGTCGGCATTCTGCTTCTCGGCGGGCTGCAGGGGGCCATCGGCTGGTGGATGGTGGCCTCCGGCCTGGTCGATCGCGTGTCGGTAAGCCAGTACAGGCTGGCGACGCATCTGACGCTGGCGGCGCTGATCTTCACCGCGACCATGGTGGTCGCGCGAGGTCTCGCTCCTCACTCCGAACCCGCCGCCGATCGCTCGACGCAACGCCTCGCCGGTTTCATCGTGCTTCTGGCGCTGATCCAGATCTATCTTGGCGGTCTGGTCGCCGGTCTCGACGCCGGCATGAGCTACAACACCTGGCCGCTGATGGACGGCAAGATTATCCCCGGCGATCTGCTGATCCTCGAGCCGGCATGGCGCAATTTCTTCGAGAGCCCGAAGACGGTGCAGTTCATCCACCGGCTTGGTGCCTATACGGTCTTCGCCGTCGCGCTCTGGCATATGATCGCGACGCGCAGGCGGGTGCCCGGTTCGACGCATGCGCGCCGCGCCACACTATTGTTCGGTCTGGTGCTGGTGCAGGCCTCGATCGGCATCGGTACGCTGCTGATGCAGGTGCCCCTGCATATGGCGCTGACCCATCAGGGTTTTGCGCTTGTCGTGCTGGGCTTTGCAGCGGCGCACTGGCGCGGCACCAAGGGCGCCTATCCCTTGTCCAACGGGGTTGCCGTCGGACGCTGAGTCCGGCCGTTCACATCCAGAATTCGTTCGCTTGCGTCGTCGTCCTGTCGCCGTCGAATTCGGCCTGACGCAACGCTGCCGCCGAAGATGCGGACTGAGTCTGATCCGCCTTGGCCGCTTGATCCTGATTTGCCTTGGCGACCTTGTCGGCAGCCTTGAGCGCATCGAGCCTTGCCTGGGCCGTAGCGATATCCTGCTGCACCTGGGCTGCCTGAACCTGATCCTTGATCGCCTTGGCCTGGTCTTCCAGATCCTGAATTTGCTTTTCGAGCGCGGCCTCCTCGGCTGCATTGCTCGAGGAGCTGGACGAGGAGTACTGGGCCGCGGAGGAGGAACCCGAGATCGCGCTGACCATGACAAATCCTTGGATAGGAGCCAGGACTGAGGTCTGTAGCCGATCATGGTGAACAAGCGGTTACTTCAGCTCTCCGCGGTTAGAAATGCACCCGCACCGCCTTGATCGCCTTGGCGATCGACAGTTCGCGGTTCTCCTCTACCGCATTGTCGTCCTCATGGTGCCAGGCCGCGGACAGGCAGCCATAGGCGATGGCATGGTCGAGTATCACCGCCGGTGATTGCCCCAACGTCCGGGCAAAGATCTCGGCCATATCCGCGATCCGTGGGGGATCGAGGCAAAGGGCATCGCGGTCGAGCGGGTTATAGAACATGTTGGCAGCGTCGAAGCCGGGATCGCCGAGCACGCCCTTGGGATCGATCACCAGCCAGCCGCGCGGGCCATGCAGAATGTTGTCGTGGTGGAGGTCGCCATGCAGCGGCCTGATACCGTGCGGGTTTGACAGCAGCCGCTCGGTGATCGTCGCGGCCTCGACATAGAGGCTTTCATCACCGATAGCGCGATCGGTTGCGGCTTTCTTGAACAGGCTGGCGTACCGCTCCCTGAGCGGCTGAAGCTCGGGCGGGTAGGGGTGATCGGATGGCGAAAGCAGCTTCTCCATAACCTCGGCCGCGATCGCGGTCGCTGCATTGTCGCCCTGTTCATCGAGAACCCGCGTAAGCAGCGTTTCGCCGGCATATTCGAGCAGCATGCTGTGGCCGTCGCGGCCAAGCAGGCGCACCGCGCCTTCGCCGCGCCGCCAGGCGAGATAATGTTCGCCGCGCAACTCGTCGGCAACGTCGTCGAACGGCTTCAGCGCCTTGACGATAGCCGGTGAGCCGTCCTCGCGCCGCACCTTCCAGATGCGGCTCGAAAAGGTTTCGGCAATGAGTTCGGGTTCGCAGACTCGCCAGCGCGCTGGAAACGCCGACGCGTCCATCACAGGCCGAGCATCAGGTCCATGTTCTGGACGGCCGCGCCCGAGGCGCCCTTGCCGAGATTGTCGTAGACTGCCAGCAGCAATGCCTGGGCTCTGCTGTCGTTGGCAAAGACATAAACCTTCATGCGGTTTGTGCCGTTGTAAACTTCTGGATCGATGTCCGGCACGCGCTCCAGATGCGCATAGGGCGCCACCTCGACCACACCGCCCTTGATCGCGGCGAAGTGGTCCGAAATGGCGGCGTGAAGTTCGGCGCCTGTCGGTACGCGGTCGAGGCCGCCGAGCTGCAACGGCACCACCGTGATCATGCCTTGCGCGAAATTGCCCACCGCCGGCTGCATGATCGGATCATGCGACAGCTTCGCATAGGCCTTCAATTCCGGCACGTGCTTGTGCTGCAGGGTCAGGCCATAGGGCAGGAATTCCGAGGCGTCCTCGCCCTTGGCGACATAGTCCTCGATCATCGGCCGTCCGCCGCCCGAATAACCCGTAATGCCATTGACCGCGATCGGAAAATTGGCCGGCAGCAGGCCCGCGGTGACCAAGGGCCTGAGCGTCGCGATCGGCCCCTGCGGCCAGCAGCCGGGATTGGCGACGCGCTTGGCCGTGGCGATCTTCCTTGCCTGCTCCTTGTCCAGCTCGGCGAAGCCATATTCCCAACCTTCGGCGACGCGATGCGCGGTCGACGCATCGATCACCTTGGTGGTGTCGTTGGCGATCAGCGAGACGCTTTCCTTGGCGGCGTCGTCGGGCAGGCACAGGATCGCGATATCGGCGGCGTTGAGGAATTCGGCGCGCGCGGCCGTTTCCTTGCGGCGCTCGACCGGAATGGAAATGATCTCCAGATCGCCGCGCTCGGCAAGCAGCGCCCGGATCTGAAGACCGGTGGTGCCATGCTCGCCGTCGATGAAGATTTTCGGTTTCATTGCCTGATCAAATTCCCTGATATCTCAGAATTATATGCCGTTGCCGTGATTGACCGCGGCACCATTGTGGTTGCCGTTGTTCAACTCTTCCTGTCGCGCCTTCCGCTCCGCCAACAGGCCGAGATACTGCATGGCGACCATCGAGCCGGCGATCGCCGTTATATCGGCGTGATCATAGGCCGGCGCAACCTCCACGACGTCGGCGCCGACAATATCGACCTGGTTGAGCTGACGCAGCGTCGACAGGATCTTCGCCGAGGACGGCCCGCCGGCAACCGGCGTGCCGGTTCCCGGCGCATAGGCCGGATCCAGGCAGTCGATGTCGAAGGTCAGATAGGTCTTCTTGCCGCCGGTGCGGTCGACGATGGCGTAGGCGATGTCGGAAGCCCGCATCTCCTCGATTTCATGGCCGTGCAGGATCTTGATGCCGAACGTGTCGGGCGCATGGGTGCGGATGCCGATCTGGATCGAACGGTCGGGGTCGATGATGCCTTCAGTGACCGCGCGGCCGACGAAGGACCCATGATCGATGCGCTTGCCGTCATCGGGCCACGTATCCTGGTGGGCGTCGAACTGCACCAAGGCGAGCGGCCCGTGGATGGCGGCGTGCGCCTTGAGCAGCGGCCAGGTGACGAAATGGTCGCCGCCGAGCGTCAGCAGGAAGGCGCCCGACTTCAGGATCTTGGCCGCTTCGCGTTCGATCGTGCCTGGCGTTTTCTGATGATTGCCCGAATCGAGCAGGCAATCGCCGTAGTCGACCACGGCGAGGTGCTCGAACAGGTCGCGCGAAAACGGGTATTGCGGGTCGTTGTCGAGGATCGCCGAGGCGCGGCGGATCGCCTGCGGCCCGAAGCGGGCGCCTGGCCGGTTGGTGACGGCGGCGTCGAAGGGAATGCCCCACACCACCGCATCCGCGCCCTTCACGTCCTTGGTGTATTTGCGCCGCATGAAAGACAGCGCGCCGGAATAGGTCGGCTCGTACGCGGCGCCCGTTTTGGAACGGGCGGTGAAGGCGTGGTCGATGTTCTTGGTCGCCATTACTGGTCCTCGGTTTTCATCGGGGTGCAACAACTACAGAACCGGCATGGAAGATGCCAGTCACAGCTTGGCGAGACGAAACCGCGCCGCCCGGGTGCCACGGCAAGACAGGATTTGTATCATCATGACGCAGACCGCGTTTCTTAATCCGTCGGACGCCGTGGTGTCGACCCACACCGGCACGATCGCCGGCGATCGCTTCCAGGTGCTCGATTCGTGGCGCGGCATCTGCGCGCTGCTGGTGGCGCTGTTTCATTTCCCGACCGCCTCGGCGATCTCGCAGAGCAGCTTTATCGGTTCGTCCTATCTTTTCGTCGACTTCTTCTTCGTCCTTTCCGGCTTCGTCATCGCCTCCAGCTATGCCAATCGGCTGAGCCGGCCGGGAGAGGTCGCCCGCTTCGCGCTGGTCCGTTTCGGCCGCATCTATCCGCTGCATCTGGTCATGCTTGCCGCCTTTGCCGGCTTCGAACTGTTGCGGCTGGTGCTGCCGCAACTGCATGGAACGGGGGCTGCCCCCTTCACCGGCGGCTTCGACATCAAGAGCCTGGCTGCGAATCTCTTCTTGCTGCAAGGCATCGGCTTCGAGGATCGTTTGACGTGGAACGCGCCAAGCTGGAGCATCTCGGCCGAGTTCTTTGCCTATCTCCTGTTTGCCGGCGTGGTCTTCGTCGCCGGCGCGCGCGCCTGGATATGGTTCGTCGCCGCCGCCGTCACGGCTCCGCTGTTCCTGCTCGCCTTCTCCACGCATCATATGGACGTATCCTACGATTTCGGCTTCATCCGCTGCCTCTACGGCTTCTCGCTTGGCGCCCTGCTCGCCTGGTTTCAGCATGATTCCATTGCAGGGGCGCGACAGATCCTGGCCAGAAGCGGCCCACGGATGAACTGGACCCTTGCCGAAATCGTCATGGTGGCCGTCATCGTTCTCTTCGTCTCGCTGGCGGGCGACAACAACGCCGGCATTGCCGCGCCACTGGTGTTCGCGCTGGCGCTGTTTCTCTTCGCCCATGAGGGCGGCTGGATCAGCGCGTTGCTCAGGACGCCCTTCATGCTGACCCTCGGCGCGCTGTCCTATTCGATCTACATGGTCCACATCTTTGTCCAGGCGCGCCTCATCAATGTCGCCGGGCTCGTCGAGCGCAAGCTCGGCCTCGGCTTGATTGGTGACATCGTGCTGCGTGGCGAGCCCGCGACAGGCTTTGGCGCCGGCTGGACGGGAACTGTGGCGATCGTCTTCATGCTGGCCGCCACCGTCGCCGCGTCGTGGATCACCTGGCGCCTGGTCGAAATGCCCGCAATGGCCTGGTTCCGTCGGCTGTCGAAGCGCATCTGACCCGGCATGGCGGCCAACCGCTAGCCGGCTTCGTTCACCTGGATGTCACTGAGGTCGCCTATCCCCGGCTCGATCCGGCAAGGAGCGATTCTCAATGCGGACGACCTGGCTGAGCCTTCTGCTTTCCACCGCCCTGGCGGCCGCCTCCGGCCAGTCCCTGGCTGGCGAAACCCGCGCCAGGCAGATCCTCGACCGCTTCGAACATGCCAACCAGTGGCGCGACCATGTCATGGTTGCGGCGCATAGGGCCGGCAGCATGCAGGCCGGCAAGACGCTCTACGCGGAAAATTCACTTGCCGCCGTCGAAGGCTCGATCGCGATCGGCGCTGAAATTGTCGAAGTCGACATCAGGCGCTCGAAGGACGGCGAGCTGATCGTCATGCATGACAGCTGGCTTGATCGGACGACGACCTGCAAGGGCGAAGTCATCAACTACACTCTCGCCGAATTGAAGAGATGCCGGCTGGTGATCGAGGGCACCCATGCCGTCACCAACGAGACCGTCTCGACGTTGCGCGAAATGCTGATGGCGACCAGGGACAGGATTCTCATCAATCTCGACAACAAGCTCGAAGTGGGCGATCTCCCGGGCATGATCGCGGTGGCACGGGATCTCGGCATGGCCCATCAGGTCATCGTCAAGGAAAACCTGTGGAACCAGAACAGGATCACCACGGTGAAGGCCGCCATGGCTGCCATCGATGGCGGTGTCCAGTTCATGCCCATCCTCGCCGATGACGCGGTGCATGATGCCGGCTTCGCCGAGACGGTGGACCATGCTTTCGCGCCGCGCGCGATCGAGCTGATCAACTGGCGGACTGGCGCCGAGACGCTGACCCAGACCGGCGGGCCGCTGTTCAGCACCCGCATGCGCGCCGAGGCGGTGAGGGGCGACTGGCATATCTGGGCCGACACCTATGCCATCGTCAACAAGCCGGGCGGCTTCCTTGCCGGCGGCCGTGGCGACGAACTGGCGGTCCAGGCAAGCCTGCCGCGCGAAGCCTGGGGCTTTTGGGCCGATCGCGGCGCCACCATCATCCAGACCGACGAGCCGAAGGCGGCGATCACCTGGCTGGCCGCGAATGGCTATCGCGTGCCTTACGCGGGATCGGGTGAGCGCATCGAACCCGCGAACACCGCCAGCATCAATTGATCTCCTGCATCTGATGCTTGTCATCCGGAAGTGACCTCGGTTTCGGGACAACGGCATGCATATTGTCAGAAGCTTGCGGTAGGTCGGGCGCATCCGGTTCGCCGCGACAGGCTGTAAAGCAAAAAGGCCGCCCGGAGGCGGCCTTTTCGATATGGACAGATCGAAACGCTTAGCGCTTCGAGAACTGGAAGGAGCGACGGGCCTTGGCCTTGCCGTACTTCTTGCGCTCGACGACGCGGCTGTCGCGGGTCAGGAAGCCACCCTTCTTCAGCACGGCGCGCAGCGCCGGCTCGTAGTAGGTCAGCGCCTTGGAGATGCCGTGACGCACCGCGCCGGCCTGGCCGGAGAGGCCGCCGCCGACGACGGTGGCGACGATGTCGTACTGGCCCGAACGGTTCGAGGCGATGATCGGCTGGTTGAGGATCATCTGCAGGACCGGACGCGCGAAATAGGTCGCGAATTCCTTGTCGTTGACGACGATCTTGCCGGAACCCGGCTTCACCCAGACGCGCGCAATGGCGTTCTTGCGCTTGCCGGTGGCATAGGCGCGGCCCGACTTGTCGAGCTTCTGGACGTGGACGGGGGCCGCGGCCTGCGTGTTGGTGTTGCCGGTAGCGGCGCCCAGTTCTGCGAGCGAGGAAAGCTCAGCCATCTTATGCGACCTTCTTGTTCTTGGAATTCAGCTTGGCCACGTCGAGAGTCTCGGGCTGCTGGGCGACATGCGGATGCTCTGCGCCTGCATAGACGCGCAGGTTCTTCATCTGGCGACGGCCGAGCGGGCCACGCGGGACCATGCGCTCAACGGCCTTTTCGACGACACGCTCGGGGAAACGGCCCTCGAGCAGCTGGCGCGCGGTGCGCTCCTTGATGCCGCCGGGGTGGCCGGTATGCCAGTAATAGACCTTGTCGGTGAACTTCTTGCCGGTGAACACCACCTTGTCGGCATTGATGACGATGACGTTGTCGCCGTCGTCGACATGCGGGGTGAAGGTCGGCTTGTGCTTGCCGCGAAGATGGTTGGCGATGACAGTGGCCAGACGACCGACGACGAGACCTTCGGCGTCGATCAGGATCCACTTCTTCACCACATCCGCAGGCTTCTGCGAAAAGGTTGTCATGTTTTCTGCTCTCGGTTTGGACCTTCCCCAATCCACAAATGGTAAGGAAGGCGTTTCTTGTTGCTTGGATTGGTGACAAGGCACGTGCCCCGCCGCCAATAACAAAACGGCGGCCTTTGCGGGCCGCTGCTTCGTGAGGGCTTATAGGCGAGGGGGAACTGCACGTCAAGCAGATCAAAAAGCTCTACCGCGAAGAAATAATAGCAAAAACAACGACCTAGGTAAAAGGTATTATTTTACCACACGTGCCTAGTTGCCGCGTCGCGGGCAAATTCAGTGTTTTGCCTCGATCTCCTTGCGAGCCGCGCTGCAGAGGAATGCCGATCGCGTGATCCCGCGCTGTCGCGCGGCGGCGTCAATGGCCCGCAAAACGCCGCGCTCGAAGGTCACGTTGGCTCTAACGACCGCACTGTCATTGTCGATAAGGGGAACGGAAATCAGGTAGCCGCCCTCGGCTAGAGCATCACGTATATCGGGGAGGGCGACAATCTCTTCGTGGTGTGATGGTTCCGGGACTGGCATATCCTCGGCCCACAATTGCAAAGCCTCAACCGCTTTGGGCACGATATCTTCGGCAGCGTCCGCGGCTGAAAAACAGCCGGGAATGTCCGGAAAGCGAATGCCGAAGGCGCTGTCGGGTTCCTTTTCGACCAAAGCGAAATAGCTCTTCATCGTGGGTTTCCAGTGCAAATCGGGTTATCTGATCCAGCCAGCCTGCTTGGCGATTGCGCGGGCAGTGCCGGTTGGCAGGTCCTTTTCGGGATGTGGGACAATCAGCACGATCTCGCCCTTCCGGAGTTTGTGGTGTGAGCCCCGTATCGAAATCAGCTCAAATCCATCCTCCTTGAGGCGCTTCAATATCTTACGGCTGTCACGCTCAAGCAAAAGTCACCTATGCGCATATATATACACATCATGTGGCAGATTCAACCATTACGACCGCTTCGGCGGGATCGAATAGGTGCCCGTGGCATGCGCGATCGTGTGTCCATCCGGGCCGGCGACGATGTCGATATCGAATACCATCAGGCTCTTTCCGAGCTTTAGGATGCGGCAGTGGCCGTCGATCGGCCCGGCCTCGGCCTTGCGCACGAAGTTGATGTTGAGATTGGTGGTGACCGAGAGCGCGTCCGGCCCGGCATGGCTGAGCACGCAGACATAGCCGCCAATGTCGGCCAGCGTGAACAAGGCAGGGCCGGACACCGTGCCGCCGGGGCGCAGATGTCGTTCCCCGGCGTTGAGCCGGACAATGCAGCCACCGGGAAAGACCTCGATCGCTTCGTAGGCGGCGGAATTCTCATTGAGTTGAGGAAAGACGCTTTCCATCAACACGTTGATCTGCGCTGCGGTCAGCACCGGCTCGAGGTTGGTCTGGGCGGGCATGTCGGTCTCTCGTTCTGTGTCATGCCTGTATGGGCGCGGCCGGGCGTTTCTGGCAACATGTACATCGTCCTGGCGCAAGCGATGGTGTTGGACGAAACCCGATCCGTCATTAGATACTGTGCCAGCCCGACCGGAATCGCGGAGACCTTTAGCCATGGCCGAAATCCTTGCCGTCAAGCCTGCCGCCGCCGACGAGGGCCCGGTCACGACAAGGCTGGACAAGGGTGTGCTGCGACTGACGCTTACCAATCCCCCCGCCAACGCGCTGTCGCTCGCCGTGATGGCGGCGCTGACGGCGGAACTCGACCGCGCCAAGGCCGACAGGGCCGTCCGCGTCATCGTGCTGTCGGCGGCCGGCAAGGTGTTCTGCGCCGGCCACGATCTCAAGGAGATGACGGCACGCCGCGCCGACGCCGATCGCGGCAAGGCCTTCTTCGAGGAGACGTTTGCCGCCTGCGCCGCGCTGATGCAGGCGATCGTGCGCCATCCCTTGCCTGTCATCGCCGAGGTCGACGGCCTGGCGACAGCCGCCGGCCTGCAGCTGGTCGCCAGCTGCGACCTGGCGATCGCCTCGCATGAAGCGACCTTCTGCACGCCGGGCGTCAACATCGGCCTGTTCTGCTCGACACCGATGGTGGCGCTGTCGCGCAACGTCTCGCGCAAACAGGCGATGGAGATGCTTCTGACCGGCGAGACAATCGATGCCGCCACCGCCAAGGAGTTCGGCCTGATCAACCGCGTCGTGCCACGCGAATACCTGAATCAGATCGTCACCAAATATGCGCAAACCATTGCTTCCAAATCGTCCTTGGTGGTCAAGACCGGTAAGGAAGCCTTCTATGCTCAGGCCGAGATGGGCCTGGCGGACGCCTATGCCTATACCGGCCGCGTCATGGTCGAGAACATGCTGGCGCGGGACGCGGAAGAAGGCATCGGTGCCTTCATCGGCAAGCGCAAGCCGGAATGGACCGACGAATAGGACAGCGAGCGTGGAACCGCGCATTTCCATCATCACCATCGCCACTGACGATCTGGATCGCGCCGTAGGTTTCTACGAGGCGATGGGCCTTACCCGCCATGCCGGCATCACCGACGGTGTCGCCTTCTTCCAGATGGGCGGCGCTATCCTCGGTCTGTTTCCGCGCGAAAGCGCCGAGGAGGATGCGGGGCTCGCTTTCGCCAAGGCGCCTTCCGCCGTCTATCTCGCCTACAACACCCGTTCCGACGCCGAGGTGGATGAGGTGCTTGCGATGGCGGAGCAGGCCGGCGGCAGGATCGTCAAGCCGGCGGGCCGCGCCTTCTGGGGCGGCTGGTACGGCTATTTCGCCGATGCCGACGGGCATGTCTGGGAAGTGGCGCACAATCCAGCCTTTCCGATCGCCGAAGACGGCACGATCTCGCTGCCCGAAGCATAAAGATCGCGTGATGGCCTATCGCAAGCAGCTGACGCGGCTCAAGGCGCCATATCTCAAGCGCATCCTTCTCGATCCCGAGCGTGTGGCCGATCGGGAAAAATACCCCTGGAACCTGCCGCTGTTTCGCGGCCGCGAGTTCGAGCTCGAATTCACCACCCCGATCACCATCATCGTCGGCGAGAACGGCACCGGCAAATCCACGCTTCTCGAGGCGATCGGCGCACTTGCCGGCTACGATGAGGCCGGTGGCGGCAAAGGCTATCGCCCGGTCGACCATTCCGGCGCCATCGACAAGAGTGGTGCGGCCCTGGCCGATACATTCCGAGCCCACTGGCTGCCAAAAGTCACCGCGGGCTGGTTCTTCCGCGCCGAATCCTTCTACTCGGTGGCCCGCTATCTCGACCAGGCGGCGTTGGATTCTGGCGGTGCGCCGCCGGATTTCCTGTCCTGGTCGCATGGTGAAGGCTTCATCCGCTTTTTCGAGGAGCGCTGCCGCCGGCAAGGCATCTATATTCTCGATGAGCCAGAGAGCGCGCTGTCGCCTTCGCGTCAGATCGAACTGCTCAAGATGCTGCGGCGCATGAACCAGTCGGGCACGGCGCAAGTGATCATGGCCACCCATTCGCCGTTACTGATGGCCTGTCCGGGCGCGCGGCTGTTTCGCATCAGCCGCTTCGGGCTCGAGCCCTCCGACTTTCGTGACACGGACCACTTCCGCATGCTGCGTGATTTCAGCAATGACCCGGATGGTTTTCTCGCTGAGGCGTTGTATGAGGACGAGCCATGAACCACGATAGCTACGACAACGCCTATATCGGCGGCATCCTCAATTCGGTGAAGACCATCGCCATGGTCGGGGCGTCGGCCAATGATGTCAGGCCGAGCTATTTTGTGCTGAAATACCTGCTGGCCAAGGGGTTTTCGGTTTTCCCGATCAATCCCGGCCAGGCCGGCAAGGAAATACTCGGCCGGATGACCTATGCTCGTCTGGCAGACATTCCCGAACCCATCGACATGATCGACATTTTCCGCAATGCCGCGGCGGTTCCCGGCATTGTCGACGAGGCCTTGCAACTCGATCCCTTGCCGAAAGTCATCTGGATGCAGCTTGGCGTGCGTCATGACGAGGCGGCCGCGCGCGCCGAGGCGGCCGGCATCAAGGTGGTGATGAATCGCTGCCCCAAGATCGAATATGGCAAGCTCTCCGGCGAGATCGGCTGGACCGGCGTCAACTCCGGCGTGCTGTCGTCGAAGAAGCCGCTGATGCGTCAGGGTTTTCAGAGTTTTGGCGTGCGTCAGAAATAGGCATTACGCAGCGGCGCAAAATTATTCCGCACAATGCCGTATTATCCTGCGGTGCGATCGAAGGATCGGCGCCGAAAGGTATTTTCTTCTTTGCATTCGACGCCGCGCTTCGCCAAGAATGCTCAGCGAATTTTGAAGGTTATCGAGGGAGGTTTCAGTGACCCATACGCCCGGTTTCAACACGCTCGCCGTCCATGCCGGCGCCAAGCCCGATCCGGCCACCGGCGCGCGCGCCACGCCGATCTACCAGACGACCTCCTTCGTCTTCGACGATGCCGATCATGCCGCTTCGCTGTTCGGGCTGAAGGCTTTCGGCAACATCTACACCCGCATCATGAACCCGACCCAGGCTGTGCTCGAAGAGCGCGTCGCCGCACTCGAGGGCGGCACGGCTGCGTTGGCGGTTGCCTCCGGCCATGCCGCGCAGGTCATCGTCTTCCACAATCTGATGCAGCCCGGCGACAATTTCGTTGCCGCGACCAGGCTCTATGGCGGGTCGATCAACCAGTTCGGCCATGCCTTCAAGAATTATGGGTGGGAGGTGCGCTGGGCCGACACCAATGACATCTCGACCTTCGAGAGCCAGATCGACGACAGGACCAAGGCGATCTTCATCGAGAGCCTGGCCAATCCGGGCGGCACCTTCGTCGATATCGAGAAGATCGGCGACATCGCGCGCAAGCACGGCCTGCCGTTGATCGTCGACAATACCCTGGCCTCGCCCTATCTGATCCGGCCGATCGAGCACGGCGCCGACATCGTCGTCCATTCGCTGACCAAGTTCATCGGCGGCCACGGCAATTCGATCGGCGGCGTCATTGTCGACGGCGGCACCTTCGACTGGTCGAAGTCGGGCAAATACCCGATGCTGTCGGAACCGCGGCCCGAATATGGCGGCCTCGTCCTGCACGAAACCTTCGGCAATTTCGCTTTCGCCATTGCCGCGCGCGTGCTCGGCCTGCGCGATCTCGGCCCGGCGATCTCGCCGTTCAACGCCTTCCTCATCCTGACCGGCCTCGAGACTTTGCCGCTGCGCATGCAGCGCCATTGCGACAATGCGATCACGGTCGCCGGCTGGCTGTCCAATCACCCCAAGGTCGCTTGGGTGAATTATCCCGGTCTGCCCGGCGACAAGAACAATGCCTTGCAGAAGAAATACTCGCCGCTGGGCGCCGGCGCCGTGTTCACCTTCGGCCTCAAGGGCGGCTACGAGGCCGGCGTCAAATTCGTCGAGGCGCTCGAACTCTTCTCGCATCTGGCCAATGTCGGCGACACCAAGTCGCTGGTCATCCATCCAGCCTCGACCACGCACCGCCAACTGTCCGACGAGCAGAAGGTCAAGGCCGGCGCCGGCCCGGACACGGTTCGGCTGTCCATTGGCATCGAGGATGTCACCGACATCGTCGCCGATCTCGAACAGGCACTCGCCAAGGTCTGATTGCCATGGCTGAGCCCAAATTCCTTGCCGTCGGCGTCGACACTGTCGACGCCGAACATGGCGCGCCCGCGCCGGATCGCCTGATCTCGGGCGATCCGAAATTCCGCACCTGGAACGTCGAGGAGCGCGACGGCGGCCTTTATGCCGGCATCTGGGAAGCGACCCCCGGCAAATGGCGCATCGTCTATGACGAATGGGAATTCTGCCACATTCTCTCGGGCGTCTCGGTGATTGCCGAAGATGGCGGCGAAGCCCGCACCGTGCGGGCCGGCGACAGTTTCGTGCTGCGGCCGGGCTTCAAGGGAAGCTGGGAAGTGCTTGAAACGACTCGCAAGGAGTACGTGATCAAGCTCTGATCATTTCGCCACGCTGCCCCAGGCCCGCTATCGTTCAGAAATCGACGGCGAGCGTTTCCAGCCCATGGAAGTGGTAAGTGTCGCGGAAGCGCGGCTGTTCGGCAAGATGCAGCTTCGGGTGCCGCTCGAACAGGGTTTTCAGCGAAACCTGCAGTTCAAGCCGCGCGAGCGGCGCGCCAATGCAGAAATGGATGCCGGCGCCGAACGACACATTCTTCTGGTCGGCCCGCTCCGGCCGGAAGGCCCGCGGCTCGGCAAAGACGCGCGGGTCATGATTGGCCATGCCAAGCAGAAGTCCGATCGTCTGGCCGGGCTGGACGACGATGCCGGGCGCGATTTCGGTCTCCTGATAGGCGTAGCGCATGAACATGTGCAGCGGCGCGTCGAAGCGCAGGCATTCCTCGACCGTTGCCGCTGTCGCTTCCGCCGAGGTGAAGAAGCGGCGTGGGTCGCCGCCTTGCGCCAGGATCGAGCGCACCGCATTGCCGGTCTGGTGCACGGTCGCTTCATGGCCGGCATTGAGCAGCAGGATGGCCGAGGAGACCAGTTCGTCCTCGGACAGTTTCTGGCCGTTTTCCTGGGCCGAGATCAGCAGCGACAGCAGGTCGTCGCCCGGGTTCTTGCGGCGCTCCGCGACGTAGCCGCGCAGAAAGTCGGAAAATTCCCCCGCCGCGCGGTTGGCCGTGTCCTCGGTTTCGCGCGTGCGGCCATGGATGTACATGGCAACCATGCGATGCGACCAGTCGATCAGCTGGGGCCCCATCTCGACCGGCACGCCGAGCATTTCGGCGATTATGGTGATCGGCAAGGGAGAGGCGAAGGCCGGCAGGAGATCGACGGCCTTGCCTGGTTCGAAACGGTCGATCAGTTCGTTGGCGAGTGCTTCGACGCGCGGCCGCAACCGTTCAACCTGACGCGACACGAAGGCGCGGTTGACCAGCGTTCTCAGGCGCGTGTGCACAGGCGGCTCCAGTTCCAGCATCGAATTGGCCTCGATGCCGTCGAATGCCTTGAGATGGCTTCGGTCCTGCCCGATGCCGCGGCTGTCGGGAACACCGGCCGGGTTCTGGCGGCCGAAGCGGCGGTCGCGCAGCAGCCGGTTGACATCGTCGAAGCCGCCAAAGCACCAGAAGCCGAACTCTTCCCAGAAAAACGCATTCGACGCCTCATGCAGGGCGCCGTAGGCCTCGTAAGGGTTCAGGAAGAAAGCCGGTTCACGCGGATCGAGCCTGAGGCGGAGAGTGGCTGGATCAAAGGCCAGGTAGGAGAGCGTCGATTTGGTCATGCCAGACCCATAGCGCGGCTTGCCAGCCTCATTCCAGACCGTATGTTGGCGCCCGGCTGCCTGATTGGTTGAGCCAGCCGATGCGGCTGCAAAAGGTCTGAACGGATGAATGTGATCGTTGTTGGCGCGGGGATCGCCGGTCTCTCCACGGCGTGGTCGCTGGTCAAGGGGGGCCACGCCGTGTCGATCGTCGAGCAGGGGCCGATCCCCAATCCGCTAGCGGCCTCGGGCGACCATCACCGCATCATCCGCCGCGCCTACCGTGCGGGAACCGGGTATGGGCGGCTGATCACCGAAGCCTATCAGGCCTGGGATGAGATGTGGGCCGATCTCGGTGAGAACCATCTCGATCCCAGGGGATTCCTCTGCGTTTCGCGCGAACCCGGCGACGAAGCCGAGGAATACCGCGAGGGTCTGGAAGAGGGAAATTTCCCTTTCGAATTGCTGGAACCGGACGCGGCCGTCGAACGCTGGCCGTTCCTTGAGGCCGGCTCGTTCCGCTACGCCTATTTTTCGCCGGAAGGCGGCGCACTGCATTGCCGCAGAATAGCGGCGGGCCTGGCCAACTGGCTGCGCGCCAACGGCGCCAATGTCTACGAGCACAGCAAGGCGACGGAAATCGACGCCGAGGCCGGCCATATCGTGCTGGAAAGTGGCGAGACGATGCAGGCCGACCGCATCGTCGTCGCCGCCGGCGCCTGGGTGCTGAAGCTGTTTCCGGAATTGGGCGGCGACCTGAAGACCTATCGTACGGCCCTCGCTTATGTCGAACCGCCGGCCGACCTCAAGGCGGCCTGGGAGACCGCGCCCATCATCCTGGATGTCGGCGGCAAGACCGACGGCTACATGATCCCGATCAGCCGTGGCGCCGGCATGAAGTTCGGCTCGGGCCTGCACAAGGTGCCGACCAGCGATGCCGACTGGAACCGCGAGCCGGTGCCCGGCGAGGGCGAGGCGATCCGCAACCTGTTTTCGCCTCCGATCGCCCGCATCGAGGAGTACAAGGTCACCGAAGTGGTCACCTGCGCCTACACTTTTACCGATGACGAGAAATTCCTGGCGCATGAGACTGGCAAGTGCCTGGTCGTCTCGGCCTGTTCGGGCCATGGCTACAAGTTCGGCGCGGCGGTCGGGCGTCGTGTTGCGAAAGCTGTCGGTGACGGCGATGTCACCGGCCTCAAAGCCTGGCTACGCGCCGAAATGGCCTGAGCCTAATCCTGGCAATGCCTTGGAATATGCACCCGCCGCCAGTTGGATGTGCCTTCGCGCACCAGCACGCGCCGTTGGACGGTCTGGTATGAGGCGGGAACATCGATGATCCGCCTTTGCTCGGGCCGCACCAGCACCTCCTCGGCGATGCTGTCATATTGCGCCGGAATGACGACGCGTCGCGTGCGTTCCGGCTGGATCACCACCGTCTCGGCGACGCGTTCGTAGCGCGCCTTGTGCCAGACCTTGCACAGCACGCGGCGGCCATGGATGACGCGCCATTCCCAGGAATAGCCGCCGCCGTCGACCCTGACGGTGTGGTAGACGGTTCGCGTGATTGCCGGCACCACTTCATATCGAACCTGTGCCGGCGCGGTCATCACCACGCGCTCGCGCGTACCGTAGATCGGCGGGTCATAGTCGACGACCTGCTGGCCGGGTGGGCTGACCATGACGTCCTCGTAGACCGTGTCGTAGACATCGGGTGTGCGGACGGGCTCGTAGCATTCGACGGCGCGGCCACCGGCCGCCGTCTGCGAAATCGAGCCGAGCACGGCCAGCCCGGCAATGGTGAAGCGTGCGGTTTTCCCTGACATGGCACTCCCCGTGTTGAACTGTGCGATGACGGTTCAACGTTGGATTGTAGGAGAAGCTGCCCCGGGGGAAAGCGGTTTCCGCGTATTTCGTAAGTGACGCGGTTAAGAAATTGCTACGCAATGGTCCCCGGACATGCCGCTTCGGGAGGCGAAGGCATCGGCCGACGCGAATCCCTGGCCGTAAAGCTTGATTCGACTTACCCAGATGGCTAGGACGGGTCGGCCTTGCACAAGGATGAGCCGGCATCCTATTTACATCTTGACGATCCAGAACCGATTCTGCCCGAGCTGCCAGCCTGTCCGGCGCCGGACTCCCACCGCGAGACAAGAGATATCTGATGAAGAACCCCGTCGAAACCTACATGAACCTCGTTCCGATGGTGGTCGAACAGACCAATCGCGGCGAGCGGGCCTACGACATTTTCTCGCGCCTCCTCAAGGAGCGCATCATTTTCATCACCGGTCCGGTCGAGGACGGCATGGCGACGCTGGTCTGCGCGCAGCTTCTGTTCCTCGAAGCCGAGAATCCGAAGAAGGAAATCAACCTCTACATCAATTCGCCGGGTGGCGTCGTCACCTCGGGCATGGCCATCTACGACACCATGCAGTTCATCAAGCCGGCCGTGTCGACGCTGTGCATCGGTCAGGCGGCCTCGATGGGTTCGCTGCTTCTGACCGCCGGCCACAAGGATATGCGCTTCGCCACGCCGAACGCCCGCATCATGGTTCACCAGCCGTCCGGCGGCTTCCAGGGCCAGGCGTCCGACATCGAGCGCCACGCCATGGATATCGTCAAGCTGAAGCGCCGTCTCAACGAGGTCTACGTCAAGCACACGGGCAAGACCTACGAGGAGATTGAAAAGACGCTCGACCGCGACCATTTCATGACCGCCGACGAGGCCAAGGATTTCGGCCTGATCGACAAGGTCATTTCGTCGCGCGAGCCGGTCGAAGGGGCCGTGGCATAAGGGCTTGTTGGCAGTTGGATGGCACCATCACACGCTTTTGGCGCCTCTTGCGGCATTTCGGCCACAATTGGCTGTTCCCTCGGGGGTCAGGATTGCCTACGTTAAGGCTATGTTGATTTTCGACGGCTTAGCTTTGCGTGGGAAAGCTGCGAATCATTGCCACGTTTTCTGATTTGTGTTTCGTACGGAATACGTTGCGGGAGCCGGGATACTGGCGGCGGCGGATTCCCGCGATAAATAGAGTATGCGCCCTTTCAGCCAGACCATCGGCGGGCGGCCATGAAAGGACATGAAAATGAGCAAGGTCGGCAACAACAGCGGTGATTCCAAGAACACGCTTTATTGCTCGTTTTGCGGCAAGAGCCAGCACGAGGTGCGCAAGCTGATCGCCGGTCCGACGGTCTTCATCTGCGACGAGTGCGTCGAACTCTGCATGGACATCATCCGCGAGGAGAACAAGACCTCGATGGTGAAGTCGCGCGAGGGCGTGCCGACACCGCAGGAGATCCTCAAGGTTCTCGACGACTATGTCATCGGCCAGCCCTACGCCAAGCGCGTGCTGTCGGTGGCCGTCCACAACCACTACAAGCGCCTGGCGCATGCCGGCAAGAACAACGATGTCGAGTTGGCCAAGTCCAACATCCTGCTGATCGGCCCGACCGGCTGCGGCAAGACGCTGCTGGCGCAGACTCTGGCCCGCATCATCGACGTGCCCTTCACCATGGCCGATGCCACGACCCTGACCGAAGCCGGTTATGTCGGCGAGGACGTCGAGAACATCATCCTGAAGCTCCTGCAGTCGGCCGACTACAATGTCGAGCGCGCCCAGCGCGGCATCGTCTACATCGACGAGATCGACAAGATTTCGCGCAAGTCCGACAATCCGTCCATCACCCGCGACGTGTCGGGCGAGGGCGTGCAGCAGGCGCTGTTGAAGATCATGGAAGGCACCGTTGCCTCCGTGCCGCCGCAGGGCGGCCGCAAGCACCCGCAGCAGGAGTTCCTGCAGGTCGACACCGCCAACATCCTGTTCATCTGCGGCGGCGCTTTCGCCGGACTGGACAAGATCATCTCGGATCGCGGCAGGAAGACCTCGATCGGGTTTGGCGCCATCGTCGCGTCGCCGGAGGATCGCCGCACGGGTGACGTTTTCCGCCTGGTCGAGCCGGAGGATTTGCTGAAGTTCGGTCTCATTCCGGAGTTCGTCGGTCGTCTGCCGGTCCTGGCGACACTGGAGGACCTCGACGAGCCGGCACTGATCCAGATCCTGACCGAGCCGAAGAACGCGCTGGTCAAACAGTATCAGCGGCTGTTCGAGATGGAGAATGTCGATCTGACCTTCCACGAGAACGCGCTGTCGGCGATCGCCAAGCGCGCCATCGAGCGCAAGACTGGCGCGCGCGGCCTGCGTTCGATCATGGAAGCGATCCTGCTCGACACGATGTTCGAACTGCCCGCGCTCGAAGGCGTGCGCGAGGTGGTGATTTCGGAAGAAGTGGTGACCGGCAGCGCCCGGCCGCTCTACATCTATTCCGAACAGAAGGAAAAGAAGGGCAATGTCAGCGCCTGAGATGACACTTGGCCCTATATTTTTGTGGAACGGCGCCCTCGCGGCGCCGTTTTGCTGTGAGGAACCGGCACAGCTCGTGATGGAGTGGATTGCGGACCATGTTAACTCTTGATCTTTGGCCCGCCTGCATCCACCTAACACGAGAAGGCCGAGGTGCCCGATTTCGTGCTGTAAAACTCCCGTCACAAACGGTGGTAGGCGGAACGATCCCCGGTCGTTAATATGAGATTCGCGGTTGGCCTGATGGTGGCCGCGACATGAAAGGTTGGACAATGGCCAAAATATCCAAGGCTCCCAGCGACGGCGTCTTCGCGGTCCTCCCACTGCGCGACATCGTGGTGTTCCCGCATATGATCGTTCCGCTCTTCGTCGGGCGTGAAAAGTCGATCAAGGCGCTGGAAGAGGTAATGGGGCAGGAAAAGCAGATCCTGCTTGCCACCCAGATGAATGCCGCCGATGACGATCCCGAGCCCGATGCGATCTTCGACATCGGCACGCTCGCCAATGTGCTGCAATTGCTGAAGCTGCCCGACGGCACCGTCAAGGTTCTGGTCGAGGGCGCCTCGCGTGCGAAAATCGTCTCCTTCACCGACCGTGCCGACTTCCACGAGGCCAAGGCCACGGCGCTGGTCGAGCCGGAAGAGGAAGAGGTCGAGGTCGAGGCTCTGGCCCGCTCGGTCGTCACCGACTTCGAGAACTACGTCAAGCTGAACAAGAAGATCTCGCCCGAAGTGGTGGGTGCCGCCAGCCAGATCGACGACTATTCCAAGCTCGCCGACACGGTCGCCTCGCACCTTGCCATCAAGATCCCCGAGAAGCAGGAGATGCTGGCCACGCTTTCCGTCAAGGAGCGGCTGGAAAAGGCGATGGGCTTCATGGAAGCCGAAATCTCCGTCCTGCAGGTGGAGAAGCGCATCCGCTCGCGCGTCAAGCGCCAGATGGAGAAGACGCAGCGCGAATACTACCTCAACGAGCAGATGAAGGCGATCCAGAAGGAACTCGGCGAGGGCGAGGACGGCCGCGACGAGGCCGCCGAGATCGAGGCGCGCATCAAGAAGACAAAGCTCTCCAAGGAAGCCCGCGAAAAGGCGGAAGCCGAGTTGAAGAAGCTCCGGACGATGTCGCCCATGTCGGCGGAATCGACCGTCGTGCGCAATTATCTCGATTGGCTGCTGTCGATCCCGTGGGGCAGGAACTCCAAGGTCAAGCAGGATCTCGCCTACGCGCAGAACGTCCTCGACACCGATCATTTCGGCCTCGACAAGGTCAAGGACCGCATCGTCGAGTACCTTGCCGTGCAAAGCCGCCAGAAGAAGCTGAAGGGGCCGATCCTGTGCCTCGTCGGCCCTCCCGGCGTCGGTAAGACCTCGCTCGGCAAGTCGATCGCCAAGGCAACCGGCCGCGAATTCATCCGCATGGCGCTTGGCGGCGTGCGTGACGAGGCCGAGATCCGTGGTCACCGGCGCACCTATATCGGCTCGATGCCCGGCAAGGTCATCCAGTCGATGAAGAAGGCCAAGAAGTCCAACCCGCTCTTCCTGCTCGACGAGATCGATAAGATGGGCCAGGACTTCCGTGGCGATCCGTCGTCGGCGCTGCTCGAGGTGCTCGACCCCGAACAGAACTCGACGTTCATGGACCATTACCTCGAGGTCGAATACGACCTGTCGAGCGTGATGTTCGTGACGACGGCGAACACGCTGAACATCCCTGCGCCCCTGATGGACCGCATGGAGATCATCCGTATCGCCGGCTACACCGAGGACGAGAAGATCGAAATCGCCAAGCGGCACCTGATGCCGAAGGTGATCCGCGATCACGCGCTGCAGCCGAAGGAGTTTTCCGTCGGCGAGGATGCGATCCGCGCCATCATCCAGACCTACACCCGTGAAGCGGGCGTCCGGAGTCTGGAGCGCGAGCTGATGAAGCTCGGCCGCAAGGCGGTGACCGAGATCCTGAAGACGAAGAAGAAGACGGTGAACATCACGGCGGCGAACCTCGCCGATTACCTTGGTGTCCAGCGCTACCGCTTCGGCCAGGTCGAGGCTGACGATCAGGTCGGTGTCGTTACCGGTCTTGCCTGGACGGAAGTCGGCGGCGAGCTGCTGACGGTCGAAGGCGTCATGATGCCCGGCAAGGGCCGCATGACGGTGACCGGCAATCTGCGCGATGTGATGAAGGAATCGATCTCGGCGGCCGCCTCCTATGTCCGCTCGCGTGCCATCGATTTCGGCATCGAGCCACCGCTGTTCGACAAGCGCGACATCCACGTCCACTTGCCGGAAGGCGCCACGCCGAAGGACGGTCCGTCCGCTGGTGCGGCCATGGCCACGGCCATCGTGTCGGTGCTGACGGGCATTCCGGTCCGGGCCGATGTGGCGATGACTGGCGAGATAACGCTTCGCGGCCGCATCTTGCCGATCGGCGGCCTCAAGGAGAAGCTGCTCGCCGCCCTGCGCGGCGGCATCAAGAAGGTGCTGATCCCGGAAGACAACGCCAAGGATCTGGCGGAGATACCGGACAATGTGAAGAACGGCATGGAGATCATTCCGGTCTCGCGGGTCGGTGAGGTGTTGCGCCACGCGCTGGTGCGGATGCCGGAGCCGATCGAATGGGTCGAACCGGTCAATCCGCCGGCCGCGACGGACACCTCGGATGACGCCGGAAAGTCGCTCGCACATTAGTTTTTACTAAAGTTGCAGCGCACAAACAGAAAGCCGGGCCTCGCGCCCGGCTTTTTCATGTGAAAAACCCCGGAATTCCGGGCTTTTTCCGCTTTTTTCCTGCCTTTTCGACTTGGTTGCGGGAACGCTTCTTTCTAAAGTCCGTTTCCTGCCGGATGAGTCGTGAGTTCCGGTGTTCTCATGGAAGGGAATTTTTATGAACAAGAACGAACTGGTGTCCGCTGTCGCCGACGCCGCGAGCATTTCGAAGGGTGACGCGCAGTCCGCGGTCGATGCAGTGTTTTCTGTCATCTCCGGCGAACTGAAGAAGGGCGGCGATGTCCGGCTTGTCGGCTTTGGCAATTTCACCGTGTCAAAGCGCGCCGCATCCACCGGCCGCAACCCCCAGACCGGCGCCGAAGTGAAGATCCCGGCGCGCACCGTGCCGAAGTTCTCGGCCGGCAAAGGCCTCAAGGACGCCGTCAACTAAGCGCGTTTTTCATTTTCAAAAGACCAGGAAAGCCGGGCATGCCCGGCTTTTCTTTTGTCCAGGCGAACCCCCGGTCGCCGGTCATGCCGTCGGCGCCTCGGCGCGCATTAGGCCTTCCTTTTTGAGATCGGCCCAAAGTGCCGCCGGCAGTTTCGCGTCGAGCAGCGACCGGTTGCTTTCGACTTCTTCAGGCCGCTGGCCGCCGGGGATCACTGAAACGACCGAGGGATGCAGCAGCGGGAATTGCAACGCCGCCTCGATCAGCCTGACCCCATGGCGCTTGCAGACGCTCTCGATGCCGGCGACCCGGTCGAGAATATCCTTGGGCGCTTCGGAATAATTGTAGTAGGCGCCAGGCTTCGGTCCCGTCGCCAGGATGCCGGAATTGTAGGGCCCGCCCAGAACGATGCCGATGCCGCGCCTCTGGCAGAGCGGCAGGAAGGATGTCAGCGCCTCCTGTTCCAGCAGCGTGTAGCGCCCCGCAAGCAGGAACAGGTCGAAATCGCCTCGCTCGGCCAGCGTCTGGGCGACCGGCCATTCATTGATGCCGCCGCCGAACGCCTTGATGACGCCCTGGTCGCGCAAGGCGAGCAGGCCATAATAGCCCGAGCGCATGAACTCCTCGATGCGCTGGTCGGACGCCTCCTTGCTGCCATGGGTGAAGATGTCGACATCGTGCACGAACAGGATGTCGATGCGATCGACGCCGAGCCGCTCGAGCGAGGCCTCGAACGAGCGCATGACGCCGTCATAGCTGTAGTCGTAGACTTCCTTGCGCGACGGCGTGTCGAAGAACTTGCCGATGCCGGTGCGCTCTTCCGGCGGGCAGGCGCGCATGATGCGGCCGACCTTGCTCGACAGCACGTAATCGTCGCGCTTCTTGCCGCGCAGGAACGGGTTGAGGCGCGTTTCCGACAGGCCGAGCCCATAGAGTGGTGCCGTGTCGTAGTAGCGGCAGCCGGTCGCCCAGGCGGTCTCCAGCGTCGCATTGGCGTCCTCGTCGGAGACCGCGCGGTAAAGATTGCCGAGCGGCGCCGTGCCGAAACCCAGCTCCGTGAAAGTGATGCCGCCATTGCCGATGCGGTCGAAGTGCCGTGTCTTCATGTCGTGCCCGTCTGCCTTGCTGATTTGTCTGACATGACACTATCATGCTCGTGGCTTGGCAAAAGCACCGCCGAGCGTTGGACACGCTTTTTCGCGGTTGTTAGCATGAACGAAATCAAGCTGTTCCGGGGGAAAGCGTGATCGGGAATTGCCAATCATCTTCGATTGCCGGCTCGCGGGCGGGGCTGCGGTGAGCGACTCCAGCTCACGGATGTTCACGACCGCTCTCGACGAGCTTGGCGCGGTGTTGGCGCGTATCGACGGCGACCGGATCGACGCCGCCTGCGGGATGCTGGTGGGAGCCAGGCAGATCGTCGCCTATGGCTGCGGCCGCGAGGCCTTGCAGATGAAGGGCTTCGCCATGCGGCTCTACCATCTGGGCCTGCCGGTTTCGGTCGTCGGCGACATGACCACCCCGCCCGTGGGGCAGGGCGATGTCTTCCTTGTCAGCTCCGGACCCGGCGAAACCTCGACCGTGCTCACCTTGATGCGCATCGCGCGTGAGGCGGGCGCAACCGTCCTGCTCCTGACCGCCCAGCCAGGCGGCAGCGCCGCAAGCCTGGCTGATCTGACGTTGCTGATCCCGGCGCAGACCATGGCCGACGACCAGGGGCCGCGAAAGACGTCGGTACTGCCGATGGGCTCGGTGTTCGAGGGAGCGTTGTTCCTGCTGTTCGAGATCATGGTGCTGAAACTCAGGGACATGACCGCGGCGTCGCCGGAAGCCATGCGCGCCCGCCACACCAACATGGAATAGATGATGCGCTATGAACTGATGCT
Organism: Mesorhizobium sp. ES1-6; assembly: GCF_020164775.1. NCBI lineage: Bacteria > Pseudomonadati > Pseudomonadota > Alphaproteobacteria > Hyphomicrobiales > Phyllobacteriaceae > Mesorhizobium > Mesorhizobium sp. ES1-6. The sequence continues at coordinate 92,094 of NZ_JAIUGU010000001.1, forward strand.
GCCGCACCAGATCCGCAAGGCGATCGCCGAGTATTGGCCGGTCGTCCTGCCGCTCGGCGTGCTGGAATACCACGGCGAGCACATGGCCGTCGGCATGGACACGCTGGCCGTCATCAAGACGCTGGAGCTGTTCGAAAAGGAGAGCGACATCGTCATCCTGCCGCCCTTCTACTATGGCGCGGCGAGCTATGCGGTGGCCCCACCCGAAGGCAGCGGCTCCGTTCAGGTCGGCGGCAATCAGCTGGCGCCGTTCGGTGAGGCGCTGTTCTACGGCCTGCTGCGCATCGGCTTTCGCAACATCCACGCCATCATCCATCACCAGACCGAGAATTTCGCCGCCGGCATGCCGACCGATCTCGCCTTCAAGACCGCCGGGCGTCAGGCGATCTTCCGTTTCCTCGAGGAGCAGCGCGGCGAGGGGTGGTGGGGTTCCCAGACCATGGCCGACTACTATGCCGGACATGCGGCAGGCGAAAATTTCTTCAACTGGGTGCAGGTGCATCCGCTGATGCCGGCGACGATGAACGGCAGGTACCCGTTCGACCACGCCGGCATTGGCGAGACATCGCTGATGCTGGCGCTATGCCCGGAAGCAGTCGATCCAACGCATTTCGCTGACAACACTGGCTGGTATACGGCCGGTGCCAAGGATGCATCGGCGAGTTTGGGCAATAAGGGTGTCGCCATGATCATGGATCACCTGCGGGAAATCCTAAAGGCCTAACCCCGGCTTTTAGGCCGCTCCGCCCGGTAGTCGGCGATGGATTTGTCAGGATCGCTTTTGGGTAACCGCTGTTCTCAGCCACGGCCTTAAGTGGGAAGAGATGTGGATCACCTGCTCCCGACCCACTGCCGGATCTCGTCAGCCAATTGCTCGAGAACGCCTGTCGTCTCGGCAGGGAGCGGGTCTGGAAACCGTTGCTCGGGATACGCGAGCGTTCCCCCCAGATGGACCGGCTGGACGCAGGGCATCTCGTGCTGTTCGAAAAACTTGATCATGTTGTCCGCGCATTGGTGCACACTCGGATCGTCCGCGGGATCGGTGGCGCCGTTGACGATGACCGCTCCGAGTTTTCCTTTGAGCTGTTGTCCGTCGCGCCACAGGGGATCCAATCTGTCGAGCAAGACGACGCCCAGGGCCGGCGGCATTCCGAAGCAGGTGGGAGTGGCCATCAGGATCACGTCCGACTCTTTCATGAGTGACAGAACACGATCGATCCCGTCGCCGTGGTATCCGAGCGTTTGATAACACTGCTCGCACCCGAGGCAGTCGATACGCTCATCGGCCAGACGCACCTGTTCCACGACCTTCACCCGCCAATCTCTCTCGAGTGAGCGAAGAACCTCGCCGAGCATGCGCCCTGAATTACTGGACGCGCGTGGGCTGCAATCTATTCCAATGATGGTTGTCGCTTTGTCCATGTGGAGGATCCCTAAGTAAGGCGTGACAGCTCGATACTGAATGGCACGGGTTTGAGTATCCCCAATCATGGCTTCAAAGTCGACGATACTCGCTCTTTACCTTTGGATTCCCGGATCACTCCGATGCGTGACACCAAAGCCACCTCCGAATAGACGCAGGGCAGCATGTCGTCGAACTGGCTTTGCGGATGGCCACGGCCCAGATGAAGGTAACGGTGCCGGTTATTCCCAGATGACATAGAGGGCTATTCCGAGTGCAAGGTGGTTGGCGGAAAACCCACCAGGGCCATGAGCAGGCCGCCGCAAAGCATTGCCAGCACAAAGCCGGCAATGACGGCGCGTCCCGTGCTACGCTATCTGCATGGCGCCCTTGCCGTAGCGGTCGCGGCCGACACAACCGACACGGATGCCGCGTGCGAACCAATCTGAGCCAGCCATGGCTACTTCACCGCACCCGCCGTCATGCCCATGATGAGATAGCGCTCCAGTGCAATCCCGATGACGGCAAGCGGCGCGATCGCTGCGGTGGCAAGGGCGGCCATCGACCACCAGTTGATGCCTTGCGAGCCGGTCTGGCTGGCCACCATGACGGGAATTGTCTTGGCGTCGGTCGAGGTCAAAAGGGCGGCGAAGAAATACTCGTTCCAGCACAGCACCATCGCCAGGATGAATGCCGCGACCATGCCTGGCAGGGCGATCGGCATGACGATGCGGAAAAAGGCGCCCCAGATCGACAGGCCGTCGACAAGGGCTGCTTCCTCGAGTTCGACGGGGATGGAATTGAACTGGTCGCGCATGATCCAGATGACGATCGGCAGCACCATCAGCGTGTAGAGCAGGATCAGCCCGACGCGCGTATCGAGCAGGCCGACTTCGCGGTAGAGCACCAGGAAGGGCAGGGCCAGCACTACCGGCGGCAGAATCAGCTGCGACAGGAAGAAGAACGAGATGTCCTCGTTCTTGAACCAGGCGAAATGGTAGCGATAGCGGGTCAGGCCATAGGCGGCGAGGCTGCCGATGACGATCGCCAGGCTCGACGCCCCAACCGAGGTGATGACCGAGTTCATGAAGCGCTTGAGGAACTCGTCGCGCACCGTCGAGGTCTGGAGGATCGAGTCCGGCGACAAGCCAAGCGATCGCCAGCCTTTCCAATCCGGCTGGAAGTCGACGAACGGGATCAAGTGGCCCTGGGTGACGTCCACCGCCGTCTTGAACGACGTGGTGATGGTCCAGTAGATCGGAAACAGGCAGATGAAGGCCCAGAAGGCAAGCGCGCCATAGATGAAGACGCGGCTGGCGACGAAGCTCGCCGGCGAGCGGATCTCGGATGCGACGTAGTCGGTGGTCTGGACGCTCATCTCAACCTAATTCACATTGCGCACGAAACGGCTGGCGAACTTCAACAGCCAGGTCACGAACACCACGATGATGACGAGATAGGCCATCGCCAGCATGGTGCCGTAGCCGACATTCGAACGGTCGCGGTATTCGCGGTAGATGAAGCTCGACACCGAATCGGTGGCGCCGCCCGGACCGCCCGAGGTGACCGTGATGATGATGTCGGCAAGCTTCAGCTTGAAGATGATGCGCAGGATCACCGCCGTCACCGACACCGGCAGCATCAGCGGGAACGTGACCTGCCAGAAGGTCTGCCAGGCCGTCGCGCCATCGACACGCGCCGCCTCCAGCACCTCGCGCGACATCGCCTGCAGCCCGGCCAGCAGCATGATCATCATGAACGGAATGAAGGTCCATGCGTCCAGCAGCATGATCGAGATACGGGCGGTGATCGGGTTCGAGAAGAAGGCCGGGTCTTCCCAGCCGATATGCCGCGCCAGCGTCGCCGCCGGCCCAAAGCGGTATTCCATCAGCGATTTGCCGATCATCCACGACACCGCGACCGGCGACAGCATCAGCGGCATCAGGAACACCACCCTGAAGAATTTGCGGGCGCGGATCTGCGCGTTGAGCAGCAGCGCCAGGCCAAAGGCGATGACATATTCGACCAGCACCGCCAGCACGTAGAGCACCATGTTGAACAGCGCGTTGCGGTAGTAGGGATCGGCGAGCATCTGCCAGAAATTGTCGAGCCCGTTGAACCTGCGCCCGCTGAAGGAGGAGAGGTTCCAGTCGGTGAGCGCGATGTAGAAGCCGAACAGCGTCGGGAAGATCACCATCGCGATGGTGAACAAGAGGGCGGGCAGCAGGAACAGCGCGCGCTGGCCGTCCTCGCCGCGGGTCAGGACCTGGCCGATGCCGATCGCCACGCCCCACAGCACATAGGCATAGACCACGGGCCGCCACGTCTCGAAGCCGATCGTGTCGACCTCGGTCTTGTAGAGGATCTGCAGCACGATCGTTGCCAACAGGCCAAGCGTGGCAAGCGCCATCAGCGCCCAGCCCAAACGCCGGCGGCGTGGCGGGATCAGATCATAGGGGGCGGCGTCTGCAGGCCACCGGGTCGCGGTCGAAGTCTGGTCAGCCACAAATCTCGCCCGTTTTGCAAAGGTCCGGGATCACCGGAACCGGTCGGATATGGTCCGGCGGGCAAGCCGCCGGACCATGGTCGATGGATCAGGCCAAGCCCAGCGAGGCCTTGTAGAGCTTGATCTGCTTGTCGCGGCCGATCTGGTCGGTCAGCTTCTCCCAGGCGGCCGCGATGGCATCGGCGCCTTCCTGCGCCTTCATCTTGCCGGCGAAGGTGTTGGCCAGGATATCCTCGGCGGCGCTGTAGTACTGGAAGATGCCGGGGATGCGCGGCTCGATCGCCGCGTTGGGATGGTTGTAGCTGTCGCCTTCCGACTTCAGATACGAGGTGATGAACGCCTCGTCGTAGCCGGCCGCCACCCACTCGGGAATGTCGAAATGGGAATTGCGGTAAGGCTGGAAGCCCGACGGATACATCGCCGTCCAGATCGACAGGTCCTTGCCGCCGAGATGGGCGGCGGCCGACCATGCCGCTTTCTTCTTCTTCTCGTCGCTATCGACGCGGGCCATGACATAGACGCCCCAGCCGAGATAGGCGCAGTTCGGCGAATAGTTCGGGCCGCTGGCGAGCTTGTCCCACTTGCCGGTCTTGGAGTTGTAGACATCGTCGGAGCCCGGCAGGATCGAGAAGCCGGTGACGTCGCCGATGACCGAGCTATCGTTGGTCTTGACGTTCGAGCCGACGTCGCCCCACCAGGGGATCATCGAGCCGGTGCCGGCCAGGAACTGCTGGAAGGCGGTGGTGTTCGGGTCGGCATTGATCTGGTCGGCGGGTTCCGACGGCAGCGCGTCGATGACGTCCTGGATGGCGCGTACCCAGGCCGGATTGTTGACGCGCGGCTTCATCGTGTCGGCGTCGAACAGCCAGGCCTTGTCGTCGGGATGCTTGGCATAGGCGGTGGCGCGGCTGCCCAGGAAGTAGAAGCCGAAACCGCCCCACGGCTTGGGCGCGTCGAGATAGCCGTAGACGTCCTGGCCCTTGAACTTCTTGCCTTTCAGGAACTTGGTCACGGCCTGCACCTGCTGCCAGGTCTTCGGCACGCCCCACTCACCCTCACCGCCGCCGTCCTTCCACTGCTTGGCGAGGTCGGCATCGGCGAACACGTCGGTGCGGTAGTTGAAGTTGTGCGTGTCGCCGTCGATGGTAACGCGGTACTGCTTGCCGTCCCAAGTGCCGACGGGCGGCTTGAGGTAGTTGACGAGATCGTCGAAATCGATCTGCTTCTTGACCCAGTCGGGCATCTCCGACGTCAGGCCCTTGCCGCAGACGTCGCCCTCGAACGGCGCGCCCATCTCGATGATGTCGAAATCGACGGTGCCGGTGGCGATCGACTGCTGCAGGCGGGCGTTGTAGTCGGCCTGCGCCAGGTCGATCCAGCTGATCTTGGCGCCGGTATAGGTCTCCCACGGCTTCAGGAAGCCACGGAACAGCACATTGTGCAGGTTCTGGTTGTTCAGGCCCATGAAGGTGAGTTCGACGCCGGCGAATTCGCCTTCCTTGACGTTGGCCTTTGTCGCCTCGAGGCAAAGCTCGCCGACCTTCTGGAAGTCGGCGTCGGTCGGCTGGCCTTTGCCAACGCCGGGGATCTGCAGGATTTTCGAGCGCAGTTCGCTCGCGGCGGAAGCCGGGCGCGTCAGGGCGCCAAGTCCGGCACCGGAAGCGGCCGCGATCGCGGCCATCGAGGCCGCGCCCTTCAATATGTCGCGCCTTGTAGCGCCGGCACGGACCAGTTTGTCGTAAAGACCTACTCGCATGGACTATTCCTCCCAGAACGTTAGTCGTGAATCGAAGTGCCAATCGTGCCGGGCGCTGGCCTTGTTCAGAAGCGAAACCAGGACCCCAACCTGCGTCGCTTCGCGTTCCGTTTTTTCGGGTAGAGTACCGGCGTTCGGATTGGCGCTCGTCACTATTCTCACAACCAAACGCCGTGTCAACGAGGACGGGTTTTTATCTATAAGAGACCGACTTGCCCTGACCGGTCGCGTTGGTTAGCTTCTGCGCCTACGGCCAGTGGAGCCGATGGGGGAATGATGGCTCAAGTCGCGATCAGCAATGTGGCCAAGGCGTTTGGAACCGTCAATGTTCTGCACGAAGTCAGCGTCGACATTGCCGATGGCCAGTTTGTCGTGCTTGTCGGCCCGTCCGGTTGCGGCAAGTCCACGCTGCTCAGGATGGTGGCTGGGCTGGAGACCGTCTCCGGCGGAACGATCGCCATCGGCGACCGCGTCGTCAATCATCTGCCGCCGGCAAAGCGCGACATCGCCATGGTGTTCCAGAACTATGCGCTCTATCCGCACAAGACGGTCGAGCAGAACATGGCTTTTGCCCTCAAGCTGCGCAAGACGGATCCGGCCGTGGTCGCCGAGCGGGTCAAGCGCGCCGCCGACATCCTCGACCTCAGCCCCTATCTGAAGCGCTATCCGCGCCAGCTTTCCGGCGGCCAGCGTCAGCGCGTCGCCATGGGGCGCGCCATCGTGCGCAATCCGCAGGTTTTCCTGTTCGACGAGCCGCTTTCGAACCTCGACGCCAAGCTACGCGTGCAGATGCGCACCGAGATCAAGGAACTGCACCAGCGGCTGAAGACCACCACCATCTATGTCACCCACGACCAGATCGAAGCCATGACGATGGCCGACAAGATCGTCGTCATGCGCGACGGGCGCATCGAACAGGTCGGCGCGCCGCTGGAGCTTTTCGACCGGCCGGCGAACCTTTTCGTTGCCGGCTTCATCGGCTCGCCGTCGATGAACCTGCTAAAGGGCACCGCGCGCAAGGGCGGCGTCGACATTGCCGGAGCGCTGTTCCCGGCTGCTCCTGGCAACGCCGTCGAGGAGGGCCGCGCGGTGGTCTATGGCGTGCGCCCCGAACATCTCGAAATCCATCCCGATGGCGTGCCGGCGAAGATTTCGGTGGTCGAGCCGACCGGCTCGGAAACCCTGGTCTTCCTGCGGTTTGGCGACGGCGAGATGGTGGCGCTGTTTCGCGAGCGACACGACTTCAAGCCTGGCGACACGCTGACGCTTCGGCCAAGGCTCGACCATATCCATCTGTTCGACGCCGAGACCGGCCAGCGTCTCTGATCTCAACGTCTCTGATCTCCAACGCACTTCACGAGGACCATCATGCTCAAAGGGATCGATCCGTTGCTCAATGCCGACGTGCTCCAGGCATTGCGGGCGATGGGACATGGCGACGACCTGATCATCGCCGACACCAACTTCCCCTCCGATTCGGTGGCGCGCCGGACCGCGCTCGGCCGGGTGCTGCGCGTCGACGCCTCGGCGGCGCAAGTGGTGAAGGCGGTGCTGTCGCTTTACCCGCTGGACACGTTCGTCGACGATTCGGCCGCCCGCATGGAGATCGTCGGCAAGCCGGACGAGATCCCGGCCGTGCAAAAGGAAGTGCAGAAGGAGATCGACGCCGCCGAGGGCAAGTCCTGGCCGATGGTGCCGGTCGAGCGTTACGCCTTCTACGAACGCGCCAAGCAGGCCTATTGCGTCATCCAGACCGGCGAACGGCGCTTCTATGGCTGCTTCGCCTTCCGCAAGGGCGTCGTGCCGCCGGACGCGGAGTAGAGACATGGGTTCGGGCAAGCCGATCGTCATGAAGCCTGTCGTGATATTGGGTGTATTTGTCGCCGATACCGCCTACAGGGCGCAGCGCCAGCCGCGCATGGGCGAAACCATCCTCGGCAATTCCTTCAAGCTGGGGCCGGGCGGCAAGGGGTCGAACCAGGCGGTGGCCGCCGGCAGGCTGGGAGCCGACGTCACGTTCCTGACCCGGCTCGGCGTCGATGCCTTCGCCGACATGGCCAAGCGGACCTGGACGGATGCCGGCGTGAAGAGCGCCGCCATCGACACGCCGGACAGCTATACCGGTGCTGCCTACATCTTCGTCGAGGAGGGAAGCGGCAACAACGCCATCATCGTCAGCCCCGGCGCGGCCATGCTGATCTCGCCTGGGGATATCGAGGCCAGTGCCGGGCTGATCCGTGGTGCGGGCGTCTTCGTGACGCAGCTCGAACAGCCGATCGAGGCCGCGCTGCGGGCGCTGGAGATCGCGCGCGGGGCAGGGGTGACGACCATCCTCAACCCGGCGCCGGCGGCAAAGCTTCCCGACCGCATCTACACGCTCTGCGACTATCTCACGCCCAACGAGACGGAGACTGAGGAATTGACCGGGCTAAGGGTTTCCTCGGTCGACGAAGCGCGCACCGCTGCCGGAAAACTGCTCGAAAAGGGTGTAGGTACGGTCATCGTCACGCTCGGCGACAAGGGCGCGCTCCTGCACACGAAGCATCGCTCCGAGCATGTCCCAGCGATCAGCGCCGGGCCCGTGGTCGAGACCACGGGGGCAGGCGATGCATTCAATGGCGGCCTGGCAGCGGCACTTTCGCGAGGCGTGGAGCCGCTGCAGGCGGTGCGCTTTGCCTGTGCCGTGGCCGGCATTTCGGTGACAAGACCGGGGACCGCGCCGTCGATGCCGACCTTGGAAGAAGTCGAGACGTTGCTGGCGAGGGGTTGAAGAGGCTTGAATGGTGGGCGATGACGGGCTCGAACCGCCGACATCTTCGGTGTAAACGAAGCGCTCTACCAACTGAGCTAATCGCCCTCTCCGGGCCGGACCTTTAAGCGGTCGGGCTCGGCTTCGCAAGGCCAAATGATCAGCCGGCGGCCTGTTCGACGGCCGCATCTGCGACCAAATCGCCGGCTGTCAAAAAACCTTCTCGACTTTGCGTTTATGCTGTCTTCCCGCGCTTGACACCCGGTACCGAACCCCTTATCCACCGCCCCAACGACGAACGCGGACACGCGCTCGTCAAATGCGCGGGTGTAGCTCAGTTGGTTAGAGTGCCGGCCTGTCACGCCGGAGGTCGCGGGTTCGAGCCCCGTCACTCGCGCCATTTCTCTCAAGGGTTTCAAGCCCTTGTCTCCAGAGAAATGTAGACGTCGATTATCACAAGTTTTCAGCAGATAGCCCGGATATTTCCGTATCCGGCTTGCTTGTGTTCATCACGGCGGCACCATCTTGAAATCCTTGCCCTCCGGCAGCAACTGTCCGCCATCGACGACAATGGTCGTTCCCGTGATGTAGCTGGCGTCGTCCGAGGCCAGGAACAGGAAGGCGTTGGCGACATCGCGTGGGCTGCCGAGGCGACCGAGCGGGATCGAATCCTCCATGTTCTTGATGTAGGCGTCGCCGCGATGCTCGCGGATGGCTTCGGTGAGGATATTGCCGGGTTCGACGCCGTTGACGGTGATGCCATAGCCGCAGAATTCCAGCGCCGCAGCGCGGATGAAGCCGTTGATGCCCGCTTTCGTCGCCGAATAATGGCCGTGCCCAGGGCTGGTGACATGCGGGCCGGTGATCGAGGAGGTGTAGAGCATGCGGCCAGAGCGCTGCGCCTTCATTGGCACCAGGGCCGCGCGGCTGGCATTGAAGGTGCCGCCCAGGTTGACGGCCATGACGCGGTCCCAGTCGTCGGCGCTGGTGTTTTCGATCAGTTGCCAGGGGTAGATGCCGGCATTCTGGACGATGATGTCGAGCCTGCCATGGTGTTTCAGCGCAAGCGCCACCGCGGCCTCGGCGTCGCGCATTTGCGAGATGTCGGTGCGGATGAAGGGGACGCCCAGTTCATCCGCGCTTGCTTGCCCGGCCTCGCTTTCTGAGTCCGCCAGGACCAGCCTTGCGCCTTCCTCGGCGAAGCGCAGCGCGATGCCCTTGCCGATGCCGCGCGCGGCACCGATGACCAACGCCACCTTGCCTTCCAGTCGTCCTGTCATGCCAAATCCTCGCCTTACGCCAATCTTTGGCGAATGGTTTGCTTGAATGCGTCGAGCAGCACGGCCGCCAGCACCAGCAGGCCATGGATGACCTGGGTGAAATTGGCGGGCAGGCCCATCAGGTTGATCGCCGTGTTGATGGCCGAGAGCAGGAGCACGCCGGCATAGACGCCGGGCAAGGTGCCGACGCCACCCTTCAGACTGACACCGCCGATAACCACGGCTGCGAAGGCGTTGAACAAAAGACCGACGCCGAGATTGGCGGTAGCGCCCGAGGTGCGGATCGCCAGCAACCAGCCGGCGAGGCCGGCGATGGCGCCGGCAAGCACGAAGGCGATGATCAGGTTGCGGTTCACCCGGATGCCGGCGCGGAAGGTCGCCGTCTCGTTGCCGCCGATCATCACGAGATGTCTGCCGAACGGCGTCCTGGCCATGATCAGCGAGAAAATGACGAAGCAGGCGATGGCGATCCAGGCGGTGAGCGGTAGGCCGGCGAGCCGCTGGATGCCGAACCAGCGGATGGCAGGCGCCAGGTCCTGCGCGGAGCGGCCGCCCGAAACGACCAGCACCAGGCCGCGTACCCAGATGTAGGACGCCAGCGTGATGATGAAGGCGCTCATCTTGACCTTGACCACGAGATAGCCGTTGAAGGCGCCGATGAGGCCGCCGACGGCAAGCGCCAGCAGCAGCGACACCGGAACCATAAGCCACTCCGGATGCAGCTGGACGCCCATGCCGATACCCGAGGAGCAAAACAGGATGCCGACCGCCATGGCGCTGAGCGCCGCGACGGATTCGACGGACAAATCCATGTGGCCGGCGATGATGACCAGCGCCAGGCCGATCGACATCACGCCGAGCACGCTGGAGGCCTCGATGATGTTGGCGAAGATGCCGAGCTGGAAATAGTTCGGGATGAAGATGGAAAAGACCACCAGCACGAACAGCAGCATGAACCAGACGAGGTTGTCGAGAACGAACTCCAGGGCATGGCGGGTGCGGGGGTTCATGAGCTGATCCGGCTGGCGCATGATCCGGAGAACGATTCTCGCGGGGTGATGCGCGGATTGGAATTACGGGGAAGCGGCTCCGGACCGAGCTGGCCCGGAGCGTTTCAGGCGACATGCCTATTCGACTGATTTGACCGTATCGGTCGGTGGCTTCTGGTTGCCCCAGAAGGCCGGATTGTCGACGTTTTCCTTGGTGATCGCAGCACCCGGGATCTTGATGTTGGGACCCCAGGCTTCCTTGGTGACGGTCGATTTCAGACCGAGCACGTCATATTCGCCGGGCTTGATCTCTTCCTTCTTGACGACCTTGTCCATGAACATGGCGACGGCCGCCGCCTGCGCGTAAAGCGGCTGCTCGACCTCGACGTTGAGCCAGCCCTTGCGGATCAGGTCGAGGCCGACCGGCGCGCCGTTCGAACTCATCAGCATGACGTCGCCCGGCTTCTTGCCGGCGGCCTCGAGCGAGGCGACGGCGGCGACCGACAGGTGCGCGGCATGGCTGAAGATCAGGTCGATGTCGGGGTTGGCAAGCATCTGGTCGGCGACGATGGTGCCGGCATTGCTGGCTTCCCACTGCATGGCCGGAAGCGAGATGATCTTGACGTCCGGGAACGCCTTCATCTTCTCCTCGAAGCCTTTCTGGATGTCGAGCGTATAGGGATCGCCGGGGTCACCAAGCACCTGCAGCACCTTGCCCTTCACCGCGCCATTCTTGGCTTTGAGAAGCTTTTCGGCCTGGTCGGCGGCGACGTAGCCGATTTCGACGGTACCCGCGACCGATGTGAAGTCGGACGGCGTCGACGTGATCTGGCGGTCGAACTCGACCACCGGGATGCCGGCCGCGCGGGCCGCCTCGATCGACGGCTTCAGCGCATTGAAATCGACCGCCGCCAGGATGATCGCCGCCGGCTTCAGCGCGATGACGTCGTTCATCTGCGATTGCTGCGCGTCGGTCTTGTTGTCGGCGTTCAGCGTCTTCATCTCGTAGCCGGTCTGTTTCAGGAACAGCTCCAGCGCGCTCACCGAGCCGGTCTGGAACTCGTCGAGCAGTGTCGGCACCATGTAATAGACGACACCCTTGGACTGCGCGAATGCCGGCGTGAGCGTGGCAAAGGCCAGTGCCAGGATACCGAAGACAGCAAGAAGTATTCGCTTCATGTCGTTGGCTCCCTGTTAAGCCGGACCCCTCTTTGTCCCTCAGCTCGCCGGTCCGGCACCGGCAAGCGTCTCCCCGGTAATCATGTTGATCACCGCATCGGGACTTGTCTTGTTGCGGGCGACGTCGCCCGCCACGACACCTTGCCGGATAACCACGATCCGGTCGGCGACCTGAAAAGCCTGCTGCATGATATGGGTGATGATGACGACGCCGATGCCCTGGCTCGCCACCTGGCGGATCATGTCGAGGCCGCGCCGCGTCTGTTCGACGCCAAGCGCGGCGAACGGTTCGTCGAGCAGCACCAGCTTGCCGCCCCAGTGCACGAAGCGGTTGAGCTCGATGGCCTGCCGCTGGCCGCCCGAGAGATGCTCGACATTGGTGCGCAATGACGGAATGCGGGTGCCGGCGCTGGCCAGGGCCTTGCCGACGACGGCCTCCATCGCGCGTTCGTCGAGCACCGGAATGCCAAGCACCTTCCTGGTGATCTCGCGGCCCATGAAGAAATTGGCGACCACGTCGACATTGGTGCAGAGCGACAGGTCCTGGTAGACGGTTTCGATCCCCGCGGCCTTGGCCTCCGCCGGCGACCGCGCCAGAAACTCCTTGCCTTCGAACAGCATGCGGCCGGAGGTCGGTTCCAATCCGCCGGCAATGATCTTGACAAGGGTCGACTTGCCGGCCCCATTGTCGCCGAGCAGCGCCACCACTTCGCCCTTGCCGATGGAAAAGCTGATGCCCTTCAGCGCTTCGATCGCGCCATAGTTCTTGGTGACGTTGTCGAGCACCAGCAGCGGTTCACTCATGCGGCAATCTCCCTGGCCGCCAGGGGATCGCGGCCGCGCTCGCGCTCGGCGGTGAACATCTGGCCGAAGCGCGGCGACAACACCCCTGAGACGGCGAGTGCGGCGGCACCCCGCAGCACGGCGTGCTGGCCGCCGCTGGCGACGATGACGCGCGGCGTCTTGCGGTCGGCGCGGGCCGAAACCGAATTGTGCAGCGGTTCGGCCGCGTCCGCCAGGCGTTCGAGCAATTCCGATGCCGCCAAGCCGCCGAGCACGACCGTCTCCGGGTCGAATAGGTTTTCGATGATGGCGATCGCGTTGCGGAAGATCGGGCCGACCCGCGCCACCCAATCGGCGTCGCTACCGGCCCGGCGGCCCCGTGCTTCGAGCGACAAATAGCGCTCGAGGCAGCCGCGATTGCCGCAGGGGCAAAGCTCGCCGTCAGGGACCATGGGAATGTGGCCGATCTCGCCGGCATTGCCCCAGGCGCCGCGCATAACGCTGCCGTCATGCATCATGGCGCCGCCGAGCCCAACGCCGAAATAGAGGTAGTAATAGTCGGAATGGCGGGCACCGATGCCATAGAGCCGTTCGCCCATCGCGGCGGCGGCCATGTCGCTCTCGAAAAACGCCGGCAATCCCGTCGCGGCCGTCAGCCGCTCACGCAGCGGCACATGCTTCCAGCCGGTCATCGTGGTCGGGCCGACAAAGCTCATGGAATCGACGTCGAACGGGCCGGGAAGCGCCATGCCGACGCCGATGACGCGGCCGCCTGGCCGCTTGCCCGTCAGGTCGCGGACCATGGCGCCAATCTGTTCGAACGCATGGTCGGGCGTCGCGTTGGGCGCTTCGCGGTGTGAACTCTCGACGACGTCGCCGCTGAGATTGATCAGCGCGGCGTCTACTCCAAGCGGTGTCAGGTGGATGCCGACGGCATAGCCGCCTTCCGGGTTGATACGCAGCGTCGCCGGTGGCAGGCCGCGTCCCTTCGGCTCTTCGCGCACGGACAGGATGTAGCCCTGTTCCTCCAGTTCGCGCACGATGGTCGACACGGTCTGGACGGTCAGCCCGACGCGGTCGGCGATCTCGCCGCGGGCGATCGGGCCATGCAGGCGGATGGACTCCAGCACGATGCGCCGATTGTACGGCCGCCCGAATTCCTGATTGGTCCCCCGCAATGCCATGCCTTGCGCCCCCGGTTGACGCAAGGTTCGCATCAAATATTTATTCAGTCAAATGGAATTCAAAAATAATCCGGAACCTGGACAGAGCCGCCGATCCCGGGGCGTCTTACCTTCGGTGGATCAGGGATGAGACTAAGCAGCGACGGTTTGCGCCCTGCCGTTACAATGGCGGATGACCACCAGCGGTTTAATGGGGCGCGGGAGACTGCCTGGCGAGGGAGAAGGCGTCGCTCGGCCGGTGGCGCCGGATTCAGCCGCCGGCAAGCGGCTGCTAGAGATACTGCGCGACTTTCCTGCCGACGGTCAGGAAGCGCAGCGGATCGATCGCCTCGCCATTGTGCCGCACTTCATAGTGCAGATGCGGGCCGGTCGAGCGTCCGCTGCTGCCGGTCTTGCCGATGATGGCGCCGGCGTCGACTTTTTCGCCCACCGTGACGTCGATCTCGCTGAGATGTCCGTAGCGCGTGGCAAAACCATTGCCATGGTCGATCTCGACCATGCGGCCATAGCCGCCGTTCCAGCCGGCCTTGGTGACGACGCCGGGCGCTGTCACCCGCGCCGCCATGCCGATCGGTGCCCTGAAATCCATTCCCGAATGCAGCGCGGCCGTGCCCAGGATGGGATCGGTGCGCACGCCGAACGGGCTGGTGACGGAGTGGCCGGGGGCGGGATTGGCAAGCGGCAGCCGGCGCGCTTCCTTCTTCAGCTGATCGAGCGTATCCAGCGCCTCGTCCAACTCTTTGACCTTGCTGTCGAAGATCATCGAGGAGTCGAGCGGGATCAGCGGTCCGCCGACATCGCTTTCGTTCTTGCCGAAATCGCTGTCGACCGGCAGTCCGGCCGCCTGCAGCGCCTGCTGAATGGCATCGGCGCTCTTATAGGCATTGTCCGCGAGCGTGCTGATGCGGCTGAGCTGGTCATTCTCGATGGATTTAAGCGACTGGTTGATCGAGACGAACAGCCTGTCGGCACGATCGGCGGCGGTATCGCTGGGCAGTGGATCGGTACGGGTCGACCACAAGGAGAAGGGCCGGGTGTCGGCCGTGCCAAGGTCGGCGCTCAGGCTGGCAACGGCGTAGCTCTGCGCTGGCACGTTGATGCTGCCTGTCACCTCGGCGCGCTTGTCCGGCTTGGCGGCGGCCGGATCTTCGGCAGGCACCGTTCCGACGTCGTTTTCAGCGCGTTCGAGCAGCGGGCCGAGGCGGCCGTGGCGCTGGCTGAGCTGTGTCTGTCGCGCGAGCAGTTCGCTGACCTTGGTTTCCATCAATTGTTGGTCGAGCAGCTGCCTGCTGGTGATGCGGTCGACCTGCGCGCGAAGCGCCGAGATGCGGTCCTCATAAGCCTGCTGCATGCGCGCCTGGCGCGCGGTGGTGGCGCCGATCAGATCGTCGCGCAGCACGAGATAGGATGTGGCCAGGAGGTAGCCGATGGCAATGGCGGCGAGGGCCGAGCCGATGAATGCCGCGAGCCAGGGCCGGATCGTGAAATGCCTGATCTCGTCGCCCCGCGCGATGATGACGGTGTGCGGTTCCTTGCGCCTGCCAAAGACTGCGGACTGACCGGTTGCGTTCACGGGACCAAGCTTTCGTTTACGACACCACGACAGCCTGATTACACATTATTAGGGTTAACAAAGACTTGTCGTGCCGCCGGCGCGGCGCCGAATGCACGCGTCGCGGGCAATGGGTTGCATGAAATCACCGGGGGCCGGCCACCACGTCGCGAAATCGTTGGTGAGGAGCACCCATGTTCCGCCGACGGCGGCCAGTCACGCGCTGAGCAAGGTCAGGTTTCTTAACTGTATTCGATTGCATTTAATTGACTCTTTTCGAGTAAAGGCCTGCTGGTACTTCGGATACACCGTGGCGGTAGGAATGCTGGACGACCTGGTTGGCAAGATCCTCGACAAGATTTCGGGCACCAGTCTGCTGGCGACCGGGCTCTTGCTGCTGACCGCTCTTGTCAGCGCGCTCGTGGCCTATTGGCGCACGGTCGAGGAGAAGAGCTGGAAGGAATTTTTCGAGTTCGCCATTCCCCATGAGGTCATCACCCATCCCTCGGCGAAGGCCGACCTTTTGTTCTGGGTGACGAAGAAGGCCCTGATGCCCTTCCTGATGCTGCCGGCGGGAATTGTCTTCGTCACCGCGGTCGGCTACGGGACCAACTGTCTGTTTTCGACGCTATTCCAGTTCCAGCCGCCGCTGATCGAGGGGCCGGCAGGGCCAGTGACGGTGCTCATCTTTACCATCACCATGCTGCTCGCCTACGACATTTCCTACTATCTCTATCACGTCGCCCAGCATCGCTATCCGCTGCTTTGGGAACTGCACAAGGTGCATCATTCGGCCGAGGTGATGGTCGGGATCACCAAGGACCGCGTCCATCCGCTCGACGAGTTGATGAATAGAGCCTGGGACGGCCTCATCGTGGGGTTCTGTTTCGGCATCTGGTCGCTGGTTTCGCTGAACCTTGTCGAGCTGACCGTCTTTGGCGTCAACGTCTATGTCATGCGCAACATTCTGATGATGGATTTCGTCAGGCACACGCATTTCAAGATCTCGTTCGGCCCGCTCAACAATTTGATCCTGTGTCCTCATTGGCACCAACTGCATCACAGCACCGATCCGCGTCACTACGACAAGAATTTCGGGCTGCTCTTTTCCTTCTGGGATCGGCTCTTTGGAACATTGTGCGTGCCGAGGCCCGACGAGGACTTCAAGTTCGGACTGGTCGACCGCGATGTGCGCGACTACCAGTCGCTCGCAGGCCTCTATGTCATGCCGCTGAAGCGGATGTGGGGGCATATTGCCAAGCGTTTCAGGGCCCGGCGACTGCGCCCGGCAAAACCACGGACCTCGCAATCGTCGGAAGGGACACGGCCATGAATGCCCCCTTTGTGCTTGCCGTACCGCGAACACGCAGCTTCGAGGTCGTGACGTCGGCCGAGCGCCTGGCCGAGATCGCACCGGCCTGGAGCGAACTCTGGCAGCGGGCTGGTGGGCTTGTCTTCCAGCACCCGGACTGGATCGCGGCCTGGTGGCGCACGACCCCGCATCAGGAGCGGCGCGCGCTCAGGATTGGGCTCGCCTGGAACGGCGACCGGCTCGACGGCGTGATAGCGCTCGCCACCTTCAGGCGCTCCGGCATCCGCATGCTCGAATGGGCTGCGAAGGACCATAGCGACTATGGCGACGCGCTGGTTGCACCCGACAGCGACCCACAGGCCATCTCCCGCCTTTGGCAGTATGTTTTTGATCAGGGCGGCTTCGACCTGATCTACCTCAACCGCCTGCTGCCGGATGCCGGTGTCCATGCCCTGCTGCGCCCGGCCCAAGGCAAAGCGCTTCGGCCCAATCACCGTGGTGAAATCAGCTATCGCGTCACGGGTCCCTGGCAGAGTGGGGCGGAATGGTTCGAGACGCTGTCGAAAAAGGGCAGGCAGAACTATCGTCGCGGCCGCAAGTTCATGGAAGAGAGCGGCGCGTTGCGTTTCCGCCTCCTGGATGCGGATGAGCCGCGCGAGCCGGTGCTCGAGCGGGTCGCGACGCTGAAGCGGCTCTGGCTCGTTCGGCATGGTCGCGCCTCGGATCTGTTCGATGAGGGCTCGCCGGTTCTCGCCGCGCTTATTTCCGTGCTGGCCGACCTCGGGCTGTTGCGCATCTTCGTGCTGGAGCTTGACGACACGATCATCGCCGTCTCGATCAATTTCGAGCAGCACGGCACGATGATGGCCTTCGTCACCACCTATGATCCCGAATATGAGCGCGGCTCGCCGGGTATGGTGCTGATGATGGATTATATCCAGTGGTCGCTCGACCGTGGCCTTGCCACGATTGATTTTCTCTGCGGCGGCGAGGATTTCAAGCGCCGCTTCGCCACGCAATCAGTCGCGCTGTCGTCGATGATGGGTGCGCGCGGCCTGCGCGGTCATCTCGCCGCGCTGGCCGATCAAGCGAGCCATGTTTCGAAGTCCTGGAGGACGCGGCGGCAGCCGAAAGCCGACGCGCCGCACGACGAATAACGCCACGATCGCGTTTGCCCTCGTGGGCTCTGCCGCTCACAGCGCGCGAACAGCTTCCAGCACGGCCTCGGCATGGCCCTTGACCCGGACCTTGCGCCAAATCCTGGCGATCCGTCCGTCACGGCCGATCAGGAACGTCGCGCGCTCGACGCCCATGTATTTGCGGCCATACATCGATTTCTCGACCCATAGATGATAGGCTTCGATCACCTTGCGCTCCTCGTCGGCGGCGAGATCGATGGTGAGATCGTATTTCGACTTGAACTTGTCGTGCTTCTTGGCGCTGTCGGGCGACAGGCCGATGACGACGGCGCCGGCCTTCTCGAATTCCGGCCTCAGCCGTGAGAAGCTGATCGCCTCTTGCGTGCAGCTTGTCGTGTCGTCCTGCGGATAGAAATAGAGCACCACCGGCTTGCCGGCGGATGCGGCCAGGCTGAGCGATCCACCGCCGTCCCGCGGCAGGTCGAATTGCGGCGCAAGATCGCCCACGTCGAGGTCAGCCATATCGATGCCCTTGTTTGAGGTTACGCGCGAAGCCACAGCGATATAGTGTCGAGCGGGGATTCGTCCACGAGCGAATTCGGACAACGGAAGATTGCGTGGATCAGGAGCAACCGCAGCACGAGAAGATCAGGTTCAGGCGGGACGAGATCACCGACCTGGGGACCTTGCCGTCCGCGTGCCGTGTCCCGCCCCTCGGTCAGGCTGCCATCGGCCGCGGCTTTCGAATGCTTTCGCGCGTGTTTGCCGGCCTGGTCGCTTTCATGCTGCTGGCCGCGATGGCGGTCTATCTCATCGGCCTTTCCGGCATAGGCTCGGACAGGCTGCGCGTCGAGGCCGAGAGCGCTATCGAGAGGCTTGCGGGCGTCGACGTCAAAGTGGCCGTCGGGCCCGCCCGCATCACGCTCGACAGTTCGAGCTTCGTTGCCCTGCAGGTCAGCGATGTCAGCCTGAAGACATCGGACGGCAAACCAATGGCCGATGCGGGGCGTGTGCGCTTCGGCGTGCGCCTGGTGCCGCTTCTGTGGGGTGAGGTGCGGCTGACCAGCGCCAGGATATCCGATGCCCGCATCGTCATGGCGGCGATGCCTTCCGGCGGCGACTGGACCGCGGCGCTGCGCAATGAGGACGGCCTTGTCGATCCGGAAAAACTGTTGGACGCGGTGTTCGGCAACATCCATCACGTGCTCGACGCCGTGCGCGAGGATTCGATGCGCCGGATCGATCTCAGCAATGTCGAGTTCGTGCTCCCCGACGCCGGATCGATCAAACTGGTCAAGATCGCCGACGCCACCCTCGTTCAGTCGGGACCGGGCGGCATGGCGTTTACCGCTGATGCCGATGTCGACGGCAGGACGGTTACCGTTGCAGCCTCGGCCACCCGCGATATCGCCGCGCATCGGGTGACTGCCCTGGATGCCAGCATCAATCTGGCGGATGCCGGCGCTACCGCTGCCGGCTCCGGCAAGCTTGGGGCCGTCGCGTTGAAGGTGACAGGAGCGGAAGGCTCAGGTGCCACCGCGTCACGCTTGGCGGCCGCCCTTTCGTCGACCGGATCGGTGCTGGATCTTGGCACGCGCGGCCTGCTGCCGGCGGATGCCGATGTCAATGCGACGCTTGTCTACGGCTCCAACAAGATCCAGGTGGACAGGTTGCTGCTCAAGACCGGCCGCTCGACTTTCGATTTTGCCGGCTCCGTCGGGCCCAAGCCCTCGACCGGCGCCGCTGGCGAGGAGCCTGCCTACCGCTATGACCTGACCAGCGACGGCTCGACCCTGGCACCGTCGGAATCGCCGGAACCCGCGCTGACCTTCCTCTCGCGCGTCGCCGGCGTCTATCAGACCAAGAGCCATAAACTGGTGGCCGAGCAGATCGCGGTTCGCTCCTCCGCTTCCAGCGAGGTGCTTGGCACCGCAACCGTGGAATTCGTCGACGGCAAGGCCCCCGGGATCAATGTGGCGCTCAACGTCCATGACATGCCTGTCTCGCACGTCAAACAGCTGTGGCCGTGGTTTTCGGCGCGCAATGCGCGGCTCTGGGTGCTGAACAATCTGTTCGGGGGCCGCGTGGTCGACGCCAGTCTCCAGTTCCAGGTGGTGCCGGACCGCCTCGGCAATGGCGTACCGCTTTCGGCCGAGGAGGTCTTCGGCCGCTTCCAGATAGACGGGGCGCGTTTCGACACGGCCGGCCGCATTCCGCCGATCCGCGACGCGGTGGGCGTCGTCGCGTTCCACGGCAACGATGTCGACGTTTCGTTGTCGTCGGGCACCGTCTTCATGCCCAGTGGCCGCACGGTGGCGGCCAGCAACGGGACGCTGACGGTCAAGGCCGCCAACCGTCCGCCGGTCATCGGCGCGCTCGACATCGATGTCGAGGGGGAGGCGCCGGCTGTCGCCGAACTTGCCTCCTACGAACCGATCAACGCCATGCGCCATGTCGGCATCCTGCCGGAGGACCTGTCCGGCAGCGTCACCGGCCATGTCAGGGCGGACATTCCGCTGCAGTCGGGTGTCGACACCGCGAAGCTCGATTGGCTTGTGTCGCTCGACTATACCGGCCTGTCCCTGGCCAAGCCGTTCGAGGGACAGGCCGTGACCGGTGCCGATGGTTCGATAACGGTCGACCCGGAAAAGGCGGTCATTTCAGCCAAGGCATCGCTCAACGGCATTCCGGCCGAACTCGATCTCGTCGAGCCGCTCAGGGATGACGGGCCGGCGCGCAGCCGCAAGGTGGCCCTGGTGCTCGACGACAAGATCCGCGCCGCCGCCATGCCTGGCCTGACGCCGCTGCTTGGCGGAACGGTGAAGGTCGCGATCGACAAGAGCGGCAGCGGCAACCAGAACGTTTCGGTCGACCTGACCAATGCCAGGCTGAACATTCCCTGGGCCGGCTGGAGCAAGGGGGCGGGGGTCCCCGCCAGCGCCACCTTCGTCATGACGAAGTCCGGCGATACCACGACGCTGTCCGACTTCGAGCTCGACGGCAAGACATTCTCCATCGACGGCGGCATCGTGCTGGTCAACGGCGCCCTGTCCTCGGCCAAATTCGGCAAGGTCACCTTGAACCGGGGCGACGATGTGTCGGTGTCGGTCAAGCGATCGGGCAAGGGCTTCGCGGTCGACATCAATGGCAAAGCGCTCGACGCTCGTTCGCTCATCAAGCAGTTCACGTCCGATGTGGACACCGCGACCAAGACGACGGGAACGGACAATATTTCGGTCAGCGCCGACGTCGATCAGCTGACCGGCTTCCACGATGAGCAGCTGTCCAACCTGAAGCTCGACTACAGTGCCGCCGGTTCGCGCGTGAACGGGCTCAAGGTCAGCGCGACGGCGAGTTCCGGCGCCGCCATCGCCATCAGCAACACCACCGGCGACGGCAGGCGTTCGCTCAATGTGCGGTCGGCGGACGCCGGCGCCATATTGAGGTTCCTGAACGTCTACGAGCACATGGAAGGCGGCGCGATCACCCTGGCCCTGTCGGGGGCCAGCGACGGGCCGATGAAGGGCAAGGTCGATACCAGCAATTTCTTCATCGTCGACGAACCCAAGCTCGCCTCCATCGTCTCGACCACGCCGGCCGGCGACAGCCGCAGCCTCAATCAGGCGGTGAAGGGCAAGCTCGACACGTCGCGGGTCAAGTTCGAGCGCGGCTACGCCGAAATCGACAAGGGCAGCGGCTACCTGAAGCTGACCAACGGCGTGCTGCGCGGTCCGCGCATCGGCACGACCTTCCAGGGCATTCTCTACGACCAGAACAACAATATGGACATGACCGGCACCTTCATGCCGGTCTACGGCCTCAACCGCATCTTTGGCGAATTGCCCATCGTCGGCGCGCTTCTCGGCAACGGTCGCGACCGCGGCCTGATCGGCGTCACCTACCGGCTCAGGGGCAATGCCAACAAGCCGGTGCTGGACGTCAATCCGCTGTCGGTGATCGCGCCGGGGATATTCAGGTCGATCTTCGAGTACCGGTGAGGGTCCTCAGGCCGGCCGCACCAGGATGTGCTTTTTCCTGCCCAATGAAAGCTTTACGACGTTTTCCGGACTCAAATCCTGAACCGTGACCAGCCGACGGTCGTCGCTTACCGGCTGGTCGTTGAGGCGTACGGCGCCGCCCTGGATGTGCCGCCGTGCCTCGCCATTGGACGACGCCAGCTCAGCCGTGACCAGCAGCGACAGGATGCCGACGCCGGCTTCCAGCTTTGCCGCTTCTATCTCGACGGTCGGCAGCGTGTCGGCGAGCGCGCCTTCCTCGAAGGTCTTGCGCGCCGTCTCGCTGGCCTGTTCGGCGGCCGCGCGGCCATGCAGATGGGCCGTGATCTCGGTGGCGAGGATCTTCTTGGCTTCGTTGATCTCGGAGCCGCCCAGCCGCTCGAGCCGCGCCACCTCGTCTAGCGGCAGCGTGGTGTAGAGTTTCAGGAACCGGCCGACATCGGCATCCTCGGTGTTGCGCCAATATTGCCAGAACTCGTAAGGGCTCAGCATCTGCGCATCGAGCCAGACCGCGCCCGAGGCCGACTTGCCCATCTTGGCGCCGGACGAGGTGGTGAGCAACGGCGTGGTCAGCGCATAAAGTTGCGCATCCTCCATGCGGCGGCCGAGATCGATGCCGTTGATGATGTTGCCCCACTGGTCGGAGCCGCCCATCTGCAGGCGGCAGCCGAGCCGCTTGTAGAGTTCGACGAAATCATAGGCCTGCAGGATCATGTAGTTGAATTCGAGGAACGACAGCGATTGCTCGCGATCGAGCCGCAGCTTGACGGAATCGAACGCAAGCATGCGGTTGACGGAAAAGTGCCGGCCGACATCGCGCAGGAAATTGACGTAGTTGATCTCCATCAGCCAGTCGGCATTGTTGACCATGACCGCGTCGTTCGGACCGCTGCCGAATTTCAGGTAGGGCATGAAGTTGCGGCGGATACCGGCGAGATTATCGTCGATATCCGCGGGCGTCAGCAGCTTGCGGGCCTCGTCCTTGAACGAGGGATCGCCGATCATCGACGTGCCGCCGCCCATCAGCGCGATTGGCCGGTGGCCGGTCTGCTGCAGCCAGTGCAGCATCATGATCTGGATCAGCGATCCGGCATGCAGGCTCTTGGCGGTTGCGTCGAAGCCGATATAGGCCGTCACCGTCTCCTTGGCGAAGATTTGATCGAGGCCGACATCATCCGAGGTCTGGTGGATGAAGCCGCGCTCGCTCATCGTGCGCAGGAAGTCGGATTTGAAGGCAGGCATTTTTTGTTTCCCGAAAGCGTACGCCCGGTCCGGCGCGGGCATATGTGAACGCGCGCGTTTAGCACCCAAGCGCGATCAGCAAAAGTGGATTCCGGTTTTGCGCCGGATCGCGCGCCAACCAGGAGTTCGCGATCAGCAAAAGTGGATTCCGGTTTTGCGTCGGATCGCGCGCCTCTCGCGAGCGTCGGGCCAGTTCTTGCCTCATTCATGCCGCTGGCGTAATGAGGCGCCGCGCAAGGGCAGCGCCCGCACGCCGCGACGGGGCCGTCCCGCAGATCAGATCCGGAAAGCTCCCGCGATGAACAGAAACTACGTCTTCCTCTTTCTGTTCAGCTTGCTGATGAGTTTCAGCGGCTTGGCGAGCCTTCCGCCGATCGATCGCGACGAGTCCCGTTTTGTCCAGGCGACCAAGCAGATGGTCGAAACTGGCGATTATATCGACATTCGCTTCCAGGACGTCTCGCGCTACAAGAAGCCGATCGGCATCTACTGGCTGCAATCGGCCGCTGTCGCATTGAGCGGCGAGGGGGCTGCCGCGCCGATCTGGGTGTATCGCCTTGTCTCGATGCTCGGAATCGCCCTCGCTGTTCTGGGCATCGCCTGGACGGGCACGAAACTTTTCGGTGCCAATGCCGGCCTTGCCGCCGGCCTGATGATGGCGGCGATCTTCGCCACCGCCTTCGAGGGGCGCGACGCCAAGACCGACGCCATGCTTCTGGCTTGCTGCGTGGCCGCGCAGGGCGCGCTGGCGCAAATCTATCTGGCGGCGCGTCGCAACGAGCCGGTGGCGGGCCATCTGCCGTGGATATTCTGGTTGGCGCAAGGCGTCGGGATCCTTATCAAGGGACCCGTGGCCCCGCTGCTGTCGCTGCTGACGGCGGCCGCGCTGTTTGCTTTCGAACGCGACTGGCGCTGGCTTTTGAAGCTGAAGCTGGTGCGCGGCATCGCGCTCGTCTTGCTCATCGTGCTGCCCTGGGTCGCTTTTATCGGCTGGAAGAGCGGCGGCGCCTTTTTTCAGGAAGCCGTCGGCAAGGATATGCTGAACAAGGTCGCGTCGGGCGAGGAATCGCACGGCCTGCCACCGGGTTTCTACATGCTGACCTATTCGCTGTTCATGTGGCCGTTCGGCCTGATCGCGGTCGGCGCCGGCCTGCAGGCCCTCAATCGGGTGCGCGACGATTTCAGGCTGCGCTTTTGCCTGGCATGGTACATTCCCTTCTGGCTCGTGTTCGAACTTATCCCGACCAAGCTGCCGCATTACGTCTTGCCGGCCTATCCCGGCATGGCGCTGCTGATCGGCTGGCTGTTGACCCTGCAGCCGCAGGACGCCAATGCGCCGCTCAAGCGCTGGCAGCAATGGTTGTGGTGGTCGACCGCTTTCGGTCTGGTGGTGGTCAGCCTCGGCCTGGCGGCGGTCTGCATCGGGGCACCGATCTACCTTACCCACAGCTTCTCGTGGTGGAGCATCCCGGCGGCGGCGTCGGCGCTGGGCGCCGGCTATCTGGCCTTCTCGCGTCAGTTGCAGGTGCCGCTGCCTCGCATCGGAGCCACCGCCGCCTGCGCGGGCATCACCTATGCCTTGCTGTTCGGTATCATCGCACCGTCGCTGAAGCCCATGTGGTTGAGCCCGGCGATCAAGCAAGCCGTGCTTGCCAACCAGGCATGCGACACAACGGTGCTGGCCTCGGCGCGGTATCAGGAGCCGAGCCTGGTGTTTCTGGTCGGCACGAAAACGGTGCTGACCGATATCGGAGGCGTGGCGGAGCACCTGCTCGCCGATCCTGCCTGTGCACTGGGGCTGGCGCCGATCGGGGATGAGCAGAAGCTGAATGGCATGCTGTCGGTGAAAGGAAAATCGGTGAACCGTCTCGCCGAAATCGATGGCCTCAACTATTCGTCGGGAGACAAACTGTCGCTCGGCCTTTATCGTGTGGCCCAATGACGGCTGGGTCGATGACAGAGTCCAGTTTCCAATGCTCGTGAAATCGCGCCCTCCGGTGTCCAGCTCGCTCCTCGGAATAGGACGCCGATCACTCGATAATTTTCGCGACACGATGCAGATCGCGAGACGGCGCCTCGCCGTTCGTCCCGCTCGCTATCCCAACATCTCATGGTGGGCGTGGGGGCTGGTCTGGGTCTTTCTGACGGCCGCGGCCTTTGTTCGGCTGGATACGCCGGCGGGCATGGCGCATGAACGATGGTCGCCTGCCGTGGGCAGGCTCGCCGAGTTCTTCACGCAGTTCGGACTGGGCGGCTGGTATCTCATCCCGTCCGCGCTTCTGCTTGTCGCGGCCAATCTGACGGATTGGCGAAGCCTTTCGCGGCGCGCGCTGATGCTGGTCTACAGCTGGACCTGTCTGGCCTTTCTGGTGCTGAGCGCCGTTGGCCTCTCCGGTCTCGCTGTCAATGTCCTGAAATATGCCATTGGCAGGGCCCGCCCGCTCTATTTCCAGGATTTCGGCGTCCTTGCACTGCACCCCTTTGCCTTCGATGCGCGCTTTGCGGGCTTTCCCTCCGGCCATGCCACGACGATGGGCGCCGTGTTCGGCGTGCTTCTGCTCCTGTTTCCGCGCCGCTGGTACATCGCCCTGGTGCTCACGGCCTGCATCGCCTCGACCAGGATATTCGTCGGCGCGCACTATCCCAGCGATACCGTTGCCGGCTTCGGCCTCGGCTGCGCCTTCGCGCTGGCCTGCGGATTGGTCTTTGCCCGGCTGGGCTTCATCTTCCGGCCGGCACCGTCGGGATTGCCGGTCCGCAAGCCATCGTTCCGCTTGATTGCCCCCGAAAAATAGATCGGGCCGGATCATCGTCAAATATCGAGCGGGGGACGTTGCCCGCCCGCCCGTACGTTTTGCTTGGCGGTTTAGCGCAACCGCTTCGGCCGCGGATCGGACAATTCACCGGCCAGCCGGCGATCGAGATAGTCGGCGCATTCCTCGATCAACAGATCCGCGTCGTTGGCGAAGAAATGGTTGGCGCCGGGCAAGGTCTTCTGCGTGATAGTGATGCCCTTTTGCGTGTGCAGCTTGTCGACCAGGCCTTGCACATCCTTCGGCGGGGCCACCTTGTCGGCATCGCCATGGATGATCAGGCCCGAGGACGGGCAGGGCGCCAGGAACGAGAAATCATAGGTGTTGGGCTGCGGCGCGATCGAGATGAAGCCTTCGATCTCGGGCCGGCGCATCAGGAGCTGCATGCCGATCCACGAACCGAAAGAATAGCCGGCGACCCAGCAGCTCTTCGAATCCGGGTGCAGCGACTGCACCCAGTCGAGCGCGGCCGCCGCGTCCGACAATTCGCCCGTGCCGTGGTCGAATTCGCCCTGGCTGCGGCCGATGCCGCGGAAATTGAAACGCAGCGTGGTGAAATCGCGCTTCTGGAACATGTAGAAGAGGTCGTAGACGATCTTGTTGTTCATCGTGCCGCCGAACTGCGGGTGCGGATGCAACACGATGGCAATCGGCGCGCTCTTTTCCTTCGAGGGCTGGTAGCGTCCCTCCAGGCGACCGGCCGGACCGGTGAAAATGACCTCAGGCATGAAATACTCCACTTGGGTAAAACGAGCGCGCGGCGCCCGGAACGCTCTTCCTACGGCGCCCGCTTCCACAGACCTTGACGCAGGGCGAGCGCCTTCATAGAAACTAGTTTAGAATTATTCAAAACTGGGTGGCCGAAACGCAATCGCCCGGTCGCCCTCGCCGCAAGCCGCGTAAATAGGACGGCTTGCCTTGGAATTTCAAGGAAATAACGCCATACGTCGGCGGAATGGCTACTGACGGGACGAACTGGACGAAAATGGCCGCGACACGCGCCTATCTCGACTATAACGCCAGTGCGCCGCTGCTTCCAGCGGCGCGCGAGGCCATGGTCGCGGCGCTCGATGTGGCAGCCAACCCGTCGTCGGTCCATGCCGAGGGACGCGCCGCTCGCCGCGTGGTCGAAACCGCCAGGCGCGATGTGGCCGCACTGATCAACGGCAAGCCGGAACATGTCGTCTTCACCTCGGGCGCAACGGAAGCCGCCGCGACGCTGCTGACGCCGGACTGGCGGATGGGGCGCGGCGCCATTCGCATGAGCCGGCTCTACGTCTGCGAGGCCGACCATCCGTGCCTGCTGAATGGCGGACGCTTCCCGGCGAGCCAGGTGACGCGGATCGGTGTCGACGCTGATGGCATTGTTAGGCTCGATGCCTTGACGGCGGCGCTTGCCGGTCACGACAAGGCTGACGGCTTGCCGCTTGTGGCGATCCATGCCGCCAACAACGAAACCGGCGTGATCCAGCCCATCGGCCGCATTACCGAAACCGTCAAGGCGGCGGGCGGCGTCCTCGTTGTTGACGCGGTGCAGGCGGCAGGCCGACTTTCCATCGACATGTCAGCGGGTTACGCCGACTATTTGATTCTGTCGTCGCACAAGCTCGGCGGCCCCAAGGGTGTCGGCGCCATCGTCGCCGCCTCGGATCTGATGATGCCGAAGCCGCTGATCAATGGCGGTGGCCAGGAAAAGGGCCATCGCGGCGGCACCGAAAACCTGCCCGGCATTGCCGGATTTGGCGCCGCGGCCAGGCTGGCTCTCGCCGGATTGCAGACCGTCGATGCCGTGCGTCGGCGTCGCGACGAGGTCGAAACCATTCTCAAAACGCTGGCGCCGGACATAGAAATCTTCGGAACCGGCGCGCCGAGGCTTGCCAACACGACATTCTTCGCTATTCCCGGCATCAAGGCCGAAACAGCCCAGATCGCCTTCGATCTTGCCGGCGTGGCGCTGTCGGCTGGCTCGGCCTGTTCGTCGGGCAAAGTCGGTCCGAGCCATGTGCTGAAGGCCATGGGCCATGGCGACAGTCTTGGCGCCTTGCGCGTCTCGATCGGTGCGGCGACGGGTGTCGAGGACATCGAACTGTTCCGCGCCGCGCTTGCTGGGCTAGCCGCTCGCCGGGCGGACAAGGAGAGAGCCGCCTAGCGGTTGGACGATTTTGGGCCTCTCGGCCTGGTAGAGCCGTGCGTTTCATGCTGGCCGGGTGAATTTCCGGTCGAGGCGCACTATATGGAACTTACGCTGCCGCGAGCGTCTTCGGCGTTTCATTTGGCGGTGCCATAGTTTGAAAACTGTCGGGCCTTGACCCCGGCGTGGATGGAGAACGCATATGCCTGCTGTGCAGGACACGATCGATCGGGTCCGAAAGATCGACGTCGACCAATACAAATACGGATTCCAGACCGAGATCGCCGTCGACAAGGCTCCCAAAGGCTTGAGCGAAGACATCATCCGTTTCATTTCGGCCAAGAAGGACGAACCGTCCTGGATGCTGGAATGGCGCCTGGAAGCCTATCGTCGCTGGCTGACGCTGGAAGAACCGACCTGGGCGCGCGTCAACTATCCCAATATCGATTTCCAGGACATTTACTATTACGCGGCGCCCAAGAGCACGCCCGGACCGACTTCGCTCAGCGACGTCGATCCCGAGATCTTGAAGGTCTACGAGAAGCTCGGCATTCCGTTGAAGGAGCAGGAGATCCTCGCCGGCGTGCAGAAGACCGACGCCTCGGAGTTCGAGGAAGCCAGCGACAACGTCTACAAATCAGGCCGCGTCGCCGTCGACGCGGTGTTCGATTCCGTCTCTGTCGTCACGACCTTCAAGAAGGAACTGGCGCAGGCCGGCGTGATCTTCTGCTCGATCTCGGAAGCGATCCGCGAGCATCCGGAACTGGTGCGGAAATATCTTGGTTCGGTCGTGCCGACCTCGGACAATTTCTACGCCACGCTGAATTCGGCCGTGTTCACCGATGGTTCCTTCGTCTTCGTGCCCAAGGGCGTGCGCTGCCCGATGGAGCTGTCGACCTATTTCCGCATGAACGAGAAGAACACCGGCCAGTTCGAGCGCACGCTGATCATCGCCGAGGAAGGGGCGTACGTCTCCTATCTCGAAGGTTGCACGGCGCCGCAGCGCGACGAGAACCAGCTCCATGCCGCGGTGGTCGAACTGGTGGCGCTCGACGATGCCGAGATCAAATATTCGACTGTCCAGAACTGGTACCCCGGCGACGCCGAGGGCAAGGGCGGCATCTACAACTTCGTCACCAAGCGCGGCGACTGCCGTGGCGACCGTTCGAAGATTTCGTGGACGCAGGTCGAGACCGGCTCCGCCATCACCTGGAAATATCCGAGCTGCATCCTGCGCGGCGACGATTCCCAAGGCGAGTTCTATTCGATTGCCGTGTCGAACGGCTATCAGCAGGTCGACAGCGGCACCAAGATGATCCATCTCGGCAAGAACACCTCGAGCCGCATCATCTCCAAGGGCATCGCCGCCGGCTTCTCGCAGAACACCTATCGCGGCCAGGTCTCGGCGCACCGCAAGGCGACCAACGCCCGCAACTTCACCAATTGCGATAGTCTGCTGATCGGCGACCAGTGCGGCGCGCACACCGTGCCCTACATGGAAGCCAAGAATTCGACGGCACAGTTCGAGCACGAAGCGACGACCTCGAAGATTTCCGAGGACCAGAAATTCTACGTCATGCAGCGTGGCATCCCCGAGGAGGAGGCCATTGCGCTTATCGTCAACGGCTTCGTCAAGGACGTCATCCAGCAACTGCCGATGGAGTTTGCGGTCGAGGCGCAGAAGCTGATCGGGATTTCGCTCGAGGGCTCGGTCGGCTGACCCGACAGATATTTCAGGAAACAAAAGAATGCTTGAGATCAAGAACCTGCATGCCCGCATCGTCGATGACGGCACCGAAATCATCCGCGGCTTGAACCTGACGGTGAAAGCCGGCGAGGTCGCCGCCATCATGGGCCCGAACGGGTCGGGCAAGTCGACGCTGTCCTACATCCTCGCCGGCCGCGAGGATTACGAGGTGACCGAAGGCGACATCCTCTACAACGGCCAGTCGATTCTCGAAATGGATCCAGCCGAACGCGCCACGTCAGGCATCTTCCTCGCCTTCCAGTATCCGATGGAGATACCGGGCGTGGCGACCATGGAATTCCTGAAGGTCGCCATGAACGAGCAGCGCAAGGCGCGCGGCGAGGAGCCGCTGAAAATCCCCGAATTTTTGAAGCGCGTGAAGGAAGCAGCCGCCTCGCTCAGCATGGACATGGCGATGCTGAAGCGGCCGCTCAATGTCGGCTTCTCCGGCGGCGAGAAGAAGCGCGCCGAGATCCTGCAGATGAAGCTCCTGGAGCCGAAACTCTGCGTGCTCGACGAGACCGATTCCGGCCTCGACATCGATGCGCTGAAGATCGTCTCGGACGGCGTCAACGCACTGCGCGCGCCGGACCGGGCATTCCTGGTCATCACCCATTACCAGCGCCTGCTCGAGCACATCGTGCCCGACAGCGTGCACGTGCTCTACAAGGGCCAGGTCATCAAGTCGGGCGACAAGTCGCTGGCGCTCGATCTGGAAGCCAATGGCTATGCCGGCGTGATCGGCGAAGCCGCGTGAGATGCCAGAGGGCAAGGTCAGACTGATGAATATGCACACTCAGCCCCAGAGGACACCGGCCGAAACAGCGTTGATCGACGCGTTCGGCGACCGGCTGTCGCTGCTGCCGGGCGATGGCGCGGTGATGCTGAAGCGTGACGACGCCATCGAGGCGATCAAGCACGGCCTGCCGACGCGGCGCATCGAGTCCTGGCACTACACCGACCTGCGCCGTCTCTTGAATGCGGTGCCGGACTTCGATCCGGCCGCCGCAGCGAAAGCCATCGCGCCAATCGTCGAC
Source organism: Mesorhizobium sp. ES1-6 (assembly GCF_020164775.1). Taxonomy (NCBI): domain Bacteria; kingdom Pseudomonadati; phylum Pseudomonadota; class Alphaproteobacteria; order Hyphomicrobiales; family Phyllobacteriaceae; genus Mesorhizobium; species Mesorhizobium sp. ES1-6. Next base: position 122,911 of record NZ_JAIUGU010000001.1, read on the forward strand.
GGCTCGACGGTTTTGTCCCTGTTGAACGGCGTATCGAACGCCAAGGCGCCAACTGTCGAAGGCTTCAGCGTCCAGCGTCTGTCGGAAAAGCTGACCGACGGCAGCATCGCGCCGGGGCTCGACCCCTATGGCAGCGACGACGCCATCGGTGCGCTGAACACGGCCTTTGTCGCCGATGGCTACTTCATCGACATCGCCGATGGGACGGAGCTGGAAAAGCCGGTCGAGCTGCAGAACGTGCAGGCCGGCGGCCAGACCCATGTGCGCCTGCCGGTGCGCGTCGGCGCCGGCGCCAAGGCGGTCATCGTCGAGCGTCAGGCCGGTGACGGCGCGGCGCTGACCAGCTCGGTCAGCCAGCTCGTGCTCGGCGAAGGCGCCGAGGTGACCTGGCTGATCGTCCAGGAACAGCCCGAGACGGCAACGCATCTGGCGCAGTTCAAGGCCCATATCGGCAAGAACGCGAAGCTGACGCTGTTCGTCATGAACGCCGGCGGCAAGCTCGTGCGCCAGGAGATCATGGTCAGGACGACGGGCGAGGGCGCCGACTTCAAGCTGCGCGGCATCAACCTCCTGGCCGGCGACACCCATACCGACGTCACCATGGTGCTCGACCACGCCGTGCCGCACACGACTTCGACCGAGGTCATCCGCAATGTGGTGACGGGCAAGGCGCGCGGCGTGTTCCAGGGGCGCATCAACGTTCACCAATACGCGCAGAAGACCAACGCCAAGATGGCCTGCAACACGCTGCTTTTGTCGGACGACGGCGAGTTCTCGACCAAGCCGGAACTCGAAATCTTCGCCGACGACGTCGTCTGCGGCCACGGCGCCACGGTCACCGAGATCGACCACGACCATCTGTTCTACCTGATGGCGCGCGGCGTCGACGAAAAGAGCGCGCGCGGGTTGCTCGTGAAGGCGTTCGTGGCGGAAGTGATCGAGGAACTGGACGACGAAGCGATCGTCGAGGCGCTGGAAGCGCGGCTTGATGACTGGTTTGTGGCACATGGGTAGTGCGTTGGATTGGCCGATTATTGGTGGTCTTATTGAAAGCCTGAATTGGCTAACAATTACCACACCCTTCATTGCCGGATTTGCGGCCTACAATTGGGGGCAAACTGCGAATGAGGGGAAAGCCGTTCGAGCATTTGTTGGCATGCTCGCATTCATAGGGCTGGTAGCGATTTGGTACGTTCTACACAAATTCATCGCCTTCCCTCTTTGGATGGGATGGTTTCAATGAAAACTTACGATGTCGAAGCGATCCGCCGCGATTTCCCGATCCTGTCGCGCGAAGTCTATGGCAAGCCGCTGGTCTACCTCGACAACGGCGCCTCGGCACAGAAGCCGCGGGTGGTGCTCGACACCATCCAGCATGCCTATTCCCAGGAATACGCCAACGTCCATCGCGGCCTGCATTTCCTCTCCAATGCCGCCACCGACGCCTATGAAAAGGCGCGTGAGACGGTGCGCCGTTTCCTCAACGCGCCAAGCACCGACAACATCGTCTTCACCTCGAACACGACCTCGGCGATCAACACCGTTGCTTACGGTTATGGCATGCCCAATATCGGCGAGGGCGACGAGATCGTGCTGTCGATCATGGAGCACCACTCCAACATCGTGCCGTGGCATTTCATCCGCGAACGGCAGGGTGCAAAACTGGTCTGGGTGCCGGTCGACGATCTCGGCGTGTTCCACATCGAGGAGTTCGAGAAGCGCCTGACCGACCGCACCAAGCTGGTCGCCATCACGCAGATGTCGAATGCGCTGGGCACGGTGACGCCGATCAAGGAGATCGTCCGGATCGCGCATGCGCGGGGCATCCCCGTACTCGTCGACGGCAGCCAGAGCGCCGTGCATATGCCGATCGACGTGCAAGATCTCGATTGCGATTTCTTCGTCTTCACCGGCCACAAGGTCTACGGACCCTCGGGCATCGGCGTGCTCTACGGCAAGAAGGATAGTCTGGCGGGCATGCGGCCCTTCATGGGCGGCGGCGAGATGATCGAGGAGGTGACGGAAGACATCGTCACTTACAACGACCCGCCGCACCGTTTCGAGGCCGGCACGCCGCCGATCGTCCAGGCAATCGGGCTGGGTGCGGCGCTCGACTACATGGATTCCATCGGCCGTGAGCGCATCGCGGCTCACGAAGAAGACCTCAAGACCTATGCTCACGAACGCCTGCGCGCCATCAACTCGCTGCGCATCTTCGGCGATGCGCCGGGCAAGGGCGCCATCATCTCCTTCGAACTGCAGGGAATTCATGCCCATGACGTGTCGATGGTGATAGACAGGCAGGGTGTCGCGGTCCGTGCCGGCACCCATTGCGCCCAGCCGCTGTTGAAACGCTTTGGCGTAACCTCCACATGCAGGGCATCGTTCGGCATGTATAATACCAGGGCCGAAGTCGACGCTTTGGCCGAGGCGCTGGAAAAAGCGCGCAAGTTTTTCGGGTGACGACCATGGATGATGTGAGCACCACCGCAGAGACCGTATCGGCCGCCAACAGCGTGGTTTCCGCCTCGACGATCCCCGCCGACGAGCTGGCGCGGCTGACCGACGACATCGTCTCGGCGCTGAAGACCGTCTACGACCCGGAAATTCCGGCCGACATCTATGAACTCGGCCTTGTCTACAAGATCGACATCGAGGACGACCGCTCGGTCAAGATCGACATGACGCTGACCGCGCCCGGCTGCCCGGTGGCCGGCGAAATGCCCGGCTGGGTCGAGAACGCCGTCGGCGCCGTCGAAGGTGTTTCCGGCGTCGAGGTCAACATGACGTTCGATCCGCCCTGGACGCCCGACCGCATGTCGGAAGAGGCGCAGGTCGCGGTGGGTTGGTACTAGCGCCAAGCCTGGCACACTTGCGCCAGGGGTAAAACTTCACCATTTTAGGTGAGGAATCATTCGGCGGGCCTTGAACCCGCATGGAATGGAGATGGAAGAACATGGGACGCTTTGCCGTCATCACGATGACCGAAAAGGCCGCCGACCGGGTGCGCGAGATCGTCGCCACGCGCGACAACGCGCATGGCATCCGCCTTGGCATCAAGAAGGGCGGCTGCGCCGGCATGGAATATACGGTCGACCTGGTGACCGAGCCCAACACCAAGGACGACCATATCGAGCGCGATGGCGCCCATGTCTATGTGGCGCCGGAAGCCGCCCTTTTCCTGTTCGGCACCGAGATGGATTTCGAGCAGACGACGCTGCGCACCGGCTTCACCTTCCACAACCCGAACCAGAGTTCGGCCTGCGGCTGCGGCGAATCGGTCGAGCTGAAGCCCGCAGATCTCAAGGCGCTGGCGGAGGCTCGGGCGTCTGCCTAGCTTTCCTTCTCCCCGTCACTATACGGGGAGAAGGTGTCACGAAGTGACGGATGAGGGGCAGCGCCAGCCTCTCAAGAGTTCGCGCCGCCCATCTGCCTGCCGGCATCTTCTCCCCGTATAGGGACGGGGAAAAGAATCCTAATCCACCCACATGCCAGTCCGTTTATGCCAGTCGGCGATCGATTCCTCGGGATAGACGTCGAACGTCTTGTCGCCCTTGCCGATCTCGGGCTCGACCCAGTTCGCCTTGTATTTCAGCATCAGATGCACCTTTTCGGGCGGTTTCGGCAGGTCGCTGTCGATCGCCGAGGCGAAGGGGTGCACCAGGTCCGGCCAGGTCGGGTCGTAGAGCCAGAGTGCCGATCCGCATTTCTTGCAGAAATTGCGCTCGCCGGTCGAGACCTCGCAATGGGGATGCTCGTCGTCCTCGATCTCGGCCCGGTAGACGCCAAGGCTTCTCTTGCCCCTGATGTTCAGCGTGTCATAGTCGGCACCGAGATTGATGGCGAAACCGCCGCCGCCTTGCTGCTTGCGGCAGATCGAGCAGTAGCACAGCATGAACGGCACCGGTGTGTGGCTTTCCATCTCGAAGCGCACGGCGTTGCAGCGGCAGGAGCCTTTGAGCAGGACAGGCATGGCGGGAAACTCCGATGTTTTTCTCTCAACCTGTCAGCAACGCTTTGGTTGCGGCGATGACAAGTCCGCAGAGCGGTGACATGATCGCGGCATGGACAATGAACGCATCGCAGAACTGTTCGAGGGCCTCGGCCCGGTCTCGATCCGCAAACTCTTCGGCGGCAAGGGCATCTATTTCGACGGCGTCATCGTCGCCATCGTGCTGCGCGGCGAATTGCTGCTGAAGGCGGACGAGCAAAGCGTGCCGGACTTCGAAGCCGCCGGCTGCCGGCAATGGACATACACCGGCACGCGCCACGGCAAGCTGGTCGCCATGCCCTACTGGAGCATTCCCGACAGTGCCTTTGACGACCCTGACGAGATGACGGTGTGGGCGCGACGGGCTTATGAGGCAGGTCGAAGGGCTGGGAAGTAGCGGCGCCTACAAAGCCTTGGCGATGTCGGCCGCCAGCCTTGCATTGTTCTCGACCAGCGCGATGTTGGTTTTCAGGCTGCGCCCGCCCGTGAGTTCCAGGATTTTTCCCAGCAGGAACGGTGTCACCGCCTTGCCGGTGACGTTGAGGGCTTCGGCGGCCCTCTGCGCCGCTTCGATGTAGCCGGCCATCTCTTCGGCGGGGATTTCATGGTTCTCGGGCACCGGATTGGCGACCAGCAAGCCGCCGCTAAGTCCCAGGGCCAGGCGGGTCTGGTAGAAATGCGCGATGTCTTCCGGCTTGTACAAGGTCAGCGGGGCGCGGAACGGCGACTGCCGCGACCAGAAGGCGGGCATCGTCTCGCAGGCATGGCCGACGACGGGCACGCCGCGCGTCTCCAGCACCTCCAGCGTCTTTTCGATGTCCAGAATGGCCTTGGCGCCGGCAGAGACGACGATGACCGGCGTGCGCGCTAGTTCATCGAGGTCGGCCGAGATATCGAAACTCTTTTCGGCGCCCTTGTGCACGCCGCCAATGCCACCGGTGGCGAACACCTTTATGCCGACCATGTCAGCCGCGATCATGGTCGCCGCGACCGTGGTGCCACCGGTGCGCCCTTGCGCCACGGCGAAGCCAAGATCGGCGCGCGACAGCTTCATGGCGTCACCCGTCATCGCCAGCGATTCGCGCTCGCCGTCGGAGAGCCCGATCTTGATGCGGCCGTTGACCACGGCGATGGTTGCCGCCACCGCGCCGCCGTCAGCGATGATCTTTTCGACATTGGCCGCCATGGCGCCATTGTCGGGATAGGGCATGCCATGGGTGATGATGGTGCTTTCGAGCGCCACCACCGGGCGCCCGGCGGCCAGCGCCTGTGCCACGGGTGCGTGGATATCGATGAAAGGGCGGGCGGTCTCTGGCGTCATCTCTGATCTCCAATCCGACGGGCGGCGCATCCATCAGGAAAGCGCAAACGTCACGGCGGCACTATGAATTCGCCGGTCTCATGCCACTTCCCTGGCATCCGGCACAAGGGCCAGCGCTTCCGCGAAGCTCGCCGCGGAGAATTCGGGCACCGCATTGGCGCTTTCGATGGCCAGCGTCGCCGCCGCGACGCCTTCGCGCAGGGCCTGGCGCAGCGGCAGGCCGTGCAACAGCGCCGCCACCGTCGCGCCCGCCAGTGCGTCGCCGGCGCCGGTAACATCGGCGACTCTTCTCGGAGCAGGCGGCAGGATCGAAAAAGCGCCTGTGTCATCGAAACCCAGCACGGGCGCGCTGCCCGCCGTGACCACGCCGCTGGCAAGGCCGCTGCACCGCAGCCCGTCGATCACTTCCCGCTCGGCGGCACCTGCATCGACGCCAGCCAGGACAACGGCCTCCCGCCGGTTCATGAAGAGCAGAGCCAGTTCGCCAAGCACCGGTATCAGCCGCGTCACCTTGGCCGGCGAAATCGCTATGGCGAAAACCGGCTTGCCGGCGGCAAGCGCAACCAACCGCTCCAGCGCCGACGTCGGCAGATTGGCGTCGCACAAAATGGCATCGGCGGCGGCGATCGCTTCCCGGACCTTGGAGCGTCGCATCTGCTTGGGAAATGCCAGCTCGTAAAGCGCCATGTCGGCAAAGCCGACGATCAGCTCGCCTTCGCGATCGATCAGCGCCGTATAGCTCGGTGTCGTGCGGTCGAGGAACACGGCCGAAAGGTCGGCAATACCAGCCTCGGCGATAGCGCGGGAAACCGTATCTGCCCCCGCATCGCCGCCGCGCATCGACATCAGCGACGCCGATACGCCGCGCCGCACCATGCCGCGCAGCGCGTTGAAGACGCCGCCGCCCACATCCTCGCGCATCGTGCCGGGATTGGAGGCTGCCGGGACATAGGCGCCGGACACCTGGCCACGCCGGTCGATATGGGCGCCGCCCACGGCCAGTATCTCTGGGGATTTCACCATGGCGGCGATATGACCTTTGTTGTTGCGGCCGCACAAGCGCTAGAGTGCGCGACAGAGCTTCGCATGCAAGACCGCGATTCGGCTGAACGGGACGCGGGGGCCGGCTGGCCCAATGCCGGGCTTGTTCCTGCCTGGCGTTTCGAGACAAAAAAAGAACAAATCAGGATATTACTTGTTTTTCAATTGGTTGTTGCCTCTTGCCAAATGAGAACAAAAAAGGTACAAAATGCCAGGGATTACGGATTGTCCGGCCTTCATTGACGACCAAGGGGTGATGTATCATGGCTCAGAATTCTTTGCGGCTGGTAGAGGATAAGGCAGTGGACAAATCAAAGGCTCTGGATGCGGCGCTGTCGCAAATCGAGCGGGCTTTCGGCAAGGGCTCGATCATGCGGCTCGGCGCCAACGAGCAGGTCGTCGAGATCGAAACGGTGCCGACCGGTTCGCTCGGCCTCGACATCGCGCTCGGCGTCGGTGGCCTGCCGCGCGGCCGCATCATCGAGATCTACGGACCGGAAAGCTCGGGCAAGACGACACTGGCACTGCATACGGTCGCGGAAGCCCAGAAGAAGGGCGGCATCTGCGCCTTCGTCGATGCCGAACATGCGCTCGATCCGGTCTACGCCCGCAAGCTCGGCGTCGATCTCGAGAACCTGCTGATCTCGCAGCCCGACACCGGCGAGCAGGCGCTGGAGATCTGCGACACGCTGGTGCGCTCCGGCGCCATCGATGTTCTGGTGGTCGATTCGGTGGCGGCGCTGACGCCACGCGCCGAAATCGAGGGCGAGATGGGCGATTCGCTGCCCGGTCTTCAAGCTCGTTTGATGAGCCAGGCGCTGCGCAAGCTGACCGCATCGATCTCGCGCTCCAACACCATGGTCATCTTCATCAACCAGATCCGCATGAAGATCGGCGTCATGTTCGGTTCGCCCGAAACCACGACCGGCGGCAACGCGCTGAAATTCTATGCCTCGGTGCGCCTCGATATCCGCCGCATCGGCTCGGTCAAGGACCGCGACGAGGTGGTCGGCAACCAGACCCGCGTCAAGGTGGTCAAGAACAAGCTGGCGCCGCCCTTCAAGGTGGTCGAATTCGACATCATGTATGGCGAGGGCGTCTCCAAGACCGGCGAACTTGTCGATCTCGGCGTCAAGGCCGGCGTGGTCGAGAAGTCGGGCGCCTGGTTCTCCTACAATTCGCAGCGTCTCGGCCAAGGCCGCGAGAATGCAAAACTGTTCCTGCGCGACAATCCCGACACCGCGCGCGAGATCGAGCTGGCGCTCAGGCAGAATGCCGGATTGATCGCCGAAAAATTCCTCGAGAATGGCGGCTCCGAGGGCAATGGCGACGACGGTTTTGAGGACGAAGCCGGCGCGATGTAGGGCAACGCCAGAGTTTGGCCATAAATCCAGCCTATTATCCGGTGCTTAAGTAACAGAGTTCTTTAGTACCGCGTTCAAAACCGCCGGCCTTCGCGCCGGCGGTTTTCGTTTTTGGGGCAGGGCGGAGCCGGCCTGGCGAGCTTATTTGGCCCAATTCCGTGTTTCTGGACAGGGTGGGGCGTGCCCGCTAAAAGGCCATGTCTGCCTTCTGAAAGGCAGAGCCAGTTTCCGCCGGCCGTGCCGGCGGTTTTCGCGAAAAGGCAGAGTCATGAGTGGCGTGAACGAGATCCGGTCGACATTCCTCGACTATTTCCGCAAGGAGGGCCATGAGGTCGTGGCCTCGAGCCCGCTCGTGCCGCGCAACGATCCGACCTTGATGTTCACCAATGCCGGCATGGTGCAGTTCAAGAACGTCTTCACCGGTTTGGAGAAGCGGTCCTATTCGCGTGCCACGACCGCCCAGAAAAGCGTTCGCGCCGGCGGCAAGCACAATGATCTCGACAATGTCGGCTACACCGCGCGCCACCTGACCTTCTTCGAGATGCTCGGCAATTTCTCGTTCGGCGATTATTTCAAGGAGCGCGCCATCGAGCTTGCCTGGAACCTGATCACCAAGGAATTCGGGCTGAAGAAGGACAAGCTGCTGGTCACCGTCTACCACACGGACGACGAGGCGGCCGGCTTCTGGAAGAAAATCGCCGGTTTCTCGGACGATCGCATCATCCGCATCGCGACCTCGGACAATTTCTGGGCGATGGGTGACACCGGGCCCTGCGGCCCGTGCTCGGAAATCTTCATCGATCGTGGCGAGCATATCTGGGGCGGCCCTCCCGGCAGTCCGGAGGAGGATGGCGACCGCTTCCTCGAATTCTGGAACCTGGTGTTCATGCAGTATGAGCAGGTGACGAAGGAGGAGCGCGTCGACCTGCCGCGCCCGTCGATCGACACCGGCATGGGCCTGGAGCGCATGGCGTCCATCCTGCAGGGGGTGGAAAGCGTCTTCGAGACCGACCTCTTCCGTCACCTGATCGATGCGGCGTCCTCCGCGCTGGGCCGCGCGCCCGATGCCGAGACGGTGGCATCCTATCGCGTCATCGCGGATCACCTGCGCTCGTCCTCCTTCCTGGTCGCCGACGGCGTGTTGCCGTCGAGCGAAGGCCGCGGCTACGTGCTGCGCCGCATCATGCGCCGCGCCATGCGCCACGCGCAGCTGCTCGGTGCGAACTCGCCGCTGATGTGGAAGCTGGTGCCGGCGCTGGTGCGCGAGATGGGACAGGCCTATCCCGAACTGGTGCGCGGCGAACAGCTGATCACCGAGACCCTGAAGCTCGAGGAGACACGGTTCCGCAAGACGCTGGTGCGCGGCCTCGGCCTGCTCTCGGAGGCGACGGAAACGCTTGGTGCCGGCGACATGCTTGATGGCGAAACGGCGTTCAAGCTCTACGACACCTACGGTTTTCCGCTCGATCTGACGCAGGACGCACTGCGCGAGCGCAACATCTCGGTCGATCTTGCCGGCTTCACCAATGCGATGGAGCAGCAGAGGGCGGAGGCGCGCAAGCACTGGGCGGGATCCGGCGAGGCGGCCACCGAGACGGTGTGGTTCTCGGTCCGTGAAAAGACCGGCGCCACCGAATTCCTCGGCTACGAGACTGAAGCTGCCGAAGGCCTCATCCAGGCCCTGGTCAAGGACGGCAAGACCGTCGACAGCGCCGGCAAGGGTGATGCGGTTGCCGTGGTCGTCAACCAGACGCCGTTCTATGGCGAATCCGGCGGCCAGATGGGTGACACCGGCGTGATATCGGGCGAGGGGTTCTCGATCGAGATTTCCGACACGCAGAAGAAGGCCGACGGCCTGTTCGTGCATCTGGGCAAGGTGGCCAGCGGTACGGTCAAGACGGGCGTCGCGGTCGAACTCAAGGTCGACCACGCCAGGCGTTCCAGGCTGCGCGCCAACCACTCCGCGACGCATCTGATCCATGAGGCGCTGCGCGAGGTGCTGGGCACCCATGTCGCGCAAAAAGGCTCGCTGGTCGCGCCCGAGCGGCTGCGCTTCGACATCTCGCACAACAAGCCGATCTCGCCGGAGGAACTCGAGGAGGTCGAGCGCATGGCCAACGAGATCGTCGTGCAAAACAGCCCGGTGACTACCCGCCTGATGTCGGTCGACGACGCCATCGCCGAGGGCGCCATGGCGCTGTTCGGCGAGAAGTATGGCGATGAGGTGCGCGTCGTCTCGATGGGTACCGGCCTGCATGGCGCCAAGGCCAACCGGCCCTATTCGGTCGAGCTTTGCGGCGGCACGCATGTCCGGTCAACCGGCGATATCGGCCTGGTGCGCATCGTTTCGGATGGCGCCGTGGCGGCAGGCGTACGCCGCATCGAAGCACTGACCGGCGAAGCCGCGCGCAAGCATCTCGACGAGCAGGACCGGCGCCTGAAAGCGACCGCCGCCACGCTGAAGATCTCGCCGGCGGACGTGCCGGCGCGTGTCGAAGCGCTGCTCGAGGAGCGCAAGAAGCTCGAAAAGGATCTGACCGAAGCACGCAAGAAGCTGGCGCTGGGGGGCGGCGCGGGAGCTGGCGCGCCCGTCGAAAACGAAGTGGTCGCGGGCGTCGGCTTCCTCGGCAAGTCGGTCTCGGGTGTCTCGCCGAAGGATTTGAAGCCGCTGGCCGATGCCGGCAAGACTTCATTGGGCTCCGGCGTCGTCGTGTTCGTCGGCGCTGGTGAGGATAACAAGGCCAGCGTCGTGGTCGCCGTCACCGACGACCTCGTCGGCCGTTTCAGCGCCGTCGACCTGGTTCGCGTGGCCTCCGCCGCCTTGGGCGGGCAGGGCGGCGGCGGCCGCCCCGACATGGCCCAGGCCGGTGGTCCGGACGCCTCGAAGGCCAATGAAGCTATCGCGGCGGTGAAGGCGGCGCTGGAGGCGGCTTGAAGCTCCGATGAAGGTCCTTGTTCTTGGCGGCTACGGACTGATCGGAGAAGCCGTCCTTGAACGCCTCGTCGAGGACGGCCACGATCTTCTCGGGCTCGGCCGCGATGTACGCGCGGCGCGGCGGCGCTGGTCCGGCGTCCAATGGATCGCGGCGGACATGTCGCGCCTGCTGGCAGCGACGGACTGGATCCCCTTGCTTGCCGGCATGGACGTGGTGGTGAATGCCGCCGGCGCCCTGCAGGACGGCCCGCGCGATCAATTGGATGCCATCCACCGGGGGGCGGTGACGGCACTCGTTACCGCCTGCGAGCAGGCGGGCGCGCGTGGGCTGGTGCAGATTTCGGCCATTGGCGCCGACCTTGCTTCCGAGAGTGCCTTCTTCCGCACCAAAGCCGAAGGCGACACCGCGGTTATGGCCTCGTCCCTGGACTGGACAATCCTGCGGCCTGGCCTTGTCATCGCGCCCGCCGCCTATGGTGGAACAGCACTGTTGCGCGCCCTTGCGGCGGTGCCGGGATTCATTCCGGTGGTGTTCGCGGACCGGCCGATCCAGACTGTATCGGTGGCGGATGTCGCCGAGGCGGTGTCACGCGCGGTTGCAGGGCGGGTGGAGCGCGGGCAGGTCATCGACCTGGTCGAGGAAAAGCCCAGACCGCTTTCCGCGGTGCTGCTTGCGTTTCGCGCCTGGCTCGGCCTGCCCGAAAGGCCTGTCGTGGCGATGCCGGCGATCTTCGGCAGGGCTGCCGGCCTGGTGGCGGATGGGCTCGGTCTGCTCGGTTGGCGCTCTCCCTTGCGCAGTGCCGCGCTTGCCGCGCTGGAGCGGGGTGTCACGGGCGATGCGACGGCCTGGACCTCGAGTGCCGGTCGCCCGCCACGGTCGCTCGAAGCGACACTGACGGCTATGCCGGCGCATGTCCAGGAGCGGTGGTTTGCGCGCCTGTGGCTGCTGAAACCGCTTGTGCTAGGCGTTCTGTCGGTGTTCTGGCTCGCATCCGGCCTTGTCGGCTTTGTCAGATGGGACGCGGCGGCCGACATTCTCGTCTCGCACGGCCTGTCGCCAGCCCTGGCGCGTGCGGCGGTTCTCGCCGGAAGCGCCGCCGACACGCTGGTTGGCGCCATGGTTTTAGTGCGGCCGCTCGCGGCGAGGGCGCTGATCGGGATGATGGCCATCACCTGCTTCTACCTCGTGGCAGCGACCGTGTTTTCTGCCGATCTCTGGCTCGATCCCCTTGGGCCGCTGGTCAAGGCCGTGCCCGCGCTTTGTCTCGCTCTGCTGGCTCTGGCGATATTGGACGAGCGATGAGCGTCTGGGCCGACATTCTGCGCTGGCTGCATGTAATCGGCGCCACGGTTCTTTTCGGCACCGGTGCCGGCATCGCCTTCTTCATGCTGATGGCGCAACGCACCGGTCGCGCCGAACTCGTTGCCCATGTCGCTGGCACCGTCGTGATCGCCGACACGATCTTCACGGCAACGGCGATCATCGTCCAGCCGATCACCGGTGTGCTGTTGGCGCGGGCGGTGGGTTGGCCGCTCTCCGAAGGCTGGATCGTGCTGTCCTTGCTGCTCTATGTCGTGGCCGGCCTGTTCTGGCTGCCGGTGGTCTGGATTCAAATCCGGATACGAAATCTGGCGCGGCAGGCGGTTCTCGAAAACGCGGCGCTGCCCACGGAGGAAAAGCGCCTGTTTCGCATCTGGTTTGCCTGCGGTTTTCCAGCCTTTGGCGCGGTGCTTGCGATCCTCTGGCTGATGGTCACCCGGCCGCAAATCAGTTTCTAATACGCCTGCCGCCTGGATGTTTCGAAGGCCGGTCCGGAGAAAGATATGCCGACACTGACCATGTATCAGGCCGATGCTTTTGCCGACCGTGTCTTTCAGGGCAACCCTGCAGCAGTCCTCATCCCTGAAGGACTGGCTGCCGGACGAGGTCATGCAGGCGGCGGCCAAACATGGCGCATGCGCGTCAAGAGCGCCTTGCAGCCTTTAGCGCGCGCGTCATTCTGGTGGAGTCGCCCCAGGTGGACAGCCAGATCAGGATGTCGGTGGCGATTGAGATCATCGCCCGTAGAAGCTTCAGCAATGGGCCGGGCGATTTCAGCTGCGCTTCGGCGTGATGAAGATGCGCAAGCTCTTCCTCGCGGATTTCCAGGATGATGCCGTGCAACTCACGATCGCGACCGGCGAGGAAAAACAGCTGATCGTCGAGATGGCGATGCACCGCCGCTTCGACCGCTGCGGTGCAGGCCCAGATGCCTTGCGGACCGAGCACGGCGGTTACGAAACCCAGCAGCCAACCGCCCCAGCTCCAGAACTGCATCACCCGGCACGGCCGCGAACGTCGCGATGGCATTGCTGCACGGAAGGCCGCGCAATGAGTGCGCTCGTGCCCAAGCATCTCCGACAAAGACGGCACGCAATCCGGCCAGAAGTACTCAGCGACAAGAATCTGCGCTGAATAGATCCGGATCGCGCCGAACTCACCGGCATGATTGACCCTGACTATTCTGGCCACTGTGAGTGCGTCCTGGTGAGTAAGGTCAGCCATGGCCGCCCACGCCTATGTCAGCCGGTCGGCAAAGCCCGGCCGCTTTGCGATGTGGTTCCACCAAGTCTGGATATCTGGGAATTCGGCGAGCAGGTTTTGCCCCTCGGCGACCTTGAGGAAATAGGCGATGATGGTCACTGCATGCAGGTCGGCCAGCGTCAGCCGGTCTCCCATCAGCCACGGCCCTGGAGCCTTCAATGACGTCAACACCCGCAGCACTGTGGCCGCTTGCCGAAGTCCGTTGGCAATCAGCGCATCATCGGGCGTCACCTTCTCCAGCCGCTCGACGGCGACATCCCAGACCATGGCCCGATAGGCATAGGCGTCGAGCATGCCGACGATCTGGTTCATCGTTGCGCGACTGCGTGGCTTCTCGGGCTGCAACGGCGGGCCGTCAAAAGCCTCGTCGACATAGCGGGCAATCGCGCTGGTCTCGAACAGGCGAAACCCATCATGCTCGAAGGCCGGGATGCGGCCGAACGGGTGATACTCGACATACCAGCCGGGAATGCCCTCGGCGGCAAAGACATCGACCGGCACAAGTTCGTAGTCGATGCCCTTTTCCGCCAGCACGAGGCGGACGATGCGCACATAGACGCTGTAGTCCGCCCCGTAAAGGATGGGCTTGGCCACGGCGATCCCCTCCCGGGTCTCGGCTGCTTACGCCATCGCTTTCTGCAGATTCTCGTCGATCTTGTCGAGGAAGCCGGTGGTCGACAGCCAAGGCTGGTCAGGGCCGATCAACAGCGACAGGTCCTTGGTCATGAAGCCGCTCTCGACGGTCTGGATGCAGACTTTTTCCAGCGTCTCGGCGAAGCGCTTCAGTTCGGCATTGTCGTCGAGCTTGGCGCGGTGGGCGAGGCCGCGCGTCCAGGCGAAGATCGAGGCGATCGAATTGGTCGAGGTTTCCTCGCCCTTCTGGTGCTGGCGATAGTGACGGGTGACCGTGCCGTGCGCGGCTTCGGCTTCCACCGTCTTGCCGTCCGGCGTCATCAGCACCGAGGTCATCAGGCCGAGCGAGCCAAAGCCTTGCGCCACCGTGTCGGACTGGACGTCGCCGTCATAGTTCTTGCAGGCCCAGACATAGCCACCCGACCATTTCAGGCTCGACGCCACCATGTCGTCGATCAGGCGGTGTTCGTACCACAGCTTCTTCGACTTGAACTCGGCCTCGAATTCAGCCTCGTAGACTTCCTGGAAGATATCCTTGAAGCGGCCGTCATAGGCCTTGAGGATGGTGTTCTTGGTCGACAGGTAGACGGGATAGTTGCGCAGCAGGCCGTAGTTCAGCGACGCGCGGGCGAATTCGCGGATCGACTCGTCGAGATTGTACATGGCCATGGCGACGCCGGAGCCGGGCGCGTCGAACACGTCGTGTTCGATGACCTGGCCGTCCTCGCCGACGAACTTGATCGTCAGCTTGCCCTTGCCGGGGAAGCGGAAATCGGTGGCGCGGTACTGATCGCCGAAGGCGTGACGGCCGACGATGATCGGCTTGGTCCAGCCGGGCACCAGACGCGGCACGTTCTTCATGATGATCGGCTCGCGGAAGATGGTGCCGCCCAAAATGTTGCGGATGGTGCCGTTGGGCGACTTCCACATCTTCTTCAGCTTGAATTCCTCGACGCGCTGCTCGTCGGGGGTGATCGTCGCGCATTTCACGCCGACGCCGTATTTCTTAATGGCGTTGGCCGAATCGATCGTCACCTGGTCGTTGGTGGCGTCACGATGCTCGATGCCGAGGTCGTAATATTCGAGCTTGAGGTCGAGATAAGGGTGGATCAGCTTGTCCTTGATGAACTGCCAGATGATGCGGGTCATCTCGTCGCCGTCGAGTTCGACGACCGGGTTCGCCACCTTGATCTTCGCCATGGAAAGAATGCCTCGTTGCTGGGATTGGGACGGCCTTGCCCGTGTGGCGTTCGGCCGGGGGATGCCGCCCGTATATCAAAGCGCTTTTGGCCACGCAAACGGCGATCGGTCACGAATGTGAGGCCATGGCCGCGTCATTTGCGAATGCTTCATTTTCGCGGCCGAATATGGCAGGGGACGCTGAAATGCCGCAAACAGCAGTTCATTGACAATCATGCCAGCCACCGAAGACACCACCATCCTCTCAGCCGCCGGCCCGGCGATCATCCTCGTCGAGCCGCAGCTTGGCGAGAATATCGGCATGGTCGCCCGCGCCATGGCCAATTTCGGCCTGGCCGAACTGCGCCTGGTCAATCCTCGTGACGGCTGGCCGAGCGAGAAAGCGCGCGCCGCGGCCAGCCGCGCCGACCATGTCATCGACGCGGTCAAGGTGTTCGACGATCTGGCCTCGGCGCTTGCCGATTTGAATTTCGTTTTCGCCACCACCGCCAGGCAGCGCGACGGCTTCAAATCCGTGCGCGGCCCGGTGGAGGCGGGCAGGATGCTGCGCGCCCGTCATGGAATGGGACAACGCACCGGCATCCTGTTTGGCCGTGAGCGCTTCGGTCTCTACAATGACGAGGTTGGCCTCGCCGACGAGATCGTCACTTTTCCGGTCGATCCGGATTTCTCGTCGCTCAACATCGCCCAGGCGGCCTTGCTGATGTCCTATGAGTGGATGAAGTCGGGCCTGGAGCACGAGACCAGGACGAATTTTACCGGCCCGGACATGAAGCCGGCCAGCAAGGAAGAATTGCACGGCCTGTTCGCCTATCTGGAAGGCGCATTGGAAGCGCGCGGCTATTTCCGTCCAGCGCCGAAGAAGCCGAAGATGGTCGACAATCTGCGCGCGGTGCTGACGCGTGCCGGCTTTGCCGAACCGGAGCTGAAGGTGTTGCGCGGCATCATCTCGTCGCTCGACCGGTTTTCGCCGGCGATGCCGCGCGGTGATGGGTCACCGGGAGATGATCCGCGGCGCTTGCCCGCGGCCGCCGCGCGCGCCCGCAAGTCGGAGGCGGCTGGCCAGATACCGGACGCAAACGGCGACGACACGGAACCGCCGCCGCTGGGCGGCAAGGGAACCGACAATGACTGAGCAGCCGATCCTGATGTTCGATTCCGGCGTCGGCGGGCTCACCGTGTTGCGCGAGGCGCGCGTCCTGATGCCCGACCGTCGCTTCATCTATGTCGCCGACGATGCCGCTTTTCCCTTTGGCGCCTGGGAAGAGCCGGCGCTGCGGACCCACATACTCGAACTGTTCGCCAGGCTGCTTGACAGGTTCAGCCCGGTCATTTCAGTCATCGCCTGCAACACCGCCTCGACGCTGGTGATCGACGCGCTGCGCGACAGATTTCCCGGCCATCCGTTCGTCGGCACCGTGCCAGCGGTCAAGCCGGCGGCCGAGCGCACCCGCTCCGGCCTGGTTTCGGTGCTGGCGACGCCGGGCACGGTGAAGCGCCAGTATACGCGCGACCTGATCAGCAAATGGGCGCGGAAATGCCATGTCCGCCTGGTCGGCAGCGACAGGCTGGCGGGCCTGTCCGAAGCCTATATGCGCGAGGGCTTCGTCGACGAGGAGGCCGTGCGCGCCGAGATCGCGCCATGCTTCATCGAGCGCGACGGCATGCGTACCGACATCGTCGTGCTGGCTTGCACGCATTATCCCTTCCTGGTCAATCGCATGCGCAAGACCGCGCCCTGGCCGGTCGACTGGATCGATCCGGCCGAGGCGATCGCACGGCGAGCCCTTTCGCTGCTGCCACCCATCGATGGCGCGCTGCCGCAAGGCGAACCAGATATCGCCGTTTTCACTTCGGGCAAGGCGGATTTCGCCGTCAGCCGGCTGATGCAGGGGTTCGGGCTGACCGTACACTTGGACGGTGGCAAAACCGCCCGCCACTCAAGCAGGCTCGAAGACGATGCTGCGTCGGCCCGGATCGGCCAGGGCCAGCTTTAGCGTCAGAGCATCGCCCTGTCGGAGCCCCGAGGCCTTTACGGTGGCAACGACAGGCATGTCGGCAAGCTGAACGCGCACGCCATGGTCGACGATGTCGGTGACGACTGCCTTGAACGTCTCACCCTCGCGGCCTCTGAGCATCACCGCTTCGGCAAGGTCGATGGCGGCATGGTTGATCTGCGAAGCCCGGCTATCGGCACGTCCCATCGCCTTCGGCAACCTGGCGAAAGCGTCGGTGACAGGCTGGGTCATGGGCTGGCCGTTGGCGATAGCCAGCGCGCAGCGCACGACGTAGCGATCGGCCAGTCGCCTGAGTGGCGCGGTTGAATGGGCATAGGTCGCGGCCATCGCCTCATGCCAGGGGACAACGTTGTCCTGGTAAGGTTGATAGGAGGCTCCGGGACTTGCGTGGCGGATTTCCAGCATCAGCGCCGCTTGTCGCGGATCGGTCGGATCAAGGGTTCGCTGGTAGTCTCTCAGGCTGGTCGCGGCCGGCCAGGACAGTCCGAGAGCCTGTGCCGCGTTGCGCAGTCTTTGAACCTTGAAAGCATCCGGCCCCGACATCACCCGAAACAAACCGGTCTGGTGCGCCAACATGGCATCGGCAATCGCCATGTTGGCGGCCAGCGAGAGTGCGGCGTTGTCCTGCTCGGATTGCAGCAGCGGCCTGAATGAAAGCCGGTATGTGCCATCGGCAAGCCTTTCCACCTCCTGCTCGGGCGGGTCGACGCGGGAAGCGCCTCGGCGTTCTTCGTTTGCCGCCATGCGCCGCGCCATTTCAGCGAAGCCGGCCGGAACGTCCGAGGCTTTCACGCTGTCATAGGCGAGCTTCGCGCGGCTTTGAATGATTGCCCGCTCGGCGCCGTCCAGCTTCACCGCACCATCCTGCGCAACCCGAACCGTGAAGATGACAGACGGGCGGGGTCCATCAGGCAACAGGCTGGCCGCACCCTCGGAAATCACCGGCGGGTAGAGCCCGGCCTTGCCGTCCGGCAAGTAGAACGTCTCGCCCCGCGTCCAGGCTTCGCGGTCTATCGCGTCGCCGTCCGCGACGAACCAGGCGACGTCGGCAATGGCATAGTGCAGCAGAAGATCACTGCCGCTCGTCTCGATCGAGAACGCCTGATCGAGATCGGTGGAAGCAGCCGGATCGAGCGTGACGAAGGGCATACCGGTTCGATCGGCGTGCTGGTTGGGTACGCGTTTGGCTGCCGCCTCCGCCGCGGCCATCACCTCGGCCGGAAACCCATCCGGCACGTGGAATTCGGTGCGGATTTTCGCCAGGCCGGTCGAGAGAGCCTGTGAGGGATCGGTCAGGGATTTCATTCAACCGTCCTACACTGGGGCCCCGGACACGGGAAGGCCGTTGGCGCTGGAACTGCCGCGCAGGCGCTGCGTTTCTCCTAACAGCGAAGGAGAACCCGTCATGCCAGCCACCTCGAAAGCCCAGCAGAAAGCCGCCGGCGCCGCACTCTCCGCCAAACGCGGCGAGACCAAGAAAAGCGAACTCAAAGGCGCGTCCAAGGGCATGTATGAATCGATGAATGAAAAGCAGCTCGAGGAATTCGCCGAAACCAAGCGGAAGGGATTGCCGGAGAAAAAATCCTAGCGTCGAACGCATCGAACCAGGGCTATCGCTTACAAACCCTGGAATGAAAATGGGCCAGCGACATTCGCTGGCCCGGGGATTGTGGCTTCGAACAGCCTTACCAGCGGCAGCGCCGTACTCTCTCGACAATCACCCTGCGATGGCCATGCCGCCACACCACTCGCTTCTTCACGATGATGCGGCAGACCTGCTTGTGGCCGTGCCAATGGCGCGCCATGGCCGGCTCCGGGGCCACCGCCATCGATCCTGCAAGCACTGCGGCGCCTGCCAGGGTAAGGAAAAACTTCTTCATGTAGTTTGGCTCCTCTAAGGTCCAGTCCCTTCCTGGTGCCGCTGGCGCTAACCTCCCGCCACATCCGGCATCGCATAACGCCCCGGACGCTATACGGTTGCGTTGCGCGGCGCCACTCGCAAGCTTGACAGCGGTTAAATCTGGGTTTAACCACCCCGCCAACGCCGGGCAGCGATGTCCGGTGTTTCTTTTGTATACGCAAGATTGGTCGGCCTGGTCTTTCCGATCTTGTTTGAACTGACGTGTCCCGTGGGTTTTCCGCCGCGTTGCGTGGGAAAACCCTGTCAGGTCTCGAAAACGGAGGCCAGAGGAGGGCGCGTTTCCTTCACCCGGACCATGAGGTGCCGGGTGTGTTGTTTTTGAAAAGGGAATGCGATGAGCAAGCGCGAATCCGCGAAATACAAGATCGACCGTCGTCTCGGCGAAAACATCTGGGGCCGCCCGAAGTCCCCAGTCAACAAGCGTGAATACGGCCCCGGCCAGCACGGCCAGCGCCGCAAGGGCAAGCTTTCCGACTTTGGCCTGCAGTTGCGCGCCAAGCAGAAGCTCAAGGGTCACTATGGCGACGTTTCGGAAAAGCAGTTCCGCAAGGTCTATGAAGAGGCCGACCGCCGCAAGGGCGACACCTCGGAGAACCTGATCGGCCTGCTCGAGTCGCGTCTGGACGCGGTCGTCTACCGCGCCAAGTTCGTGCCGACCATCTTCGCCGCCCGCCAGTTCGTCAACCACGGCCACGTCAACGTCAACGGCAAGCGCGTCAACATCGGCTCGTACCGCTGCAAGCCGGGCGATGTCGTCGAAGTGCGCGAAAAGTCGAAGCAGCTGGTCATCGTCCTGGAGTCGGTCGGCCTCGCCGAGCGCGACGTGCCGGACTACATCGAAGCCGATCACAACAAGATGGTCGCGACCTTCTCGCGCATCCCCGGCCTGGCGGACGTCCCGTTCGCCGTGCAGATGGAGCCTAACCTGGTCGTCGAATTCTATTCGCGCTAAGCGAACGCTTTTCTGCGATATCGGAAAGGCCGCCTTCGGGGCGGCCTTTTGTTTTCCGGCATCCGCTTTGCCGTATCGATTTTCCGGCCGATGCGCTAATCCGGGCGGACGTCACATTCAGGGGCCGCCGCGCCATGAACATGCTGCCAGACATCGAAACGCTTGAACCGGCCGCCGAGGGCGGCTCCCACCCGCTGTTCGCCGATGTCCCGTCCTCGGTCGAGTTCAACAAGCTGCGCAAGCGGCTGCTGCGGTTGACACGCCAGGCGATCGAGGACTTCGCGATGGCGAAGCCCGGCGAGCGCTGGCTGGTCGCGCTGTCGGGTGGCAAGGACTCCTACGGTCTGCTCGCCCTGCTGCTGGACATGAAATGGCGTGGGCTACTGCCTGTCGACTTGCTGGCCTGCAATCTCGACCAGGGCCAGCCGAATTTTCCAAAAAATATCCTGCCCGACTATCTCGATGCGAACGGCATCGCGCACCGCATCGAGTACCAGGACACCTATTCGGTGGTCACCGACAAGTTGCCGCAAGGCAGCACCTATTGCTCGCTCTGCTCTCGGCTGCGGCGCGGCCATCTCTACCGGATCGCGCGCGAGGAGGGCTGTTCGGCCCTGGTGCTAGGCCACCACCGCGAGGACATACTCGAAACCTTCTTCATGAACCTGTTCCATGGCGGCCGTCTCGCCGCCATGCCGCCAAAACTGCTCAACGACGAAGGCGACGTCATGGTGTTGTGGCCGCTGAGCTACTGCGCCGAGGTCGATCTGGAGAAATTCGCCGCCGCGATGCGGTTCCCGATCATCCCCTGCGATCTCTGCGGCAGCCAGGAAGGCCTGCAACGCAACGCCATGAAGGCGATGCTCGATGACCTGGAAAAGCGCATGCCCGGCCGCAAGGACACGATGCTTCGTGCCCTGTCCAACACCAGGCCGTCGCATTTGCTCGACCGAAAGCTGTTCGATTTCGCCGCCCTCAATGAAACCCTCGCGATCAGGCAAGACATTTCCAATGACATTTGACGATACCGCGATCGACTGGCTGGCCGGGATTCTGGCCGAGGCAGCCCAGGCTGAAATCATGCCGCGCTTTCGCCGATTGAGCGACGGCGACGTCAGGCGGAAGACCTCCGCCGCCGACCTCGTGACGGAGGCCGATGTCAACGCCGAGCGGCTGATCACCGCCAGGCTGCGCGAGCGCTATCCCTCGGCCATGGTGGTGGGCGAGGAGGGGCTTGCTCCGACAATCCGGCGCTGCTCGATGGCTTGGGCGATGCCGAACTGGCGTTCACCGTGGACCCAGTGGACGGCACCTTCAATTTCGCATCCGGCGTGCCGCTGTTCGGCGTCATGCTGGCGGTCGTGGTCAGGGGCGAGACGGTCGCGGGCATCATCCATGATCGGTGGGCAAGGATTCGCTGATCGCCGCCAAGGGGGCCGGCAGCCATATCAGGCATGCTCATGGCAGCCTGGAGAAAGTCCATGTGGCTGCACCCGTGCCGATCTCGCAAATGACCGGCGCGGTCTCCTGGCAATATCTCGAGGAGCCGGAGCGCTCACGACTGGCGCGCAACCAGACCAAGGCGCTGTCGCAATTCGCCTATCGCTGCGCCGCCCACGAATATCGCTTGCTGGCGAGCGGACATGCGCATTTTGTCGTCTACAACAAGCTGATGCCCTGGGATCATCTGCCCGGCGTGCTGATCCATCAGGAAGCCGGCGGTCATGCCGCGCGCATCGACGGCAGCGCCTATCTGCCGTCGCATGTCGATGGCGGCCTGCTTGTCGCGCCCGACCAGGACAGCTGGCAGAACCTGCGCCGCGAACTGTGGGCGGAATAGGTTGTACCGGTAGGCCCCGGCCGGCAGCAGATCAGTGCAGGTCGGTGACGTGCCCTGAAACAGGAGCGTTCTGCGGCTGGAACATCTTGCCGCGCTCGGCAATCAGGATCATCAGCAGTGCCGCGACCGAGACACTGCAGAAACCGGCGGCCAGCGGCGTCACCGTGCCGTTGAAGGCTTGGCCGATCAGCGTGCCGAGAATGCCGCCGAGAAACGTCTGCATGAAACCCAGGATGGATGACGCCGTTCCGGCCAGTTGGCCAAGCGGCTCCATGGCCAAGGCGTTGAAATTGGCGCCGAGGCAGCCGAACGGCAGCATGGCGCTGGCAAAGAAGGTGATGAACAGCCAGAGCGGCATCTTCATTTCCAGGGAAATCACCAGCCAGGCCAGGCTGATCACCAGAAACAGCAGCAGCGCGCCCTGCGAGAGGCGGCGCATGCCGATGCGGCCGACAAGGCGCGAGTTCAGATAGTTGGAGAAAGCGAGCACGCCGGCGACACCGGCGAAGATGACGGGAAACATCTCGCCGACATTGAAGATGTTGACGTAGATCTGCTGGGCCGAGGCGATGAACCCGAACATGGCGCCGAAGATGAAAGTGCTGGCGAAGGCATAGCAGAGCGCGATGCGGTTGGTGAGCACGATGCGAAAGCCGCCGACAATGGAGGACACCGTCAGCGGCCGCCGATATTCGGGATGCAGCGTCTCTGGCAGGCGCAGCAGCGACCATGCCGACACGACCAGAGCGCCGACGGCCATGGTGACGAAGATCCAGTGCCAGGTCGCGAACAGCATGATGAACTGGCCGATGCCTGGCGCCACGACCGGAATGGCCATGAACACCATGAAGATCAGCGACATGACCTCGGCCATGCGCCGGCCGTCGAATGTATCGCGCACGATCGAGACGGCGATCACGCGCGTGGCGGCCGCGCCGATGCCTTGCACGGCGCGGCATATCAGAAGTGTCTCGAAGCTCGGCGCGATCGCTGCCGCGGCGGCCGCCGCCACGTAGATGATAAGGCCGGCCACGAGTGGCGCGCGCCGTCCGTAGCGGTCCGAGATCGGCCCGAAGAACAGTTGGCCGCCGCCGAAACCCAATATGTAGGCGGTGACCACATATTGCCGGTGGTTTTCATTCTCGACGCCAAGCGTGGCGCCGATCTGTTGCAGCGCCGGCAGCATGATGTCGATGGCCAGCGAATTGAGCGCCATCAGCGCCGCGCAGAGCGCGATGAACTCCCAGCGCGGAATGGGCAACTGGCTTGCCCAGGGCAAGGTGCTTGCCCCTTGCGGCGCTGATTTCTGCTGGTCCACGGCAAGTCCGATCTCTCAAACGAAAACGCGCCGGCGGGCCGGCGCATTGGCTCGTGCTGATCCCGGGATCCGGGACATAAATATTGCCGAGGTGGGTGAGCCCCGGTGCCCAGGCATGTCGACGACATGCCTTAACTTGAAATCAGGCGGCGCCTTTGACGCTCACGCCCTTTTCGACCAGGAACGTCTGCAACTCGCCGGCCTGGAACATCTCGCGGATGATGTCGCAGCCGCCGACGAATTCGCCCTTGACATAGAGCTGCGGGATCGTCGGCCAGTTGGAATAGTCCTTGATGCCCTGGCGCAATTCGGCGGAGTCCAGCACATTCACGCCTTTGTAGTCGGCGCCGATGTAGTCGAGAATCTGGACGACCTGGCCGGAAAACCCGCATTGCGGAAAGCCGGGCGTGCCCTTCATGAAGAGGACGACGTCGTTGCCCTTCACTTCATTGTCGATGTAGTCGTTGATACCGCTCATGGAATATCCTTTCACGCCCGTGGGAGCCAGGCTCGAAGCATGTCTTTCAAATAAACCCATAGGGTGCCCGAAACAAGACTTTAGCCATGCCATCACTCGAATGGCGCAAAGAATGGGCTGTTTTGGGCCAAGCGTGTCGGCTGGAAATGCCTCAGTCGGGAACGCTGGTCTGCAGTGCCAGCGCGTGCAGCACGCCGCCCATATTGCCCTTCAGCGCGTCATAGACCATCTGGTGCTGCTGGACGCGGCTTTTCCCCCGAAAGCTCTCGGCCACGACTTCGGCCGCGTAGTGGTCGCCATCGCCGGCAAGGTCGCGGATGGTCACTCTCGCGTCGGGGATGCCGTCCTTGATCAGTTTTTCGATGTCGCGGGCGTCCATTGCCATTGCAGAAATTCCTGTTTTCGGGAGGGCGGCGGCGTGGCGGCCCGTGCGATGAGAGTCGGGCGAGCCTAGAGCCTTTCCAATCCTTATTGAAGCGGTTCCGTCCAGTGTCCGGTCGGTTGGTGTTCAGGAGATGGTTTCGCCGGGCTCCTGCGCCGGCTCGTCCTCACGCGTCGAAAAGGCGCGGCCGAGGCTGAAGACCAGCACATAGAGGGGAAGGTTGACCACTATGTCAGCGATCGGCAGATAACTGGTCATCCGCCACGCAGGCGAGAAGAACGGTTGGCCGTAGCCATCGCAGATGAGCGAAGACCCATACTCCCACAAAGCTCCCAAGACCGCCGAGACGGCGAAAAGCTTGATGCAGGTAACGATGTGCCTTGCCCGCGTCGGATCCGGCAGGAGCCAGCTCCAGAGCACCAGGCAGCCGATAGGAATCGCATAGATCAGGTTCTGCAGGACAAGCATCGGCAGCGTGCCATTTGCCGAAGTCAGGAACTGCTCACGCCTTTCCAACAGCGGACAAACCTCGCTGGAGGTCGTCGCCAGCAGGAAGAAGACGAATGGCCCGAGGCACCAGAAGAAGAACAGCGACGGCCAGAAAACGACTGCAAGCAGCGCCCGAGCGGTCAGTTCCTTATTGTTGGGCATGATCTTTTCCGAAAACCGGCTCCACTTTTCGGGATCATGCCCTGGTCAACTGGACTGGTCCATGAAGCGGGGGAACCAGCCTTCATGGGCGGCGGTCAGGTCGCTGACCAGGATAGCCCTGGCATCGCCGAGCTTCAGCGTGTCGCCGCCGGTCGAGCCGATCCACGGCGCGAAGATGCCGAGTTCGCCCTGCTGCTTGCGGATGGCGTCCCATTCCTCGCCATGTGGATCGATCGACAGCGTCAGGAGATAGCGGCCCTGGTCCTCGCCGAACCAGACCGGGATCGGATCGGTGCCGACAAGCCCGGGAACGGTCGCGCCGATACCGGACGCCATCGCCATTTCGGCCAGCGCCACCGCGATGCCGCCGTCTGAAACGTCATGCGCCGCCGTGACGATGCCGGACGCGATCAGCGAGCGTACATGGTCGCCGACGCGCTTCTCGTGATCGAGGTCGACCGGTGGCGGCGGGCCATCGCTGCGGCCGTGGATATCCCTGAGATAGACGGATTGGCCGAGATGCGTGCCCCAGGAAGCCGGAGCGCCGGTCAGCAGGATCATCTGGCCTTCGGCCGCGAAACCGATCCGCGCCATCTTCGACCAGTCCGATATCAGGCCGACACCGCCGATGGTCGGCGTCGGCAGGATGCCCTGGCCGTTGGTCTCGTTGTAGAGGGAGACATTGCCCGACACGATCGGGAAGCCGAGCGCCCGGCAGGCATCGCCGATGCCTTTCACCGCGCCGACCAGCTGGCCCATGATCTCGGGCCGTTCGGGATTGCCGAAATTGAGATTGTCGGTGGCCGCCAGCGGCAGCGCACCGGTCGCGGTCAGGTTGCGCCAGCATTCGGCCACCGCCTGCTTGCCGCCCTCATAGGGGTCGGCCTCGCAATAGCGCGGCGTCACGTCGGAGGAGAAGGCCAACGCTTTGGTCGGATGGCCCTCGACCCGCACCACGCCGGCATCCCCGCCCGGGAGCTGCAGCGAATTGCCCTGGATCAGCGTGTCGTACTGTTCCCACACCCAGCGGCGCGAAGACAGGTCCGGTCCGCCAAGCAGCTTCAACAGCGCATCGGCAAGGTCGGCTCGCGGGATGTCGTTGACGGCAAGCGATGCCGGCTTCTTGGGTTCGATCCAGGGGCGATCATATTCGGGCGCCTTGTCGCCGAGATCCTTGATCGGCAGGTCGGCGACCTGATCGCCCTGATGCAGCACCCGGAAGCGCAGATCGTCGGTGGTCTTGCCGACGATGGCGAAGTCGAGACCCCATTTGTGGAAGATCGCCTCGGCTTCCTTCTCCTTTTCGGGGCGCAGCACCATCAGCATGCGCTCCTGGCTTTCCGACAGCATCATCTCATAGGCGCTCATGCGCTCTTCGCGCACCGGCACCTTGTCGAGGTCGAGTTCGATGCCGAGGTTGCCCTTTGCGCCCATCTCGACCGCCGAACAGGTGAGGCCGGCCGCGCCCATATCCTGGATGGCGATGACGGCGCCCGAGGCCATCAATTCGAGGCAGGCTTCCAGCAGGCATTTTTCGGTGAAGGGATCGCCGACCTGCACGGTCGGGCGCTTCTCGTCGATCTTGTCGTCGAATTCGGCCGAGGCCATGGTGGCGCCGCCGACGCCGTCGCGGCCGGTCTTGGCGCCGAGATAGACGACCGGCAGGCCGACGCCTTTGGCTTCCGACAGGAAGATCGCATCGGTCTTGGCAAGGCCGGCGGCGAAGGCGTTGACCAGGATGTTGCCATTATAGCGGGCGTCGAAATTGACCTCGCCGCCGACCGTCGGCACGCCGAACGCATTGCCGTAGCCGCCGACGCCGGAAACGACGCCCGAGACGAGGTGCCTTGTCTTGGGGTGGTCCGGTGCGCCGAAGCGCAACGCGTTCATCGCCGCGATCGGCCGTGCGCCCATGGTGAAGACATCGCGCAAGATGCCGCCGACGCCGGTCGCGGCTCCCTGGTAGGGTTCGATGAAGGAGGGGTGGTTGTGGCTTTCCATCTTGAAGACGACGCAGTCGCCGTCACCGATATCGACCACGCCGGCATTCTCGCCCGGTCCCTGGATAACCTGAGGACCAGTGGTCGGCAGCGTGCGCAGCCACTTCTTCGAGGACTTGTACGAACAATGCTCGTTCCACATCGCCGAGAAGATGCCGAGTTCGGTGAAGCTCGGTTCGCGACCGACCAGGTCCAGTATGCGCTGATATTCATCGGGCTTCAGCCCATGCGCGGCGATGAGTTCCGATGTGATCGGCACGGAATTGGAAATGGTCATGGGCGGTGATTTATGTCCATGGAACAGGGATTTTGAGTCTCCTCTTATCGCAAGCTTTGCGGCCGATACACCCGTTGGCGGAGGAAAAAGGCAGAAAGCAACAGTGCGATGATCGCGATGGACCGCGCCAGCCGCTTCCGCGGGCAACGAAAGGCGCCGGCCATCTATTGCGACCCCGCACAGCCAAATGGGGAACGCCATGATGTCCCAGCCGTTAGGGTCCTATCACTCAGGAGACAGCACGATGGCTACCAAGCAAGGCAAGAACGACAATCGCCTCTCGGACAAGGAGGCTCTCCATATCGCGGAAACCACCGACGTTTCGCCCCGGCAGGCCAAGGAATTGGCTGAGAAGCACGGCAAGGACAAGGCGCGGAAGGAAGCCAAGAACTTCAAGGCTGAAGGGTGATCCCCAGTCCGGCTCCGACGCGTCCCGTAGGGCGGCGTCTCGAAGGCAATCGGGGCGGGGGGCCGCGAAGGGTTCAGGAAAAACTGTCGTAGCCCGCGCGGCCCTCGTCCAGCAACCGCCTGATCACCGCGACGCCGCCAGCGATATCCTCGCGCCGCCTCGGTTGCGAGACGCCGAAGCGCACGCCGTGGAAAACCCGCTCCGAACGCCCCGCCTTGAACTCATCCTCATCGTCGATCAGCACGCCGTGCTCAAGGCAGGCATTCTTGAACGTGCCGGACAGCCAGGGATCGGGCAGGGTGAGCCAGACGAACGGCACTTTGTCGTGCGATTTGAAGGAGAAGCCCGCCAGACTTTCGCGCACAATGGACATGCGGGCGCTGATCTCGGCGATGCTGCGCCTGCGGATTTCGCTGGCCTGGCCGGAAAGCACCAGCCGAGAATTCACCTCCGCCAACAGGAAGGGCATGCCGCCCGTCATCATCTTGTGGGCGACCCGAATGCGGTGGCGATAGGCGGGCGGGCAGGAGAGCCAGCCGCCACGCAGACCGGCGGCGACCGATTTCGACAGGCCGCCGGCAATGATGGTGCGTTCGGGCGCGAATTCGGCAAGCAGCGGTGTCGGGTCGTCGGTCAGATGGCCGTAGAGGTCATCCTCGATCAGGATGACGTTGTATTCACGGGCAACACGCGCGATCGCCTCGCGGCGCGCCGGCGACAAGGTCACCAAGGTCGGATTCTGCGCCGTCGGTATCAGGAAGATCATCTTGGGGTGCTTTTGCGCGCAGACCCGCTCGAAATCCGCCGGATCAAGGCCTTCATCATCCGACGCCACCAGCGCGGTGCGCCGGCCGATCAAGCCGGCGCTGCGGGAAATCTGCGAGTAGGTGAGGTGCTCGAAGGCGACATAGTCGCCGGGCGTCGTCAGGGCCGCGATCGCGGCCATCACCGCGGCGTGGGTGCCGAGAGTGGGGACGATTGTATCTGCCGTCGGCCGGAAAGAGTTGCGTGACAGCCATCGGGCGCCGGCTTCGTACCAGCGATCAGGAAAGTCGCGCGTATAGCTCGAAATCTCATGCGGATAATCCTGTGCGGCGCGTGACAGCACATCGGCGACAATGGCGCCCTGGCCGATGTCGGGGGCGGCCGTGCTGTCGAAACGCAGCTTGCCCTTGGGAACATCGACATAACGCGTGCCTTCCACGCTGACGTCGGGAGCTTCCGGCTTTGTAACGCCCGTGTTTTCGCCGAGCACGTAGGTCCCGCGTCCCACTTCGCCGCTGACCAGACCACGCTCGCGCAGCAATTGATAGGCGCGCCCGACCGTACCGACGGTGGCGCCGATGTCGTAGGCGAGGTCGCGCTGCGGCGGCAGCTTTGCTCCGGCGCCGATCACCCCCCGGTCGATATCCGCCTCGATGGAATCCGCGAGGCGCTGATACAGCGGTCCTGAACCGGTGAGATCGGGAATCCAATTTGTCATGGTAACAATTTTCTATATTGCACCGTTCCGGGAGTCAATACATATCACAATGGCACTAAAAAGGGTGCAATTGATATTTGGCAGAAAGAAAATGGATACAATCGGAACATTCCGTCACTCGGCGACCGAATTGCGCGGCCAGCCGGCTCGCCCATCCGGACAGCGCGGCTTCGCCGGCCGGCTTGTGCAACTGGTCAGGTCGCTGGCGAAATGGATCGACCATCTGCTGGAGCGCCGGCGCGGCCGGCTGGCATTGCTGGAGATGACCGACGATCAGCTCAAGGACATCGGCATTTCGCGCTGCGACGCCCACCGCGAGGGCATCAAGCCCCTCTGGGAATAGCACCGGTCTATCGGGCGCTTTTGCTCCTGAGGCGGCCGATACCGTGATCGACGAAAACGGCGACGACGCAGATCACCAGGAACAGCGCGGTGATGGCGAGCGCCGCGACAGTGACGCTGCCGACGCCGTTCTTGGCGATATCGAGGAAGGGGTAGGGCACCTCGCCCGCAAGTGGCGCCCGTGCCAGCGCATAGGCGAGATAGGCGATGGGATAGACAACCCACCAGGAGATGTCGCTCCATCGCGTTTTGCCGTCGGCGCCCGATATCAGCCACCACAGCACGAACAGCACCGGCGTCACGTAGTGCAGCAGAACGTCGCAGAGCAGGAACAGGCCCTGCGGCTGCCAAAGCCGCGCCAGCACCGTGGCATAGACGATGAAGACCAGGGTGATCGAAACCGCGACTCCCGCGCGCATCCGTGGTCCGGCAAAGGCCGGCAACCAGGCATAGAAGCTGGATGACAGCAGCGAAGTGTAGACCAGCACGGCCGCGATGTTGGTCAGGATGGTGAAGAAGCTGAAGTAGAAGACGATCGAGCCGAGCAGGCCGCGTCCCGCTTCCATCGACGCCGGAATGGTGATCGAGAACTGCAGGACAAGCGCGATCAGGCCGACAACCAATCCCGCGATCCGCAGGAGCCAACCCATGGCTGGCTCAGGCCGTGGCCGCGCAGGCCGGATTACCCGCCTGCCAGCGCGCGATATCAGAGCTGATGCGCGCGCCCAGCGGGTCGTTCATCAGCGGTCCGAAGACGTCGACGCGGCTTGAATTGCCCTGCGCCTGCACGACCAGCAACGGCTTGCCGCCATAATGCTTGGCCGGCACCAAGAGGAAACGCGGCGTGCCGCTGAACGAATTCAGCTCATTGGCCATCTGATACTGCTTGAAGGCCGGGTCCTTGCTGGCGATCCAGCATTTGTGGGCTGCGATCGCCACCTGTTCCATGGCCAGCAGCGCCGCACTTTTGCCCGACGGCACGGGCGTGCTCTTGGGGCTCGACTGGCACGATGCCAAGGCCAGGCCTGACATGGCGATCAGGGCGATCGTCCTGTTCTTGATCAAGCGGCACCCATTTCGAGTTCGGACAGAAAGATCTTCAGGCCGTCGTTCATCTCGCCCCATACCCGCGACAAGGCAGGATGCTGCGATGCGATCTGCTGATAGGCATCGAATTTGGGATAGGCGTCGATGAGGTCGTGGCGACCTGTCATGGCGCGGAAATTGTTGAAGATGAACCGCGTCGGCGTCAGCCAGGCATCGGCGAAGCTGATGTCGCTGCCGAGTGCGAAGGGGCCTTGCGCCATGCGTGCCTCGATGGCCGCCAGCCCATGGTGGAGACGGGTGAATTGGGCGTCGATCTCGGCAGTGTTGCGCTTCGGCACGAAATGCAGCTCGAAAAGCTTCATCGTCGGTGTCAGCACATCGAGATCGACGATGCGGGCAAACATGCGCACCAGCGCGCGGTCCTTGGAGTCGGGCGGCAGCAGCGCGGGTTCGGGAAACCGCTCCTCGAGATATTCGGCGATGACCACCGATTCGACGATCGTCTCGCCCGAGCCGGTGATCAGAACCGGAATCCGGTTCAGCGGCGAGATGGCGCGAAACTCCTCGGGGATCGGAAAACCCGGCGGCGGCGCGATGATCTTGAGCGGCACGTCCTTGATATAGGCCAGTGCCCGCACGATCGACGAGTAGGGCGACAGCGGCCGCGAATAGAGTTTCATGACCGTGTCTCCCTCACGTTATAATTTTGAATTGCCGCAATTCTTAAGGTTGCGGTTGCAAACTTCAAGCGGCAATGCCCAAGGCACCTTCGAACAGCGCGCGGCCGTCGCTGCCGCCATGGGCTGCTTCGATCAGGTTCTCGGGATGCGGCATCAGGCCGAGCACATTGCCCTGTTCGTTGATGATGCCTGCAATGTCGTTGATCGAGCCGTTCGGGTTGGTGTCTTCGGCATAGCGGAACACCACCTGGCCTTCGCCTTCGAGGCGGGCAAGCGTGTCGGGGTCGGCGAAATAATTACCGTCATGATGCGCCACCGGCGAGCGGATGATCTGGCCAGGCTGGTAGCGGCGGGTGAACATGGTGTTGGCGTTGGCGATCTCGAGCTTGACCTGCCGGCAGACGAATTTGAGCGAGGTGTTGCGCATCAGGGCGCCCGGCAGCAGTCCCGCCTCGACCAGGATCTGGAAGCCGTTGCAGACACCGATCACCATGACGCCCTTGGCCGCCTTCTCGGCCACTGCCCGCATCACCGGCATGCGCGCGGCGATCGCGCCGCAGCGCAGATAGTCGCCGAAGGAGAAACCGCCAGGGATGGCGATCAGGTCGACATCGGGGATTTCTGTGTCGGTCTGCCAGACGGTTGCCGGCGCCTGTCCGGAAATCTTGGTCAGCGCCGCGATCATGTCGCGGTCGCGGTTGAGGCCGGGGAGAAGGACGACGGCTGTTTTCATTTTGGTTCGTAAGGCCTTTGTGCTTCGGCAAGCTCGCGCAGGTCGAGACGGCGTTCTATGCGTTCAAGTCGATCATCCTGGCGGGCGAGAATGCCATAAATGTTGTGGATGTCGCTTTGCGTTGCCACCATGTGACCCCGCATTACATTCAATTCCCGTTTCGTTTCGGAAACATCCTGACGAAGCTCACCAATTTCGTGATGCACGCGCTTCAGCAACTCGAACATCAACTCATTCGTGACTTCCGACATAGTGCCTCCGACACAACCTCAGGTAAGCGTCACACT
This sequence comes from Mesorhizobium sp. ES1-6, assembly GCF_020164775.1. NCBI lineage: Bacteria > Pseudomonadati > Pseudomonadota > Alphaproteobacteria > Hyphomicrobiales > Phyllobacteriaceae > Mesorhizobium > Mesorhizobium sp. ES1-6. The sequence continues at coordinate 154,798 of NZ_JAIUGU010000001.1, forward strand.
ATAATTCTCGATCACCGTATTCGCCAGCAGCTTGTCGCACATGGCCTTGAGATCGGCCTCGGCCTTGGTCTTGTCGCTTTCCGAAAGCTCGACGTCGAATACCTTGCCCTGCCGCACCTGCCCGACGCCATCGAAGCCCAGTCCCGACAGCGCGTGTTCGATTGCCTTGCCTTGCGGGTCGAGCACGCCATTCTTGAGGGTGACGGTAATGCGGGCCTTGATCACGCTGGACATGCTCCTGTTCCGGATATTGGGGGCGCAAGCCGCTATCAGTGCGGCTTGCCTTTGAGGCCGTCGGTCGAGGCGACAAGCACCGGGCCGGTAGGGCGCGGGGGTTCGTTCTCGTTCATGATGCCGAGGCGGCGGGCGACTTCCTGATAGGCCTCGACGAGGCCGCCCATGTCACGGCGGAAACGGTCCTTGTCGAGCTTGTCCTGCGTCGCCACGTCCCACAGGCGGCAGGAGTCCGGCGAAATCTCGTCGGCCACGACGATGCGCATCATGTCGCCCTCGAACAGGCGGCCGCACTCGATCTTGAAGTCGACGAGTTGGATGCCGACGCCCATGAACAGGCCGGAGAGGAAATCGTTGACGCGGATGGCCAGCGCCATGACGTCGTCGATCTCCTGCGGGCTCGCCCAGCCGAACGCCGTGATGTGCTCTTCCGACACCATCGGGTCGTCGAGCGCGTCGGCCTTGTAGTAGAATTCGATGATCGAGCGCGGCAGGACGGTGCCTTCCTCGATGCCGAGGCGCTTGGACAGCGAACCGGCGGCGACATTGCGCACCACCACCTCGAGCGGAATGATCTCGACTTCCTTGATCAGCTGCTCGCGCATGTTGAGCCGGCGGATGAAGTGGGTCGGAATGCCCATGCGGTTCAAATGATTGAATATGTACTCGGAAATGCGGTTGTTGAGCACGCCCTTGCCGTCGATGACCTCGTGTTTCTTCTTGTTGAACGCGGTTGCGTCGTCCTTGAAGAACTGGATCAGCGTGCCGGGTTCCGGTCCCTCATAGAGGATCTTGGCCTTGCCTTCATAAATGCGGCGGCGATTTTTCATTTGAATTTTTCTCTGGATTTGCGGGCAGGCGGTAAGCGACCACTTCCTGTCCGTCCGCCTGAATTAGTGCGGCGACGGTGACGTTCAATGCCGGGTCTATCCCAATCACATCGTTTGCTCAATCGGCAAATCCTTCCAATCAACCGCTTTCGGGACTGAAATGCCGCAGCGCAGCATATGACGAAGCATATTGACCGGCCCGCGACCTTTTGGTTTGTGCTTCGGCAACACACATATTCGCCTGCCAACGAATCGGATTTGACCCGGAGGGACGCCATGAGCAGCATGAAAGACCGCGAAGAGGGCTTCGAGCGCAAATTCGCATTCGACGAGGAGCTTCGGTTCAAGGCCTCGGCGCGGCGCAACAAGGCGCTTGGCCTGTGGGCAGCCGAAAAGCTCGGAAAGTCCGGCGCCGACGCCGACGCCTACGCCAAGGAAGTCGTTGTTTCCGACATCGAGGAAGCCGGCGACCATGACGTGTTCCGCAAGATCCGTAGGGATTTCGATGCCGCCGGTGTCGAACAGTCCGATCACCAGATCCGCCGCACCATGGACGAACTGATGGCGCAGGCGATCGAGCAGATCAAGAACACCTGATCCGGCCTCCTCCTGGACCAATCGACCGCCCGGCCAAGCTGGGCGGTTTTTCTTTGCCTTTGCGGCGGTTTCCGGCTGAAACTGCTGACGTCAACAAGGAAAGAGATTAGATGTCCCTGAAGTCCCGTCTTGCCGCGGATGAAACGCTGGTCACCGCCTGGTCGGGCGTGCCAGACGCGCTGACCGTCGAGATCCTCGCTAAACAGGGCTTTGACGCGGTCACCCTCGATATGCAGCACGGCGGCCATCATGAGGACAGCGTGCTGCGCGGTCTCATGCCCGTGCTCGCCGCAAACAAGCCGGCGCTGGTGCGCATTCCCGTCGGCCGTTTCGACATGGCCAGCCGGGCTCTCGATTTCGGCGCCGAAGCGGTCATCGCGCCGATGGTCAACTCGGTGGCCGATGCAAAGCTGTTCGCCGCCGCCATGAAATATCCGCCGCTCGGCGAGCGCTCCTGGGGCCCGACCTATGCCTTCCCCCGCCATGGCAAGGGTGACCATGCCGAATGGCTGCGCGACACCAATCAACGCACCATGGCTTTTGCGATGGTCGAGACACGCGCCGCGCTCGATGCGCTCGACGGCATCCTCGACACGCCTGGCATCGACGGCATCTTCCTCGGGCCGTCCGATTTCTCGATCGCCTGGTCGAACGGCGCGACAGTCAATTCGACTCTCGAAAGCATGATGGAGACGGTGGCCTCGGTTGCCGAGCGCACCCGCAAAGCCGGCAAGCATGCGGCCATCTATGTCGTCGAACCGGCTATATCAGGCCGTGTCGTGTCGATGGGCTACCGCCTGCTCGCCACGGGCTCCGAGCATGCGCTGATTTCACTGGGGGCAAAGACCCTGCTCAAGGGCATCAAGGATTCTATCGACGCCTGACGCGGCGCGACCACCTCCCTAAGCCTTCAGGTCGGTCAGGAACTTGGCGAAGGTCATTGACCCCTCGGGCCACGGCCCGAAGCCTGAATCCTCGCTGAGATGGCCGGTCTCGCCGGCATCGATGAACAGCGACCCCCAGGCTCCGGCGATGTCTTCGGCGACTTCGAAAGGGCAGAACGGGTCGTTGCGGCTGGCGATCACGATCGATGGAAACGGCAGCGGCTCGCGCGGATAGGGGCCGAAGGTCATCAGATGCTTCGGCTTGATCTTGGGATTGGCGACGTCGGGCGGCGCCACGAAGAAGGCGCCGGCGACCGGCTTCCGGAACCGCGGAATGGCCTGTACGGCCGCGGCCACTCCCAGTGAGTGAGCAACGATGACAACCGGCTTCTCGGCCTCGTTGACCGCCTTGGCGACGCTCGCCGTCCAGTCCTCGCGCACCGGCTTCGACCATTCGGCCTGCTCGACGCGCCGCGCCGTCGACAGTTTCGATTGCCAGCGCGTCTGCCAATGCTCAGGCCCGGAATTGGTGTAGCCGGGAACGATCAGGATATCTGCGTCTTTGACTTTCATGGCGCTGAGATAGCGAGCGCGATTGCCTCATGCAACCGTTGATGGACGAGCTCCCGTTCGTAACGGTGAACACCATGTTCGCTGTTCGCCGTCTTGTGTGAACGATGAAGATCGACGATCTCTGTCGGGGAAGAAACAGCCGTGGAGGACCGGGATTTTGGCGCTGACACGACGTACGATGATCGGCGCCACGGGACTCCTGGCTTTGGGAGCGTCGCGAAACGTCGCCGCAACGGAGACAATGATGAGCGAACTGCCATTTGCCGCCACCACGCCGGTGAGCGTTGCCAGGGTCGGGCTGAAGGCGCGTGATGCCGAGAGCCTCGCGGCCTATTACCGCCGGGTTGTCGGCCTGCAGGAACTGAGCCGCGCCGATAGCGCGATCACGCTCGGCGCCGCCAACCGTCCGCTGCTGGTTCTCGAACCGGATAATTCGGCCAAGCCGGACGATCCGCGCAGCGCCGGCCTTTTCCACACGGCCTTCCTGCTGCCCAGCCGTGCCGATCTCGGCCGCTGGATCAACCATGCCATTTCAGACAAGATCGCCATCGAGGGGGCGTCCGACCATCTGGTCAGCGAAGCGCTGTACCTGACCGATCCCGAGGGTAACGGCATCGAGATCTATGCCGACCGCCGCCCGCAGGACTGGAAATGGAACGGCGACAAGATCGCCATGGCGACCGAGCGGATGAACATTCCTTCCGTCGTCGCCGAAGTGCCGGCTGTCGATGCGGGTTGGCAGGGTGCGCCGGAAAACAGCATTGTCGGCCATGTCCATTTGCGCGTCGGCAGGCCGGAAGAGGCGGAGGCCTGGTGGAACCAGGAATTCGGCTTCGATACCGTGGCCAAATATGGCGGCCAGGCGGTGTTCCTGTCGTCAGGCCATTACCACCACCACATCGGCGCGAATGCCTGGCAGAGCGCCGGCGCCGGCCGTCGCGATCTGAGCCGGTCCGGTCTTGCCTGGGTCGAGATGCGTTCGGACAATGTGGCCAGCGAAATCATCCGCGAGGACCCCTGGGGCACGGTGATCAGGACCGTGCCTGGCAAGGCGTGATTGTACGTCACCACAGCTTCTTTCTCCCCGTCACTATACGGGGAGAAATGCCCGGCAGGGCAATGAGGGGCGGCGCCGAGCGTGCAAGGTTATCGTGTCTGACACAATGCCATGGGTAACTTTAGCCGCCGAAGTTGGCGCTGCCCCTCATCCGCCTGCCGGCACCTTCTCCCCGTATAGTGACGGGGAGAAGAGGGCTAAATTTCTCCGAACACCCGCTTGAAGATCGTGTCGACGTGCTTGGTGTGATAGCCCAGGTCGAATTTCTCGCGGATCTCGGCTTCGGGTAGCGCTGCGGTCACTTCCTTGTCGGCCAGAAGTTCCTCAAGAAAATCAGCGCCTTGTTCCCATACTTTCATGGCGTTGCGCTGCACCAGCCGGTAGGAGTCCTCGCGCGACAGGCCGGCCTGCGTCAGCGCCAGCATCACGCGCTGCGAATGTACCAGGCCGCGGAACTTGTTCATGTTGTTCAGCATGTTCTCGGGATAGACGACCAGCTTGTCGACGACGCTGGTCAGGCGTGACAGCGCGAAATCGAGCGTCACGGTGGCGTCCGGGCCGATCATGCGCTCGACCGAGGAGTGCGAGATGTCGCGCTCGTGCCAGAGCGCCACATTCTCCATCGCCGGCAGCGCCATGGAGCGCACCATGCGGGCAAGGCCGGTGAGGTTCTCGGTCAACACCGGGTTGCGCTTGTGCGGCATCGCCGACGAGCCCTTCTGGCCTGGCGAGAAAAACTCTTCCGCTTCCAGCACTTCGGTGCGCTGCAGATGCCGGACCTCGATCGCCAGCCGCTCGATCGACGAGGCGATGACGCCGAGCGTGGCGAAGAACATGGCGTGGCGGTCGCGCGGAATGACCTGCGTCGATACGGGTTCAGGCTTCAGACCAAGCTTCGCCGCCACATGCTCCTCGACATAGGGTTCGATGTTGGCGAAGGTGCCGACCGCCCCTGAAATCGCACATGTGGCAATGTCTTCGCGTGCGTGCACCAGCCGCTCGCGGCAGCGCGAGAATTCGGCATAGGCCTGCGCCAGCTTGATGCCGAAGGTGGTCGGCTCGGCATGGATGCCGTGGCTGCGGCCGATGGTGACGGTATCCTTGTGTTCGACGGCGCGGCTCTTGAGCGCGGCAAGCAAGGTATCGATGTCGGCGAGCAGGATGTCGCTGGCGCGGGTAAGCTGCACCGCAAAGCAGGTGTCGAGCACGTCAGACGACGTCATGCCCTGGTGGATGAAGCGTGCGTCGGGTCCGACGAATTCGGCAAGATGGGTCAGGAAGGCGATGACGTCATGCTTGGTGACACGCTCGATCGCATCGATCTTCTCGACGTCGAATTCCGCCGCGCGTCCCTTTTCCCAGATGGTTTTGGCCGCTTCCTTGGGGATGACCCCCAGTTCGGCCAGCGCGTCACAGGCGTGGGCCTCGATTTCGAACCAGATCCGAAACCGCGTTTCGGGCGACCAGATGGCGACCATTTCCGGCCGGGAATAACGAGGGATCATCGGTCAGTCCTGATGTGTCGGAGGGATTTGTCCGCGTCCTAACAGAGGCGGACCGAATGCTCAACGCTGATGCCGCGCAAACCAGAGGCCGGCAGCGAACAAGGCGACAAAACCAAGCGGAAAATAGAGCCGGATGCCCAGTACCACGAACTGGTAGGACGCCACCGCCATCGTGAAGGCGAGCTGAAAACCCCAGGTGAGGGTGAACGCGGGCGCATGCCATTCGGCATAATAGGACCGGTATTGCAGGGCATACAGCCCGGCGGTCAGGCCGATCGTTGCGCCAGCAAGGCACACCAACGCCGCGGCGAAGGCGACCTCGGCGCCTCTTCCGAGCGAGACCAGCCGCGCCGCGAACAGGCCAGCCGGAAACGCCAGGGCGCCGCCGGCCGCGAACAGCAGCGACACGGTGCGGATCTTGCCCGGCGTCACCCAATTGTCCAGCAACAGGTTGACGAGTGCGCTGGAGGCCATCGTGGCCGCCCACAGCAGGGCGCCGAGAAGTGCCGTGCGCGGTGTCGGCATCGCGTCGCGAAGGCGGCCCAGGGCGCGATTGCGCCTTACGGGTTGGACAAGCTCTGTCACAGCCGGCCGGTCACGGCGATCCAGCGAAAGTCCGGCCCCTCGAAGCCATATTGGCGCACCGCTATCAGAACCGCGTAGGCGCTGAGGCTGTCCATCGAGAAGGTCTGTACCGCGCCGATGCGGTAGCCGTTCGGGCAGCCCCGGCTCTTGGGGATCGCTTTGTCCTCATGCAGCAATTTGGTGGTGCCGCCATCCTGCGCCTCGATACGCAGCAGCCGGAAGCCGTTGATCTCGCCCTGGCTGTCGCAGCCTTGCGTGTTGTTCATGCCGATCTCGTCGAGCCGGAACTCGAGCGGCTGGTCGACCGGGGAGAAGATCGGGCGCGGGTTGACCGCGATGCGATGCGGATCGGCCGAAAGCTCGGTCACCGGGTTGAAACCGGCGGTGATGCCCCGGTTGGCGCTGAGCTCGGCCTGACTGACAACAGCCTCGCCCTTCTGGCGGGCCTGGAGGCGGGCGGCGTCTAGCGTTGCGTTCTCATCGTCGAGCCGGACCCTGATCGGCGTCCCCTTGAGAAAGCTGTCGCTGCCTGTGTCGATGTAATAGCGGTTGGCATAGGGAAAGCCCGACCCGTCCTGGACGCCGTATTCCTCGAAGGCGAAGACGCTGCCATCCCGGGTGAAGCCGAGGATTTCAAGCTCCGCGACATCGCCGGCCTGGGCGGCGATCGACGCCGCGAGCTGCGCTGCCAGGGATACGGCAAACAGGAAAAGCATTCGCATCGTTTTTCACCCCGGCAGCCGCGATCGTTTCAATCCCTAGCACGACGAAGTCAAAACGTCGTGCGGACCAAAGCCGATGCATCCAATCCGCTCGTCATTTGTTATTGTCGGCACTCCCAGTGGAAAACCACCCCAATGGAGAACCTGACATGACCGACACCAGCAAGATTCGTGAGCATATGGAAGTCGTTGGCGCCGACGGCGTGCATATTGGCACCGTCGACAAGGTCGATGGCCAGCGCATCAAGCTGACCAAGGCCGACAGCGGCGAGGGCTCTCACAAGGGCCACCACCACTATATTTCCCTGGCCCTGGTTGCCGAGGTCGATGGCAAGAAGGTGTGGTTGTCCGCGAATTCGGACGTCGCGGTGACGTTCGAGGAAGAAAAATCCGATCCTGTCTGAGAAGGGCTCCGGCTAGCGGCGCGACGACCAGACCGGGAACAGATCATTATCGGCTGGCGTCGCGGCGAACACGCCACGGCTGATGGCGCGAGCCATGGTGGCCCCGGCGGCGGCGTAGAGATCGACCGCAGCGTCGGCCGTGAGTTCAATTCCGCTCTTTCCGGTCGCCAGCGCGAACACAAGGTCGCCGTCGGCCGGCGTGTGCGTCGGCCAGATGGCGCGCACGAAGCCGTCATGCGCCGAAATCGCCAGTCGTTTTGCCGCGGCCTTGGTGAGGACCGCATCCGTGGCAATGATAGCGATGGTCGTGTTGCCGCCGGTTTCCACCTGTTGTCCGATTTGCTTGTCGCGGTATTTCAGCAAGATGCACTTCGCGTCGTCCGGCATGGGCGAGGGATAGCCGAGCCCGCCGAATTCATCGCCGATTTCGAAGGGCGCTGCCCAGAAATGGCGACTGCGGCCGACGGTCACCGAACCGGTGGGGTTGACGGCGGCCAGTGCGCCGATGGTGACGCCACTGTCCAGCAGCGTCGAGGCAGACCCCAGGCCTCCCTTCAGGCCCGAAGTTAGTGCACCAGTACCGGCGCCGGCAGTGCCGAGCTGGAAATCGACGGCGGCGGCCTGCACCGATTCGTAGCCGAGATCGCGATAGGGCGGATAGCGGCCCCAGCCCTTGTCGCCGCCGTTGCGCAGGTCGAACAGGATCGCCGCCGGCACGATCGGTACGCGAAAGCCGCCCACCTCCAAGCCAATGCCGTGTTCGCGCAGCGCGGCTTGCACGCCGGATGCGGCGTCGAGGCCGAAAGCCGAACCACCCGACAACACCACGGCATGGACCGCCTCGACCGAATTGTGCGGTTCCAGCAGATCCGTCTCGCGGGTGCCCGGCGCGCCGCCAAGAATCTGGACCCCGGCCACCGCCGGCTCGTCGCAAAGCACGGTCGTCACACCGGACTTCAGCCTGGCATCGGAAGCATTGCCGACGCGCAAGCCGGCAACGTCCGATATCAGATTGCGCGGGCCGGTTCGGAACATCAATTGCTTTCCAGGGGCACGAAGCTTGTGCCGTTGAAGCGGAAAACGCGGTAGGGGCTCTGGCTGAGGTCGCCCTTGGCGTCGAAGCGGACCGGCCCGATCGCCGTGGTGAAATCATGCCCGGTGAGCGCGTCGGTCAGCGGTTTGCCGGAGCCTGTAGCGTCCACCGCCGCCGCCTTGGCGATCTCGACCGCCGCATAGGCCGGCAAAGTATAGCCGTCCGGCACGACCTTTCGCGCGGAGAAGCTTCCCAGCACTTTTGGGTCCGCGACGTCGGCCCATTCCGGCGGCGCGATCATCAGCGTGCCCGTCGCATAAGGCACATCGCCGGGCGGCGTGCGCAGGTTTTCGCCGCCGGCAAGGACGATGCCCGCCTGGAGTTGGGCGGCATCGCGCCCCATGATGGCGATGTCGTCGCCATCGCCGCCGGCAAAGACATGCGTGGCACCGGCCTTTTTCAGCCGGCCGACCAGGCCGATCTGGTTGTCGAGCTGCGGCCGGAACGTGTCGACGAAAACAGGTTTGAGTGCTGACTGCTCGGCAGCGGCGCGAAATGTCTCCGCCATTTCTCGGCCATAGATTGTGCCGTCGTCGATGATGGCGAACAGCTCATTCTGCCACAGCCGGGTGAGAGAGGAGGCGACGGCGTTACGCTCGTCATCGCCGCGCGGCCCCAGGCGAAAGACTGGCCAGCCGGTCTTGGCGCGGCGGTCGGTCAGGCTTTCGGTTCGCACGCCGACGGTGATGACCGGGATGTTGGCGTCCTTCAGGACAGGCATGGCCGCTTCGATCGCTTCCGTGCAGAGGAAGCCGATCACGACATCGACCTTGGCTGCGGCGAACGCATTGGCCGCCGCGGCGCCGCCGTCGCCTGTGCAGGCGTCATCCACGGTCTTGAGTTCGACGCCGGTTGCTTCCGCTGCCAGCCCGGCGCCAGCCTCGATCTGCTTGCCGAGTATGGCCGATGGTCCCGACAGGGGTGCTGCGACACCGATCGTGAGCGTCTGTGCGCTGGCGGCGCCGGCCATGAACAGCCAGGCCAGCGCTGCGGTAATAGTTGCCCCGGATCGCATGCTGCCGAAGAATCCTCCAAGCCGGCGACGTCGCGCGAGCGCCAATTCCCGCCAAGACCTAAAGGCTGCCCGGCCTTGGTGCAACACGCGAATTCCGGATATGAGCCAAGCACTTCGCTTGTGGCCTGTCATGTCTGGCCATATATGTCAGGCGAACAATGGCCATGGAAAACTTCCAGTGCTGAAGAAGAACGATATCGGACCGCAGGCCTATCGCGACGCGATGGCCCATTTTGCCGGTCACGTCCATGTGGTTACCACCGATGGCCCCGCCGGCAAACGTGGCACGACGGTGATCGCGGCCTGTTCGGTATCGGACACGCCGCCGACCATTCTAGTCTGCCTCAATCGTGAAAATGCCAAGAATGAGCTGTTCGTGAAGAACGGCAGATTTGCCCTGAACACGCTGGCTTCGCACCAGGAGCCGCTGTCGATTGGATTCTCCGGCATGACCGGCCTGCCGGTCGAAGAGCGCTTCGCGCTCGGCGAATGGGACGTGATTTCCACCGGCGCGCCGACGCTGAAGGGCGCGCTCGCCGTGTTCGACTGCGAACTGATCGACACCAAGGACCTGGCCACCCATCGTGTGCTTTTTGGCAAGGTGACAGGCTTGCGCATGGGCGATAATTTGCGGCCGCTGATCTATCACGCGCGCGGCTACCACGTCCTGGAAAGTGGGGCAGCCGCACCCACGGAGAAGGAATGAGCGACTTGAAACCGCGCGCCGTGCCGCGGACGATCGACGAGACCCTCGATCTCCTGACCGGCGCGGACTATGTCGCGGACCGGTCTCTGGCAACGGTGCTTTTCCTCTCGCTGCGCATGCAACGGCCGCTTTTCCTCGAGGGTGAGGCCGGCGTCGGCAAGACCGAGATCGCCAAGGTGTTGGCGCATGCGCTTGGCCGCCGGCTGATCCGCCTGCAGTGCTATGAAGGGCTCGATGTCTCTTCGGCCGTCTATGAGTGGAATTACGCCGCGCAGATGATCGAAATCCGCATGGAGGAGGCCGCCGGCAAGGTCGACCGGTCCGCCATGGAGCGCAATGTGTTCTCCGAAAAGTACTTGATCCGCCGGCCGGTGCTCGATGCGCTGACCGGCAAGGCGGGTGCGGCCCCGGTTTTCCTGATCGACGAGCTCGACCGCACCGACGAAGCCTTCGAGGCCTTCCTGCTCGAAATCCTCTCCGACTTCCAGGTGACGGTGCCTGAACTCGGCACAATCAAGGCGGAAGAGCCGCCGATCGTCATCATCACCACCAACCGCACGCGCGAGATCCACGACGCGCTGAAGCGGCGCTGCCTCTATCACTGGGTCGACTATCCCAATGCGCAACGCGAGCTGGAGATCGTGCGCCGCAAGGTGCCTCGGGCCAACCAGCGGCTTTCGGCCGAGGTGGTCTCCTTCATCCAGAAGCTGCGCCAGATCGAGCTGTTCAAGGTACCGGGCGTCGCCGAGACCATCGACTGGGCCGGCGCGCTGACCGAGCTCGACAAGGTGGCGCTCGATCCGGAGACCGTGTCCGACACGATCGGCGTATTGCTGAAATACCAGGACGACATTGCTCGCATCGGCACGGGCGAGGGCCGGCGCATCCTCGATGAGGTCAAGGCCGAGCTCGCGGCGGCGGAGTAGCGGGATGCCGGCGCCGCGTCCCGACCCCAGAGAGGCGACGGCGGATGGCCGGATCGCCGACAACATCGTCTATTTCGCCCGCACCTTGCGCAAGGCCGGTATGCGGGTCGGGCCGGCGTCGGTCAAGGATGCGATCGAGGCGGTGCTCGTCGCCGGCATCGGCTCGCGCGACGATTTCTACTGGACCCTGCACGCCGTGCTGGTTTCGCGGCAGGAGGATCATGCCGTCTTCGACGAAGCTTTCAGGCTGTTCTGGAAATCGCGCGAACTGATCGAGAAACTGCTGGCGATGTTCTCGCCGGTGGCGCCCGACACCAGGGAAAAACAGAAGCCGCGCGCGGCTGAGAACCGCGTCAGCCAGGCGATGTTCGAAGGTCATCAGAAAAACCGGCCGACACAGGAAATCCCGGAGATCGAGGTCGACGCCCGCTTCACTTTCTCCGGCAACGAACTGTTGCGGGGCAAGGATTTCGCGCAGATGAACGCAGCCGAAATGGCCGATGCCAGGAAGGCGATCGCGGCGTTGCGGCTGCCTGTGGACATGGTGCGGACCCGTCGCTTCAAGGCCGATGCGCATGGCCGCCGCATCGATCCGCGCGCCATGATGCGCGTAGCGGCACGTACCGGCGGCGAATTGATCCTGCCGAAATTCCGCTCGGTCCGCGAAGTCCACCCGCCATTGGTGGTGCTGGCCGACATTTCCGGTTCGATGAGCCAGTACACGCGCATCTTCCTGCATTTCCTGCATGCGCTGACGGAAAAGCGCCGGCGCGTGCATACCTTTGTCTTCGGCACGCGGCTGACCAACCTGACCCGGCAGATGCGCCACCGTGATCCCGATGCAGCGCTTGCCGATTGCTCGGCGGCGGTCAAGGATTGGTCGGGCGGCACGCGCATCGGCGATGCGTTGGCCGAGTTCAACCTTGTCTGGTCGCGGCGCGTGCTGGGGCAGGGCGCGGTGGCGCTTCTGATCACCGACGGGCTTGAGCGCGACGATGTTGTGGGCTTGTCGGAGGAGATGGAGCGGCTGCACAAATCCTGCCGACGGCTGATCTGGCTGAACCCATTGCTGCGTTTCGACGGTTTTCAGGCGCGCGCCCGGGGCGTCAAGGCGATGCTGCCGCATGTCGACGAATTCCGTTCGGTGCACAATCTCGACGCGCTCGCCGATCTCTGCGCCTCGCTGGACAAGAAATCGGCGCTTTCGGTCGATCCGCGCCGGTGGATGATGCTGGCGCGAGGCGCGCCGCATAGCCATATGTTTTCCCGGCGCCTTGGATAAACAGACCCTGAGAGAAGCAACAATGAGCGACAGTCTTTATCTCGATGAGGCCCGCGATCCTCTGATCATCGCGGAAGCCTGGATGAAGGAGGGCAAGGATGTCGCTATCGCGACCGTGGTCGAGACCTGGGGTTCGGCGCCGCGCCCGGTTGGCAGCCATCTCGTGATCGATGCCGATGGCAATTTCCACGGTTCGGTTTCAGGTGGCTGCGTCGAGGGCGCTGTCGTGACCGAGGCGGTCGACGTCATCGGCTCCGGCGAGGCGAGGATGCTGGAGTTCGGTGTAGCCGACGAGACCGCCTGGCAGGTCGGCCTGTCCTGTGGCGGCCGCATCAAGGTGTATGTGGAAAGATTAGGCTGATTTCCCAATGGATCCCTATGCGCTGAAAACCCTCAACGCCGAACGACGCGCCCGCCGCGCGGCGATCCTCGTCACCGATCTCGGTGATGGTCGCGATCGCATCGTGCGCGAGGGTGATCAGGTCGCCGGCGATCTTGGAGCGGCGATCGCCAAGGCGTTTCGCTCCGGCAATTCCGGTTCCGTCGAGGCGGAAGGGCGGACTTTCTTTCTCAACGCGCATCTGCCGCGGCCACGCCTGGTGGTGATCGGCGCCGTCCACATCAGCCAGGCTCTGGCGCCGATGGCCCGGATATCAGGCTATCCCCTGGAGGTCATCGATCCGCGCACCGCCTTTGCCACATCGGACCGTTTCCCGGATGTCGCCTTGCATGCCGAATGGCCGGAAGACGTATTGAACCGCCAGCCGCTCGACGCTTACACCGCGCTCGCCGCCGTCACCCACGATCCGAAGATCGATGACTTCGCGCTGAAGGCGGCACTCGACGCCAATTGCTTCTATGTCGGGGCGCTTGGCAGCCGCAAGACGCATGCCAAGCGCGTCGAGCGCCTGCTGGCGCTGGGCGCGAGCGCCGACCGGATCGCGCGTATCCATGCGCCGATCGGGCTCGATATCGGGGCGGCAAGCCCGGCCGAGATCGCCGTCGCCATTCTCGCGCAGACCATCCTCGCCTTCCGCTCGCGCGGTCTGGATGCGAAGGGCGCGGCGGCGTGAAATTCGGTCCGATCCCGATAGAGGCGGCCGAGGGGGCGGTGCTTGCCCATGCCACCATCGCCGGCGAAAAGCGGTTCCGTAAGGCGCACAGGTTGAGCGCCGAAGACGTTTCCATGCTCAAGAAGGCGGGGATCACCCAGGTTGTCGCCGCCGTGCTGGCCCCAAACGATCTCGGCGAGGACGCAGCGGCGCAAAGAATTGCGCAGAGCATGATTTTTGGCGGCATCGAAGCGAGGCCCGCCGCCACCGGTCGGGTCAATCTCCACGCCAAGGCGGCCGGCATCTTCACGGTCAATCCCGCTGTCATCGACGCCATCAATGCCGTCGATCCCGCTATCACCGTTGCGACTCTGGCCCAGCATGCGCCGGTCGAAAAGGATCAGATGGTGGCGACGGTGAAGATCATCCCTTTCGCGGTCGCCTCGTCGCTGGTCGACGCCGTGATGAAGATCTGCGCCGGCGGCGAGGTCTTTGCCGTCAACCCCTATCGGCCGCTGCGTGTCGGCGTCATCCAGACGGTGCTGCCGGGCACCAAACCAACCGTACTCGACAAGACGCTACGCGTCACCGAAGCCCGGCTGGCGCGCTCGGGCGGCAGGCTGACGGCGGAGCGCCGCACGCCGCATGAGATCGCCCCTGTCGCCGAGGCGGCCATCGCACTCGCGCACGACAACGACATGGTGGTGATCTTCGGCGCTTCAGCCATGAGCGATTTCGCCGATGTCGTTCCGGCGGCGATCGAGCGGGCCGGAGGGATCGTTGTCCGCGCCGGCATGCCGGTCGATCCCGGCAATCTGCTGGTGCTGGGCACGCTCGGCGGCAAGCGCGTCATCGGCGCGCCTGGCTGCGCCCGCAGCCCCAAGGAGAACGGCTTCGACTGGGTGCTCGACCGGCTGGTTGCCGGCCTCGACGTCACGGCGGGCGACATCGCCGGCATGGGTGTCGGCGGCCTGCTGATGGAAATTCCGACACGGCCGCAGCCGCGCGAGCCGCTGCCGGTCAAAAACCGGCTCAAGGTTGCCATCGTGCTTCTGGCCGCGGGCCGGTCGAGCCGCATGGGCGGGCCGAACAAGCTGATGGCGCTGTTCGACGGCCAGCCGCTGGTGCGCCGCACCGCCGAACGCGCTCTCGCCTCGAAGGCCTCGGGCACGATCGTCGTCACCGGCCATCAGCGCGAGCGGGTGCGCGCGGCATTGTCTGGCCTCGAAGTCACCTTCGCCGACAATCCCGACTTTGCCGACGGCCTGTCCACGTCGCTCAAGGCCGGTATTGCCTGTCTGCCGCAAGACGTCGCCGGTGCAATGATCGTCCTTGGCGACATGCCGGGCGTGGCGCCCGGCGACCTCGACCGGCTGATCGATGCGTTCCGCGCGGCCGGCGGCAATTGCGTCGTTCGCGCCTCGCATGAAGGCAGGCGCGGCAATCCGGTGCTCCTGCCGCGTTCGTTGTTTTCGGCCGTCGCCCATCTCGAAGGCGATACCGGCGCGCGCCATCTGGTCGAGGCCGAGGGGCTCGATGTCATCGATGTCGAGATCGGCGAGGGCGCCTCCCTCGATGTCGACACTCGTGAGGCCCTCCAAGGCGCCGGCGGCGTGCTGCAGGATTGACAAAGCCGGCCTGAATTCCGCATGCCTCGGGAATGGCTTTTCGTGCTCTTTCCGCTTCTCATGCCTTTCTGGTCGCGACGTTTGCTCTTAGCGTTGCCGTCCATGCCAATTCGCTCGAACTAAAACCCTTCAAGGATGATCTTTTCGCCTATCCGGCGACGCTCTCATCCGACAGCAACGGCGCCTACACCGTCCTCGACTACCGGGAGATGCGCGACATCAACCAGCGTGACGAGGTGCCGGAAAGGCGCGTGCGCGCCCAGTACACCGACACCGGCGTGCGCAAGGTGCAGCAGGATCTGATGCTGAAGACGGATGCCGGCGATGTCAGGCATGTCGCGGTCGGCAAGACGCTAGGCGCCGCCGTCATCGTGCTCTATCTGCACGGCCAGGGCGGCAGCCGCAAGCAAGGCGTCGACGACTTCACCTTCGGTGGCAATTTCAACCGGCTCAAGAACCTGGTGGCCGGCAATGGCGGGCTCTATATCTCTCCGGATTTTCCGGATTTCGGCGACAAGGGTGCCGCACAGGTCGCGGCACTGATCGATCATTATGGGCAACAGTCCCCGGGCGCGAAAATCTTCGTCGCCTGCGGCTCGATGGGTGGGGCGCTGTGCTGGAAGCTTGCCGCACTCAACGACACGGGTCGGCGCATCAACGGGTTGCTGCTGCTTGGATCGCTATGGGACGAGAGCTTTCTTGCCAGTCCCGCGTTCAAGCGTCGCGTGCCGGTGTTTTTCGGCCAAGGCAGTCATGACGTGGTCTTTCCCGTGGCCAACCAGGAAGCGTTCTTCCGCTCCATCCTTGCCAAATCAAAGACCTATCCGACCCGCTTCGTCCGCTTCGAAACCGGCACACACGGCACGCCGATCCGCATGGTCGACTGGCGCGGCACGCTCAACTGGATGCTGTCGAAAGCGCCTTAAAAGCCGACATGTGAACGCTCTATGGCGCGGTGTTGTAGTCGACAATCGTCTGCGGATTTTCCTCGCCGTCATAAGACGCGTCGACATCGTACTGGACCAGCGAAAAATCGCCGTTGCGGAAGAGATATGTCCCGGAATCCGAGGCATCGCCGATACCGCGCCATTTGTTAAACGTGGTGATGGTGTGGGCGTTGGGGTCATAGTCTGAATTGGTGGCCCAACCCGTGGTCTGGAAGCCGATCACCGTCACGCTCAACAGCTTGCCGTCGCTGTCGTTGTTCTCGTATCGTATGTCTGTCTCCGGCTCGGCGAACTGCAGTTGCCTGACACCGTCCACCTCGTCGGTCATATAGTAGACCGAGCTTTCATTGTAGGCGGCGGCCGAGCAGGCGAAATGGAACAGGCGGGTTTCCCTGTCCGGATCGCCTGGCTGGGCATTTTTATCCTTGTATTTGATCGAAAAGACCTCCGGCTCATTGGCCAGACGGTCCTTGTCGCACTGGTCGCCATAGGTCGCCAGAAAAACCTTCTTGGCCTGCTCCAGCGCGGTATCCTTCTTCGGCGGCGGCGGACCGTCGCCGCAGCTTGGCGGCAACGCCTCGTCGAAATCCGCGGTGGAAGGTTTCATCGCGCCTTTTTCGATGTGGATCGGGTCGAAAGGCGGCGCTGCCTGGTTCTGCGCATTCACCTGGCGCAGCGTGTAGCAGCCGGCGAAAACCTTCGCCTCGCCTTGCTTGTCGGTTGCCTGGATGGCGACCGGGACGTTGTAATAGATGCTGCCCGCCGCGCCATCGTCCGAGATAGCGCCGGTCTTGACCTCCACCCTATCGGTTCCGTCATAGCCTTTGACGAACGCATCGAAATCCTTTGCCGGCTTTGTATCTCCGTAGTAGCCCCAGGCGCGGGCGAATTCGTGCCGATTGATGGCGCTGTAGAGCGATCGCACGACCGCCTCGGCGCTGGAGCGATCATCGACATAGGGCGCTTCGAGCGTATCGGCGGCCAATGCCGCTTGGCTGGCAAGGGAGAGAAGGGCAGTCGCTGCGAGAAGGGCGCGTCTCATCGGGAATCTCCGCTCGATAACGAAGATTCTACCACGGCGATTGCGGCGACGTGGTGACGCGGCGTCGGTGACGCTTGAAGAATCGTGTTTGAAGGCGCACCTCCTGTCCGCCGGCGTTCGGCCGGACAGGAGATTTGACGTGACGATATCGATGTATGAGGCATCCGTGCCCGTTTTTTCAGCCAGGTTGAAAGCACTTTCCAGTGTGCTTGCGGCAGCAGAACAGAATGCCCTTGACCGCAAGATCGACCCGCAGGTGTTTTTGACCGCGCGGCTTGCGCCCGACATGTTCGCCTTGATCCGGCAAGTGCAGATCGCGACCGACCATGCCAAGGGCGCGCCCTCTCGGCTGGCCGGCCGCGAAGTGCCGAAATACGAGGACAATGAGGCAAGCTTTGCCGACCTCGAAGCGAGGATCGCCAAGACCGTCGCCCTTCTGGCGACTTTTTCGGCCGCCGATATGGATGGGTCGGACGACAGGATGATCGAGTTGAAGCTGGGAGGCCGGGAAACCACATTGGGCGGCATGCAGTACCTGCTGCATGTGGCCATGCCCAACTTCTATTTCCACCTCACCACCGCCTACGACATCCTTCGCCACAATGGCGTGCCGCTGGGCAAGGCGACCTTCCTGGGATCGCGTTGAGGCAGAGTTCGAGATGTCCCGGATCGATCCGGGGCATCTCGTGTAATGCATCTTAGCGGATGGACATTTCGCGGGCGATACGCGGGAAATCGGCGGGCTTGATGCCGATGTCGGCGCGCTCGGCATTGCTCATCGAATGAAGCAGCGCAAGGGCGGCGCGGTATTTCTGATGTTCCTGCGGGCGGGGCCGGGCGAACATTTCCGTGAAGAAACCCATGATTCAGGCTCCTGGTTGATCCTCCACGTCCGACAATATAGGCGAGTCGTGACAATTGTGCAGTGCGGCATTTGCATTGCCTGCCATGCTCGTATAATTTTCATGAAATTTTTTGCGGCCCCGTGAAACTCTTGCGCCGCGCCAATCGTAGGCTTCGACGCTGGCTCATGGCCAGTTTTTCCTCGCCACTCCTGGCGAACTTCCGGACTGCATGAAAATGCAGTCCGGCTTTTGCCCGCGGCTCGGCCAGCGACACTCTGCAACGGGCAAATTCTCAAGACCGGTGGCATTTATTTTTAACGAGCCGGTTCTATGTTCAGGCCTTGGACAGTCCGAGCACGGGGAGGCTGATATCGTTACCGGCGCCAAGCGGGATTTCGCCTCGCTGCTCGACGACCTTTTCGTCGCCTCCGACAAGGGCGACGGCATTGAGGGCGAAGAGACCGGCGCGCGCCCATCCATTCCGTTCGATTATCTCTCGGTCGCCGACGAACTCCATTCGGGCCGCATCAAGGTGTCCGCCGCCGATTATCGCGAAGCAGGCGCCGATCTGGCGGCCGAGTTCGCCGCCTTGCTCGACCATGCAAAGCTGGCCCTGGCCGGCGAAGAGCCGAAGCCGGAAGAAAAGTTGCCGCCGATCGATCCTGAATCGATCGCGGTCGAACTGGGGCTGGATCCCTCCAAGAGCGTTGCCGATTTCGGTCGCATGCGGCGCAGCTTTGCTTTCACCAACCATCCAGACCGCGTTGCCCCGCATCTGCGCCAGCGCGCGATGATCCGCATGCAGGTTGCCAACATGCTGATCGACGAGGCCAAGCGCCGCGCCGTGGCCGCCGCACGCCGCTAACCGCATCGGCTCACGCAAAAGTCGGCCAGGCGAGGCTTGGAGAGCGTCTCCGCTTTTCCTATAAGATGCAATTTCCTCCCCGCGCAGCCGCGCATGCTTTCCTCCGGAGCAGAATTCCATGCACAAACGCCGTCTCGGTCGGACCGATCTCCTTGTCACCCAGATTTGCCTTGGTTCGATGACCTGGGGCCAGCAGAACACCGAGGCCGAGGGTCATGCCCAGATGGACCTGGCCTTCTCGCGCGGCGTCAATTTCATCGACACCGCCGAACTCTATCCGATCCCGCCCAAGGAGGAGACGCAGGGGCGAACCGAAAAGATCATCGGCAGCTGGATGAAGGCCAATGGCAATCGCGACAAGGTCATCCTTGCATCCAAGGTCGTCGGCCGCACCGCCAACCGCTGGTTTCGCGGCGACCGCCCCTCGCAATTGGTGCGGGCCGATATCCTTGACGCCATCGACAAGTCGCTGGCCAAGCTCGGCACGGATTATCTCGACCTTTATCAGATTCATTGGCCGGAGCGGGACATCCCCTGGGGCGCCAACCCGACGCGCGTCGGGGCGGTAGCGCGTCGTGCCGATTCTGTCGGCGCTCCGGCCGCCGAGACGCCGATCGCCGAGACGCTCGCGGTATTCGATGAATTGGTGAAGGCGGGAAAGATCCGCCATTTCGGTCTCTCCAACGAGAGTTCCTGGGGCACGATGCGTTACCTCGCCGAAGCGGACAAGGGCGTCGGTCCCCGCGTTGCGTCGATCCAGAACGCCTATAATCTCGTCAACCGCACCTTCGAGGTGAACCTTGCGGAAGTCTGCGAGCGCGAGGGGGTGTCTCTGCTTGCCTATTCTCCGCTGGCGCAGGGTTATCTGACCGGCAAATACGATAACGGCGCCCGCCCGCAGGGCTCGCGCTCGCAGTTGTTCAACCGCGGTCAGCGTTATGAGACGCCCAATGCCGCCGAAGTGCTGCGCGAATACAATGAGCTGGCGCGCTCTTTCGGCCTGGAGCCGGCGCTGTTTGCCAATGCCTATGTCTCGAGCCGGCCCTTCGTGACCTCCAACATCGTCGGCGCGACAACCGTGTCGCAGCTGGAAATGGCGCTGTCCTCGGTGGATGTCGTCTGGACCGAAGAGATGCAAAAGGCAGTGGATGCCATTCACCAGAGGGTCGGCAATCCCTGCCCGTGACCGGGCCGGGAAGCGGAATTGTCGAACAGCAGCAAAGGGGTGGAGACAATGGTGGATTTTTCGATCGAGGCCGTGCGTGGAAAATTCCCCGCTCTCTCGCTGACCGACAAAGGACGCCGGCGTATCTATCTCGACAACCCCGCCGGCACGCAGGTGCCGCAGGCCGTGGCCGATGCCGTGTCGCGCTGCCTTCTGACGACCAACGCCAATCTGGGCGGCTATTTTGAAACGACGATCGCAGCGCAAGCCGTCGTCGACGAGGCGCACCAGGCGATGGCCGATTTCCTCGGCGCGGCAAGCCCCCAGGAAATCATCATCGGCGCCAACATGACGACACTGACCTATCACATGTCGCGCACGCTCGGCCGCACGCTGAAGCCGGGCGACGAGATCATCCTCACCCGCATGGACCATGAGGGCAATGTGTCGCCCTGGCTGCAACTGGCCGAGGATCTCGGCCTCGTCGTGCGCTGGCTGCCATTCGACGAAAAGAGCTGGCAGGTCGAGGAGGTGACCCTGGCGGGTCTGTTGTCCAGCAAGACACGGCTGGTGGCGCTGAACTACGCCAGCAATCTCACTGGCTCGATCAATCGGGTCAAGTCATTGACTCACCTGGCAAAAAAGGCCGGCGCGCTGGTCTATGTCGATGCCGTGCAATTCGCGCCGCATGGCCTGATCGACGTGCAGGAGCTCGGCTGCGATTTCCTGATCTGCTCGGCCTACAAATTCTTCGGTCCGCATATGGGCATTTTGTGGGGGCGCGGCGATGTCATTGAGGTTCTGAAAGCCTATAAATGCCGCTGTTCCTCGAACGGCCTGCCGGAGCGGTTCGAACTCGGTACGCCGCAGATTGAGTTGATGGCCGGGCTCACGGCGGCGGTCGACTATTTTGCCGAGATCGGTGCCTCGGCCGGAGAGGGCGGGCCGAGACGGCGCAGGATCGCCAAGGCGTTCGAAGTCTCCATCGCCTACGAAAACCCGCTGGCGCAAAGGCTGATCGATGGCCTCTCCGACATTTCAGGCCTGACGATCCATGGCATTACCGATCCGAAACGGCTCGGCGATCGTGTGCCGACGGTCTCCTTCACCGTGGACGGCATCGTGCCGGAGACGATCGTGCGGCAGATGAACGCCGAAAACATCTTCCTGTGGTCGGGCCACAACTATGCCTGGGAGATCGTCCACCAGCTCGGCATTCCGGCCGAGCAAGGCGTCGTGCGCATCGGTATCGCGCATTACAACACGGCGGCCGAGATCGACGAGACGCTGGAAAGCGTGCACCGGGTGATCGCCATGCTCAGGCAGCAACGATCCTGACGCGGGCTTGAACGCTCACCGTGCCTTGCCGCCAAAACCGGTGAGGAAGGCGGTGAGATTGTCGCCGAGTTCGTCGCAGAGATAGCCGCCTTCCTGGACGATGACCGTCGGCAGGCTGAGCCCGGCGATCGCTTCGCCGATGCGCGAAAAGCCTGGCGTCGTCACCGAAAGCCCGCCGAACGGATCGCCTTCGAAGGCGTCGAGGCCGAGCGCCACGACCAGCGCGTCGGGCGAGAAGGCGCGGATGCGCTGGAACGCCACGCCAAGCGCTTCCAGAAACGCCGCGTCGGCGGATTTGCGCGGCAGTGGCAGGTTGAAATTGTAGCCAAGGCCGGGGCCTTCGCCGCGCTCGTCGGCATGGCCCCAGAAGAACGGATAGAAGCGCACCGGATCGGCATGCAGCGAGACGGTCAGCACATCGGATCGGGCGTAGAAAATGCCTTGCGTGCCGTTGCCGTGATGCAGGTCGACATCGAGGATCGCCACGCGCGCCGCCTGTTTACGCAGCACTTGTGTCGCGACGGCCGAATTGTTGATGAAGCAGAAGCCGCCGGCGACGTCGGCGAAGGCGTGATGGCCGGGCGGGCGGCACAGCGCATAGGCGGCGGAAGCGCCCGCCATCACCGTCTCCGCTGCCTCGACGGCGCTCCAGGCGCTCCACAGCGCGCTTTGCCATGTTTCGCCGGAGATCGGGCACGCCGTATCGGCCATGTGGTAGCCGGCCTGACCGACAGCCGAGGCCGGATAGGAACCGCCGCGCGCGATCGGGTGGATGTTGGGGATGACCTCGGCGGAAGCGCCATCGATGCGCTGCCAGCGCTCGAAAATATGTTCGAGGAAGTCGAGATATTCGGGCGTGTGCACGGCGGCAACTGGGCCAAGTCCATGATTTCGGGGCTTTTCGATGACGCAACCGGCAGATATTGCGCCGGCTAACAATCGCTGGACGCGTTCCGGTTTTTCAGGATTGGGTTGCGCGGCGCCGCTGGACAGAAACGCCTTGGGATCGTGGCGCTTCTGCTCCTGCGC
Organism: Mesorhizobium sp. ES1-6; assembly: GCF_020164775.1. Taxonomy (NCBI): domain Bacteria; kingdom Pseudomonadati; phylum Pseudomonadota; class Alphaproteobacteria; order Hyphomicrobiales; family Phyllobacteriaceae; genus Mesorhizobium; species Mesorhizobium sp. ES1-6. Next base: position 177,122 of record NZ_JAIUGU010000001.1, read on the forward strand.
ATAAAAGGCTTTCATTGCGGCTCCCCATTTTCCGGTGCATCGGCGAAGGCGAAAAAGGCCTCGCCGATGATTTTCTGCGTCTGCTCGTAGCTCGACCAGGCAATGCCCAACCTCTCGTAAAAAGCCTTGGCGCCCTCATTGTCGGTGTCGACGGACAGCCTCAGATACACGCCGCCATCCCTGCGGCACTCCGCGGCCACGCGCCGCAACAGGCGTTCGCCGATCTTGCGGCCGCGAAACCGGTCTTCGACATACAGATCCTGCACATAGACGCCGGGCCGCCCCATCCAGGTCGAGAAGATCGGGAAATGCAGGCAAAGTCCGGCGAATTCGCCACCGACTTCGGCGACCAGGGTCGAGAAGGCGGGCTTTTCGCCAAAGCCGTAGCGGCGGAGATCGTCCGCCGTCGAGATGATCTCCTCGGGCGCGCCGATATGGCTGCCCAGCTTCAGGATCGCGGCGTGGATGGTTTCGACGTCATCGATGGTGCCGGGGCGGAGGAGGACATCATTGGAGGCTGGATTGGTCACGGTCTTGCCTCAGAAAGCCACCCGGTCGCCGCCCTTGAGCGCCAGCATGTCGCGCGCTTCCGCCGGTGTGGCAACCTCCAGCGACAGCCCATCGAGAATGCCACGGATGCGGCGTACCTGATCGGCGTTGGATTTCGCCAATTGGCGGCCATCGTAGAGGCTGTCCTCCAGCCCGACACGGACATTGCCGCCCATCGCGGCGGCGATCGAGATCAGCGGCATCTGGTTGCGCCCGGCGGCGAGCACCGAGAACTGATAGCTGTCGCCGAACAATTTGTCGGCGATGCGCTTCATATGGATGAGATTGTCCGGATCGGCGCCGATGCCGCCCAGGATACCCAGCACGAACTGGATGAACAGGGGGCCTGACACCAGCCCCCGGTCGCGGAAATGCGCCAGCGAATAGAGGTGGCCGACATCGTAGCACTCGAATTCGAAGCGCGTGCCGCAACCCTTGCCCAGCCGCTCCAGAACGCTCTCCATGTCGGCGAAGGTGTTCTTGAAGATGGTGTCGCGCGTGGCTTCGAGCAGCTTCGGTTCCCATTCGTGTTGCCATTCCCTTGGCTTGTCGAGCATCGGGAACAGCGCGAAATTCATCGAGCCCATGTTGAGCGAGCACATTTCCGGCTCCGCCCTGAGTGGTGCCGCCAGCCGCTGGTCGAGCGTCATCAGCGAGGAGCCGCCGGTGGTGATGTTGATCACCGCGTCGGTTGCCTGCTTGATGCGCGGCAGGAACTGCATGAACACTTCGGGATCGGCGGTCGGGCGGCCATCCCTGGGGTCACGTGCATGAAGATGCAGGATCGAGGCGCCGGCTTCGGCGGCCGCGATCGCGTCGGCCGCGATCTGGTCCGGCGTCACCGGCAGATAGGGCGACATAGATGGCGTATGCACCGAACCAGTGACGGCGCAGGTGATGATGACTTTTCGCGGCGCCATTTTTTACCCCCGGCCTTCGATCGGCAGGTCTAATTCGCCGGCCAGGACTTCGAGCGAGTCGCCGATGATGGAGATGATCTCGCCGACCTGCTCGCTGGTGACGATCATCGGCGGCGCCACCATGAAATTGTCGCCGTCGACGCCGCCCTTGACCCTGCGGCCATAGATGATGAGCCCGCGCTCGTAGGCAAGGTCGAGCAGGCGTTGCGTCGCTTTCTTGGGCTGGTCAATGGGCTTTAGCGTATCCGGATCGGCAACCATCTCGGCGCCGGTGAGCAAACCCTTGCCGCGCAGGTCGGCGATGAACGGAAACCGTTTCGCAAGTGCCTTCAGCCCGTCCATCAGCACGTCGCCCATGGCGGCCGCATTGGCGATCAGGTCGAGCCGGTCCATTTCGCCGAGCACCGCCAGGCCGGCGGCGCAGGCGAGCGGATTGCCGGCATAGGTGTGGCCATGCTGGAAGCCGCCGGTGGCGAGAAGCGGCTCGACCAGCCGCATCGGTGCTGCCAGCGCGCCAAGCGGCGCGTAGCCCGAACCGAGGCCTTTCGACAGCGCGACGATGTCCGGCTTGCAGTCCCAGTGGTCGCCGCCGAGGAATTTTCCGGTGCGGCCGGCGCCGCTCATCACTTCGTCATGGATCAAAAGGATGCCGTAGCGGTCGCAGATCTCGCGGATGCGGGCATAATAGCTGTCGGGCGCCACCAGCGCGGCGGTTGCCGCGCCGCCGATCGGCTCCATGATGAAGGCGACGACGCTTTCGGGACCTTCGGCGAGGATCTTTTCCTCCAGCATGTCGGCGTAACGGACGCCGCGCTGCTCCATCGAAAGATTGTCGCGGTCGCGCCAGGCGGTTGGCGCCGGCACGGTCGGCATCACCCGCATCATCGGCGTAAAACTCTCGGCGAGCGCATCGTCGCCGGTGATCGAAAGCGAACCCAGCGTGCCGCCATGATAGGAGGGAAAGCGGGTGATGACCTTCCAACGGCTGGCCTGGCCGGTGGCGACGGCCCATTGCCGGGCCAGCTTGATGCAGGATTCCGTCGCCTCCGAGCCGCCGGAGACGAAGAAGATGCGGTCCATGCCTTCCGGCAGCTTGCCGGCAAGTTCTCGCGCCAGTTCTTCCGCCGGTTCGTTCTCGAAATGCAGCCGGTAGGCGAAGGTGGCGCGGTCCATCTGCCGTTTCATGGCGTCGAGCACATTGCGGTTGGAATGGCCGATATTGGCGACCATCGGGCCGCTCGACCCGTCGATGAAACGGCGGCCGTCCTGTGTCCACATGTAGATGCCTTCGGCGCGATCGATCAGCGGCCGGCGCAGGCTTGAGAGGTAGAAAAGATGCGATTGGCGCCGGCTGTCGGCGTCATGAGGGGCGGTCTGGACTTTCGGCATGTCAGAACTTTCCGAGATAGCGATCGAGGACATTCTGGGTAACCCGTTCGACCATCGGGTCTTGTCTTAGCAGGCCGGCGACCCATTCGCAGCTTCCGGCGTGGAACACCTCGCCTTTGCCGCGCGGGAAATTGACGATCATGCCATTGCCGCGCTTGACCTTTTCGAGATTGGCGTCGCTTGCGTCGCCGAACAGCGTCTCGGCGGTGAAGCGGCCATCCTCGTCGGTGAGGAACTGGTCCTCGATCGGGATGTCGGCGCTTTCCTCGACCTGGGAGGCCATGCCGACGGCGAGAACTTGCAGCCCTTCGGGCGCGCCGCTGCCAGACGTAGGGTAGGGCAGGCCGCCACGGATCTCGAAATCGAGCCCATCGACCTCGTAACCGTAGATATGGCTGTCGGCGCCGAGCAGGTCGCCATAGTAGATGCCGGTTCCGGCAAAAGCCCAGTGCTCGGGCCGATAGACCGGAAAGCCGCGCACGCCGCGCGGCGCGCAGCCGCCCCAGCCTGCATAGACGCCGCGTGTGGCGTTGAGCCCGAAGGTGGCCGACCCCGGCCGGCCGATCTCCGGCGCTTCCCAGGAATTGGTGGCGCGCCTCACGTCGCCCGCCCGATAGACCGGGTCTTCGGCGCGGGCACGATATTTGTAGCAGACCTGCCGGCAGCCCTCGTCCTCCAACCGCGTCTGCCACATGAAATTGCCGGCGAAGCGCGCCGCGTGGCCGCCGCGCTCGACATAGTCGTCGACGGCGTCGCGCATTTCCCAGGTCCAGTATTCGTCATGGCCGACGAAGACCGCGCAGTCGTAGCCGTCGAGAATCTCGGGCGAGAAATGCAGGTCGTGCTGGCTGGCGAGGTCGACTTCGTAGCCGGCCCGTTCGGCAAAGCGGAAGAAGTGGCTGTCGTAGCTGGCCCAGCCCGACGAGGCGTATTTCTTCGAATGGCCGGTGGCGAGCGCCCATTCCATGTGCGGATAGCGCGGCGCCGTCTTCGGCGGCACCGCGACCTCCAACGGCACGCGCGGCGCATCGTCGGGCAGCACGACGAAGCCACGGCACCAGGGGCGCTGCGTCGATACGATGGGCGAGTACTGGTCGCGGTCAGGCCCGGTAATGCCCTGATAATGGTTGGAGCCGCCCCAGGTGTTGTAGGCAAGCCAGGTGCCCGTCGCCGCCACCTGAAGCAAACGGCCGGGCTTCCTGCCCGGCTCGGGCGAAACGATGAATATATGGTGACTTTGGATCGGCTCGCCGTCGCATCCGTCGGCGGTCAACGTTATCCGATAGGCGCCGGACGGCCAGTCGCTTCCCACGCGGAACTCGAACGAGGCTCCCCAGCCGCAGCCTTCGGCCGAGCACTGGTCCGGACTGTCCTGCCAGCGCGATGCGATATCAGATTTCTCGAACACTTTCGTCGAGGTGCCGCCGTCGCGGACGATCGTCATGCCGAAGGACGGAGCGGTCGAACTGACATGCAGCGTCACCGTCTCGCCGGCGCGGTACGAAAACCGGTCGCTGTAGCACCAGATCTCGCCGCGCTCCCCATCCATGCCTGGCCATTCGTAATAGTGACCGCGCACGGCATGGCGGCGCTGCTCCGCCGTCAGTCCGAAATCGGGAAATTCGCTCGGAAGATTGATCATGAAGCCCTGGCCCATCGGAGGCGCCATTTCGGCGATCCGCCCGCCAGGCGTCAAATGGAAACGATCATGCCAGCATTCGTTAGCCGCACCCTTGGCCGCCTTCGCCAAACCGACTATCTCAGGACGACGGCGGCAGTTCCGCCAAGGGGACAGGCATGCTCAGGGTGCAAAAGGTCAAGGTCGACGACATTTACGTGCCCACCGCGCGCAAGAAGACACTGCACCCCGAGACCGTCCGGCATCTGGCCGAGGACATATTGGAGAACGGCTTGAAGACGCCGATCCAGGTCCGTCACGATGGCAAGCGCCATATCCTCGTCGAGGGCCTGCATCGGCTCGAAGCCGCAAAGTGGCTCGGCGAGACCGAGATCGACGCCTATCTGGTGCAAGCCAAGCGCCACTGACGCAGGCCCCGTTCGCGGTTTCTCCCAGCTTCCGTTTCCAGAATTTTTCGCGGGCGGTGTCGGTTTGCGTTGCGTGGGCTCGTCCTTGGGGCGGAAGCCAGATCAAACCAAGGAGACCGCCGTGGCCACCAAGCTCGACATCGCCCCCGCCGACGACCGCGAACTGGTTCTCGCACGCATCATCGATGCGCCGCGCGAGAGCGTCTATCGCTGCTGGACCGACCAGAACCTGATCACGCAATGGTTCTCGCCAAAGCCGTGGACGACACCGCGTGCCCAGATGGATGTGCGTACCGGCGGATCGACCCTTGCCGTCATGGCCGATCCGGACGGCAACGAGTACCCCAACCCCGGCGTTTTCCTGGAAGTCATTCCCGGCGAGAAGATTGTCCTTACCGATGCCTATACAAAGGCGTGGGTGCCATCGGAAAAACCGTTCATGACAGTCGTACTGACCTTCGAGGACGAAGGCGAAGGCAGGACCCGTTACGTCGCGCGTGTCCGGCACTGGAGCGTCGCCGATCGGGAGCAGCACGAAGCGATGGGCTTTGATGCGGGTTGGGGGCAGTGCACCGACCAGCTCGAAGATCTCGCCAAGACGCTCTGACATCGGCTGGCCAGGAGGAGATCGACATGTCCAAAACCCTGTTTTTCGCCATTCTTGCCTCGGTCGCGGCGTTTCTCGCTTGCCCGGGCACCATCAATGCAGAGGAGACAAACCAAGCCATGACGACCGAACCTAAAACGCTGCCGAAGCCGCAAAAGTCCGGCCTGCTGCCGATCAACGGCGTGAATTACTATTACGCCGTCTATGGCAAGGGTGAGCCGCTGCTTCTGCTGCATGGCGGCCTCGGCTCCATCGATATGTTCGCGCCGATCCTGCCCAAGCTTGCCGAAAACCGCACCGTCATCGGCATCGACCTTCAGGGGCATGGCCGCACCGCGCTGGGTGAGCGGCCATTCAGCCTGGAGGCGATCGGCGACGACATGGCTGGTATCGTCAAGGCGCTCGGCTACGACAAGGTCGACGTCATGGGCTATTCGCTGGGCGGCGGCGTTGCTTTCCGCATGGCGGTCCAGCATCCCGAGGCGGTGCGCCGGCTGGTCCTGGTCTCGACCGGCTATGCCGCCGACGGCTTCTATGACGAGATGCGCCCGCAGCAGACTCAGGTGAGCGCCGCCGCCGCTCCGTTTATGAAAGACACGCCGATGTACAAATCCTACGTCGCGGTCGCACCGCATCCGGAGGACTTCCCGAAATTGCTCGACGCGCTCGGCAATTTCATGCGCCAGGATTACGATTTCTCCGCCGATGTTCCCAAGCTGAAGATGCCGGTCATGCTCGCCTATGGCGACAGCGACATGTACAAGCCCGAGCACGAGATCAAGTTCTACCAGATGCTCGGCGGCGGGCTGAAAGATGCCGGCTGGATGCGCGAGAACTTGTCTCAGAACCGCCTGGCCATCCTGCCCAACCGCACCCACTACGACGTCTTCTTCGCTCCGGAACTGACGGCCGCCGCCCTGCCGTTCCTCGACGGCCAGACCAGGGTGAAAAGCTGGGACGAGGTGGTCGGCGAAGCCGAATGACCCCTGCCATCGCCGCCGGCCGTCTCCGAGACGGCCGGCGTCTTGTCGAGGAAGCTCTTCCTTACGAAGCGATGGCGCGGCGTGGTTGTCTCAAATGCTTGATGCCGCTCATCTCGACGAAGTTCGTCGCCGACTCCCAGAGATAATCGCCATAGAGAAACGGCTCGAAGGGTTCGGCGCCGCCCAATGGCAGGGGCGAGATCTCCGCGTCGACGCGCGGCTCGTAGAAGAACGGTATCGAGAATCGCACCGTTTTCGGCGCAATCACCCGGTGCCGCGTCGCCCGTACACGGCCGCAGGTCCAGCGCTCAAGCAGCTGACCGAAATTGACCGCCAGCGTGCCATTGGCTGGCGGCACGTCGATCCATTGGCCGGCAAGGGTCTTTGCCTGCAAGCCCTCGACGCCGTCTTGCGCCAGCAAGGTGACGAAGCCTGAATCGGCATGTTCGCGGCCGATGATGGTGCGCGTCTCACCCTTGTGGATCACCGAAAACTCCGGCCCGCTTGTGTCGACCCCGGCATTGGCGTCGCGCAAGGGATAGCGGATCAGGCGCAGCGTCGAGATGCCACCAGCGAAATAGGCATCGAAGATTGTTTCAGGCAGGCCAAGCCCGCGTGCGATCGACCGCATCAGCATGGTGCCGACCGTCTCCATCGCGCGATAGTAGTCGGCCGCGGCGTTGCGCCAGCCGGGCAAGGCATTTTCGGCGGGCAATGGTGTCGGCTCGCACAAGGGATCGTCGGAAGCCGTGAGGCGCGCCGCATCGGCAATGTCCGGCCCCATGTCGATGCCTTCCTTGTAGGAAACGGCTTGCGGCTGCAGCGGAAACCAGCCGCGGTAGAAATTCTTCTTCGTGTGATCGAAATTCCAGCGCAGCAATTCCTGCTTGCCGGCATCGGGAAGCGCGAAGATGCGCAGCAATCGCGCGCGCTTGTCCGGCGTCAGCCAGTCATCGCCGGGAAAATCCCGGACAGCCATGAAGCCGATGCCGGACGCGGCGGCCATGATCCTGGCGTCGGCGCGGTCGCGGGCGGGCGAGGGCGGCCCGAACAGGTCCGCAATGCCGATCCTTTCGATGTCCGATGTCATGACGGTCCTGCCCACATCACAATAACCGATGACCTTGTATCAAAGCTTTTCAATTGACCCAATCGGCCTCGCCGCTACCCTTGCCTCCACTTCACTCCACCAACGGATCAGGCGATGGCAAAATATCAGGGCGGATGCCTGTGCAAGGCGGTGCGCTACCGCACCGACGCCGATCCCATCAACGAGCGCATCTGTCACTGCCGGCTCTGCCAGAAGGCAATCGGCGCGGCCTTCAATGCGCGCGTTCTGTTCCGCATCGACGATGTTACGATCGAGGGCCCGTTGGCCACGGTCAACACCTCGCCCGACCTCAAGCGCGGTTTTTGCCCGAGCTGCGGGACGACGATGTTTTCGCGGCGCGATTCCGCCGGCATCATCGGCGTGACCACCGGTTCGCTGGACGACCCGTCGTTCTTCAGGCCACAGATGCATATGTGGACCGCCTCGAAACAGCCCTGGGTACTGCTTGACGACGGCCTGCCGCAATATGAAGGCGCTCCGCCAGCCTAGCTCTCCTCCTTCCCGTCAATGGGGAGGACGTGCCGCAGGATGACCAAAAATTAATCCAGATAGACACGCGATAGCCGGCAAAGCGTCATTGGCGGGCCATCTTTGTCTCCCTATCTAAGCGTCGCGGGCCCGGCATTCGAGGAGACGACGGATGAACGACAGCATCAGCACCCTGGACGAGCTTTTGAGCGATCCGATGGTCCTGCTTGTAATGGAGCGCGACCGTGTGCGCCCGGAACAAGTGCGCATGCTGCTCGAGCGCGCGCGCCGGCCTTCCCTCGGGGAGCCGGTTGTCCCGCCGGCGCATGTCATCGCCAGAACCTGCCAAAAACTGTGGCTGTGCCCCTGAAATAGCCTTGCGAGCTTCCATGAAAACCACCGGCCGGCCCTTTGGCCGGTTTGGGTGCGAGCAGGTGCCACGCGCATAGGCACTGGGATTTGCCGCCGCTTGGGACGGAATGACGTCCTCCAGCCGACCAGCTTACAAATCCGTAAATTGATTCTCGGCTGCATGGCGGTATGGCTTGCCCGGCACTGATCGCCTCCGATCATGCCTTCGCAAGTCCGATCTCTCCCGCATGGAACCCGACATGGCTGATATCTGCACGCAAGGCGTCGACACGGGCTTTGTCGGCCTTGGATTTGCCAAGGTCGCATTCCTCGGCCTCGTGCAAGGCATCACCGAGCTGCTGCCGATCTCCTCGACCGCCCACATGCGCATCGTGCCGGCCGTGCTCGGCTGGCAGGATCCGGGCTCCGCCTTCTCCGCCGCCATGCAGTTGGCGGCCCTTGCCGCGGTGGTCAGCTATTTCTGGGGCGATGTCAGGGATCTCCTGTTTGGATCGCTCGACGCCCTCGCGCGACGCGATTTTGCCGACCGGCATTTCCGTCTGGCTTACTGGATCGTGCTGGCGACGATTCCGATCGTCATTGCCGGCGTGGCGTTGTCGGGCGTCCTCAACGCCTGCAATTCGCCGCTGCGCAGCCTGAGCGTGATTGGCTGGGCCTGCATCGCCATGGCGGTTCTGCTGGCGCTGGCCGAGATTTTCGCCCGCCACAAGCGCACGATAGGCGAAGCGTCGCTCGCCGATGCGCTTCTTGTCGGTGTTGCCCAGGTCGGCGCACTGATCCCTGGCGTCTCACGCTCGGGCTCGACCTTGACGGCGGCCCTGGGGCTCGGCTTCAAGCGGGCCGAGGCTGCACGCTTCTCGTTCCTGCTCGGGCTGCCGGCCATTGCGCTCGCCGGCCTCAAGGAATTGTGGGAACTGCACAAGGTGCATCTCGGTGCCCATGGCTGGTCGGTTCTCGGCCTGGGGCTGCTCGTGGCCTCCATATCGGCCTTCTTCGCCATCTGGGGCCTGATGCGCGTGCTCGAACGTTTCTCCGCCTGGCCTTTCGTCATCTATCGTGGCGTGCTCGGGGTCGTCCTGCTGCTCGGCGTGGCAATGGGATGGCTTGCCTAAGCTGATCGCCCGCTGGCGGGTGTTGCGCGGCTGCCACCGCGGAAGGGCATCACCTCGTGCCCGAAGATGTGATCGTACGCCTTCATTGACTTCCGCCAATGTCCGCCCTTAACGTTCTGTTAACAAAAACAGATGGCGGAGCCGCATGGCATCCTCGTTGGGTTTGCGCCGGAAGGCGAAGGGGCTGGGGCTGGCGATTGCCCTGATTGCTGTCTGTTCGGCGGTCAATTCCGCCTACGCGGCACCCGTTTCCATGGTTGTCGGCGGCTCGACGTCCCAGCCGATCGGCCACTATGATTTTTGCAAGATCCACCTTGCCGAATGTTCGATCCGTTCGCCCGACAGCTTGCCTGAACGTCTGACCAGCAAACTGCTGCACGAGATCTCCGCCGTGAATCTCTCGGTCAACACGCGCGTCAAGCCGATGAGCGACATGGACAATTACGGCAAGGAGGAATGGTGGGCCTATCCGGACAATGGCTTCGGCGACTGTGAGGATTACGCGCTGGAAAAGCGGCGTGAGCTGAATGGCCTGGGTATTGCCATCGCCAATCTCCTGATGACGGTGGTTCGCAAGCCGGACGGCGAAGGCCATGCCGTGCTGACGGTGCGCACCGACAAGGGCGACTTCATCCTCGACAATCTGGTCGACAAGGTTCGTCTCTGGAACCAGACGCCGTATCGCTACCTGAAAAGACAGGCCAGCGACAACACCGGGCACTGGGTTTCCATTCTTGCCGGCGAGGAGAAGCTGGTCAGCGCCGTCAAATAGCCCTGGCCGGACGTCCGGACTGGTAATCCGCGCTTCCCCCGAGCAAATCCTGCATGGTGCCGGCAAGCGGTGCTATCAACGACAATTCGTTGGAACCACGATCCGGAACGCGCATGGATTTCTTGACACTCCTGCATTCGGCGCCCTTGTTGCTGACTTTGCTCAAGGCCGCATTGCCGCACGCGGTCGCCACGACGTTGGCATTCGGCCAGTGGTTCGCTTCGGTCCCGCCGTGCCGTGATGTCGCCTTCGAAGCCGCCAGCTTTCTCGTCTGCGAGGTCGATCCGAAACTGTATTCGATCGAACTGTTCTGGAAAGACCAAGGGGGGAAGCCGTTTCAATCGCTGCACAATCTCGACAACGCTCAGCGCGCGGCCGGCCGTACCATGCTGTTTGCCATCAATGCGGGCATGTACCACCCCGACCTCAGGCCGGTCGGCCTCTATGTCGAACGCGGCCAGGAAATGGCTGGTGTCAAGACGGGTTCGGGCAGCGGCAATTTTTCGCTGCAGCCTAACGGCATTTTCTATATTGGCGGCGGCAAGGCCGCGGTCCGGGCGACCAGGGACTTCGTCAGGCAGCGGCCAGCCACCGACTATGCCACGCAATCAGGGCCGATGCTGGTGATCGACGGCCAGCTTCATCCGAAATTCCAGGCCGACGGCACCTCGCGCAAGAGCCGCGACGGCGTCGGGGTGCGCAAGGATGGCGTCGCGGTCTTTGCCATCTCGAACGGCACGGTGACATTCCACGCCTTCGCTCGCCTGTTTCGCGACGCGCTCGGCTGCGACAACGCACTCTTTCTCGACGGCACCATATCTAGCCTGCTCGCTCCGGCCATCGGCCGCAACGACGATTACTGGAATTTGGGACCGATGATCGGCGTCTTCAGGAAGCGCGGCTAGACCAGGCCGTTCCGCTTGGTCCCGCGCAGTCTGACGAAAATCACGGCGACGATGATCGCCGCCACTATGGCCGCGATCACCGCCAGGCCGAACAGGCTGGTCGCGTCGAGTTCGGGCAGGCTGTCGGCCCCTTTCGCCACCAGCCATCCAGGCGACAGCACCACCGGCGCCCAGATGATCGCCGACAGGATGTTGGCGATCTGGAAGCGCCGCCGGTGCATGCCCATCATGCCGGCGACCAGCGGGATGGTGGCGCGCACGGGACCGAAGAAGCGGCCGACGAAAACCGCGGCGAAACCATAGCGATGGAAGAACAGGCGCGCTCGCGCCACCTCGCGCCGGTAGCGGTTGAGCGGCCATTTGTGCACGACACCGCGCCCGAGCCACCTGCCGAGAAAATAGGAGATGGTGTCGCCCAGTGCCGCGCCGACCATGGCGGCGAGAAGCACGGGCAGGGGCTGGATGATGCCGGCGCCCACCAGGCCGCCGACGATGATCAGCACCGTGGTGCCGGGCAACAGGATGCCGACCAGCACCAGCGACTCGCCGAAAGCGAGCAATCCGACCACAAGGCCAGCCCAGGCCTGATGGTTCTCGATGAAACAAACGCTCTGGTCGATGAACGACTGCACGCAAGCCCCTTTTGAAAGTGTTCCTCAGCTGCCGCTGTCGAGCAGGCTCTTGAGATCGTCGAGCTTGTCGTTGACGAGCCAACCGTAATAATTCTCGACCGGCAGCTTGCGGCCCTTGGCGCTGGCAAGGGCGGCGGCCCGCTGACGCGGCTGGCCGACATTGTAGAGCGTCGCCGTGATGCCGGGATTGCCCGAGATGTCGAAGCCTTGTTCCTTGTAGGCGTCGATGGCGTCGCGCACGATCGCCGCGATGTAGACGATGCTGCGGTCCGGATCCATGACGTCGCGATAGATCGCTTGCGGATGATCCGGCGTCAGCCTGTCGTAGCCGCTCACTCTGTTGACGAGGTCGGTGACCTCGAGCGCGGTCAAGGGGCTGATCTGGCCGAGGCCGAATGTCTGGCCGGCGAAGAAAGGCTGGAAGAACGCTTGCTGGAAGGTCATCGCGTCATAGGTGACGCCGTCGACCGTCTTGCCGCGGAAATGCTCGACCCAGACCCTGTCGCGGCAACTCCACAGGGTGGCACTGTCCCCAGCCTGGCCGCAAGCCGCGAATTCCGGACGCTGGACAAAGGTCTGCACCGGCACGCCCTTGTAGCGGAAAGCGAAGTCGAGGCCGGAATAGGACAGGGCCTTGACATAATAGGTCTGTACCGAGCCGACGGCGGTGACGTTGTAAGTATGCTCGCCGACCAGCGCGCCGACGATGTGGATGGGATCGATGTCGTAGGCCGCCGCCACCTGCTTGATGTGCGCCACGAGCTTCTTCTCGCGCTTCAGCAGCGCGACGACCTTTTCGTATTTCTCGTCATAGGTGGTCTTGAAGGCGCGCGTTCGCGTGGCCGATGCTTCCGGAATGGCCGGCTGTGTCGCGGAACGGTTTCCGGGCGGAACGACGACCAGGCCGCTCGCATGCGCTGCCAGCATCGAAAAAGCTTCACCGCCCGAAGCGACGAGCAGGAGGACCAGGAGAAGTCGCTGCAACGCGGTCATCGGGCGCCTTTCTAGGAGTTTCGGGAACACCGGCGCGAAGCGCCGCAAACCCGTCTCAACAGCCACATCATGGCGCTGTCAAGGCTTGGCCGGACCTACGATGGCGGCTGTCGGAAAGGGGGCAACAGCTATGGTAAAAAACTTGATTCAAACTTTATTGGTAATTTCTCGTTCATAACTGATCTGGTTGTCCGTCGGCCGTCGCCTTCGGTCTGTTGTGTTTCGAGTACAGGTCCAGATGCGGTTACCAGGCGTCATCAGTTTGATCGCATCGCTATGCCTCGCCGGCTGTTCGTCGACATCGGGCATGGATGCGATCGACCTGCAGAAGCCGTCCAACGAAACGACCAGCTCGGTGGTGCGGCCAAGCGCGCCGATCGCGTCCGTTGCCATGGCCAAGGCAAGCAATACGCGCAAGCCGGTCGAGATTGCTCCCGAGGACGACACCGTCCGGCCCTTCGGCTTGGCCGAGGAAGAGACGGTGGCGTTTCCTGCGCCCGAATTGCCCGACGCCGTCGAACCGCCGGTTCAGGAGGCCGCTTTGGTGTCGCCGCCCAGGCTGTTGTCGCGGGCGGCACCGCCCATGCTGGCTGGCCCGGTCACGCGCTACGGCTTCCGCGATGCCAAACCGATCAATTTCGGCCGCTCGTCGCCCCGTCACCTTGCCGTACACGGTGTCGACGTGTCGCGCTGGCAAGGCAACGTCGACTGGGAGAAGCTGCGCGCCCAGGGCGCCAACTTCGCCTATATCAAGGCGACCGACGGCGGTGACCATCTCGATCCGCTGTTCATGAAAAATTGGCGCAATGCCGACGCGGCTGGCTTGAAGCGCGGCGCTTACCATTTCTTCTACTGGTGCCGTGTCGCCAGCGAGCAGGCCGACTGGTTCATCCGCAACGTGCCGAAGGTCGACGGCGCGCTGCCGCCGGTCATCGACGTCGAGTGGAACGGCGATTCCTCCTGCAAGCGGCGCCCGTCGCGCGAAAAGGTGCTGGAGAAGATGCAGGTGTTCATGGACAAGCTGGAGCGCCATTACGGCCAGCGGCCCATCATCTACACGGCGCCCGATTTCTACCGCGACAATTTGCAGGGCGCCTTCCCGGATTACCCTTTCTGGCTGCGCGCCGTGGCCCGGCACCCGTCGAAAGTATATCCGGGCCGCAAGTGGCTATTCTGGCAGTATTCCGGCTCCGGCCTGTCGCATGGCGTGACCGGCCGCATTGATCTCAACGTCTTCCATGGCGACGAGCGGCAATGGCGGGCCTGGGCCGGTGGCGGCGGTCGGGCGTTGATGGCCGACGCGGATTAGGACCGATGCTTTCGCGTTGGTGTCCGTCCTGCTAGCCGTTGGAATTGATTGCTGCCGCCATTCTTTCCTCGCGCAGCCGCAGCCCATCATCTCGGCGATCGCCGCATCGGTGGGAAGCGTCAGCGTGTCGTGCTGGGTCGGATCGGCTCCGACATAGGCGAACTGGTTCACGATGTCGGTGTCGGCTTCTGCCTCAAGCCGCGTTGAGCATTGCCTCGATGTTGTAGCCGTCGGGATCGAGCACGAAGCAGGCATAATAGGTCTCGCCGTAACCTGGACGCGGGCCGGGCGCGCCATTGTCCACGGCGCCCGCCTCGATCGCCGCACGATGGAAGGCCTCCACCTCTGCCTGGCTGCCGACGCGGAAAGCGACATGCAGGTGGGTGAGCGGCGGCTTTTCGCCCGTGTGCTGGATTTCGAAGAGGCAGCCACCGCCGACGTCGAAGGCCCAGAACACGCCCTCCTTGCCAAAGGACAGGCGATAGCCCAGAGGCGCGAAAGCCTTCTCGTAGAAGAGCTTGCTCTTTTCGAGGTCGCTGATCTCGATGGTGATGTGATCGATCATTGTTGTGTGGCGCCTGACCAGTCCTGGGACAGCAGGATGACGATGCCTGGAGCCGATGTCGAGGACGCGGTGGCTAGAGACGGCCCGTTCGCTTTTGATCGGCGCGCCAAGGGACTTGCCTTCATGACGCCGCGAGAGGATTTTGCAGGCGCGGTTCGGGCCGTTCTTTTTTAGTCCTTTGGAGGCGACATGCGGATCTGGCATTGCAGGCGAAAGTGTCTTGCCACGGCGCTGATATGCCTGTTGTCCGCCATGCCGAGGGCAGCGCTGGCGGAGTCGGCCCTGAAAGACCCCACGGCTGAAGCGCTCGACCGCTGCCTGAATGACGCGGCCAATGCCTCCACCTCAGGCCAGACCGACTGCGAGGCGACGGCATCAAGCGACTATGATCGCCGGATGAATGCCGCCTATGCGACACTCCTGCGCCAACTGCCGCGCCAGGCCGCGCAAAAACTCCGCCTGTCGCAGCGCGCCTGGCTAGCCTTCCGCGATGCCGAGGCGAAGGCGCGAGACGCGCTCTACGAAACAAGGCAAGGCACGATGTACGTACCCATGCAGGCTGCCGATGCGACCAACGTCATCCGGGATCGCGCGCTGGAGTTGGAGGGATATGTCCGCGTGATGGAGATCGATGAGTGAGAGCGGAATGCCTCCTGTCATGCGACTTGCAGCTGGCGATTATGCGAAATCAAATCGGCCCGATCTTGCGACCGAGCCGATTTGATCTGTCGTCGACGTGAGCTTGAATTAGCTCAGCTGCACCCGCTCGTGGCGCCGCAGGTGTCGCACTTCTCGCAAGTCCCGTTCCGCACCATGGTGAAATTCTGGCACTCGGAGCAGGAATTGCCGGTGTAACCCTGCAGCAGCGACTTGGCGCGGCGGTCGGCGGCGAGTTTCTTCGCCTCGGCTGCTTCCTGGGCCGCCGTGTCGGTGAACAGCGCCGCGGTGGTGTCGGTCGCGGCATCGGAGGCCGCTTCCTCGAACGCGATGTCCTCGGCCAGTTCCTTGGCCCGCTCCTCATAGTCGCGCTTGTAGGCGATCGCCTCGTCGCTGGCCGGCTTCAGGGCCAGCACGTTGGAGCCGGAGAAGGCTGTCGGCGCCGAGCGGGCAGGGGTGCCGGACGCGGCAAAGCCCTTCGGCTCGTTGCCGATTGCCCTCGACACCAGCTTCACCGGCGAGCCGCGGGTCAGGCCCTTGGAGACGGCGTCGGTCTTGCCTTCGCTGATGCCGCGGCCAAGCGCCGTGTTGGAGAAGTCCGACTGGTCGACATGGGCGAGGTCGTTGCGGCCGAGATAGGAGATGGCCAGTTCAC
This sequence comes from Mesorhizobium sp. ES1-6, assembly GCF_020164775.1. Taxonomy (NCBI): domain Bacteria; kingdom Pseudomonadati; phylum Pseudomonadota; class Alphaproteobacteria; order Hyphomicrobiales; family Phyllobacteriaceae; genus Mesorhizobium; species Mesorhizobium sp. ES1-6. The sequence continues at coordinate 193,167 of NZ_JAIUGU010000001.1, forward strand.
GGAACACGTAATCGAGGATCGACGTAGCGCTCTTGATGGCATCGTTGCCGATGACCATGCCGGCCGGCTCGAACTTGGTGAAGGTAAAGGCGTGCACATATTCGTCGAGCGGGACGCCATATTGCAGGCCGAGCGAGATCGCGATGGCGAAATTGTTGAGAAGGCCACGCAGCGTGGCACCCTCCTTGTTCATGTCGATGAAGATCTCGCCGAGGCGGCCATCATCATACTCGCCGGTGCGCAGGAAGATGGTGTTGCCGCCGATCTTGGCCTTCTGCGTATAACCCTTGCGGCGGCCGGGCAGCTTCTCCTGCTCGCGCGACACGCGTTCGATGATGCGCTCGACGATGCGCTCGGTGATCTGCGCCGCGCGCGCCGCCGCCGGAGCCTGGATCAGCTGCTCGACCGCGTCGTCCTCGTCCTCCTCGCCATCGGCGAGCAGCGAGGCATTGAGCGGCTGCGACAGCTTCGAGCCGTCGCGGTAGAGCGCGTTGGCCTTGAGCGCCAGCTTCCACGACAGCATGTAGGCGCTCTTGGCGTCCTCCACCGTCGCGTCGTTGGGCATGTTGATGGTCTTGGAGATGGCGCCGGAGATGAAGGGCTGGGCCGCCGCCATCATCTGGATGTGGCTGTTGATCGACAGCGAGCGCTTGCCGATCTTGCCGCACGGGCTGGCGCAGTCGAACACCGCCAGATGTTCGGGCTTGAGGAAAGGCGCGCCTTCAAGCGTCATCGCACCGCAGACATGGATGTTGGCGGCCTCGATGTCCTTCCGCGAGAAGCCCAGCGCCGGCAGCATTTCGAATGAGAAGTCGTTGAGCTGCTCGTCGGTGAAGCCAAAAGTCTCCTTCACCCAGTCGGCGCCGAGCGTCCACTGGTTGAAGACGAACTTGATGTCGAAGGCCGACTTCAGCGCCGCGTTGAGCGCTGCGATCTTGTCGTCGGTGAAACCCTTGGCCTTGAGCGAGCCGGGGTTGACGGCCGGCGCCTGGTTGAGATTGCCGTGGCCGACGGCATAGGCCTCGATCTCGGCGATCTGGCTCTCGGAATAGCCGAGCGTGCGCAGCGCTTCCGGCACGGCGCGGTTGATGATCTTGAAATAGCCGCCGCCGGCGAGCTTCTTGAACTTCACCAGGGCGAAATCGGGCTCGATACCAGTGGTGTCGCAATCCATGACCAGGCCGATCGTGCCGGTCGGCGCGATCACGGTTGCCTGCGCGTTGCGGTAGCCATGCTCCTCGCCGAGTTCGATGGCGCGGTCCCAGGCGGCCTTGGCGTGGGTGGCCAGATCCTGCTGCTTGAGATCGGAGGCGACGAGCGGCACCGGATTGACGGCCAGCTTCTCGTAACCGTCCTTGTCGCCATAGGCGGCGCGGCGATGGTTGCGCATGACGCGCAGCATGTTCTGCGCATTGCGGTCATAGTCGGGGAAGGCGCCGAGTTCGGATGCCATTTCCGCCGAGGTCGAATAGGCGACGCCGGTCATGATGGCAGTCAGCGCGGCGCAGATCGCGCGGCCCTCATCGGAATCGTAGGGAATGCCCGAGGTCATCAGCAGGCCGCCAATATTGGCATAGCCGAGGCCGAGGGTGCGATAGTCGTAGGAGAGCTTGGCGATCTCCTTCGACGGGAACTGCGCCATCATCACCGAGATTTCGAGAACCATGGTCCACAGCCGAACGGTGTGCTCGTAGGCGGCGATATCGATCGTGCCGTCGGCATTGCGGTAGGGGAGCAGATTGATCGAGGCGAGATTGCAGGCCGTGTCGTCGAGGAACATGTATTCCGAGCACGGATTGGAGGCCCGGATCGCACCGGCCGAAGCGCAGGTGTGCCAGTCGTTCATCGTCGTGTTGAAGTGCAGGCCGGGATCGGCCGACGCCCAGGCGGCGTAGCCGATCTTTTCCCAGAGGTCGCGCGCCTTCAGCGTCTTCAAAACCTTGCCGTCCTTGCGGGCGGTCAGGTGCCAATCGGCGTCGGTCTCGACGGCGCGCAGGAAATTGTCCTTCAGCGACACCGAATTGTTGGAGTTCTGGCCCGAAACCGTGAGATAGGCATCCGAATCCCAGTCGGTGTCGTAGGTCTTGAACGACATCGAGGTGTAGCCCTGCTTGGCAAACTGGATGACGCGGTAGATGTAGTTTTCCGGCACAGCCGACTTCTTGGCCGCCTTGATCTCGCGCTTCAGCGCCGTGTTGATCGCCGGGTCGAAGCAGTCGTCGTCATGGCCTTCGCAGTTGACGCAGGCCTTCATGATCGCTTCGAGATGCTTCTTGACGATCTTGGAGCCGGTCACCAGCGAGGCGACCTTCTGCTCTTCATTGACCTTCCAGTCGATGAATTCCTCGATGTCGGGATGGTCGGCGTCGACGATGACCATTTTCGCCGCACGGCGCGTCGTGCCGCCCGACTTGATGGCGCCAGCGGCGCGGTCGCCGATCTTGAGGAAGCTCATCAGGCCGGAAGAGCGGCCGCCGCCTGACAGTTTTTCGCCTTCGCCGCGCAGCAGCGAGAAGTTCGAACCGGTGCCCGAGCCGTATTTGAACAGGCGTGCTTCACGCACCCACAGATCCATGATGCCGCCCTCGTTGACGAGGTCGTCCTGCACGCCCTGGATGAAGCAGGCATGCGGCTGCGGATGCTCGTAGGAGGATTTCGACTTGGTCAGCTTGCCGGTGAAGGGATCGACATAGAAGTGGCCCTGACTCGGACCGTCAATGCCGTAGGCCCAGTGCAGGCCGGTGTTGAACCATTGCGGCGAGTTCGGCGCGACGCGCTGCGTGGCCAGCATATAGGCAAGCTCGTCACGGAAAGCGCGCGCGTCTTCCTCCGACGCCTTGAAGTAGCCGCCCTTCCAGCCCCAATAGGTCCAGGTGCCGGCCAGCCGGTCGAAGACCTGGCGGGCGTCGATCTCGGAACCATAGCGCTCCGCTTCCGGCAGCTTGGCGAGCTCTGCCTCGTCGGCGACGGAGCGCCACAGGAAGGAGGGGACGTCGTTCTCCTCGACCTTCTTCAGGCGCGCGGGGACGCCGGCCTTGCGGAAATATTTCTGGGCCAGGATGTCTGCGGCGACCTGGGAGAACTGCGCCGGCACATCGATGTTGTCCAAGCGAAACACCACCGAGCCATCCGGATTCTTGATCTCGGAAAGCGCCTTGCGGAATTCGATCTCCGCATAAGCAGATTGCCCTGGCTTGGTGAAACGACGCTCGATGCGCATTGGTCCGGTCCCTTTTGTCTATATATAGCGCTTTCATCAGGGGATTTCTGCCCCCAAAAGACGAAACGCGCGGTCCGCCGTTTGCCGGCATTGCGAACAATGCCGGCATCTCCATTTCGCAGGCGCGGCCATGCACACGACAAAACGCCTTGCCGGGCGTTTGCCGAGGCTGCCAACCGACCCTACGGGTCCCTCAAAACTGAATTTTTCGATTCCCTCACCTGAGGGAAATTCACACTATCTAGCGTCGAACTTAGCTGCAAACACTAAATATAGTATTAACAGACAATTTATTCCAGTCCGACAATTCTCCCTTTCGTCGCCCCACCACCCACGATCCCAACGCCTCCGCCGGCCTCGTAAACAGGCGGAAATGCGGGCAAAACACACATAGTCCGGGAAAAAGACCGGGCTCAGAACTTTCCGGTCGCGCTCTCAACAGGAGCGCATGGCCTATAAAAGGCGACTCGTTTCGAGCCGTCAAGGATTCGTTTGCGTAGCTTTTGTGACCCCAACATCTTGTGTGTCACACATGTGGATAACGGGGATAGAATTGACCGCCGTGGCGGCCATTTTCCGGTGGCGAACATGCGCTACCGCGAGGCATGGCCGCCCGGCGGTCAGCCGTAGTGCAATTTCGGCTTGGGCTCGGTGCCGGTGAACTGGACGCCGATCCTATCGTTGCGGCGCCAGCGGGCCTCGCAGCGATAGGCAACGCCATCGAGCGGAATATAGAGAAGGAAGCGATCGGGAACCCGGGACTCAAGCGGTATCTTCAGTTCGGCGCCGCCCGCATGCTGGTTGCGCACCGTGCAAGCCACCTCGGAGTTCTGGATGCCGGTGATGATCGTTCCGCCCTTGAGCACGCGCGGTCGATGCTCGCGCTGTGGCTCGCCGGGATCTTGCTGCAGTGGGTCTGCGGGATTCGCCATCGATCAAACGCCAGGACTGATCGATCATAACCAAGAAAAATTAGCAAACCATTGCGGCGCAGGATTGTGCGCCCGCCGCGATATGTGCCGATCAGGAAAACCTGCGCGGGTCGGCGCAGAAATAGGCGATGATCTGGCAAAGGTCGGGCTCGTTGACCATGCGCACGGCTTCGCTCGAATTGACCCATTTGCGGGTGCGGGAGTGTTTTTCCTTCCAGCGGTCGGCGACCTTGTCGACATGAAGCGGAAAGACCAGCACCTCGCAAGGCACTTCCTCGCCTGAGGCCAGCACCTTGGCATAGAAATAGCGGCCGGCTTCGAGATGGGAGATGTTTCCGCGCAAGCCGGCTTCCTCGGCGGCCTCGCGCGCGGCCGCCTCGCACAGCGGCTCCCGGGCTTCCGGCCAGCCCTTTGGCAGCACCCAGCGGCCCGTATCACGGCTGGTGATCAGCATGACCTCGACCCCGTTCCCGGCATCGCGCCAGGGCAAGGCGGCAACCTGCAGACGACACGGCGCGATGCCGAAGAGTCGCCGGACCCTTTCAGCCAGATGGTTGTGCGTCGTTGCCCGTGTCAACATCGGAGAAGCTAGCCCCAGCCTCCAGAATCGTTTGCCGCCTCACGAATCTTACGGCTAATTGTGACCAATAAAAGTAAAAACTTTGGTCAGGCTGGCCGAATCCCGTCAACAAAGGTCGATTTCACAGGATAACTTGCCCGTGGCGCGCGCCGCACAAGCAAATATTGTCGTCCGTAGCGGGCTTAGTTGGAAAAACGCCTTGCAGCGAATCAGCCGGCGTGGTCGTCGGCGATCGGTTTCTGGTAGGTGAAACCCATGTCCCACGGGAAATAGATCCAGGTGTCCTGGCTGACCTCGGTGACGAAAGTGTCGACCAGCGGCCTGCCCTTGGGCTTGGCGTAGACAGTCGCGAAATGGGCCTTGGGCATCATGGCCCGCACGATGCCGGCGGTCTTGCCGGTGTCGGTCAGGTCGTCGATGATCAGCACGCCGGCGCCATCGTCGGCCAGCAAGCTCGGCGTGATCTCCTTCAGCACCTGCAATTGTCCCTGGCTGGTGTAGTCGTGATAGGAGGCGACGCAAACCGTCTCGATGATGCGGATGCCTAGTTCTCGCGAAATGATCGCCGCCGGCACCAGCCCGCCGCGCGTGATGCAGACGATCGCCTTCCACTGACCCTTGTTGGCGCCGGCAAGCCGCCAGGCAAGCGCGCGGGCGTCACGATGAAACTGGTCCCAGGAGACCGGGAAGGCTTTTTCGGGTAGGGACATTTCTCGCGCACTCCACGGCACGCGACGACCGCGTGCACAAAAACAGGGGAATGCGCGCGGAATTAACTGGAAAGCCTTGGGTTTGGCAAGGGCGGGCGGCAGCGATCGCTGTGGACTTATCGCGACAGGAAGGCCGTTACCTGTGATGTGCGCAGCACCGTGCGCGTCACGCCGCCGAACAGGAGCTGGCGCAGCCAGGAATGGCTGTAGGCGCCAAGAACGAGGAGATCGGCACCGCTCTCGGCGACCCTGTTCTGGATCATGTCGTCGACCGAGGTGCCGTCCGATTTCTGCACCGAAACACTGACGGTGGCGCCGTGGCGCGACAGCGCCGACGCGATCTCGGCGCCGGCGGCCTCCGGGCTTTCGTCGAGCGTATCGGGTGGGTCGATGACCAGAATGTCGGTTTTCTCGGCCTCGATGATGAAGGGCAGGGCGTCGAACGCGGCGCGCGCGGCCTCCTTGCTGCCGTTCCAGGCAAGCAGCACGCGTTTGAATGTGGTGACGAGCGGACCCGCGCTTGGCACCACCAGTACCGGCCGGCCGGCATCATAGACCAGCGTATCGACGTCGGCGCTCGGATCGCCGCCGGTCTCGCGCTGGGCGGCGATGATGAGATCGGCGGCGCGCACGGTCGAAATGCCGGTCAGCGCGCTGTCGCCGGAGAAGCTCTCCAGGCTGCGCCATTCGAAGGAAAGGCCGGAATCCTCGATGCGCCTGAGAAACGCGGCCTGGAGCTTGTCGGCCCGTTCCCGGTTCATGTCGGCCGAGACCTGCAGGAATTCCGTATCGGGAAAGCCGGTCGCCGACGTGTAGGGCACCGGCAGCGCCTCGGCATGGATGCCGATCAAATGGCTCTGGAAGCGGCCAGCAAGCGGGATGGCGCAGTCGAGCACGCGCTCGGCGTCCTGCTCGTTCTGCAGAATGGCGACGATGGTCTTGAAACGCATGATGATCCCTCAATCTTGCGAGTGCCCTCAATCTCGCGAGTGATGGGCCTCGCGGCAGGGAAACGTTGCAGCGTCGTTCTTGGTTCCGGCCCGACCGGGTCAGCGCGCCTCGCTGGCGAAGCCGGCCACCATGGCCTCGACGTCGGCGCGCGCGGCTTCGAGCGCATCCTCGCTGCGGGCGCGAACCACCAGTTCGGTCCAGAACTTGCCGTCGCCATATTTGGGATAGGAGCCGATGATCGTATCGGGATGGGCTTTCTGGATCTCGCCCAACGGCCCGCCGACAAGGCCCTCGCCGAACGGGCAGTGCACCGTGGCCGACAGCATTTTTGTGCCGGCTTTCAGGGTCGGCACGACATTGTCGAGCATGGCCTGGAAGATCGAGGGCACGCCGGCCATGACATGGACGTTGCCGATGCGAAAACCCGGCGCCACCGACACCGGATTGTCGATATGGTCCGCGCCGCGCGGCATGCGCGCCATGCGCTTGCGCGCTTCCGTGTACTCGATGCCGCGCGCGGCATAGCTCGCCTCCAGCAGGGCATAGGCCTTGGCGTCGTATTCGCAAGGCACGCCGAACGCCTTGGCGATCGAATCGGCCGTGATGTCGTCATGCGTGGGGCCGATGCCGCCGGTGGTGAACACATAGGTGTAGCGTGCGCGCACCGCATTCACCGCGGCCACGATCTCGTCTTCCTCGTCGGGCACGATGCGCACCTCCTTCAGGTCGATGCCGATCGCCGTCATGATATCGGCGAGGTGGCCGATGTTCTTGTCCTTGGTACGGCCGGACAAAATCTCATCGCCGATGACAAGCATGGCGGCAGTGACGATTTCAGGCATGGGAAGGGCTCCGGCGGACGGGCCGTCTGCATAGCGCGGCGCACGGGCGTCGGCAATGCCGCCCAGATGGCGAACGGTCCGACAGACACGGATATCAGCTGGATTGCAGGGACTGGTCTCTTCCCGATTGTCCTTGGTCCCGCAGGGCGGCAACGGCTGCCTCGCGAGGTCGGCCCGTCCTGTCGGTCCTTGCGGCGGTATCGCAGCCGGGTAAGCTGCGGCTCGGATCCGGGTGACGAATGCTGATATCGATTCTTCTCTGGCTGCTTGGCGCCGCCATTCTGGCGGCGGTCCTCTTGCTCGTTTGTCTGTTGTTGGCGACGCTTTGGATCGCGGCGAAAGCGGAGAGATTGGTGCCGCCGGTCGGAAAATTCATCGAGATCGACGGCAACCGCATCCACTATGTCGATGTCGGGCAGGGGCGGCCGATCGTCTTCCTGCATGGGCTTGGCGCCCAATTGCATCATTTCCGGCACACCGTGTTTGGCCGTTTCGGTCCCGGCTACCGGCTGATCGCGCTCGACCGTCCGGGCTCCGGCTATTCGACGCGGGCAAGCGGAGCGACGGGCCGCTTGCCCGAGCAGGCCGAGATCATCAAACGCTTCATGGAAACACTGGGACTGGAAAGGCCGCTTGTGGTGGGTCATTCTCTCGGCGGTGCCATCACACTGACCCTGGCCGTCGAACATCCCGAGGCGATTTCAGGCATCGCCTTGCTGGCGCCCTTGACGCATCTGGAGACAAGGACGCGGCAAGGATTTGACCTGCTCTACATTCCCTCGCGCCTGTTGCGATGGATCATGGCCCATACGGTGGCGATACCGGCGAGCCTTAGGTATGCCCGGCCGACGATGGACTTCATCTTCGCGCCGCAAGCCGTCACGGCGGACTACATGACCGGAGGAGGCGGATGGCTCGGCTTGAGGCCCGCCCACTACCACGCGACGTCGAGCGATGTCGTGGCGGTCGAGAAGGATCTCGGCGACATCGAGCGCCGCTATGGCGAGATCGCCATGCCGGCCGGCATCCTGTTCGGCGGCGCCGATCGCGTCATCGGCATGGCTGTCCATGGCGAGCCGATGCGGGAAAAGCTCGAAGGACTTGATTTCGAGCCCGTCGATGGTCTCGGCCATATGCCGCAATTCGTCGAGCCGGAACGGGTCGTTGCCTTCATCAAGCGCATCGCGGGGCGAGCTTTTTCAGATACGGCATCACCAAGGGTTCACGACAATTTCAATGAACCATCCGGCTGATTGCCGGGTTTACCCGTGTCGCATCCCAAGGCGGCCAAGATACGGAGTAATTCAATGTACAGGAAACTTTTCGCTGCATCCGTCCTGACGATCGGTCTCGCCACATCGGCGATGGCCCAATCGTCCGACGCAACCTATTCCAACCATCACAATTGGTGGCTGTTCGGCAACGGGGATTCTTCCGCCGTCGACCAGAGCACCACCGGCAGCATCAACGCGGACGGGTCCGGATTGAACACCCTTGGCAATCCTGGCCCGGCCGGGCCTTGTGCCTCGAACACGGCAGGCCCCGACGCGAATGCCCAAGGCAACGTCAACGATCAGTACTGCGGCAAGTAGCGAGCCGCGGGCTTGCCCCGGACGCCATCTCTCCTGGCGTCCGGCTGGCACATGACTATCAATCGGAAATTTCAGTCTGGGGCCGATCACGGCCGTCAGCCAGTTCCTCGTGCCATTTTCCGTCGGCGTCCTCATACTGGATGCCGTCGGTGGCGCCGGCCACCTGTTGTTCCGCCGAAGCGATTTCGGCGGCGCGCAACGCATCCTGATGGGTGGGAAATGTCTCCGAGAAGGTCGCGCCGACCTTGTAGGCCCATCCACCGTCATGCTCGACGATCTTGTAAGTCAGCTTCGCCATTCAAAACCTCCGGTTAAAGGTCCGTCTGCTCAATGCAGTCGGTCGTCTGGCAGCCGGTCGTCGGGCACCAGCACTTCCGATTCCCTGGCGGCCTCGATCAGTGCCCTGCGCGCTTCCGCTGTCGAACGATAACCTTCCAGCACTTTGAGGCAAGTGTCGAGGGCATCACGATGACGAGGCCCGCGATTGAGCGGCCACACCGTCATCAGGCACTCCGCCGCCTCCTGGGTCGAGCGGATATGGCGATATTTGCCGACATGGCCAAGTTCGACCACGACGGGCGTTTCAAAAGGCTTGTTGTCCATCATGGCCGCAACGCAAAGCAGCCAATTTGGTTGCAAAAATGGCCCTCGGCCTGCGCCCAAAGGTCGCGTCGCGTTTACTCGCCGCGCTGGGTGGGCATAGGGTCGGCCAACCGGATCCGCCCTCGGATCAAGCCGTGAGCATGGTTTGGGCGGCATGCATAGACGGTCTCAGTAGCCGCAGTCATTGCGCAGCCAGCGCGCATTCGCCCAGCCGGTTCCGCCGCCGATTTCGACCTGATACCAGTTGCCGCGCCGGTCGAAGATCTCGACATGGTCGCCGTTGAACAGCTGTCCGATCATCCGGGACGACGAGTTGGGCCGTGTGCGCACGGCCAGAAAACCGCTGCCCGTCGCCACATTGTAGCGGCCTGACAGGCCGTGCACCGTACCCTCGCAGTATTGCGCAACACTTGGCGTGGACGCGCCAAGCCATGACCCCGCCACAACCATAACGACTGCGGCCGGCAAAAATGCCCTGAACGACATGATGCCCCTCCCAAATCCGGCCGCGCCGAAGGCGGCCTTACCCGCCGGAACAAGTGACGGACCGATTAAAGCGGAGCCATCGCAAGCTGTCCAGCCGCATCGGATTGGGGCAGGTCAGCCGGCGGCCTTCATCCAATGTTGCATCGTTGTCACCGAGCGGGCGAGCTGCGGCGCGGGATGGATTTTTTCGCTGAATGTGGCGGCCGCACGCCATCCCCAGCGCGGATCGGCGAGGAAGGCACGTGCCAGCGCCACCATGTCGGCGCGGCCCTCGGCGATAACGGCCTCGGCCTGTTTCGGGTCGTCGATCAGGCCGACCGCACGGGTCGGAATTCCGGCGCCCTTGCGCACGGCTTCCGCCAGATGCACCTGGTAGCCGGGGCCGGTGGGCAATTTCTGCAACGGCGAATTGCCGCCGCTCGAACAGCAGAGATAGGCGATGCCTTCGGCCTTCAGCGCTTTCGCCACCTCGACCGCGTCGGCGACGTCGAAGCCGCCATCGACCCAGTCCGTCACCGACAGCCTGGCGCCGAGCATCAGCTTCGGCACCGCTTTCTTCACCGCGCGGGCGATCTCGACGACAAGGCGCATCCGGTTTTCCAGCGAGCCGCCCCAGCGGTCCGTGCGCTGGTTGGACAGAGGCGACAGGAACTGGAAGATCAGATAGCCGTGCGCGGCGTGCAGCTCGATGAAGTCGAAGCCGGCGCGTTCGGCCCGCCTGGCAGACTCGGCGAAGCGTTCGATGAGCTGCAGGATTTCTTCGTCCTCCAGCGCGTGCGGCACGTTCCAGCCCGTATCGTAGGCGATCGCCGAGGCCGAGACGGTCTGCCAGGGGTCTTCATTCGGCTGCAGCGGGCCACCGCCTTCCCACGGCTTGCGGTTCGAGGCCTTGCGGCCGGCATGCGCCAGCTGCGTCCCGAACTTCGTGCCGGGCGCCGCCACGCGCCGGGCAGCGTCCAGCGCGCGGCGCGCGGCCGCCTCATTGTCTTCGGAATAGAGGCCGAGGCAGCCATGGCTGATGCGCCCGCGCCGCTCGACATCGGTCATCTCGACCGTGACCATGCCGGCGCCGGACATGGCGAGATTCATCCAGTGATAGAGATGCCAGTCGCTGGCCGAGCCGTCATCGGCGGAATACTGGCACATCGGCGCCACCGCGATGCGGTTGGGAAAGGTGAGCCCATCGAGCGTGATGGGCTGGAATAGCGATGTCGTCATGAAACCAACTCCGGAGGGAAACCCGCTATTTAGGCAACGGACCTCTTCCGTACCACACACGAGACGGTGAAACGCGTGCTGGACCAATCGCTGCCCCGGTTGCGGAGAGGCCGGTTGGCGGCTACGCCTGCGCCCGACAGCAAGCATCGAGGTGTCCATGGAAGACCGCATTCGTATACGCTCGGAAGAGGTTCTCTCCGATGACTGGGCGATCCTGAAGAAGACCGTGCTCGACTACCGCCGGCGCGATGGCCAATGGGAAACGCAGATCCGCCAGACATATGACCGCGGCGACGGCGCGGTGATCCTACCCTATGACCCCCAGCGCTCGACCGTGCTCCTGGTGCGCCAGTTCCGCTATCCCGCCTATGTCACCGGCCACCGCGAACCGCTGATCGAGGCCTGCGCCGGACTGCTCGACGAAAACGACCCGGAAACCGCCATCCGCAAGGAAGCCGAGGAAGAGCTGGGCTACCGGCTGAACGAGATCGAGCGGTTGTTCTCGCCTTACATGAGCCCCGGCAGCGTCACCGAGCGGCTCTGGTTCTTCATCGCCCGCTACTCACCCGCCGACCGCATCTCGGCCGGCGGCGGCGCCCCAGGGGAGGGCGAGGACATCGAGGTCCTGGAAATGCCACTGGATGAGGCGCTGGCGGGGATTGCCGATGGTCGGATTGTGGACGCCAAGACGATTATCCTGATCCAGCATTTGAAGCTTAACCCGATGAAGGATTGAGCCTGGTGGTCCACCACCCGAAGCTCGAAGAGCGAAGGGATGGTGCGGACGACGGGAATCGAACCCGTACGATCAGAGATCGAGGGATTTTAAGTCCCTTGCGTCTACCAATTCCGCCACGTCCGCGAGGCCAGCCCTTTTCAGACGCCAGACACAGCCCGTCAAGTCGTGTTCTGAGGCGCCCGAGCGCTCAACCCAGAGGAGGAGGCGGGATGATACTGGCGCGATCGCGGAATTTATCCGCACTGCTGGCATCGGTAGATATCTGCGCGGCGGATCGATCCGCCATGGCCGGCGCCTCTCAGGCCCAACCCATTCCCCCCGCCCACTGGGGAGCGTCGGCCGCCCCCGCATCCCGCGAGACTGGTCGGCTGCTAGCTCGGCAACCGCGTTGGTGGCGACGCTCGGAAACCGTGGCTGAGATTGACGCCAACCGTGTTCGGTTTCGATCCGATCGCGGTCGTTGAAGGGGCCAGGCGCCTCTTGGTTCTCGGTGTCCTTCCGATGGCGGCGGCGCGCGCCTTGTGCGAAACAGCCGCCGCCCATGGGAGGATCCTTCTTGCGCATCCCGTTCCGCTTTATCACGACCGTCACGGCGGTGCTGGTGGTCGCACAGATAGCGGTGGCCGACCCGCTGACGCTCATCATCGTCAAGGCCGTGGCCCCGATCCTGCTTCGGGCCAGGACATGCTCAGCCTCAAACTCACTCCCGACAGCGGCAAGGCCTTTGCCATGTTCACCGGGGCAAATGTCGGCAAGATCGTCGATTTCAGCATCGACGGCGCCATAGTGACGTCGCCGCGCATCGTGGAACCGATACTGGGCGGTGAAATCATGGTCAGTGGCGCGTTCAAACCGGGCGAAGTCGAGCGCGTCGCGGAGCGGATTTCAGCCGGCGGTTCCAGGGTCGAAGTGGACGTGAAACCCGAATAGCCAGGCCATCCCAAGGCAAATCCACGCTTCCTCGCTGGCCAAAGCGCCGCCGGCTTGGCACAGTCGGGCAAACAGGAGTCTTCGATGGCCAGAAAGCCGCCCGCGAGCGCAACGAAACCCAAACCCTGGACCGAAATGGCGACCGATCTGGTCGACGTCGCCATGGGCCGCAAACCCGCCGATCTCGTCATCCGCAACGGGCGCTGGGTCAACGTCCATTCGGGCGAGATCATCGCCGGCACCGACATCGCCATATCAGGCGGCCGCTTCGCCTATTGCGGACCGAATGCCGGCCACACAATCGGACAGGGCACCAAGGTGGTCGACGCGGGCGGGCGCTACCTCGTGCCCGGTCTCTGCGACGCGCACATGCATGTCGAGAGCGGCATGGTGACGGTGACCGAATTCTGCCGCGCCGTCATTCCGCACGGCACCACCTCGATGTTCATCGACCCGCACGAGATCGCCAATGTGCTGGGCTTGCCGGGCGTTCGCCTGATGCATGACGAGGCGGTGGCGATGCCCATCAACGTGCATGTGCAGATGCCATCCTGCGTGCCTTCGGCGCCCGGGCTCGAACATGCCGGCGCCGAACTGACGGTCGCCGATGTCACGGAGGCGATGACCTGGGAAAACATCATCGGACTTGGCGAGGTGATGAATTTCCCCGGTGTCGCGGCCAACGATCCGGTGATGTCGGGCGAGATCGCCGCCACTGTGAAGGCAGGCAAGACGGTGGGCGGCCACTATGCCTCGCGCGATCTCGGCCTGCCGTTCCACGGCTATGTCGCCGGCGGACCCGAGGACGACCATGAAGGCACACGCGCCGAGGATGCGATTGCCCGCGTGCGCCAGGGCATGAAGGCCATGCTGCGGCTGGGCTCCGCCTGGTACGACGTTGCCTCGCAGATCAAGGCGGTGACCGAAGGCGGCATCGATCCGCGCAACTTCATCCTGTGCACCGACGACAGCCATTCCGGCACCCTTGTCCATGAAGGCCACATGGACCGGGTGGTGCGCCACGCCATCAGCCAGGGGCTGAAGCCGGTGACGGCGATCCAGATGGCGACGATCAATACCGCCCAGCATTTCAGGCTGGAACGCGAGATCGGTTCGATCGCACCGGGGCGCCTGGGCGACCTGCTGATCGTCTCCGATCTCGCCGCAATGACCATCGACGAGGTCTATGCGCGCGGCGTCAGGCTGGCCAAGGGGGGCAAGCTCGACATCGACATTCCGGCCTATGACTATCCGGAGACGGCGAAGAACACCGTCAAGCTGGGCAAGAAACTCAAGGCGGCGGATTTCGACATCGTGGCCCCCAAGGGCGCCAACGAGGTGCGGGTGCGGGTGATCGGCGTCATCGAGAACCAGGCGCCGACGCGGGCGCTGGAGGCGGATCTTCCAGTCGAGGATGGGCTGGTTGCCATGGACCGCCGCAACGATGTCTGCCAGATCGCGCTGGTCGAGCGGCACAGGGGCACCGGCGGCGTCACCAACGCCTTCGTCTCCGGTTTCGGTTACATGGACGACTGCGCCATGGCGTCCAGCGTGGCCCATGACGCCCATCACATCATCTGCGTCGGCACCAACAAGCAGGACATGGCGCTGGCCGTGAACCGGCTGGGGGAAGTCGGTGGCGGGGTGGTGCTGTTCTCCAGGGGCAAGGAACTGGCGCTTGTCGAAATGCCGATCGCCGGCCTGATGTCGGACGAACGCGCCGAGATCGTCGCCGCCAAGGCGGAGAAACTGACCGAGGCGATGCGCAAGATGGGCTGTTCGCTCAACAACGCCTACATGCAGCACTCGCTGCTGGCGCTGGTGGTCATTCCGGAGCTCAGGATTTCCGACGTCGGCCTCGTTGACGTGACGACCTTCCAGAAGGTCGACCTGTTCGTCTGAGGCCGGCCGTCCGCTCTTGGCTGCCTACCCGCCGGTGGCGATGGTCAGCACCTTGAACGGCGTCGTGATGATGACTTCAGCGGCGGAGCCGACGACCTTTCCCAAGCCCTGACCGATATTGGCGAGCTGTGCCGGGTTCTCGTCCGCGGCGAGGCCCGCCGGCGTGCGCAGCCGGTCGCCCAGCAATTGCACCAGGAACGGGTTGTCGGCGAATTTTGCGTGGTTGAGGCCGCCGTCGCCGCCTTTCGTCTTGGTCAGATCGACCACCGACACGCCATAGGAGGCGAGATCGGCGGCGTTGCCATAGTCGCCGACACGCGGTTTGTCGCCGGAGATGAACGAGGACAATTTGAGCGCCCGGTCATCGCCCGAAAGCAGGACGGCAAACGGCTTGTCGGGTTTGCCATAACGGATCATCTGTTTCTTGAACACGTCGACATCGATGTCCGGCGAAGCCAGGATGACATAGCCGAGCTTGCCGCCGAGATCGCGGTCGCCGGTGATGGCGAGCTGGCGCAGCGCCTCCATCGTCAGCCAGGTCCCCATCGAATGGGCGATGATGTCGATGCTCTTGACCCGCGTCTTGGCGAGCATCCGAAGCGCCGCCTCGAGATCGTCGCGGGCGGCTGTGGAACTGTCCTTGTCGTAGATATAGCCGGTCGTCTTGGCGCTCGATGCCCAGGAGAACAGCACGGGCGTGCCCGGATATTTGGTGTCGTGGGCGATCTGCGTCAGCCGGTAGATGCCGTCATCGAAACCATTGTTGAAGCCATGCACGAAAACCAGCGCACGGTCGCCGCGCATGGCGATGTCGGCGCCGACCGCCTTGGCGAATTGCGGCGCGCTTTCGTAATAGGTGACATCCTTGGCCGTGAAATCCTTGGCTGGATTGCTGTTGGCCGAACCCTTGGCGCGCTCGATGTTGCCGACCTGATGGCTCTTGGGAACCGTGACGTCGACCCGCGCGAAGCTGGTGGTGAGCGAACGGTCGCCGTCGAAGACCTGCCTTGGGTCCTTTGTCGCCTTCTGGCGGGTGGTGGCGACAAATATTTCATGGGTGGCAGCGATATCGGATGCCGGCACGCTGACCGTCGTCTTGTTGAGCAGGTCATGCGTATTTCCAGCGCAGCCGGCGACCAGCAACGCGAAGGCGACGACACCGAAACTCTTCAAGCGCAAGGCCACGCGTCGGCTCCCGTAACGGGGGACGTCAAACGCATGACGTCGCTCGATACTCCGATAAGGCCAGAGACGGGCGCGGTCCAGTTCAAAGTGCGCCGACAGCGTGGTAAGGGCGAACAGGCACGGCCAAACCCGTGGCGCGGCATCTACTGCCCGAGCAGGCTGATGCGATCGGTCACGTCCCGGTCGCTGGCGAAACCATCATCCTCGCGCAGCCGCTGGCCGATCATCTTCACCAGTGCCGGATTGTCGGCGAATTTGGTGTGGTTGAAGCTGTCGCTTCCCTTGACCTTGGAGAGATCGACGACCGTCACGCCGTAGGAGGCAAGGTCGGCGGCATCCTTGTAATCGCCGACACGCGGCCGCGAGCCGGCGATCAGGCCTGATAACCGCAATGCGCGATCGTCATCCGACAACAAGAGGATGAACGGCTTGTCGGGCTTGCCATAACGGCGCATCTGGCTCTTGAACACATCGACGTCGATGTCGGGAGAGGCCAGCACCACATCGCCGAGCTTGCCGCCAAGATCGCGGTCGCCGCTGATGGCCATCTGGCGCAGCGTTTCCATTGTCACCCAGGTTCCCATCGAATGGGCGACAATGTCGATGCGCCGCGCGCCGGACTGCTGCAGCATTCGCAAGGTCACTTCGAGCTGGTCACGGGCGGCACTGGCACTTTCCTTGTCATAGACATAGTCGGTGGTCTTCGCGCCCGAGGCCCAGGAGAACAGCACCGGCGTCCCGGGATAGCCGGAATCATGCACGAGCTGGGTCAAGCGGTAGACAGCGTCGTCGAAGCCGGTGTTGTAGCCATGGACGAAGACCATCACGCGGCCGCCGCGCGCCGCTATGTCGGCGTTGAGAGCGCTGGAGAATTTTGGTTGGGTATCGTAGCCGACGACCTCGGAAGCCATGAAGTATTTGGCCGGATCATTCGACTTGCCGCGCGAGCGCCGTTCGATCTGGCCGGTCGTGTGGATCCCCGGAACGGTGACGTTGACGCGAGCGTAGTTCAGCGTGGCCGAGCGTTCGCCGTCGAAAACCTTGTTGGGATCGTCGGATTTCTTGCGCGTCGTGGCGATGAAGATCGAATGGTTGCCCGCGATTTCCGTAACCGGCGCGGACATGACCGCGCTGCCGAGCAGTTCCTCGGTTTTACGGCCGCCACAACCCGCCACCAGCAAGGCAAGCGCTAGAATGCAAATCGTCTTCAAATGCACGTCAAAAAATTCCACTCAAGCCCAGTAAGGGCTCGTCCACCCTCCGCGATACCTCCCCAGCAGGCGAAGTGCGGCGGAAGTAAGTCATCTCCGGGCAAAATCTGGGCGGCTTCCGCCGATGGCTATCCACTGTTGCGCGAAAGCCAAAGCCTTGGCGGCAAGGCCGCCACATCGCGGAAAGCGTTCACGAAAGTGTCCGCCGGCCCGGTGCAGGAAGCATGAACAAACGGCCCCAAGCGCCTGCAAACATTTCGCGAAGGCGTCGCCGCGAGCGCTGACCCAGCCGGGCAATGGTTTTTGCGGGGCCGGATGTGTAATAGGCGGATGTGTAATAGGGTTGTCTTCTAACGCGCCCGCGGGCGATCCGGGATGAATTTGCCATGACCAGCTTTTCCTCGCGCGTCGCCACCGCCGCCGCCGCGATCCGTCAGATCTTTCCCGAAACCCCGCTGCAGGAAAATGACTATCTGTCCAGAAAGACCGGCGCGCGGGTGCTGTTGAAGCGCGAGGATTTGAGCCCGGTGCGATCCTACAAGATCCGCGGCGCCTTCAACTTCTTCCGAAAGGCGCTTGGCGAAGGCAACCAGGCCGAGCTCTTTGTGTGTGCCTCCGCCGGCAACCATGCGCAGGGTTTCGCCTTCGTCTGCCGCCATTTCGGCAAACGAGGCGTGGTGTTCATGCCGGTGACGACGCCGCAGCAGAAGATCGACAAGACCAGGCTGTTTGGCGGCGACTTCGTCGAGATCAAGCTGGTCGGCGATTTCTTCGACGACTGCTATCGCGCCGCCTTCGAATTCACCGAAAGCTCTGGCGCCCACATGGTGCCGCCCTTCGACCACAAGGACATCATCGAGGGGCAGGCGACGGTCGCCTATGAGATCGCGGAACAGATGCCGGGCGCGCGCATGCCCGACATCGTCATGCTGCCGGTGGGTGGCGGCGGTCTGGCTGCGGGGGTGACGCACTATTTCGCCGACCAGGGCCGCGAGGCGCGGTTCGTCTTCTGCGAACCGGCCGGCGCGCCGAGCCTGCGCGACAGCCTCGCGGCGGGAAAGCGGCTGAAGCTCGCCAAGGTCGACAATTTCGTCGACGGCGCCGCGGTTGCCGAGATCGGCCGCGAACCCTTGCGCTATCTCAGGGAGTTTGCCGCCGACAGCGTGCGGCTGGTCCCGGAAAACCGGCTCTGCGCGACCATGATCGAAATGCTCAACATCGAAGGCGTGGTGCTGGAGCCGGCCGGCGCGTTGGCGATCGATGCGCTGAAGGATTTTTCCAGGAAGGAAATCAGGGGCAAGACCATCGTTGCCGTGGTCTCGGGCGGCAATTTCGACTTCGAGCGCCTGCCGGACGTCAAGGAACGGGCGCTGCGCTTCGAGGGCCTGAAGAAGTACTTCATCATCCGCTTTCCGCAGCGGCCGGGCGCGTTGCGCGACTTCCTCGAAATGCTGGGTCCTGACGACGACATCGCGCGCTTCGAATATCTGAAGAAGTCGGCGCGCAATTTCGGCTCGGTGCTGATCGGCATCGAAACCAGGGATCGCCGCAATTTCGACCTGCTGAGGGCGAATTTCGAGGCCGAGGGCGTCCAGTATCAGGACATCACCGACAACGAAACATTGGCCGGGTTCATCATATGAGCGGAAAGGTCTTCATCGCCTTGTTTTCCGGCATCAATGTCGGCGGCAACCGTATCGTCAAGATGGCGGAGTTGCGGACCTTCTTCGAGGGGCTCGGCTTTTGCGATGTCGCCACCTACGTGCAGAGCGGCAATGCCGTGTTCCGGGCCGACAAGGGCGACGCGGCCGCGCTGACGAAACAGATCGAGGCGGCCTTCGAGGCGAAATGGGGCTTTCATTCGCGCATCTTGGTGCGCGACCTCTCGTGGTTCGAACGGCTGGTGCGCGAAAATCCCTATCCGGAAGCCGCCGCCGACCACACAAAGCTCCACGCCTACGCGCTGGAGCGTGAGCCGACCGCCGACGAGGCGGCGCGGCTGGCCGAGAAGTGTACAGGTCCCGAGCGTTTCGAGATCAAGGGCGACGTGCTTTACCTCAGCGCACCGGACGGGCTCGGCAAATCGGTGTTCGCCAACCTCATCCCGCGTGTTCTGAAGGTGCCGGGCACCGCGCGCAATTGGCGCTCGGTGCTGGCGCTGCTGGAGATAGCTCGTCAAGCCGGCAAGAGCTAGAGCAATTCCAAGAAAAGTGTGTGACGGTTTTCCCGGGAGAAGCGCGTAGCGCTTCCCCTTGGGAATTGCGTAAAAACAAAGAGTTAGAGCGGGTCGGCGATTCTATCCAAATGGTGAACCGCTCTAGGCCGGAGCGGGCTTCCAATCGAAGGACAGCTCCTCGCGAAAGGCAAAGCGCTTGATGTGGTCGGCGACGACGCTTTCCAGGCGCTCGAGCGATCCTGCTTCGTCTGTCGACACCGTGATGTGCAGCGCCGCCGCATCTGCGTCCATGACCGTGCGGCCAAGCGAGAGATCGATGGCGCCATGGTTCGGGTCGAACTCGACCGGGAACTTGTGCGCCCAATGCTTGCACAACTGCTGCAGGTAGCGGCTGGCATGTTCGGTGGCGACGTCGGCGTGGCTGGAAGGCATGATTGAATTCTCCATGGGCGCGAACCCATTCGCATGACAATGCGCCGGTGCTACGGCGCCGGCGCGACTTCAGGCAGATAGGCATTGCCCGGCCGAACGCCAAAGCGGACCGGGCGCTTCCGCCCGGTCCCGGGGCAGAACCTTACCAGCTTCCGGTGTTCGCCATCGATGCCCAGGGCTCGGCCTTGGCCTTGGCCGGGCCCTTCTGCAGGAGCTCGATGGAAATACCGTCCGGCGACCGGATGAAGGCCATGTTGCCGTCGCGCGGCGGCCGGTTGATGGTGACGCCGTTGTCCATCAGATGCTGGCAAGTGGCGTAGATGTCGTCGACCTCATAGGCGAGGTGACCGAAATTGCGCCCGCCCTTGTAGTCTTCCGGATCCCAATTGTAGGTGAGTTCGACCAGCGGCGCCTTGTCGGCGATGCCGCTCTGCTCGTCTTCGGACGCCGCCAGGAAGATCAGCGTGAAGCGGCCTTGTTCGTTTTCATAGCGGCGAACTTCCTTGAGCCCGAGCTTGTTGCAGTAGAAATCGAGCGAGGCATCGACATCGGCGACGCGGACCATGGTGTGCAGATAGCGCATGTGTTTTCCTCGATCTGTTGGGTTGCGGCGCAACATAGGGTCGGCCCGGTCAAAGGGCAATCGTGAGGCGGCAAGCCGTGCCGGCAAAGAACAAATCCGGTATTCCCGCAATGAACCGTGAAAAAAGGCACGTCAGGTCTTGCACACACCGGAAGCCGCGGTGTTAATCTGGTGTCAAGAATCAGTTGCGGTGTTTCTTGAAAAAAGGGGGCATTCTTATGGGGGAAAAGGCCTCTTTGACCGGACGGGCCGGGACCCTTGCCGACGCCTTGACGCGCGACGAAGGCGGCGATGCCGACCTGGCCGAGATTGCCGGCGCCATCAAGTGGTTCGATGTGGCCAAGGGCTATGGCTTCATCCTTCCCGACGACGGTGTTTCGGGCGATATCCTCCTCCATGTGACTTGCCTTCGACGGGACGGCTTCCAGACTGCCTTGGAAGGCGCGCGCGTGGTCTGCCTTGTGAAGCAGGGCGAGCGCGGGCTGCAGGCTTTCCGCGTTCTCTCCATGGATGTCACCACAGCGGTCCATCCCGCGGAAATGCAGGAACAGCGCACCCATGTCTCGGTGACGCCGGAGAGCGGGCTCGAACGCGCTTTGGTCAAATGGTTCAACCGCACCAAGGGGTTTGGCTTCCTGACGCGCGGCGAGGGCACCGAGGACATTTTCGTCCATATGGAGACCTTGCGCCGCTACGGCATTACCGAGCTTCGGCCGGGGCAGGTCGTGCTTGTCCGTTTCGGCCGCGGTGACAAAGGCCTTATGGCCGCCGAAATTCACCCCGATATGGGCACCTTGCCGGTCTCGCACTAGGGCGAGCCCGGCCGAGGATTTCTTATGACACACAGGAACGTGCTGACAGCGGGCGTGATGTGCGCTGTGGCCGCCGTCATGGTCGCCGCGGCCGCATTCTTCTATTTCCAGGTACCCAGCGTGGCCGATGGCCGGGCGATGATCCTTCCCGTCGACGCTGCGCCGCTCATCGCGGTCACGAAAGGCGGCGAGCGCTCCTTCTCCATCGAAGTCGCCGATACCGAGGCGGAGCGTGAAGCAGGCCTGATGTTTCGCGAGGAGATGGCCGCCGATCATGGCATGCTGTTCGTCTTCGACGAGACGCGCGATGTCAGTTTCTGGATGAAGAACACGCCGATGCCGCTCGACCTGATCTTTGTCGGCCAGGATGGCAGGATCCGCGCCATCAAACAGGGCGAGCCGCAGTCCGAGGCGATCGTCTCGCCCGGCGAGCCGGTCCGCTTCGTGCTCGAACTCAAGGCCGGCACCGCCGCCAGGGAGGGCATAGCGGATGGCGATCTGCTGCGTCATCCGGCGATCGGGACGGCGTCGGGTCCTGGCACGCCGCCGGCCGACAAGGGCGATTCTCCGAACGTCGGTTCCGATTAAGCGCGGGGATCGCCTTCCAATGCAGTTTTTTCCCCATGACGGGTTCGATCTCGCCTTTCTCGACCGCCAGCCGGCGTCGGGCGAGGGCGACCCGGTGCTCATGATCCACGGCTTCGCCTCGAGCCACTACGTCAACTGGGTGTCGCCTGGCTGGTTCAAGACGCTCAACGATGCCGGTTATCGGGCCATCGCCTTTGACAATCGCGGCCACGGCGCGTCATCCAAGAGCTATGACGAGGCCGACTATACGCCCGCGAAGATGGCTTCGGACGCAGCAGCCCTGCTCGATCACCTCGGCATCGAGCGGGCCCATGTCATGGGCTATTCGATGGGCGCGCGCATCGCCGCGTTCCTGGCGCTGTCCGACCCGTACAAGGTGGCGACGCTGGTCTTCGGCGGCCTCGGCATCGGCATGATCGATGGCGTCGGCGATTGGGATCCGATCGCCGCCGCTCTGCTTTCCGACGACCCGGCCGCGACCACCCATGCGCGCGGCCGCTCTTTCCGCGCCTTCGCCGACCAGACCCGCAGCGATCGCCAGGCGCTGGCCGCCTGCATCGCCACGTCGCGCGAATTGCTCAGCGAGGACGACGTCGCGCGCATCGCCCAGCCGACGCTGATCGCGGTCGGCACCACCGACGACATCGGCGGCTCGCCCGACGAGCTCGCGGCCTTGATGCCTAATGCCAGGGCCTTTCATATCGAAGGCCGCGATCATATGCTTGCCGTCGGGGACAAGACCTTCAAGCAGCGGGTTCTGGAGTTTTATACCGAAAACCCGCTCTGAGCGGGCGGCAAGGATAGGTTCGGTATTCTGATGGCCATGGCGTCGACCATCGGCGCCTTTACCTGATTATCCTCTATCCACGGTGAGCGCCTCCAGCGACCGTGCAATGTTCAGCCTTGCCTGCGGCTCGAAGCGCTGGCGGAATTCCTGTGTGTGGAAGAGATGCGGTCGCGCAAGGAAGGTCTTCAGCACCGCGCCGCGGCCGGCTCGCCACATCGGTTCCTCCACCCAGTCATATTCGCGGCGAACCGCGCGTTCATAAGCGTCGAACGCGTCCGGCGCGGCGCCCAGGATCGAAAGATCCATGTCGAGGAACAGACTGGCGTCGCGCGCCGCCGCTGCGTCATCGAACGGCGGCACCTGGTGCGCGGCGGTGGCGAGGATCATCGCGCCGATGCGCTTGAGACGTTCGGCATCGACGCGGCCCGCGAGCTTCTCTTCGGCAAGGTCGGCACTTCGCGCCTCATTGTCCTTGGCGCGGCTGTCATAGATGGCGTCGTGGAACCAGATAGCCGCCTCGACGGCCTCGGGGTCGCCGAGTTCCCCCCGATAGTCGCTGGCAAGCGCCAGCATTGCCTCGATATGCGCAAGGCCGTGATAGTGGCGGTCCCCGGCGGCATAGAGTGCCGAAAGCTCGGTTTTCAGGGCGTCGTCGATCAAGGGTTCGTTTTCCATGGCTGCTTGAATTCCCGCGAACCAAGTCCATTTGACACAGCACTAAGGAAAATTGAGTTCAAACATGCTATGATCTGGCCTATATGTGCGGCCGCACAACAGGCAGACTAGCAGGACGCAGGACGAGACGTCGATGAACAGCATCAGCATTTCCCGCCATAGCGCGTTGCAGCCGGTCGATCCGATCTGGCGTTCGATCCGCGACGAAGCGATGGAAGCGGTCAACCGCGATCCCCTGCTGGCCGCCTTCCTCTATTCGACGATCCTCAACCAGGAGAGCTTGGAAGAGGCGGTCATCCACCGGATCGCGGAGCGGCTGGCGCACCAGGATATCGGTTCCGATCTCATCCGCCAGACCTTCAAGTCGATGTTGGCCGACGACAAGGACTGGCCGACCACGGTACGCGTCGACATCCAGGCCTATTATGACCGCGACCCGGCCTGCGACCGGTTCATCATGCCGGTGCTCTATTTCAAGGGCTTTCACGCCATCCAGACCCATAGGCTGGCGCATTGGCTGTGGAACCACGGCCGCAAGGATTTCGCTCTGTACCTGCAGAGCCGCTCGTCCTCGGTCTTCCAGACCGACATCAACCCGGCCGCGCGCATCGGCAAGGGAATCTTCATCGATCATGCCACCGGCCTCGTCGTCGGCGAGACGGCGGTCATCGAGGACGACGTGTCGATCCTGCACGGCGTAACGCTGGGCGGCACCGGCAAGGCCGGCGGCGACCGCCACCCCAAGATCCGCCGTGGCGTGCTGATCGGCGCCGGCGCCAAGATTCTCGGCAACATCGAGATCGGCCATTGCTCCAAGGTTGCCGCGGGATCCGTGGTTCTGTCGCCCGTGCCGCACAACAAGACGGTTGCCGGCGTGCCGGCCCGCGTGGTCGGCGAGACCGGCTGCGACCAGCCTTCGCGCCAGATGGACCAGCTTCTGCCGTCGCAGACGATGGACCAGGTGATCAGTTTCGATATCTGATTTGCAATCGCACGGCATGATCGCGATTTGCCGGGCAGCACCGCCGCTTCCGGTGCAATAAGGCCGGCTTGCCTTTACATCGCCATTGTCAACGTGCCAGAAGCGCCGTTCAAACGAGCAAGCCCGATGATCGGAGAAGACTGTTGAAGCCGGACGAAATCAGAAAGCTGGACGCCTATTTCAAGCGCGTCTTCCAGAACCCGAAGCTTGAGGTCAAGGCACGGCCGCGCAAGGAAGATTCGGCCGAAGTCTATGTCGGCGACGAGTTCCTCGGCATCGTCTTCAAGGACGAGGACGACGGCGACTACAACTTCTCGATGGCGATCCTCGACATCGATCTGGCCTGAGCCACGGTCTCAAAGGCAGGCCGCGTCGAGCGGCCTGTCAATGTCCTGTCTTGAGGATACGCCCCGCCTCGGCCGTGATGGCGGCGTCGAGCGTCTGCCAGTCGCCAAGGAATTCCCTTGGGAAGCGATAGGTAAGGCTGAGATCATTCCCGACATGGATGTCCCGCTCGCAAGGAGCCAGCGATTCGTCGGCGCTCGGCCCGCTGAGGCAGCGGGCCACGAAAGGGTCCTTGCCCGCGCGTTTGCCGACGACCAGCACCTCGTTCAGGTAGCCTGATTTCTCATTGAACGCGTAGACCGTCGTGCCGCCGGGGCCGGGATTGCCGGGCTGGACGATCAGTGCGCTGTAGATCGGCCCGAACCGGCCGCTCATGTCGCGCGACATCATCTGCTGCTCGAAGGACAGGAAGATGATGTTCCTGTTGGCCCCGGCGTGATTGAAATCGTCGCGCGACGCCTCGCTGTAGCCGTCCATCTGGGGATAGCGCAGATAAAGGTCGAGACGCGAGGCGATGCCGTCGCGCCGGGCCTGCTCGAAGCGAATGAAATTGGCCGGCACGGTGACGACGTTTTTGCCGATCACCACCGCGCGTGTGGTCGCGTCGTCGGTATATCCGGCCATGGCAATGGAACGGCCGAACCATTTGCCGCCAAGGCTGATCGCTATCGACAGCAAGGCAAGTGCGGCGAACGCGTAGAACACCCGCTTCATCAACTTGGAATCGACCACGGTCAGTTCCGGGCCGTCGGCGGTCGCTGCCTGCTTCATCTCGGTCCTCGTCCCACCGTCCGCTGTCCCTCGGCGGCACACCTCGCACGGCACGGCTCTTGCAGCCTTCCTGAAACGACAGTGCGATTTCATGGTAAATGGAGGGTTAATATGGCCCAGATGGAACTCTTGTTGTTCGCCTTTGTCGTCGGCCTGACGGTTTGCGGCCTGGCGGGCTCGACAATGGAGTTGGTATCGGGCCGCAAGGTCGCCTTCGCCGAGCCCTATGTGTCGCCCTCGCATCTGTTGCGCTCGCTGGCCGTCACGGCCGGCGCCGGGCCGTTCATGCTGGTCAACGAAGCCCTTGACGCCCGGCGCCAGCACCGCATCTCGACAGCGGCGCTCCTGTCGTGCGGCTGCACCGCCATTGCTTGGTCCCTTGCGCTGGGCGTCGTCGTGCTCGCCATTGCTTCATGGGCGGTCCGTCTCCTAGGGTTTCCAGCCTGAGACGATTCGGAGACCGACAATGCCGCTCTATGCGATCGATGGAACGGAGCCCAGCTTCGCCGATGCCGACACGAACTGGATCGCGCCCGATGCCACGCTGATCGGCGACATCAGGATCGGCCGCAATGCCGGCTTCTGGTTCGGCGTCGTTATCAGGGGCGACAATGAGCCGATCGTCATCGGCGCCGACACCAACGTCCAGGAACACACGGTCATGCACACCGATCCCGGTTTTCCCTTGACCATCGGGCAGGGCTGCACGATCGGCCACCGCGCCATGCTGCATGGCTGCACGATCGGCGACAACAGCCTGATCGGCATGGGCGCCATCGTGTTGAACGGCGCCAGGATCGGCAGGAATTCACTCGTCGGCGCCGGCGCACTGGTCACCGAAGGCAAGAAATTCCCGGACAATTCGCTGATCGTCGGCTCGCCGGCCAAGGCGATCAGGGTGCTGGACGACGCGGCGGTCGAGCGGCTGCGTGGCTCGGCCGCGCATTACGTCGCCAACGGCAAGCGCTTCAAAGCGGGGCTGACGAAGGTCTGAGCTCCCGGCCGGCGCATGGCTTCGGGCACCGTCTATCGATCCCGGCTGCCGGTTGCGCGCTCGGCAATGGCTGCCCGCAGCAGCGACGCGGCAACCTCGAACCCTGCGATGTCTGCTTCTTCAAGCGCAGTCGTGTAGTGGTCGATACGGGTCCTCAAGGTGGGATCCGCGCCGGCGGCGAGGAGCAGGCGGATCGCCTCGGCGTCGCGCATCGCCACGCCGTAGTGAAGCGGCGTCCAATCGTTGACGCCGCGCATGTCAGCATCGGCGCCGTGATCGATGAGGATGCGGATGATGTCGAGCTTGTCCGCCCGCTCGGTGGACAGCGCCGCGATGATCGATGGAAATCCGGCATGATCGTCATAGTTCTGGCTCGATCCGGCCTCGAGCAGCATTGCGATGAAGGCGGGTGGGCTCCAGTAGATCGCGTATTCCAGCGGATGGCCAAGACCGAGTTCGAACGGCATGCGCTCGTCGAACCAGCGGGGCGAACCGCCCAGGGCGGTGCCGAGGGCCTCGAAGTCACCAGCCTTGAAGGCATCATCGATCGCCTTGAACAGACGATGGCGTTCGCATCGATCTTCCGGGATTTCCAACATGGCAGTGGTCCAGAAGGCGGAGTTGCCGACTGATAATGTCTCGATCTTCGACCTATGGAAATGTATATCACGGCGGACTAATATTTTCTTGGGCCAATCTCCGGAGCGATCAGCAGATAGTCGTGTTGCAAATCGCTGATGATTTTCGTGACGTGAACATGGGACTGAAAGAACGCTAAGTCCCTGAGGTAGGTTGGTTCCATGCCATCCGAGTTTGTCGAGCTAATTGGGATAGCTGTTCTGCTGATCGTTGCTCTCCTCGCCGGCGTCCTTGCTGGTATGGCCTTGGAGCGTTTCCTATCGAAGAAGCGACGGCGAGCATGGATGAGAAAGAACCGCTGGGCCCGAGAGCGCAGTGGGGATGACATCCTTAGCGGCCTGTGGGTCACGCCGAAGCCCGTTCCCCCGCCACCGAAACCCACTGATCCCGCAGACCAGTTGCGGATCGTTATGGGTGCGCACTTTACGGTTCAGCCGCTCCTCAACAGGAGTGAAGTGCGGGTCTTCAAGGAACTCGATCGCATGGTGGTCGGCTGTAATCCGGGATGGCAGGTGATGGCGCAAGTTTCGTTGGGCGAAATTCTGCGCAGTACAGATGCAGACGCCTACAGTTGCATCAACTCGAAACGCGTCGATCTGCTGCTCGTGGATGACAACTGCATGCCTCGGCATGCGCTCGAATACCAGGGCCATGCCCACCATCAGGGCTCAGCAGCTGCGCGTGACGCGGTTAAAAAAGAAGCCCTGCGTCGGGCAGGCATCAGCTATCACGAGATCGTCGGCGGTCATACGACGCCTTCCGAACTTAGACGGCTGGTCGAGAAGCTTGTGGTGAGGCCACCATCGGACCAATAGCAATTTTCGCGGCTTTATAGTGATCTCAGGAGTACCCCCCCGGAAATGGCGGAGCCGGCCCGGGGACGGGGCCGGCTCCTTTGACCCGGTCGTTGGGGACGGGGAGGGTGGGGACTCGACCGGGTTTCTCGTTGGGCGCGTCGCTTCAGGACAACGCGCCAGACCTCATTGGCATCCTCAGCGGACGCTGGCGACCGCGTCGGAACGGCCGTCGTTGATCGTCACCCAAACGCCGGAATTCTCCGTCGATTGGCGCTTGAGATAGGTGTAGTCGGTGTCCGTCCAGGCCAGCACCTTGGTTTGCAAGTTATCGAGGATGAACTCGCCGAGGCTGGTGCGCACGGTCAGCACAGCGTGGCCGTCGCCATTGGGCTGGCGCGCAACCGTCATCAGCAGGTCGCCGGCCGGCACGCCCGCATCCATCAGCTCGCGGCGCTTTTCCAGCGCGTAGTCCTCGCAATCGCCGTAACCATTGTCCGGGTAGGACCAATATTCCTCGACACCGTAGTTTTCCATGTCGGTGCGCGGCTTGACGCGGGTGTTGACCGAATTGTTGATGTTGACGATCGTCGCCCAAAGCTTGCGGGTCAGATCGACTGGCGCGCCCTTGGGGGTCTTCTCGTTGCATTCGCCAGGAATGCGCTGGCAGAACTCATAGTGGCCAACAGGTTGCGTGGTGCGGCCGCCGGTATGCATATAGGCCGGTCCCGCGGCATATGCTGATCCCCAGGCGGAAAGCTGCAGCGCCATTGCCATCAGCAACAGCTTGCCCCTCGTTTTTTTCATTATTCAGTCTCCCCGTTCGAAGGAGACATTGCCACGGCTGGATTTATTTGACGCAAAAGCGCGAAGTAGATATTAAGTAAAACGCCCGTAGAATAAACATAAAATTTGAATCATTTGAGTATTGAATTGTTTGGGCTGCGGCCTGGATTTCGACGATCTCGGCCTCGTGCGAACCCGTCTCCGCCTATGACGGCCTGCTTGTCCGAGGGCATACGGATCGCCGCTGCCGGAATCAAAAACCGGCCGCGCGGGCCGGTTTGATGGGCGTGCTTCGCGGTCCCGTCAGGCGCGTGGCGTGTTGAATTCCGAATCGAGCGTTTCGGGGCGCTGGATGACGGCGAATTCGATGGCGACGCCATCTTCGAAATGCCGCACGATCTGGCCGCGCATCGTGCCGAGCATGACCTGGACGCCGATCGCCGGTTTGACGTCGATCTCGATCGCGGCGCCCGACAGCGACAGATCGATGATCCGGCACTGATACTGGCGGCCGTCAGTGAGTTGCAGCACGCTGGTCGGGTTGCGAGGCGCGACGCGCTCGTGGCGGCGGTCTTCCGGCAGGTCGAGCTCGTGCTTGTTGGCCAGCCAGGTCAGCTGCGCCGCGAGCTTGTCCTTCTTGCGGTCGGATGCGATCACCGTCATGGCGAAGCCGTCCTGGAGCGTGCGTGTCACGACACCCTCGATGCGGCCGATATGGTCGATATATGCGATGACTTTTTCGCCGGGCATGCCGATGCGGTCGGTGCGAAGCGCGACATTGCCGGGCGACATGTCCACCACCTGGCACGGGTGCTCGGTGCGGTCCTCCAGCATGAATCGTCCGTATATCTTGACCCGGACGCGCTGAAAGTTACGCCTTTCAGCTTGGGACGGCGCGTAGTCGACCGCCGCTGACCTCATGACTGACTACACCCCGTTTGGCATTCCCGCGCGTGGATGCGAGGAACTTCATCAGAGAAGTACAACAAAGCGGGTTAACAAAGGGGAAAAAACAGCCTGCAAGACCGTGGGATCATCAACTATCCTCGCGGCCGCCGTCGAAGACGACGAGATGGCGGATTCGGCGCGCCCGGCCAAGCGCCGAGATCGTGTCGGGAGCCTCGATCTCGTCGGGAACGAGCGAGGGAACGTCGATCGCCGGACGGTTGCCCAGCAGCTCTTTTTCCGGGTCGATGACGCGGATGGAATCGATCAAGGCGTCCGTGATCGGATCCGCGCCCAGCCAGAACGGCTTTTCCACGGCGCTGATCACGCCGAGGCAACGCGGATTTTCGATGCCGCCGTCGAGCGGCAGGGCCAAAAGTTCGAATTTGTTGGAGCGGCCGTTGCGGCTGAAGCCCTCGAAAATGATCAGCACGACCGATTTCTGGTCAAAAACCCCGTGAATCAGGCGCGAAACCAGCCGCTGATCCTTCTCGCGCCACAGCGAGGGGAAGGAGAACCCCTTGAGTTCGCGCCCGTAACAGGCGCAGAGCCTGGTGCCGGCCAGACGAAATACAGGCTGCCCACGCGTGTCCTTTTCCAGGATGAACGTATCGGCCAGCAGCGACTTGATATCGGCAGGCTCGACTTCCGATCGCTTCGGAGCGGGGCGTCCGTCACGCAGGCGGTTCCAATAGTGGAACAGCGTGATCGATCCGTTTTGGTTCATACTAAAAAGCTCCGCGCATTCTGTCGTCTGATGTCCCATCGGTGAACAGAAGGGCGCCCTCCGATGACCTACATGCGTTGCGGAGCAGGAAGCGTGCCAGCGTCGTTAACACTTGTTCACGGATCGGGGCCGTTAAGGTTAACAAGTGGTTTACGTTGCGCCGTGACGAGCGCTGTGGCACACCAAAACCACTCCAGAAGCGGTCGTTTCGCGACGATCGGCAGCACTTCAGTCAAGAGTTTTAGGGGAGCAGGGGGCTCGACCGGCCGTTCAAGGGAAACCTTGGACGGCTTCTTTTTTGATTCGCGCCGGGCGATTCGGAGCGGGACGATTCGCCGTTTGCGGTTCCATCGGCGGTGATCTAGATGCTGGCCAGACCGAACCAGCCCCAGACCTAGTCAGCCCCAGACCTAGTCAGCCCCAAGCCTAGTCAGCCCCAGACCGAGCACCGAGCGCGATTTCAGATGAGCGAACCGCAAAATCCGTCCCAGCCCGAACCGGCCGAAGCCATGCCGCCGCCGGCGCGTGAGCCGGTGTTCAACCTGCCGCCGATCGTGCTGGCGGTGATCGGCATCTGCGCGGTCATCTATCTGCTGCAGCAATATGTGCTGAGCCAGTCGCAGCAGATGACGCTGCTTTATGACGGGGCTTTCATCCCGGTCCTCTACACCGGCCAATACGGGTTCGACTGGTTTCTTTTCACGCGGCCTTTCACCTATGCCTTCATGCATGGCGGCTTTGCCCATATCGCCATCAACATGGTCTGGCTCGCCGCCTTTGGCTCGCCGCTGGCCAATCGGCTCGGCGCGCTCCGGTTCGCATTGTTCTTTGCCGCGACCGGATTGGCTTCGGTGGCGCTCTTCTGGGCGATGCATCCTTACGGAGAAGCGCCGCTGGTTGGCGCATCGGGGGCCATATCGGGCATGATGGGCGCCGCGGCGCGTTTCGGCTTCCGCACCGATCGTTCGGCCGGCAAGGCGGGCTTCGCCGGTCCGGTGCTGCCGATCTCAATCGTGTTGCGCCTGCGCGGCGTCGTCATCTTCCTGGCCGTGTGGATGATCATCAATCTCGCCACCGGTCTCCTCGGTTTCGCGCCGGGCGTGGACGGCCAGGTCGCCTGGGAGGCCCATATTGGCGGCTTTGTCGCGGGCTTCTTCGGCCTGCGCTGGTTCGACAGGGGGTGGCAAGCGCCCGAATGGGAGACCTCCGAGCGTACTTGAAATGCAACCGATCACGGCGCACCATGTTCACTCTTATGTGAAAGCCGGTCAGGGCAGGAACCGGTTGGCAAAGTAGAGGAGGACGCCATGACGGTTAAGGCCATTCTCGAGCAAAAAGGCCACGACGTGTTGACGCTCGGGCCGAACGAAAAACTGAGCGAAGCCATCCGCATCCTTGCCGAGCACAGGATCGGCGCGCTGGTCATCACCAACGGCGATCGCAAGATCGTTGGTATCTTGTCGGAGCGCGACATCGTGCGCGTGGTCGCCAGGGAAGGCGGCGCCGCCCTCGATATCCCGGTGCGTTCGGCCATGACGCCGAAGGTGAAGATCTGCAATGAGAACCACACCGTCAACGAGGTGATGGAGATCATGACCAGGGGTCGTTTCCGCCATCTGCCAGTGGAAAAGGACGGCCTGTTGGATGGTATCGTATCCATCGGCGACGTGGTCAAGCGCCGGATCGAGGATGTAGAGCGCGAGGCCGAGGAAATCCGGGCCTACATCGCCACCGCCTGAGCGGTGAAAGCAACCGCCGGCCGAATGCCGGCCGGCGGCGCAGGAGACTACCTGTTGTCGAGTTCGGAGCGGACGAGTTCCAGCCCGCGCCGGGTTATGCGGTAAGGCCCGCCATCCGACGACGAAACCGCCTTCTTGCGTTTCAGCTTTCGGAACAAGTCGAGATCGACGCCGTGATAATGCCAGCCGTCGCGGGTTAGGCATTTGACGGAAGCGATCCGTTTGTTGTCGTTCTTTTCGATTTCAATGCGTCCGCCTTGCGCGAGCAAGTGCAGGACCCGCTGTTCAATGCGCGAAATATCCATGTGAAGAGTTTCCGGGAAAACGAAAAATGCCGCCGCCGCGAAGCTTCGCGGCACGGGGTTTCAGGTTTTCTGCCCTGCCTCATCGAGAGGTCAGGGCCTTACCGGGACTGAGCGTAAGTGGACATCCACTCTCCATTGGGATGGATGCCCTATAGGGGAAAGCGGCGCAAAAGGCTAGCCAGCGGCTTTGCGCTTGTCTAGCGGAACGGTTTGCACTAGCGAGGTTGGACACCAAATATGCGTGCGCGCATATTCAGCAGTTCCAATCTGTAGGCCGCCATGTCTCTCATCGATACCCGCACGCCCGACGCAAAACGCCTGATATCCGGCGCCACCGGCGACTGGGAAATCATCATCGGGCTTGAAGTGCACGCGCAGGTCATCTCGCAAGCAAAACTCTTCTCCGGTGCGGCGACCGCTTTCGGCGCGGCTCCCAATGCCAATGTCAGCCTGGTCGACGCGGCGATGCCCGGCATGCTGCCCGTCATCAACGAGGAATGCGTCAAGCAGGCAATCCGCACCGGCCTGGGGCTGAAGGCGGCGATCAACCACAAGTCGGTCTTTGATCGGAAGAACTACTTCTATCCGGACCTGCCGCAGGGCTATCAGATTTCGCAGTTCAAGCAGCCGATCGTCGGCGAGGGCACGGTGATCGTCTCCGTCGGCCCCGACCGCCAGGGCGAGTTCGAGGACATCGAGGTCGGCATCGAGCGCCTGCACCTGGAGCAGGATGCCGGCAAGTCGATCCACGATCAGCATCCGACCATGTCCTATGTCGACCTCAACCGTTCGGGCGTGGCGCTGATGGAGATCGTTTCCAAGCCCGACATGCGTTCCGGCGACGAGGCCAAGGCCTATGTGACCAAGCTGCGCACCATCATGCGCTATCTCGGCACCTGCGACGGCAACATGGACGAAGGCTCGTTGCGCGCCGACGTCAACGTCTCGGTGCGCCGGCCAGGTGGCGAGTTCGGCACCCGCTGCGAGATCAAGAACATGAACTCGATCCGCTTCATCGGCCAAGCCATCGACTACGAGGCGCGCCGGCAGATCGCCATCCTTGAGGATGGTGGCAAGATCGACCAGGAAACGCGCCTGTTCGACGCCGTCAAAGGCGAGACGCGCTCGATGCGCTCCAAGGAAGAGGCGCACGACTATCGCTATTTCCCCGATCCCGATCTTCTGCCGCTGGAATTCGATCAGGCCTATATCGATGCCCTGGCCAAGGAATTGCCGGAACTGCCGGACGACAAGAAGGCGCGGCTGATCACCTCGCTCGGCCTCTCGACCTATGACGCCGCTATCCTGGTGTCGGAAAAGTCGATCGCCGACTATTTCGAGAAGGTGGCTGCCGGCCGTGACGGCAAGCTGGCCGCCAACTGGGTCATCAACGATCTGCTCGGTCAATTGAACAAAGCCGGCAAGGACATTGAAGATGCTCCGGTTTCGCCCGAACAGCTGGGAGCGGTTATCGACCTGATCAAGGACGGCACCATCTCCGGCAAGATCGCCAAGGACCTGTTCGAGATCGTCTGGAACGAGGGCGGCGATCCGCGCCAGCTCGTCGAGAGCCGCGGCATGAAGCAGGTCACCGACACCGGCGCCATCGAAAAAGCGGTCGACGAGGTCATCGCGGCCAACCCCGACAAGGTCGAACAGGCGCGCGTCAAGCCGACCATGGCCGGCTGGTTCGTCGGCCAGGTGATGAAGGCGACCGGCGGCAAGGCCAATCCGCAGGCCGTCAACGACCTCGTCAAGGCCAAGCTGGGTATCGAGTAGGGGCATGTTCGTGCGCACCGCCGGGGATCGCGACCTCGCAGCCGTCCGGGCGCTGCTGGTCGAGACCTGGCATGCCACCTATGACGCGATCTACGGTGCCGAACGGGTCACCGAGATCACAAATGAATGGCACTCCATCGCTTCGTTGAAGGCCAGGCTGGTCAAGCCGAGCAGCGAGTTCCTCGTTGCCGATGACGGCAAGCGCATCGGCGGCATGGCGTTTGCCGAGGCCGTCGGTGACGGCGGCGTGGTTATGCTCAGGCAGCTCTATGTGCTTCCCGCGCTGCAGGGCCGAGGTATCGGCGGCATGCTGCTCGACGAAATCATCGAGAGTTTTCCGGAAGCCCACAGGATTAGGCTCGAAGTGGAAGAGAAGAACTCGCGCGCGGTCGCCTTCTATCAGGCCAATGGCTTCGTCCAGGCAGGCCGCACCGAGAATTGCGGCTCCGCCGGCTCGGCCATCCCGGCGCTGATCTATGAACGGATCCTTGCCGCCTGAGCCCCGTCGGGACGTGATCACCTTCGCGCGAGTGTGCGTCCCGGGCTCTGTTTTCGTTTGACGGCCCTGATCTCCGGCACCAAAGCTGCCTGGGCCAATCCGTGCGAAGCCGGAATAAACCGACACGCACGGGATGGCTTTGGGGGAACCATGCCAAGCTTGCCGGAACTGATGCCGACGCAGGTGTCGGACGAAACCTTTGGTGGCGTCACCTATCACATAGCGGGCGAACTGGTGCCTGTGCTCTCCGTCGACGTGACGCGGATGCCTGTCTATTTCGAGCACCACATCCTGCTGTGGAAGAATTCCACGATCACCATCGGCCTGAAATCGCTGAAGGGTGCGCTGAAGCGCATGATGGCCGGGATGCAGATCTTCGTCACCGAAGCGTCGGGGGCGGGCATCATCGCCTTCAGCCGCGACGGACCGGGTCACATCGTGCCGATCCACCTGAGGCGGGGCGAGGAGATTCAGGTGCGCGAGCACCAGTTTCTGGCTGCCACCGGCAATGTCGACTACACGTTCGAGCGCGTGCGCGGCCTGGCGACGATGCTGTTCGGGCAGAGCGGCTTCTTCATCGACCGGTTTCGCGGCGACACTGGCGACGGGATCGTCTGGCTGCATGGTTATGGCAATGTTTTTGAAAAGACGCTCGCCGCTGGCGAAACCATCGACATCGAGCCCGGCGGCTGGCTGTTCAAGGATGCCTCGGTCAGGATGGAAACCAAGATCGACCGGCTGTCGAGCGGCTTCTTCGGTGCCAATATGAACTTCATCGTCAACCGCTTCACCGGGCCGGGCAGGGTCGGCATCCAGTCGATGTACCTGCATATGCCGACCGAGGAGTAGGCTCGGAGGCGGAACCGGACGGATGAAAGCCTGTGCCAGCGCGAACGCGGCGGGACTTATCTCCGGTTCGGTTTCCCCTGCGCCTTGGCAGTGTCGAACCTGCAAACCGTGATCGAACGCACGAGCGCCGATCAGGCGGCCGGAACACCCACATTGTCGATCAGCCTGGTTTTTCCCAGCCGGGCGGCGGCGAGAACGCGGCCCGCGCGGTCGTGCCGCCATGGTGCCAGTGTCAGGCTTTCGCGGGCCTCGACATAATCGACCTTCTGGAAGCCGGCGGCGATCAGGGCGCGGCTTGCTTCGGCGATCGTTTCCTCTTTACCCGCGCCCGCCGCCAGCGCCGCCGCCGCCTTGCGCAGGATGAGGTTGAACTGGCGGGCGATCTGGAGTTCGGCTTCATCGAGATAGGCGTTGCGGGACGACATGGCCAGGCCATGCGCGTCGCGTATGGTCGGTGCGCCGATGATCTCGACGGGCAGGTCGAGGTCGCGGCAAAGCTGCCTGACGACGCAAAGCTGCTGGTAATCCTTTTCGCCAAAGATGGCGACGTCGGGGGCCGCCTGCAGGAGAAGCTTGGCGACCACGGTGGCGACGCCGTCGAAAAAAGTCGGGCGAAAGTCCGTTTCGAGCCCGGCTGACGGGCCGCCGACCGAGATTTTCGTGGCAAAACCAGCCGCATACATCTCGCCGACATCAGGCGTGAAGGCAAGATCGGCCTTGGCTGTCGCGAGCATGTCGAGGTCGCGCGCCAACTGGCGCGGATACTTGTCGAGATCCTCGCTCGGCGCGAACTGCGTCGGGTTGACGAAGATCGACACCACGCATCGATCGGCTCTTTCGAGGGCGATCTTGACCAGCGAAAGATGCCCGTCATGCAAGGCGCCCATGGTCGGTACCATGGCGACGCGCAGCCCGGCGCGCCGCCAGTCACGGGTTCGCTCGCGAAGTGCTGCAACGCTGTCGACGACGTCGGGCCGGCTCATGCTTCATCCCCGCCACTTGTTTTCGAAAAGACATGGACACGGCCGGGGAATTCGCGGTCCCGCACCTCCAATGCGTAGCGCTCGGCGGCATGCGCGATCACGCTGCGCAGATCGGCGTATTGCTTGACGAATTTCGGCACGCGGTCGACGGTCAGCCCGACCATGTCGTCGATGACCAGGATCTGGCCGTCGCACTCGCTGCTGGCGCCGATGCCGATGGTTGGAATGGCGATGCGGTGGGTGATGTCGGCGGCGACCGTCTCGATCGTGCCTTCGATGACCAGGGAAAACGCACCGGCCTGCTCGACCGCGAGCGCGTCGGCCAGCAGGGCGGCGACATTCTCGTCCGTGCGGCCCTTGATCTTGTAGCCACCGTCCTTTTCCACCGATTGCGGCTGCAGGCCGATATGACCCATGACCGGGATGCCGGCGGCGACGATCGCCGCGATCTGCACGGCCACATCGACACCGCCCTCGAGTTTCACCGCCTGGCAGCCGGTCTCGCCAACGATGCGCCGCGCCGAGGCCACGGCTTGCGCGGCCGAATCCTCATAGCTGCCGGCCGGCATGTCGACGACGACGCAGGCCCTGGCCGAGCCCCGCATCACGGCTTGGCCGTGCGCGATCATCATCTCCAGCGAGGCGCCCAGCGTGGTCCCGTGGCCATGCAGGACCATGGCAACGCTGTCGCCGACCAGGAGCAGGTCGACATGAGGATCGAGCAGGCGGGCGATGGGGTAGGTGTAGGCGGTAAGGCAGACGATCGGCGTGCCGCCCTTGCGGCGGCGAATCATGTCGGAGCCGATGCGAATGTCGGTGGTCGGCAATTGCGTGGCCAATCGTCGCCTCCTTCAGCCCGCCGCTGGAGTGGACTTCCGCATGGGCGCGCAGAGCTTTAGAAAGAGCGGCGAGGCTTGGCAAGCGCGCATCCAGCCACCCCGGGGGATCACAGGCCCAGGGATCACAGGCTTGTGTCGGATCCCTGGCGCGCCATTTGCGCGCTCCCGTGGCAAAACCCTTGCCTTCACGAAGGCCTGACGCCATAAGCAGGAAACGGGCGCCGCCAGCGCGAGGGTTCTGAGATGAAGACTTTCCTGACGCAGTTTTTCACCTGGTGGAACAGCCAGACGCTGGGAACGCGCCTGCACACCTGGCGCTATGGCAAGAGGGTCGGCCAGGACGAGACCGGCAATGTCTACTACGAAGGCGGCATCGATTCGGAAGGCCGTACGCGCCGCTGGGTCATCTACCGCAACTATTCGGAGGCGTCGGCCATCCCGCCGGGCTGGCACGGCTGGATTCATCATCGTGTCGATGTCGCTCCCCCCAGCGATGACTACCAGCCGCGCGACTGGCAAAAGCCGCATCTGCCCAATCTGACCGGCACGCCCTCGGCCTATCGCCCGAAGGGCTCGGTGCTGACCAATCAACATCGCCCGCAGGTCACCGGCGACTACGACGCCTGGACGCCGGGCTCGTAACGACGCGGCTTATAACGGTAAGGTGCAGGCCGGTCCTTTATCGCCACAATTGGTGTTTAGCTGCTTGCTGATCAGAAAACGGCGACTAGCCTTGGCGATCGACGGAATCACCTGGGCGCGAACCACCGGTACCCCTGCATGAGCTTTTTCAACCTGATATTGACGGGCGGTCTGACGCTAGCCGCCAGCCTCGGCGTCGGCACCGCCGCCTTTGCGGCGTCGCCCGCGCCCGCCGCGCCGGCGCCGGCGCCGCCCGCGGGATCGGACCGCATCACCAACCCGGTCGCCGAGTTCGCCGGCATCGACAAGATCACCGGCCGCATCATCACCTTCGATGTCTATATCGACGAGACTGTGCAGTTCGGCGCGCTGCAGGTGACGCCGCGCGTCTGCTATTCCCGGCCGCAGAATGAAGAGCCGAAGACCGATTCCTTCGTCGAGGTCGACGAGATCACGCTCGACCGCAAGATCCGCCGCATCTTCACCGGCTGGATGTTCGCCGAAAGCCCTGGTCTCAACGCCGTCGAGCACGCCGTCTATGACGTCTGGCTGAAGGAATGCAAGCAGAAGTCGGATGTGCCGGCGCCCGATGCTGGCAACAGCGACGCGACCAAGGCCGAAGGGGCGAAAGTCGACGCCTCGAAGCCAGCCGCGCCCAAGCCCGCCTCGGCCAGGCCGAAGCCCGCGGCCACTCCCGACGCAGCAGAGCCCGACGACGCAGTGGAATCGGATACCACGACCACCAACTGATCCGTTGGAACCGCCATGGCTGGCGCGCGTTGGACCATCACCACGCGCCCGGAGGATATGCCGATGTCGGACAGCAAGCGGATCACCGCCAACAAGGCCGAGTTGCTGGAGCTCGAAAAGGGGTTCTGGACCGGTGACGCTGCCTACTTCGCCGCCAATGCGGATACCGAGTGCCTGGTGGCGTTTCCGCAGATGGCCAAAGCGATGGACAATGCCGATCTGGCCAAGACCGCGACCAAGCCCAATCGCTGGCGCGATCTCGACATCGAGCTCAAGGGAATAATCGAGCCGGGCAGCGATATCGTCATGCTGACTTACGAAGCGCATGCGACGCGCGAGAATGGCGAGCCCTACGCGGCGCTGGTCAGCACCGGTTACGTCCACCGCGTCAACGGCTGGAAGATGATGTTCCATGCGCA
Source organism: Mesorhizobium sp. ES1-6 (assembly GCF_020164775.1). Classification (NCBI taxonomy): domain Bacteria; kingdom Pseudomonadati; phylum Pseudomonadota; class Alphaproteobacteria; order Hyphomicrobiales; family Phyllobacteriaceae; genus Mesorhizobium; species Mesorhizobium sp. ES1-6. Next base: position 232,108 of record NZ_JAIUGU010000001.1, read on the forward strand.
GACGCCGATCGAGGCCACCGCCAAGTAGGCCTTGATCCCTACGGAAAAAAGACCGCTTCACCCTTCAGCGCGTCGGCCAGCATCTTTTCATACTTGCCGCGCGGCACATCGACCGCGCCGAAGCGCTTGAGGTGCTCGGTGGTGAATTGCGTATCGAGGAGCGCAAAGCCGCGCGCCTTGAGGCGCTCGACGAGATGCACCAGGCAGGTCTTCGAGGCGTCCGTCTCCCTGGAGAACATGCTCTCGCCGAAGAACACCCGTCCGAGTGAGACGCCATAGAGACCGCCGACCAGCCGCTCCTCGCGCCAGGCCTCGACCGAGTGGCAATGCCCCATGCGATGCAATTGCACATAGGCCTCGCGGATCGGTGCGTTGATCCAGGTCGAGCGGCGCTCTTCGCGCTTTTCGGCGCAGCCGTCGATCGTCGCCTCGAAATCGAAGTCGAAACGGATGTCGAACTGGTGCCTGCGGATCGTCTTCTTCAGGCTTTTTGGGGTGTGGAACCCGTCGAGCGGAATGATGCCCCGCGTCTCCGGCCGCACCCAGAAAACTTCCGGGTCGCTGGCACTTTCGGCCATCGGGAAGACGCCCGAGGCGTATGCCTTGAGCAGAAGGTCGGTGGGGATGCGATAGCCTGGCGCGTAGGGACGGGTCATCGCATCATCATGGCGCCAAGTTGGGCCTATTCGCCCTTGGCCAGGTATTTTTCCAGCCAGTGGATATCGTAGTCGCCATTGGCGATGTCGGCATTGCCGACGAGGTCGCGAAACAGCGGCAACGTCGTCTTGATGCCGTCGACGACGAATTCGTCGAGCGCCCGGCGCAGCCGCATCATGCATTCGACGCGGTTGCGTCCATGCACGATCAGCTTGCCGATCAGGCTGTCATAGTAGGGCGGGATCTTGTAGCCGGAATAGACCCCGGAATCGACGCGGATGCCGAGACCGCCTGGCGTGTGGAAATGGGTAATCGTGCCGGGCGATGGGGTGAAGGTACGCGGATCCTCGGCATTGATGCGGCATTCGATGGCGTGGCCGTTGAACTTGATGTCTTCCTGCTTGACCGAAAGACCGCCGCCGGAAGCGACCCGGATCTGCTCGTGGACCAGATCGATGCCGGTGATCGCTTCCGTCACCGGATGCTCGACCTGCAGGCGCGTGTTCATCTCGATGAAATAGAACTCGCCATTCTCGTACAGGAACTCGATCGTTCCGGCGCCCGAATAGCCAAGATCGGCAATCGCCTTGGCGCAGATGCCGCCGATGCGGGCCCGTTCCTCGGCGTTGAGCGCCGGTGAATTGGCCTCTTCCCAGACTTTCTGGTGGCGCCGTTGCAGCGAGCAGTCGCGCTCGCCGAAATGCACGCCGCGGCCGAAGCCGTCGCCGAACACCTGCACCTCGATGTGGCGCGGCTTTTCCAGGTATTTCTCGATGTAGACCGCGTCGTCACCGAAGGCGGCCCCAGCTTCCGAGCGGGCCGTCTGCAAGGCGACCTCGAGGTCGGCTTCGGTAAGCGCCACCTTCATGCCGCGCCCGCCGCCGCCGGCCGATGCCTTGATGATCACGGGGTAGCCGATCTCGGCGGCGATCCGCTTGGCTTCTTTTTCCTCGGTCACGGCTCCATCGGAGCCGGGCACCACCGGAATGCCAAGGCGTTTTGCCGTGCGCTTGGCTTCGATCTTGTCGCCCATGACGCGGATGTGGTCGCCGGTGGGGCCAATGAAGGTGATGTTGTGCGCGGCCAGAATGTCGGCGAACTTGGCGTTCTCCGACAGGAAGCCGTAGCCCGGATGCACGGCGTCGGCGCCGGTGATCTCGCAGGCCGCCACGATCTGATGGATGTTGAGATAGCTGTCGCGCGACGGCGGCGGACCGATGCAGACACTTTCGTCGGCAAGCCGCACATGCATGGCGTCGGCGTCGGCGGTCGAATGCACCACCACCGTCTGGATGCCGAGTTCCTTGCAGGCGCGCAGCACCCGAAGCGCGATTTCGCCGCGATTGGCGATGAGGATCTTCTGGAACATCCGGCCCGCTCTACTCGATCACGACGAGCGGCATGCCGTATTCGACCGGCGTCGCGTCCTCGAACAGGATCGCCGTCACCGTGCCGGCGCGCGGCGAGGGGATCTGATTCATCGTCTTCATCGCCTCGATGATCAGGAGCGTCTGTCCTTCCTTGACCTTCTGGCCGACCTCGATGAACGGCTTGGCGTCCGGCGACGGCGCCAGATAGGCGGTTCCGACCATGGGCGAAGGGACGGCGTTCTTGGACACGTCGACCGCCGCCGGGGCAGCCACGACGGCGGATTGGGATGCGGCCGCCGGCGCATAGGCCGGTTGCGGCGCGGCGATCGCATGGACGGTGGGCGCCTGCCGCGACACCCGCACCTTCAGATCGCCGAGTTCAACCTCGATCTCGGTCAGGTTGGTGTCGTTCAGTATGCCCGCCAGATCGCGGATCAGTTGCTGGTCAACACCGGTCTTCTTTATCGACATTTTCGAGCCTTCTGTTTGTGGGCCGGTCATAGGCGTGCGGCCAGCGCCTGTAGCGCAAGCTGGTAGCCGAGCGGCCCAAAGCCACAGATCATGCCGACAGCGACCGGCGCGACCATGGAGACGTGGCGGAACGGTTCCCGCGCATGGATGTTGGAAAGGTGAACTTCGGCGACCGGCAACGGCGCGACCGAACGGATAGCGTCGTGGATCGCGATCGAGGTATGGCTGTAGGCGCCTGGGTTGATGACGATGCCGGCGGCTTTTTCGCCGGCTTCCTGGATCCAGTCGACAAGATCGCCTTCATGGTTCGACTGGCGGAAATCGACCTCGATCCCAAGCGATTGTCCCGTCTGTTTGCAGTCATCCGCGATGGCGGCAAGCGTCTTGCCGCCATAGATGCCCGGCTCGCGCTTGCCGAGCGCGTTGAGATTGGGACCGTTCAGGACGAAAACCGTTTTCAAAAAAGCCGACCTTTTCCGGCGCCGGCGTCAAGCCGGCGCGCTGGGCCTCTATACCGGGCATAGTCGCCCGCGGAAAGAGCGCAAGTGCGTTCTTTCACTGTCCACAACAGGCCGAAATGCGCCAGTGAAGAAAACCGCTCGCCGATCAAAGCGCGGCTTTCGCCGCCTCGATCTTTTCGGCGAGCACTTCCTGCCCGAGCGCTCCGAACACGACCTCGTTGCCGACGACGTAGGACGGTGTTCCGGTGATCTGCAGCTTGTTGGCGAGATCGTAGGTCTTGGAGAAGGCCTCGGTGATTGACGGATCCTTCATTTTCTCGCGCAGTGTCGCCTCGTCGGCGCCGAGCGAAAGCGCGATCTTCATCGCGGTTGCCTCGGTGGCGCGCCCCTGGCCGCCGAGCAGCGCGTTGTGGAACTCGCCGTACTTCTCCGGCTTCATCAGATGGAAGGCCATCGAAACGACGCTCGCCTTCTGCGAATCCGGGCCGAGGATCGGGAACTCCTTGAGCACGAAACGCAGATCCGGATCGGACTTGGTCAGGGCCCGCATGTCCTCGATGGCGCGTTTGCAGAAGCCGCAATTGTAGTCGTAGAACTCGACGATGGTCACCTTGCCGTTCGGGTTGCCGACGACGCCGTCGAAGGTGGAGTTGAAGATCTGGTCCTTGGCGTTCTTGATGACGCCGAGTGCGGCGAGCCGCTGTTCTTCCTTCTGCTTGGCCTCGAGCGCGTCCTGCACTTCGAGCAGCACTTCCGGGTTCTTCAGCAGGTAGTCGCGGATGATTCCCTCGACCTCGGCGCGGTCGATTTTGGTATCCGCCACGGTGGTCTGGGCCGGCTGCGTCGCCTGGGCAGGCTGCGTCGTTCCGGCCTTCGCGACCTGCGGATTGCCGGCCACGAAACCGAAAGCCAGCATGGCAAGGGCGACCGCAACCCCCGTGGTGCCCAGCAGCAGTGCCTTTTTCATCGTTCTCGTTCCTTCTGCCTGTGTTCCGGTCTGGCTGTGTCGCAGCACGCGGCCGGAGGGTTCATGAGATCACTGGCTCTTGCCTGATGATTTGTAGTTTATGATGTCCTGCGCGCGTATCCAACGCGGCTCGCCGCGCTTCATCTGCTGCTGTGCCCGCATGGCGAAGATCTTCGCATCCTTGTAGCTACCGGAATAGAAATGGCCTTCGGCGGTGGCAAGCTCGGCACCCGGTATGTCTCCCAACTCGCCATAAGCCTGCGCCAGATAACGATACCCGGTGGAATTTTCCTTGTCGCGGCTCAGGCCATTGTTGATCTGCAAGACAGCTTTCTTGAGCGAATCGGGCGTGCCGACCGCCATCAGCGCCTGGCCAAGCGAAACAGGCAGCAGGCCGGACCGTGCCGGATCGAGGCTGACCGCCTTGGCGTAGGCGTCGGCCGCATCCCCAGGCTTGTTCGCTTTCATCAATATGTCGCCGCGCAGCTCCTGGAAGTAGGCATTCCTGGGCTGCGCCTTGATCAGGGCGTTGGTCTTCGTGAGCGCCGCGTCGAGGTTGCCGTAGAGATAGGTCGACTGGGCATCGCCATATAGCGCCGCCATGCCGCCGCGCATCTTTTGCATCAGCCGCGCCGCGGCGGCCTGGCCTTCCATGTAGACGGCAATCTTCACCCGCATCATGTCATGGCGCTGCTGCAGCGCCGGCGCGTCGGCCTTGTCGACATTGGGGCTCTGCTTGACCAGCACTTCGAGGTTGGCGATGCGGTCCTGCGGCATCGGATGGCTGATCCGGTAGGGATCCACCTGCGCTCCCGACAACGACAGCGCCGTCTGGAAGCGGTGGAAGGTCTTCAGCATGCCCAAGCCGGACTGGCCCGTCGCATTGAGATAGGTGATGGCGGAGCGGTCGGCGGTGATTTCCTCGGTACGCTGATAGGCGAGGATGCTGCGCTGCGCCATCTCGCCGCCGCCAGCCGCCACGCCCATGCCGGCGCCGGCAAGGCCGCGGCTGTTCGTGGTCGCGCCGGCAACCATGGCGCCGGCACCCAGCAAGGTGGCGATGATGGCCATGGTCTTGGCGCGTTCGAGCTGGTCGCGCAGTTTCTGCTGGTGGCCTCCGGCGATATGCCCGGCTTCGTGCGCGATGACGCCGATGATTTCGTTCGGCGTCTCGGCCGTCATCAGGGCGCCGGTATTGATGAACAGCCGGCGCCCGGTGACGAAGGCGTTGAAGCTGGAATCATTGACCAGCACGATGTCGATGCCGTCATTCGCCAGCCCGGCCGCCCTGAAGATCGGCCGTGCGTAATCGCGCACCAGAGCCTCGATCTCGGCGTCGCGCACCACGGGCACGCCTTGAGCGAAGGCGGTCACCGAACCGGCCATCGCAACCGCGGCGGCAAGCGAGATCGTCGCGAAGGCGCGCGCTGCCTGGGCAATCGTCGATCTGGGTCGGCTCAACATAATGTGTCCACTGGTAGACGAGCGGGCGAAAGATGAAAAGTCGGCGCCGGAAAAACTTCCTCAACTTGTGATCCTCACATCAATCGGGCATTTGTGCGGCGCATGCGTCAGGACCTGGCGCGCTCAATCCTCGCAACAGGGGTAAAAATGGTCGTTTCGCTCTCCCGTCGCGGCAATGTCGAGCCGTTCCACGCCATGGATGTGCTGGCAGAAGCGAACCGGCTGAAGGCCCAGGGCGTGCCGGTGATTTCCATGGCGGTCGGCCAGCCTTCCGATCCGGCGCCTCTCGGGGTTCGCGCCGCCGCGGCCAAGGCGCTGGAGGATGGACGCATTGGCTACACCGACACGCTGGGTCTGACCTCGTTGCGCAAGGCGATCGCCGGGCATTACGCGGATCACTATGGCCTCGATGTCGACCCTGGGCGGATCGCGGTGACCACCGGATCGTCGGCGGCCTTCAATCTTGCCTTTCTGGCGATGTTCGATCCCGGCGACCGGGTCGCCATCGCCGCGCCCGGCTACCCCGCCTATCGCAACATCATGGCCGCCCTTGGCATCGAGGTGGTCGAGATCGAACTCAGCGACGCGGCTTATCTGCATGCCGGCCATCTGGAGGCCGCGCATCGCGAGAAGCCGTTGAAGGGCGTGCTGTTCGCAAGTCCGGCCAATCCGACCGGCGCCGTCATACCGGCCGACGAACTGGCGACCCTGGTCGCCACGGCGCAATCCCTCGGCATCGCCGTCATTTCCGATGAGATCTATCATCGGCTGGCCTATGGCGCCCCGGACACCACGGCGCTCGCCTTTAGCGACAGCGTGACTGTGATCAATTCCTTCTCGAAATATTATTGCATGACCGGCTGGCGCATCGGCTGGATGGTTTTGCCGGAAGAGCTCGTGCGGCCCGTGGAGCGCATCGCCCAGAGCCTCTACATTTCGCCGCCGGAGCTGTCGCAGATCGCGGCGGTCGAGGCTTTCGCCGCGACCGAGGAACTGGAAGCGGTGAAGCGGCGCTATGCCTGGAACCGCGAGCTTCTGATGACGCGCCTGCCGGAGCTTGGGTTTCCCCTGGCGGCGCCCATGGATGGCGCCTTCTACGCTTTCTGCGATGTCACCCGGCACAGCAATGACAGCATGGCGTTTGCCCGCAAAATGCTGGCCGAGGCGCATGTGGCGGCGACGCCAGGCCGCGATTTCGACACCTGTGCGGGCCACCGCACGATGCGGTTTTCCTATGCCGGCAGCCACGACGACATGGTCGAGGCGATGGCCCGTATCGAACGATGGTTGAGGTAGCGCCATGCCGGAACTCGAACAGGCGCTGGCGGAAGTCGCGGCGGAAATGGCGGAACGCACCGATCGCGGCGATGTCGCGACCTATATTCCCCAACTGGGCAAGGTCGACCCAAAGAAGTTCGGCATCTGCGCCGTCACCAATGACGGCCGCACGCTGCTGGCTGGCGATGCCGAGGAAGCATTTTCGATCCAGAGCATCTCGAAAGTGTTCACCCTGACGCTGACGCTCGGCAATGTCGGCGACGCGCTGTGGAAGCGGGTAGGGCGCGAACCCTCCGGCAACCCGTTCAACTCGATCGTCCAGCTCGAGCACGAGAATGGCATTCCACGCAATCCGTTCATCAATGCCGGCGCCATCGTCATTTCCGACATCCTGCTTGCCGGCCACCAGCCGCGCGAGGCGATCGGCGAGATCCTGCGCTTCATCCAGTTCCTCGCCGACGACGAAACAATCATTATCGACCGCGACGTCGCGGCCTCCGAACGTGCCACCGGCTACCGCAACTTCGCGCTCGCCAATTACATGAAGTCCTTCGGCAATCTCCACCACGCGCCGGAGCTGGCGCTGGGCGTCTATTTCCACCATTGCGCCATCGCCATGAGCTGCCGGCAACTGGCGATGGCCGGTCGCTTCCTCGCCAATGGCGGCAAGAACCCGGCAACCGGGCATTCCGTGGTGTCGGCGGAGCGGGCGCGGCGCATCGGCGCCATGATGCTGACCTGCGGCCACTATGACGGCTCCGGCGATTTCGCCTTCCGCGTCGGCATTCCCGGCAAGAGCGGCGTCGGCGGCGGCATACTGGGCATCGTGCCGGGTGTCGCCTCGCTCGCCGTCTGGTCGCCCGGCCTCAACGCCAACGGCAATTCCAAGCTGGGTTCGATCGCGCTGGAAAAGCTCGCCAGGATGATGAACTGGTCGATCTTCGCGCCATAGAGCAATTCCAGGAAAAGTGTGTAACGGTTTTCCGGGAGAAGCGCGTAGCGCTTCCCCTTGGGAATTGCGTAAAAACAAAGAGTTAGAGTGGTTCGGGGATTCTATCAAACGCTGAACCGCTCTAGGGTCAAGACCTGCCGGATATGAAAACCCCGCGCCGTTCATTTCGATCGGCGCGGGGGTCTTTTTGTCGGAAATCAATTCAAGAATTTGAAAAGCTTAGAAAAAGCCTTTCCGCTGCCACCAGCCGGCACGCTTGGGCTTTTCTTCGGATTCGGCTTTGGCTTCCGGTTCAACGGCGACGGTCGAGGAAACCACCGGTACGACAGGTGTATCGGCGGCTGCCGCCTTGCGGCGTGATGGCCGGGTCTTCGGTGTCTCCCCGGCGACCGCTGCCTCGTCCGAGGTCGTGGCTGGCGTCTCAGCGGCTGCCTGAACGGCCACTTCCACGGTCGGCTCCTCGGCCACAGCCTCGGCGGCTGCCTTCTTCGGCTTGGCTGCGCGCCGCGGCTTCTTGGGCTTTTCGGTGCTAGGCACCTCGTCGCTCACGGTAGTTGCCGGCTCTTCGGCGGCCGTGGCAGCCACCGGCTCGATCGACACAGGCTCGCTTAGCGAAGCGTCAGCCTCGGCAGGTTCGGTCGTTTCACCGGCTGCCGCCTCCGTCTCGCCTTCGCCGTCCTCACGACGGTTGCGTTTGCCGCCGCGCTTGCCGCGTCGGCGCTTCTTGCCCTGGCTATCGTCGGATGCTTCGGCCGTTTCGACGGTCTCGGTCGCGGCGACCGCAGCCTCGTCGTCTGCCTCGGCATCGTCATGGTCCGCCGCACCTTCCGACGCGGAGAAGCCGTCATCCGACGTGGAAGCGCCCTCGGTCGGAGCACCATGCTCGCGGTCGCGATCCTTGCCGCCGCGCCGCCTGCGGCGCTTGCGGCGCTTGCGGTCGCGGCCTTCGCCATCCTCGCCGGTCCGCTGCTGCTGGCCCTGCTGGGGCTGACGCGGCTGTTCGGCCTGAGCCGGCGCTTCGTCCTCTTCCTCGACGACAACGATCTCGTCCTCGGGCTCTTCCGGCTCGATGTAGGCGGGCAGGCTGCGCGCCTCGACGAAGCCTTCCGGCTTTTCGGCCAGCGCGCCTCGGAAGATCGCGTAGTGCTGGGCGCCGACCGTATCGTCGGCCTCGATGGTGACGGTCAGGCCGAAGCGGCTTTCGAGCTCCACCAGCGTGCCGCGCTTGTGGTTGAGCACGTAGAGCGCGGTCGCGGCCGGCGTGCGCACCGTGATGTGGCTGCGCGAGTCCTTGAGCAGGAATTCCTCGATCGCCCGCACCACCATCAGCGCGACCGACGAATCGGAGCGCACATGGCCGGTGCCGCCGCAATGCGGGCACGGCTTCATGGTCGATTCCAGCACGCTGGCGCGGATGCGCTGGCGCGACATCTCCATCAGGCCGAAATGCGAGATACGGCCGACCTGAATGCGGGCGCGGTCGTTCTTGAGGTGATCCTTCAGCCGCTTCTCGACGGAGCGGTTGTTACGGTTCTCCTCCATGTCGATGAAGTCGATGACGATCAGGCCGGCAAGGTCGCGCAACCGGAGCTGGCGGGCAACTTCTTCCGCCGCCTCCAGATTGGTGTGGAGCGCGGTGTCCTCGATCGAGTGCTCCTTGGTGGAGCGTCCCGAATTGACGTCGATGGCGACCAGTGCCTCGGTCTGGTTGATGATGATGTAGCCGCCGCTCTTCAGCGTCACCTGCGGCTGCAGCATGCGGTCGAGCTGCGCCTCGATGCCGTTGCGCACGAAGATCGGCGTCGTGTCGCGGAACGGCTGAACCACCTTGGCGTGGCTCGGCATCAGCATGCGCATGAAGTCCTTGGCCTCGCGGTAGCCCTCTTCGCCGGAAACCAGGATCTCGTCGATGTCCTTGTTGTAGAGGTCGCGCACCGAGCGCTTGATCAGGCTGCCTTCCTCGTAGACGAGGGCAGGGGCGGTGGACTGGAGCGTGAGATTGCGCACGTTCTCCCACAGCCGCATCAGATATTCGTAGTCGCGCTTGATCTCGGCCTTGGTGCGGCTCTCGCCGGCGGTACGCAGGATGACCCCCATGCCTTGCGGCACTTCGAGATCGGCAACAACTTCCTTGAGGCGCTTGCGGTCGACCGCGCTGGTGATCTTGCGCGAAATGCCGCCGCCGCGCGCCGTGTTCGGCATCAGCACCGAATAGCGGCCGGCGAGCGACAGATAGGTGGTGAGCGCCGCGCCCTTGTTGCCGCGCTCTTCCTTGACCACCTGCACGAGCAGAATCTGCCGGCGCTTGATCACTTCCTGGATCTTGTACTGGCGACGCACCGGCTTGCGGCGGTTGCGCACTTCTTCCAGCGCATCCTCGGCGCCGACCGATTCGATCTCATGATCGTCGGGATGGGAAGAGGACACTTCCTCCAGCATGCCGCGATCATTGTCGGTGGAGGTGGCTTCGCTGCCTTGCTCCGCCTGGGCGACAGTCTCGGAAATCACATCGGCTTCGACGGAAGCGGCGATCGACTTGGGGCCGCCGTCGCTGGCCTCGCTTTCATCCTGTTCGGAAGAACCGTCGTTATCTTCGGATGCAACGGCGTGCTCCGAGGCATCCGACGCATGTTCCGTGGTTCCGGAAACGTCGGACATGTCCTCGGCGACCGCGTCAGCGCCATTGTCGTTGTTTTCGTCCGTCTCGCCGATGCCTTCGTTTGCGTCCCCGGAATCGGCCGAACCCGCATCGCGCCTGCTTTCACCGCGGTCGCGAGTCTTGCCGCCGCGCCGGCGGCCGCGCCGTCCGCGATCCCGGCTCTGGCGATCCTCGCCTTCGCCGTCCTCGTTCTCCTCGTCCTCGGCCTCCTGCGCTTCCGCGCGCAGCAGTGCCTGACGGTCGGCGACCGGAATCTGGTAGTAATCGGGGTGTATTTCACTGAAGGCGAGAAAACCGTGACGGTTGCCGCCATATTCGACAAAGGCTGCCTGAAGGGAAGGTTCGACGCGCGTTACGCGGGCGAGGTAGATATTTCCTTTGAGCTGCTTCTTGTCCTGGGATTCAAAGTCGAATTCTTCGATACGGTTACCGCGTATGACGACTACGCGTGTTTCCTCCGGGTGGGAGGCGTCTATCAGCATTTTGTTGGGCATTATTTCGTTTCCCCCCGGCAGCCGTCAGCCGCAGCTGGCGGGGCAAAGCCCGCTGCTGTGTGTCTGGATGAGAGTGGGTGCCGGATAATTGAACGTCCGCCGGACGCTGCCCGCGTGTCATGGCGGTGCCGCCCGCAGCCAAATTGGCGCGGTTTGATGCGGACCTTTCCATGATTGCGCTTGAAGCCATCGTCACCAGCAGAACCTTTGAACCAAAGCCCGGAAACCGGACCAGCTTGTTTGCTCTTACAGAGCCGGCACGGGAACAACCCGGCCGTTTTCCTCACGCAGGCGATTCCCCCGCCACGGGAGCACACCTGCGAAATTCGTCGCAATCACCTGAAGCCTTTTCGCGTGAAGCGAAAGGAGCCGCCTTTCATCTGACCCTTTAGCAGGAAGCTGCGGAGGAGGGCGGTTCCAGGATTGCAGTGATCCACCATCGCTTTTATGATTTGGCGGGTTGGAAGGCAACCCCGATTTCCGATGCCGGCAAAAAGCAGTTCCGTAGCGTAAGCCTGGTTCCGATCCTTGCATGAAAAGGCTTGGTTAACCTTCTCTGGATACCAATCGTTAATCGAACTCGTGGCCTGACCGGCACTTCGATGAAACGAGCCGGCGCCGGGCGCCAAACCGGGAGCGACTGGAAGAGAGATGGGACTGGCGGACTTCACAGACAAGGGATGCCGTGTTGGCGGCCGGTTTCTGTGCGCCTTCTGTCTCTTGTTGCTGCTGGTGGTTTCGTCCGCCTTTTCCGCTGGTGCCAACGCCGCCGACGCACCGCTCGTGGCGAGGGGCTACAAGATGGCCGGCGATGCCACCAAGATGCGCATCGTCATGGATTTCGATCGCGAACCCGACATCAAATGGTTCCTGCTGCGCGGACCCAATCGGGTTGTCATCGATCTTGCGAACACGCGATTTGCCATCGATGCCAAGGATTTGAAGCCGCGCGGCCTGGTCAAGGGCGTGCGGCTCGGCGAATTCGGCGAGGGCGTCGCGCGACTGATTCTGACCGGCAAGGGGCCGTTCGCCGTCGACAAGCTCGATGTGCTCAAGAACGAGGACGGAACCGGCTACCGCATTGCCATCGACATGTCGGCGGCCTCCGAACGTGAGTTCGACGCCGCCCTTGCCAATCAGGCGTTGACCACGGGTTCCACCGTTTCGACCGACAAGGGCGGCCGGGTCGGCACCGGTCCCGTCTCCAATCCGGGCCATCGCTTCACCGTGGTCATCGATCCCGGCCATGGTGGCATAGACGGCGGCGCCGAAGGCCTGAACGGCACCATCGAGAAGAACGTCACCCTGGCCTTTGCCACGGAGTTGCGCGACAAGCTCGCGGCCATCGGCAGATACGATGTCTTCATGACCCGCGATACCGATGAATATCTGCGCCTGGACGACCGCGTGCGCATTGCCCGCCAGCATGAGGCCGATCTGCTGATTTCGATCCATGCCGACACGATCAGCGTCAAGGGCATCCGCGGCGCCACGGTCTATACGGTCTCCGACAAGGCCTCCGACCCGGAAGCGCAGGCGCTTGCCGACCGCGAAAACCTGTCCGACCAATTCGCCGGCATGGTCATCAAGGACGACAACAAGGAAGTCACCGACATCCTCATCGACCTGATCCGCCGCGAGACGCACACTTTCTCGATGAGTTTTGCCCACACATTGGTCGGCCAGCTCTCGACCAGCGTCGGCCTCATCAACAATCCGCAGCGTTCGGCGGGATTCAAGGTGCTGAAGGCGCCGGACGTGCCGTCGGTGCTGGTCGAGCTCGGCTATCTCTCCAACGCCAAGGACGAGGCGCAGCTGCTCGACGCCGAATGGCGCGGCAAGGCGGCGCAAAGCATCACCAATGCCGTCGCATTGTTCGCTTCCGCGCGCGCCGGGGTCGGAACCGGAGGTTGACATGCGTCGCGGCGCCTGCAACCAGAAGCGGCGTTGCGGGATGACAACACAAGGTGCTTTTATTTCCGGCTTGCGGCCGCCAAACGCGGCCTTGCCGTATTTTGTCCACATGGTCGCGACATGGGTTTTCGATTACGGTTTGGGACCGGCTCGAAAGCTTGCGTGGAAGGCGGCTTCGTTTAGGAAATTCCCGAACCAAGGACTGGAGCGGGTATGATTCGTCTCATTGGCTATTTCTTCGGCATCGGCACGACGCTGGCCCTTCTGGTCGCGGCGGGCGTTGCGATTTACATCGGCCACCTGTCGAAGGACCTGCCCGACTACGAGGTTCTGGCCAAGTACGAGCCGCCGGTGACCACCCGCATCCACGCCTCGGACGGGTCGCTGATGGCGGAATACGCGCGCGAACGTCGCCTTTATCTGCCGATCCAGGCCATTCCGGATCGGGTCAAGGCCGCTTTCCTGTCCGCCGAGGACAAGAATTTCTACAACCACCCCGGCATCGACGTGACCGGCCTCGGCCGCGCCATCATCGTCAATTTTCAGAATCTCGGCTCGGGCAGGCGTCAGGTCGGCGCCTCGACGATCACCCAGCAGGTGGCCAAGAACTTCCTGTTGACCGCGGACCAGACCTACGAGCGCAAGATCAAGGAAATGATCCTGGCCTTCCGTATCGAGCAGGCCTATCCCAAGGACCGCATTCTCGAGCTCTACCTCAACGAAATCTTCTTCGGCTTCGGTGCCTATGGTGTCGCCGGAGCGGCATTGACCTATTTCGACAAGTCGGTGAACGAACTGACCGTGGCCGAGGCCGCTTACCTGGCCTCCCTGCCGAAGGGGCCGAACAACTATCACCCCTTCAAGCATGCCGATCGCGCGATCGAGCGCCGCAACTGGGTCATCGACCAGATGGTCGAGAATGGCTACGTCACGCGTGAGGAAGGCAACAAGGCCAAGGCCGAGCCGCTCGGCGTGACGCCGCGCCGCACCGGCACCTATCTGTTCGCCGGTGAATATTTCACCGAGGAAGTGCGTCGCCAGATCATCGCCCGCTACGGCGAGAACGCGCTCTACGAAGGCGGCCTGTCCGTCCGCACCACGCTTGACCCGAAGATCCAGCTGATCGCTCGCAAGGCGATGCAGAACGGCCTCATCAAATACGACACGCTGCGCGGCTATCGCGGGCCGGTGACGACCATCGACGCGTCAGGCGACTGGGGCGTGCCGCTGGGCGCCGTCAAGGGACTGGAGGACGTTCCGGAGTGGTCGCTGGCCGTCGTGCTCGACAGTTCGGCGTCAGGTCTGTCGATCGGCCTGCAACCCGCGCGCCAGGCCTCCGGCGATATCGTGAAGGAACGCGTCGAAGGCACTGTCAGCAAGGAAGACATGGGCTTTGCCATGCGCCATGTGGTCGACGGCAAGACGGTCAAGGCCAAGTCGCCGGCCGACGTGCTGAAGCCGGGCGACGTCATCTTCGTGCAGAAGAACGATGGCTCCGACAATGCCTACAGCCTGCGTCAGGTTCCCGAGGTGGAAGGCGGTCTGATCGCCATGGATCCGCATACCGGCCGCGTGCTGGCCATGGTCGGGGGCTTCTCCTACGCCCAGTCCGAGTTCAACCGCGCCACCCAGGCGATGCGCCAGCCGGGCTCCTCGTTCAAGCCGATCGTCTATTCGGCCGCGCTCGACAATGGCTATACCCCGGCCTCGGTGATCATGGATGGACCGATCACCATCCAGAGCGGCAACACCACCTGGACGCCGAAGAACTATGACGGCACCGTCGCCGGCCCGGCAACGCTGCGTTCCGGCATCGAGAAATCGCGCAACCTGATGACGGTGCGGCTTGCCAACGACATGGGCATGAAGCTGGTCGTCGAATATGCCGAACGCTTCGGCGTCTATGATCATCTGGCGCCGTATCTGCCGATGGCGCTGGGCTCCGGCGAGACGACCGTGATGCGCATGGTTTCGGCCTATTCGATCATGGCCAATGGCGGCAAGTCGATCAAACCGTCGCTGATTGACCGCATCCAGGATCGCTACGGCAAGACGGTCTTCAAGCAGGATGAGCGCGGCTGCGAGGGCTGCAACGCGCCTGAATGGAAGAATCAGCCGGAGCCGGAACTGGTCGACAATTCCGAGCAGGTGCTCGATCCGATGACCGCCTACCAGATCACCTCGATGATGGAAGGCGTCGTCCAGCGCGGCACCGGCGCCACCATTGGGGAGCTTGGTCGCCACATCGCCGGCAAGACCGGCACCACCAACGACGAAAAGGACGCCTGGTTCATTGGCTACACGCCGAACCTCGTGGTCGGGCTCTACATGGGTTACGACACGCCGCGCGGCCTTGGCCATGGCGCCACCGGCGGCGGTCTTGCCGCGCCGATCTTCAAGGATTTCATGCGCGTGGCGCTGGACGGCACGCCCAATGTCGACTTCAAGGTGCCTGACGGCATGAACCTGGTCGCCATCAACCGCAAGACCGGCATGCGGGCTTCCTCGGGCGATCCGGGAACCATCATCGAGGCGTTCAAGCCGGGCACCGGCCCCGCCGACAGCTACTGGGTGATCGGCATGGGCGCTGATGGCTCCAATGCGTCGGGTGGCGCACTGTCGCCGCAGGCCAACCAGGCCATCCAGGACGGCGGCGGCGGCCTTTACTGACGGTTCACACGCCGAAATGGGCAGCCCCTGGGCTGGCCCATTTCGCTTTACACATGGCGGCACCGTCCCTATGTATCGCGCCGACCGAAGCGTCATTTCAGCAACAGGACAAAACACCAGGCCATGCGCGCGGAAACGCAGAATATTGTCGACGAGATCAGGCAGGCGATAACCCTGCTGAGGAGGCATCTTTGACTGGGATCAGGCCATAAAGCGGCTTGAATACCTCAATGTGCGGGCCGAGGACGCCAGCCTCTGGAACGAACCGCTGGAAGCGCAGAAGCTGATGCGCGAACGCCAGGGCCTCGAGGAAGGCATCGCCTCTGTCAAAGGCCTGACCCAGGCGCTGGAAGACAATATCGGCCTGATCGAACTGGGCGAGGAAGAGGGTGACGAAGGCGTCATCGCCGAGGCCGAGGCCGCGCTCCGCTCGATGCAGGGCGAGGCCAAGGCCCGCCAGGTCGAAACGCTGCTCTCGGGCGAGGCCGACGGCAACGACACCTATCTCGAAATCCATGCAGGCGCCGGCGGCACCGAAAGCCAGGACTGGGCGTCGATGCTGCTGCGCATGTACACGCGCTGGGCCGAGCGCCGGCGCTTCAAGGTCGAGGTGCTTGAAGTGCATGACGGCGAGGAGGCCGGCATCAAGTCCGCCACGCTTCTGATCAAGGGCCACAATGCCTATGGTTGGCTGAAGACCGAATCCGGCGTCCACCGCCTGGTGCGCATCTCGCCCTATGACAGCAATGCGCGCCGGCACACATCCTTCTCCAGCGTGTGGGTCTATCCCGTCGTCGACGATGCGATCGAGATCGACGTTTCCGAATCGGACGTCCGCATCGATACCTATCGGTCGTCGGGTTCCGGCGGCCAGCATGTCAACACCACCGATTCGGCCGTGCGCATCACCCATATCGCCACGGGCATCGCGGTCGCCTGCCAGGCGGAACGCTCGCAGCACAAGAACAAGGCGAAGGCCTGGGAAATGCTGCGCTCACGACTCTATGAGGAAGAGCTGAAGAAGCGCGAAGCGGTGGCCAACGCGACCGAAGCCTCGAAGAGCGACATCGGCTGGGGTCACCAGATCCGTTCCTACGTGCTGCAGCCCTACCAGCTGGTGAAGGATCTGCGCACCGGCGTCGAAAGCACCAGCCCCTCCAGCGTCCTCGATGGCGATCTCGACGACTTCATGGAAGCTTCGTTGTCGCAGCGCATCGAAGGCGGTGCCGGCGAAGCCGTGGCGGATCTGGATTAAACAGTCCGCGCGTCTTCGGTTCGGCCGGTTTCATCATCGTCTCGGCGCGGGGTGCGGCCGTGTGAGAAACAGATTGTGCCCGAGGGCCGAGCAATATGCGGCCTCCGGCAATTCTTGCGCCGACTCACATTTCGGCTCACCATCGCCGACGGGAGGAGACAAAAGCATTTATGGCCGGTCGCGGCATATCTGCTGACGGTTCGGCCGCTGGGAAGACACGTTCCGGGAAACGGGCAGGCGAAACGCTTGAACCTCGTTTGAAAGGAACGTTGCCATGTTTGCTTCCAGTTCCAGATCGGCCATCGCCGTTCCGTCGGTTGGCCAACTCCTCCTTCCTCTGTACGCGGCCTGTGTGATCGCATCCGTGTCGGCACCGGCTGTGGCGCATGACGCCAAGCCGACCGCGGCCAAGCCGCAAGGCTGGAGTTATCCGTTCGCCTGTTGCGCCAATTTCGACTGCCACGAGGTGTCGCAAACCTCGATCAGCGAGCGCCCGGACGGCTATGTCATCAAGGACACCGGGGAGGTGCTGGCCTACAGCGACAGGCGAGTCAAGGATTCGCCCGATGGCGAGTTCCATTGGTGCGCGCATGAGGCCGGGCTCGATGCCGGCAAGACCATCTGCCTGTTCGTGCCGCCATCCTCCTACTAGTTTGGATCTGCTGCCGCCTGTCCAGGCCTAAAGCCTGCTGACGGACGGTTGTCAGGATCGCCTCTTTATGGTGCCCTGCCGCCTGGGCGGCGGACAATGGAGAGGTGATGTACATGACCATCAAGGCAAGCTGCCACTGCAAGGCGACGACATTCGAGGTTTCGGAGGCACCGGGCACGGTGACGCAATGCACCTGTTCGTTCTGCTCGAAACGCGGCTCGCTCTGGGCCTATTACCTCCCATCGCAGTTCAGGCTCATCACGCCGCTGAAGAACGTTGTCTTCTATCAGTGGGGCTCGAAAACCATAAAGCACGGTTTTTGCGCCACTTGCGGCTGTGGCACTTTCACCGAAACGCCGGACTGGTCGACCGGCGAGCCGGATTTCGACAATCCGAAGATCAGCGTCAACGCGCGGCTGTTCGATGATTTCGATCTCGACAAGGTCGAAGTGGTGGTCATTGACGGCAAGAATCTCTGGTAGCCGGTCACGGCGCTTCGTCACGCCGCCAGCTCCGGGAAAAGCCGCGCCGGCCACTTTTCCCGTTCCGCTTTTCGCCGCAATTCATGGTACAAGTCGCGGCAAGGGCTGATTTGGCGCCATCGTAAGGCGTGACTTGGAGAGGGACCATTCTATGAAAAAGACCGTGCTCGTCGTTGTGGCGACGGCTTTGCTCGTGACCGCGTGCACCACCACCGATCCGTATACGGGCGACCAGAAGATTTCCAACACGGCCGCGGGCGCCGGTCTCGGCGCTCTGGCCGGTGCCAGCCTCGGCCTGCTTGCCGGCGGCAATGACCGCCGCAATGCGTTGATCGGCGCCGGCATCGGCGCGCTGGCCGGCGGCGCCATCGGCGCCACGATGGACCAGAACGAGGCCGAACTGCGCCGGCAGCTTCAGGGCACCGGCGTCAGCGTCACCCGCAGCGGCGACCAGATCATCCTCAACATGCCGTCCGACATCACCTTCAATATCGATCAGGACGCTGTGAAGCCCGGTTTCTATCCGGTGCTGAATTCCGTCGCGCTGGTGCTGAAGAAATTCAAGCAGACCACGGTCGACGTCTTTGGCCATACCGATTCGACCGGTGGCGATCAGCACAATTTCGATCTGTCGCAGCGCCGTGCGCTGGCGGTCGCCAACTACCTCTCCGGCCAGGGCGTTGATCAACGCCGCTTCGCCGTCACCGGCTTCGGCAAGACGCGGCCGATCGCTTCCAACGCGACGGCCGCTGGTCGCGAACAGAACCGGCGCGTCGAGATCCAGCTTTCGCCACTCACCTGATTGTTCGGCAACGAAATGCGAAACGGCCCCGTCGGGGGCCGTTTTTGTTTGAGCGGATTTCGACGCCCCTTGGGGCGCTGCTTTAAAATTAGCAATCTCTAAATAACGGCTTTCCCGCGGTCGCGGAAAGGAATAGGATCGGCATCGTTCCAGAGGGGATGAGGCGGTACAACTGGCCGCGTAATCAACACTTTCCGCCTCGGTCTTGCACGGCCAGATCATGAAATCTGGGAGGAATGCAATGACAAGAACAGCCAGCCTTGGACGCTGTGGCGTCCTCGCTTTGACAAGCGTCGTCGGTGCATGGTTGGGCCTCGCTGTGGCTCATGCCGAGGACGCCAGCAAGGCCGACATCGACGCCTTGAAGAAGTCGCTCGCCAAATATGAGGACTACACCGCCGCCGTCCGCGACCTCTATCTCTCGACGGTCGGCTGCGTCTATTACAGCGGCGAAAAGATACCCGGCTCCATGGACTATCCGAAGGGCGCCATGGGCATCCATTTCGTCAACGTCCCGAGCATCGGCCAGAAACTCGACCCGATGAAGCCCAACGTCCTCATCTACGAGCCGACCAGGAAAGGCCTGAAATTGGTCGGCGTGGAATGGCTGCTGCCGTTGACCCCGGACGTCAAGGCGCCGCCGAAGCTGTTTGGTCAAACCTTCATGGGCCCGATGGAGGGACATTATCCGCTCATTCCGAGGGAGTTCGTCCACTATGACCTTCACGCCTGGCTGTTCGCCGACAATCCGAACGGCATGTTCAGCCCGACGAATCCGAAGGTGAAATGCAACAAGGCCGAGTTCCCGATGCTGGAGAAGCCGACCAAGATGATGCCTGGGCCAATGTAACGGGGATTCTGGGCGGCGTTCAAAATAACCGCTGAACCCATCCAGCGATCTGTTTCCACGCAAGTGTGAGCGGAAACCGCTGTGCTTTTCCTGGAACTACTCTGGGCCAAAAAGGGCAAGCCGGGTACCCGGCTTGTCCGCGATAGCAGCAATCAGACCTTGGCGACGATGCGCATGAAGGCGGGCATGTCGTCGCCGAAGCCGACGGTGGCGTCGTTGTCTTCCTGGCGGTGCCGGGCAGGGCGGTTGCCTTCGCGTTGCGGCCGCGTATCGCCACGCTCAGGCGCGCGATCCGAAGAGGTCTTGCGCTCACTGTTTTCCGAGCGGATCGCGTCCTTGCGCGCGCGCCGATCGGTAGTGTCGGCCGCTTCCGCTACATCGGGCTGGTCGTGCGGCTGGGCAGGAACGGCCGAGACGTCTTCCTCGCTGTGTCTGGAACGGCGTTCGCCGCCCCTCTTGCGTTCGCCATTGTCCTTGCGGTCATGGGGCTTGCGGTCTTCGTCCTTGCGGCCGGCGCGGCGCGGCGCGCCCTTGCCGCGGCGCGGAGCATCGTCCTCGCCTTCGCTGGCGACCACGGTCGACAGGTCGCCGTCATGCCACTCGATCTTGGTGCCGATCAGCCGCTCGATGGCATCGATATATTTGGTGTCGGACTTGGTCGCGATGGTGAAGGACTTGCCCGAGCGGCCGGCCCGGCCGGTGCGGCCGATGCGGTGGACATAGTCCTCGGCATGGATCGGCACGTCGTAGTTGAAGACATGGCTGACGTCGGGAATGTCGAGGCCGCGCGCGGCGACATCCGAGGCGACGAGGTAGCGCAGTTTGCCGTCGCGGAAATTGGCCAGCATCTGCATGCGGGCGCGCTGGTCCATGTCGCCATGCAGCGCACCGGCGTCGAAATCGTATTTCAGCAGCGAGCGGAACAGCTCCGAAACCTCGATCTTGCGGTTGCAGAAGATGATCGCGTTCTTCAGTTCCGCGTCCTCGGCCTTGATCAGGTTGCGCAGCGTTTCGCGCTTGTCCCAAGGCTTGGCGCCCGATTTGACCAGCCGCTGGATGATGTTGGTGGCAGCCGACGCGGCCTTGGAGACCTCGACGCGCACCGGCGCATGCAGGAATTTTTCCGTCAGCTTGGTGATCTCCGGCGGCATGGTGGCCGAGAAGAACAGCGTCTGCCGGGTGAACGGAATCATCTCGCAGATGCGCTCGATGTCGGGAATGAACCCCATGTCGAGCATGCGGTCGGCCTCGTCGATGACGAGGATCTCGACGCCATTGAGCAGCAGCTTGCCGCGTTCGCGGTGGTCGAGCAGACGGCCTGGCGTCGCGATCAGCACATCGGCGCCGCGCTCCAGCTTCTTGTCCTGCTCGTCGAACGAAACGCCGCCGATCAGCAGCGCGATGTTGAGCTTGTGGTTCTTGCCGTATTTGACGAAGTTTTCCTCGACCTGCGCGGCAAGCTCACGCGTCGGCTCGAGGATCAGCGTGCGCGGCATGCGGGCGCGGGCGCGGCCTTTTTCCAGCCGGGTCAGCATCGGCAGCACGAAGGAGGCGGTCTTGCCGGTGCCGGTCTGGGCAATGCCCAGCACGTCCTTGCCGAGCAAGGCGTGCGGGATCGCACCAGCCTGGATCGGAGTCGGCTGCGTGTAGCCGGCATCGGTGACTGCGGAAAGCACCTTCGGCGACAGGCCGAGGTCTGAAAAGGTCAACGCTTCTTGAGCGATCGTCGTGTCTGAGGACAAGTGTTGCTGTCTTTGGCTGGTTCGGGGAAGCGCAACGTCATTCGTCGCGGCAAGCGCCACGCGCCTGCAAGATTGGTATTGCGATTAGGCGCAAGCCCGCGATTTGTCAACAGAAACGGGCAGGATTGGCGCGATTGTGAAGTTGTAACCTTAATCGCGATGCTTAATCCGGCCGCTTGTCTCTGTGTCGGCTCAGTAACGGAACTGCTCGGCCAGGATGCGCTCGTTCCAGGAGTGGTTGGGATCGAACAGCAAAGTCGCGGTGGCCGTCGGCGATTCCCGCACCGTGACCGAGGTCACAGCCTTGACCTCCGTGTGGTCGGCGGCGGCGTTCACCGGCCGCTTTTCCGGCTCCATTATGTCGAAGCGCACGGTCGCCTTGTTGGAAAGCAATGCGCCGCGCCAGCGTCGCGGGCGAAACGGGCTGACGGGCGTGAGCGCCAGAAGCGGCGCATCGAGCGGCAGGATCGGACCGTGCGCGGAAAGATTGTACGCTGTCGATCCGGCCGGCGTCGCGATCATCACGCCATCGCAATTCAGTTCCTCGAGCCGCACCTGATCATCGATGCTGATGCGGATCTTGGCCGTCTGATAGGATTGGCGCCAAAGCGCGACTTCGTTGATCGCCAGCGCCGTGACGTGTTCGCCGTCCGAGGTGGTTGCCAGCATCTCCAGGGGCCGGATCGTTTCGGCGACCGCGGCCGCGAGGCGTTCTGTGAGCCCCCCGGAGCGGTACTCGTTCATCAGGAAGCCGATGGTGCCACGGTTCATGCCGTAGACTTTCTTTCCCGTACCCATCGTGTCGCGCAAGGTCTGCAGCAGGAAGCCGTCGCCGCCCAGCGCCACCACGACAGCCGCCTCGGCGACCGAACATTGGCCGTAGCGCGCCGACAGGCTCTCCAGCGCCGCCTTGGCGTCCGTTGTGTCGGACGAGACGAAGGCAATGCTGTTGGCAGCTTTGTTCATGGCTTCCCGATCGCGACCGATTGGCGCCGGCAGGTTCTGGCCGCGCCTGCGCCGGGGTAGCATGGGGCGGCGGGTCTGCAAAGAGAGCCTCAAGCGATGGCGCGGCAGGGCTGTCGCAAGGAGGGTCGCGGTTGATGTCATGGCGCGAGCGAATGTGATGGTTAAAACCGGGCTTAAGCTCTCGTAAAGCCGGATCGGTCATGTTAGCCGGCATGGGTGGTGTGGGGCGCCCGCGGCATCGCTTGTTTTTCTCGACACTTGGCATGCCGCGGCACGTTAGATTTGTGTGCATGATCCCGCGCATTCTGTTGTCGGGGCATGCGCCAACCAGACGAGGCCGACATATTGCCGGTAACACGCCTGATCATCGTCTTTGTCATGTTGGGAAGCTTCGCGCTTGTCTTTGCCGGACTGGTGCGCCGGTCGGAAGAAATGAGCGCCAGGCCGCTGCCCACGGCCTCACGCTGCGGCGATGCCGCCGGGATGCCTTGCCCGCAAAGGGCGCTGTAGGCCGCCCAAATACCCTCATCGACCGCACCACCGAGGATCGCCGACGCTTGGCGGGCTCTGCCGTTGATCCCGAGGCGTGGCGCAAGCCGAGGCGTGGCGCAAGACAAGTTGATCGCGGCAATTGCGGCATCGACAAAACCACTGGTAGAAAGGCTCGGATCCGAAACTGGATCCCGTTTCCCTCATCGCAGGGAGACGAGCCCCGCCGCGTCGACCGGCCGAGTTCTGGAGTGGTGGACGTATGTCGCGCAGCGTGTTGGTTTCCGGTGGCTGCGGCTTCATTGGCTCGCATCTGGTCGATCGTCTTCTGCGGCGCGACGACCTTGAGGCGCTTGTCGTGGTCGACAATTTGTGGACCGGATTGCGCGACAACATTGCCCATGTCGACGACCCGCGCTTCAGCCTGAGGGTTGGCGATGTCGAGAGCTTTACGGACAGCGGGCATTTCGATGAGATCATCCATCTGGCGTCCCCGGCTTCGCCCGCATGGTACAGGCGCGAGCCCGCCCGCACGATCAAAGCCAACATAGGCGGTGCGCTCAATCTTCTGTCGCTGCTGCGGCCCGGCGGCCGCTTCTGCTTCGCCTCGACTTCGGAAGTCTATGGCGACCCCCTGGTGTCGCCGCAGCCGGAGAGCTACCGAGGATCCGTGGACTGTACGGGGCCGAGGGCCTCATACGACGAAAGCAAGCGCTGCACCGAGGCGCTGCTGTTCGAAGAGCAGCGCGTCAGCGGGCTCGATGTCCGCGTCGTCAGGCTGTTCAACACCTATGGGCCGCGAACGCGCATCGACGACGGCCGTGCCGTTTCGAATTTTATCTGCCAGGCTCTGACCACCGGAATCCTGACCGTCTACGGCGACGGTTCCCAGTCGCGCAGTTGGGGCTATGTCGACGACATTGTCGATGGGCTGGAGCGCTTCTTCTGGCGCGACAGCATTTCGCACCGCGGCCCCCTGAACATCGGCAACAATCGCGAGGTCTCGGTTCTCGACATCGCGAAATTCGTCTGCTCGCTGGTTCCCGGCAGCCGAATCGAACACCACGCGCCTGCCCCGCAGGATCCGACGAACCGGTGCCCGGACCTGACCCTGGCAAGGCAGGTTCTGCCCGGATGGGAAGCGGCGACCAGCTATCAGGAGGGGTTTCAGCGTACTTTCGAATGGTTCCGGCAACAAATTGACGCCGGCAGCGAAGCGGCGCCGAAGGCCTGAAAGCGAGATACGCGGCTCCCGGCCTGGTCCATCATGGCGATCGGGAAACGGAAGCGAGCCGGCTGGCGAAATAGAGATCGCGCGGCGGAGTTTTCCATCCCGCCTACAGAAATGGCGCCTGAAGCCTGGCGCCCTTGGCTTGTCGGGCGAGCCACGCAATTGCGGGCGGTGGCAGGGCGGCGAAAAGATATTGACTGTATAGTTAGTTATAATCTAGCTTCATAACTGAAAATCGAGTTGGCCAGCTGGCATCCGCCAGTGAATGGCTACGAAGAGGGGATATCTCGACAGCCATTCGGCCCGTTGTGGGGGCGAACGGCGTCACCCGGCTTGTTGATCGGCAGGAAATGGACCGGAGGCGGCGATGCCGCCGGTCCCAACAATGGGAGCAACTCTTATGAACTGGAAACTGACCGCGGCTGCCGTCGGGCTGTCGCTCTTCACCGCGACGGGCGTTGCCCGCGCCGATGGCGAACTCAACATCTACAATTGGGGCAATTACACCAGCCCGGACCTCATCAAGAAGTTCGAGGAGACCTACAAGATCAAGGTCACCGTCACCGACTACGACTCCAACGACACCGCCTTGGCCAAAGTCCGCCAGGGCGCTTCCGGCTATGACATCGTCGTGCCCTCGGCCAGCGTCGTGCCGATCTGGATCAGCGAAGGCCTGCTGCTGGAAACCGACCCCAACAAAATGGAGAATTTCAGGAATGTCGATCCCAGATGGGTCGACGTACCCTTCGATCCGGGCCGCAAATACACCGTTCCCTGGCAGTGGGGCACAACGGGCATTTCGGTGAACAAGTCAGTCTATGCCGGCGACCCGAACACGTCAGCACTGTTCCTCGACCCGCCGGCCGAACTTGTCGGCAAGATCAATGTCGTGCCCGAAATGGGTGACATCATGTTCCTCGCCATCGCCTATGAAGGTGGCCAGTACTGTACCAACGACATGCAGGTGCTGAAGAAGGTCCACGACAAGCTGGTCGAGGCGAAGGCGAAATGGCTTTCGCTCGACTATGCGGCCGTCGACGGCTTGGGCAGGGGCGACATCGCCGCCGGCGTCAACTGGAATGGCATATCGCTGCGCGAGCGGCTGCAGAACGACAAGATCGTCTACGGCTATCCCAAGGAAGGCTTTCCGATCTGGATGGACAATGTCGCGGTTCTCAAGGACGCCAAGAATGTCGAGAATGCCAAGCTCTTCCAGAATTTCATCATGGACCCACGGAACGCCGCGCTGATTTCGGCTTTCGCCCGCTATTCGAACGGGATCAAGGGCTCGGAAGCCTTCATGCCCGATGATATGAAGAACGCACCTGAGGTGAATATCCCGGCGGAATTCGCCGCCAAGGGCCAGTTCATGCCGGCCTGTCCAGCCGATGTTCAGGCGCTTTACACGAAGATCTGGACCGACCTCCAGAAATAGCGCCAGCAGCCGAACCCAACAAAGAGCCGCCGGGCCGCGATGCGCGGTCCGGTCACACCTTCATGCCCAAGTGCGATCACCTGATCGCGGGAGATTTTCGATGTCCGATCTCGACCTTTGCTACATGCCCGCCAGCGAGGCGCTGCGGCTGTTCAAGGCCAGGAAACTCTCGCCCGTCGAACTGATGCAGGCCACCATCCGCCGCGCCGAGGCCACCAAATCGGCGATCAATTGCTTCACCTTCACGCATTTCGAAGAGGCGCTCAAGCTGGCCGCCAAGGCGGAGGCGAAATACGCCAAGGGCGCCAGGACCGGCACGCTCGAGGGCCTGCCGATCGGCATCAAGGACGAGAGCTACATCAAGGGCAAGCCGACGTCGCATGGCTCGCTGCTGTCCAGGGATGCCATGGGCGGCCACACCTCGACGATGAACGAGCGCATCATCAAGTCCGGCGGCATCGTCCATGCCCGCACGGCGACGCCCGAGTTCAGCTGCGCCGGTTACACCTGGTCGAAACGTTGGGGCGTCACCCGTAACCCATGGAATCAGGATTTCACGCCTGGGGGATCCTCGGGCGGTTCGGCGGCAACGCTGGCTTCGGGCACGTCGTCGATCGCCACCGGATCCGACATTGCCGGATCGATCCGCATTCCGGCCTCTGCCTGCGGCCTTGTCGGCTTCAAACCGCCCTACGGCCGCAATCCGGACGAGCCGCCCTTCAACCTCGATTTCTATTGCCACACCGGGCCGCTGGCGCGGAACGTCCGGGATGCGATTCTGCTGCAGAATGTCATGGCGGGGCCGAGCCCGCTCGACATCGCCACGCTCCGTCCGAAGCTGCGGCTGCCGCTCGATTACAAGCCTATCAAGGGCTGGAAGATTGCCTTCTCGATGGATTTGGGTTCCTTCGAAGTCGACCCTGATGTGCGCAAGAACACGCTCGCTGCCTGCGAAGTGTTCCGCTCGCTTGGGGCGACGGTCGAGGAAGTCGATCTCGGCTGGGACGACAAGGTGCTCAAGGCTGGAATGGCCTATCTGGAGCATCTTTTCGGCGCGTCGCTGTCGCAACTGCTTGCCGAGCACGGCAGCGAGATGACCAGCTATGCCAGGCGGTTCGCCGAGGACGGGCAAAAGTCCAAGGCCACCGACTTCGTCGCGACGCTCGATGTTGCGGCCCGGATGTATCAGACCCTGGGTCCGCTGCTGGAAACCTACGATGTGCTGATCTGCCCGACCAACGCGCTTCCCGCGGTGCCGGCGGAATTCGATCAGACCACGGGAACCGTCGAGATCAATGGCAAAGAGGTGAACCCCTCGCTGGGCTGGGTGATGACGACGCCGTTCAACATGATGAGCCGCTGCCCGGTGCTGTCCATGCCTTCAGGGCGGGCGGCAAGCGGCGTCCCGACGGGCTTCCAGATCGTCGGCCGAACCTATTGCGACGCCGACGTCTTCCGCACGGCGATGGCCTATGAAACGGCGCAGGGGCAATGGTACACAAGCGCCGGAACGCGCCCATCGCTTTGACAGGTGATGCAAGGGAAAGTCGATGAAGATGGTGCAACGCAAGGCAGCGGCAAAAGGCCGGGCTGGGACGGCCAAGGGCAGGGCTTCGGCCAATGACGCCGCGCCCAAGGACCGCCGGCGCGAGCGTGGCGAAGCCAGCGTCCAACGCATCATCGACGCCACCATCGAACTCATCGCGGAGGAAGGACTGGCGAGCGTCACCATGCAGCGCATCGCCGAGCATGTCGGCTCGTCGAATGCGCTGGTGGTTTTCCATTTTCGCAGCAAGGAGAATTTGTTCCGGGCCGTCCTGCAATATCTTAGCGATCAGTACGATGAGCTGTGGGTGACGCTGGTGCGGGTGCCCGGGCAGTCAGCGGTGGAGAGGCTGTTGGGCGCGGTCGGCTGTGCGCAGCGCTTCGCCAGGGAGCATCCGAAATGGGTGTCGGTCTTCGTCGCCTTCTCCAGCGACCGCAAGAGCATGCAGATCTACAATGAAATCGGCCTGCCAAGCGATCTCGCCTACACCGCCGAAGCGCGCGAATTGCTGGTCGAGATCGCGCGCGGCGGCGGCTATGGCGACGTGGACATTGACACGCTGTCGGAGAGCCTGAACTACCTCGTTCACGGCGCATGGTACTGGGATCATCTCAATCCGTCCGGCCGTGGCACCGATGTGGTGCGCAAGACCATGCTGCTCCTGCTGCACCAGGCCTTTCCACGGCATTTCGATTTGATGCCGTAACCCGGCCCTCAGGGACGCTGCCGCAAATGGCAGCCGGCCTGACGTTTCTGTTCGAGATATTCGTCGATCAGCTGGCCGTAGCGCACTTTGCCGAAGCTCGGAAAATGGCCGCCATGGACGACCGAGACGTCGAGATCGCGCATGGCGAGCAGCGTCGCCATATAGTCCGAAATATCCGAGTGGTAGACATCGTCGATCAGCGGACCGTCATAGATGATATCGCCGGACAGCAGGATGCCGGTCTTCTTCTCGTAAAGCGCAATGCCGCCCGGCGAATGGCCTGGTGTGTGGACGACTTCGAAGGCGCGGTCGCCGAGATCGATGACATCGCCATGCGCGAGCAGCCGGTCGGCCGGCGCGGGCTGGATGCGGTAGTGCGCCGTGTCCCAGCCCCGCGGCTGGCGATCGAACATCTCTTCGGTCGCATAACTGCCGGCAGCGGTCCATTCGTTGCGTGGATCGGCCAGGATTGCCGCTTCGGCCGCATGCACGCAGCGATCGGGGAATTCATGGTGGCAGCCGATATGGTCGAAATGCGTGTGGCTGGCGACGCAGGTCAGCTTGCGCTCGCTCACCAGCGGCACATGGCCGCGCAGGCTGAAATGACCGAGACCACTGTCGAACAGCAGATCGCGGTCGCGTCCGCGCACATGCCACATGTTGCAGCGGAAGAACGGTTTTATCCATGGCTCGTGGATCAGCGTGATGCCGTCGGCCATGCGGATTGTTTCGTACCAGTCCGGTGCGTCGATGACCGCAAGCGTGCTCATATTCAATCCGTCAGCAGGATGATCTGGTCGGTATCACACGAAATCGCGACCCTGTCGCCCGCCTGGACGATGGCGGTCGCCGGCAGCTTGGCGATGAACCGCAGGGACGGCTCTTCGACGGAAGTCGCAAGGACGCGCTTGAAACTGCCCTGGAAGACGACGTCGCTCACGTCAGCCTTGCCGAGCTTCGTTCCGCCCGGCGCCGCGCCAAGCATAAGGTGCTCGGGCCGAATGGCCAGTGCGGCAGCCGACCCCAATGGCAAGGCACTGGACAAGGAAACCGGTCCGACTGGTGTGGCGACGGTGCACGTCTTGTCCCCGGTTTCCATGACAGTCCCGGCAAGGATCGTGCTCTCGCCCATGAAGGTCGCGGAAAAGCGCGTCGCCGGCCTCGCATAGACGCGCTCGGGCGGCCCTTCGTCCTCGATGCGGCCGTCATTTATCACCACGCAATGGTCGGCCAACGCCATCGCTTCTTCCTGGTCGTGGGTGACATGGATGAAGGCGGTGCCGACCCGCTTCTGGATTGCCTTCAGTTCGTCCTGCATCTGCCGTCGCAGTTTCAGGTCGAGCGCCCCGAGCGGCTCGTCGAGCAGAAGCACCGCCGGCTCGATCACCAGCGCGCGTGCCAGCGCGACCCGCTGGCGCTGGCCGCCGGAGAGCTGGTGCGGCTTCTTGTCGAAGGCGGAGTCGAGCCCAACCAGCACCAGCGTCTCGCGGGCGCGGGCCGCGCGCGTCGCGCCGTCGACACTTTGCATGCGCAACCCAAAGCCGACATTGCCGCCGACGCTCATATGCGGAAACAGCGCGTAGTCCTGGAACACCGTCGTCGTCGGACGCTTGGCTGGCGGCACCGAGGTGCAGTCCTCGCCACGGATAAACACCTTGCCTTCGCTCGGGATGACGAAGCCGCCCAGGATGGAGAGCAGCGTCGTCTTGCCGGAACCGGATGGTCCGAGCAGGATCGTATAGCTGCCGGCCTCTATCGTCAGCGAGACGTTCTTCAGCACGGGATGCTGGCCGAAGCGGTGCGAGACGTCGCGGATATCGACCAGGGGTGCGCTCATGCCGGCCTTCTCCGCAACAATGTCAGTTCAAACAGCACGACCAGCACGATCGAGACGGCAAAGACCAGCGAACCGACGGCGTTGGTTTTGGGGTTGAGACCGGAGCGCAGCAGGTTCCAGATTTCCACCGGCAGCGTGGTGTCGAAGCGGGTCAGCAGGAAGGAGATCACGAACTCGTCCCAGGAGAAGGTCATCGACAGGAAGAAGCCGGCGAAAATGGCCGGCGCCATGACCGGAACGGTGATCAACAGCAGCACCTTCCACTCCGGCGCGCCGAGATCGCGCGCGGCGCGCTCGATGTTGATCTGGTGGTCGCCCATCTGGCTGTAGATGATGGCAAAGCACAGCGGCAGGTTGATCACGACATGGCCGATCCCGGCGGCAAGCAGCGACTTCGGCACGCCGGCCCAGTTGAACAGCACCAAAAGCCCCATGCCGATGATGAGGTAGCTCACCGTCAACGGCAGTGTGATCAGCCCGCGCAGCAGACCCGAGCCCGGCAGCACGAAACGCGCGAAACCCCAGGCCGAAAGGAAGCCGAGCGTGACGGCGGTGGCCGAGGAAAGCACCGCGACCAGCAGCGAATTGACCAGCGCCGAGGTGAGCCGCGTGTCTGAAAGAACCGCCTGGTACCAGCGCAGCGACGGGCCGGTGAACGGCGGAATCGGGAAGGAGGTCGACTGCAGCGAGAACAGCACCAGCACGACGACCGGAAGGAAGATGAAGCCATAGACGGCAAGCGCGTAAATCCAGGAAGCGACGGAGACAATCCTGCGCATGGTCAGGTCCGCTCGATCTTCAGCCAGCGGGCGCAGGCGAGGTAGGCGACAGTCACCACCGCCATCAGGATGATCGACAGCGCCGAGGCCAGCGGAAAATCGCCGCGCCGGCCGATCTGCATCATCACCAGCTGCGGCATCAGCAGCTCGTTGTTGCCGCCGAGGATCTGCGGCGTGATGTAGTCGCCGATGCACAGCACGAAGGTCAGGAACGCGCCGACCATGATGCCGGGCAAGGTGAGCGGCAGGATGACATGCAGGAAGGTGCGCACCGGTCCGGCGCCGAGATCGGCTGCCGCCTTGCGATAGCTTGGGCTCAACTGCTTCAGATTGGCGAAGATGGTCAGCGTCAACAGCATGACGAAGAAATGCACGAAGCCAGTGACGGTGGCCAGGCGCGTGTTGGCGAGCTGCAGCGGCTCGCTGATCAGGCCTGAGCCGGTCAGCGCCCGGTTGATGACGCCGTTCTGCGCCAGCACCAGCAGCCACGAATAGGAGCGCACGACGTAGGACGTCCAGAACGGCAGCACGGCCAGCATCAGCGCCAACCGTTGCCAGCGTTCAGGAACCTGTTCGGCCAGGACCCAGGCGAAGGGATAGGCGAGCAGCACGGAAACCACGGTGACGATTGCGGTGACCTGCAGCGAATTCACCATCGCTTGCCAATAAGCGGGGTTTGCGAAGAACTGGCTGTAATTGGACAGGGTGGCCTCGCCGCCCTCATGCGCGGTGAAGCTCGAAAGCCCCATGGCGACAAAGGGCAGCACGAAGAAAAGAAGCGTCCAGCCGAGCGCCGGCGTGACCAGCGCCCAGGGCAGGGCATCGCTCGCCCGGGGCAGGGCGCGGCCCGTCCGGTTTCCTGCTGTGCTCATGAGCGTATCAGCTCACTTGGCCTGCAGCATTTCGGTCCACATATCCTGCATCTTCTTGTCGAGGTCGGCATTCGGCGCCGGGTAGGATTGCGCACGGGCGAGGAAGCCGGGCTGCTCGTCGAAGCGCAGCACCTTCTTCTGGTCGTCGCTCAACGCGGCCTTGGTGTTGGACGGCATGCCCCAGTAGCAGGACGAGGTGGCGAGCCGCGCCTGGCCTTCCGGGCTCATAATGTACTGGATGAACTTCAGCGCCATGTCCTTGTTCTTGGAATCCTTGAACATGGCGAGCGACTGCGACCACAGCACCGCGCCCTCCTTCGGGATTGAGAAATCCAGCGCCGGGTTTTCCTTGGCAAGGCCTGCCGTCACCCATTCGCCGCCGCCGACCAATATGTCGACCTCGCCCGTGGCGAGCGCCGTCTGGCTGGCGGTGACT
Organism: Mesorhizobium sp. ES1-6; assembly: GCF_020164775.1. NCBI lineage: Bacteria > Pseudomonadati > Pseudomonadota > Alphaproteobacteria > Hyphomicrobiales > Phyllobacteriaceae > Mesorhizobium > Mesorhizobium sp. ES1-6. Next base: position 263,545 of record NZ_JAIUGU010000001.1, read on the forward strand.
TCGCCGACCAGCTTGGCGTTGGCCTTCATCTTGAGCAGCTCTTCCTTGAGCGCCGGCAGGTCGGCTTCGTTAAGGTCTGCCGTCTTCTTGCCGATGGCGAGCGCCGCCATGCCGATCACGGGGAGATAGTAGTCGTAGATGGCGACCTTGCCCTTGTATTTGTCCGAAGTCAGCGACGCCAGGGACTGCATGTCGGCCGGATCGACCTTGGTCTTGTTGAAGCCGATCGTGTTGTAGCCGAATTTTTCGGTGATGCCGTAGCGCTTGCCACCGACAATGGTCGATCCGTCCATCTTCACCTGCGGGAAGAGGTCGGCCAGGGGCAGCTTGTCTTCCGGCAGCGGCTCGAACAGGCCCTTTTCGACGCCGCGCGGCACGTCGATGCTGTCGATCACCATCACGTCCCAGTCGCCGGGTTGCGACTGCTCGACGATGGCGAGGCCGGCGCCCGTGCCTTCGAATTCCTTGACGTTGACCTTGACGTTGTTGGCCGCCTCGAAAGGCTGCAGCAGGGTCGGATCGGAATGGTCGCACCAGATCAGCGCGTTGAGGTCGGCGGCCTCGGCGAGGCTGCCTGCCCCAAGCATCAGGGCCGTGGCGGCGCACGCCGCGTGCAGATTGCGCTTCAGGACGGAAAGCGGATTCCCGGATTTGATGGACATCGAGTGTTCTCCCTTGCCTTTGTGGCTTCTTGTAAAAAATTGAACCAATTCTAAAATTGAGTCAATTCTGTTTTTATGGCAAGAGGCTGCTATGAGCGGATTGCGGGCAAGGCAAAAGGCGGACCGGCACAGGCGCATCATCGAGGCGGCGGCAGCACTTTTCCGCGAGGCCGGCTATGAGGGCGCCAAGATCGAGGCGATCGCCGCGCAAGCCGAAGTCTCGATCGGCACGATCTACAATTACTATGAGAACAAGGGCGACATCCTCGGTGCCATCGTCTCGCTGGAAGTCAACGAAGTGCTTAATGCCGGGCGCGGCGTCGTCGCCAGGCCGCCGGCCAATGTCGGCGATGCGCTGGACACGCTGATCGGCATCTACATCGAGCACTCGCTGCACTATCTCAGCAAGGAGATGTGGCGGCAGGCGATGGCGATCTCAACGCAACTGCCCGACAGCCCGTTCGGCCAGGCTTATACCGGCCTCGACCGCGAACTCACCGAGCAGATCAGCGCACTGGTTGCCCGGCTGCAGGAGATCGGTCTCGTGCGGCAGGACATTGACGGGGCAGCGCTGGGCGAACTGATCTTCAACAACATGAATATGATGTTCGTTGAATTCGTGAAGCGCGATGAGGCGAGGATACCGGAATTGAGGGCAGCGATACGGAGGCAGAACCGGATATTGGTGGCGGCGATCGGGGTGTGAGGGAGTCAGGAGCAGGCAGGAGAAGTCGTTGCTTTGGCCTCACACATCGTCTTACGCAACGCTCAGCCCTTGAGTTGAGTTTGAAATCTGATACAACCTAAAGCGGTATAACAGAGGGGGGATAGATGGGAGCGTTTTCGATCTGGCATTGGGTGATCGTGCTGTTGTTGATCGGCGTGCCTGTTTTCTTTGCGGTTCGATCGGCCGCGAAGCCGCCACAGAATCCCGAGGCTCTCGTGGGCTTCGGCGGATGGCTGATGCTGCTGGCTATCGGTCAGACATTGTCACCGCTGCGTACGGTTGCCGATTTGGCCAATTCGATCGAGGGTTACCAGCAACTGATGCCGCTGCCAAATGGGCCTCTGGCGGTGTATGGCGAGGTTGCCCTCAATCTGGCGTTTCTGGCGATCCAACTGTCCGTGCTCGTTTTCATGCTGCGGCGAAGCCGACACTTTCCCCGCTTGTTTCTGTTGCAGTGGCTTGCGATCCCGGCCGTGTTTATCCTGGACACGATTTTGATCTCATCAGCGCTGGATGTCCCACTGAGCCAAGTGCTTGCAGGCGGCGACGGGCTGGTCGCCCCCATAATCTCGGTCGTGGTGACCGGTCTCTGGGTCGCTTATGTCTTCAAGTCGATCAGGGTGAGAAATACGTTCGACAGGGGCGCGGCCGCTGCGCAGGTTGCGCCGGCCGTTCAATAAGGGCTGGTCCGTAACGCCGGCATTTAGGAAGATAATCCACGAGCTTGGGGTGGCCCGCCATCCGAAGCTCGAAGAACGAAGGATGGTGCCCCCGGACGGAATCGAACCGCCGACCTTCGGTTTAAAAAGACTGCAGGTCGGTTGTGGCCTTCAAACGTGAATCCGATCAAACCCTCAGCAAAAGTGCACTGTCACCGTAATTCGGAGACGGGACCGCTGGCGGAGATTGACTGGTGGGCAGCGCAGGGCGATCCAATTGAAGCCACACACCCCGCTCACAACATCGCCCCAAAGCCGACACCGATAGTCATTGATGTCAGTGCAAGCATCCAAAATATCAAGCAAGTACTTCGCGGCTTCGTCCCTGCTATCCGCCCGCGTGGTCGCTGCCACCGTGCGCGGCGATAAACATGGCGACGGCCGACCGGCAGTAGGATTCGATTTCGTTGTCGTTCTCTGCTCTCGCCTCATCGAAGCGCGCGATAATCAGAAGATCGGATCCTTTGAAAAGCGCGGCAAACAAGCGGGCGGACCGGAGAGGGTCGGGCACGTTCAGAACCGCCTTCGCGTGCAACTGACGCAACAGGGCCTCGATTTGGGCGATGATATGGGCGAGGCCGGCTTCGTAATGGAGCTTGCTCAACGACTTTTGACTCGTCATGTCGGCCATGACCATGGCTTCGACGTTGCGGACGTCTAGCCGCAGCAGCGTGCGAAGCAGCAATGATCCCACCGCCATCAGCTGATCTTCGGTCGAGCCATCGACGCCTTGAAAAAGCACCTGTGGAATCAACTGCTGACAGCGGGCCGCAAAGGCCGCGCCAAACAGCGCCTCTTTGTTCTCGAAGTGCCTGTAAATGCTGAGCTTCGATATCTTCGCTCGCTTGGCGACCTTGTCCAATGTCGTCGCTTGAAAACCCAGTTCCGCAAAAAGTTCGCCCGCCGTATCGACGATCGTTTGTCCAAGCGCCTCGTTGACGGGCCGGCCGCGCCGGGGCTGGGTGTTTTTCTCGGTTGCCATAATTCAAGTCCTTGACAGTATCCTAATTATTGAATTACGATACCACGCAGTTCCTAAAATGTGAAGCCAATGGATAAGCTTCAACAGGATCCAGTCGAGCCCCTTCATCAACAACACGGAGCCCGTCACCATGGATGACGTCATCATTATCGGCGGTAGCTTTGCCGGTCTCGCCGCCGCCCTGCAACTCGGCCGTGCCCGCCGCAAGGTCACCGTTCTCGACACTGGCCTGCCGCGCAACCGCTTTGCCGGCCACTCGCATGGTATGCTTGGTCACGATCACAAGCCGCCGCTGGACATCCTGGCCGAGGCGCGCCGGCAGTTGGCGCGTTATCCTGCGATCAGTCTGGTCAACGCTCGGGCCGACAAAGTCTCCGGCGGCATCGACGATTTCTCCGTCCTAATGGGCGATGGCGAAAGCCTTGGGGCGCGTCGGCTGATCCTGAGCTATGGCATTACGGACCAGATGCCCGATGTGCCGGGATTTGCCGAAAGCTGGGGCACGTCCATCGTACCCTGTCCCTATTGCGACGGCTTTGAAGTCGCCGGCCAGCATTGGGGTCTCGTCTGGTCCGGCCCGCAGTCGCAAAATCAGGTCAGGCTGTTCCACGATTGGACCGACAGGTTGACGGTATTCGCCGATGGTCACGACATTCCTCCCGATATCCGGGCCGATCTGGCGCGTCGCAACATACCTGTCGTCGATGGCCGGATCACTGAAATCGCCCGTCATGGGGGCCATGATGCCACCCTCAAGCTCAATGTCGGCCCCGATGTCGCTGTCGACATCCTGTTCGCGCATCCGCGCAACAAGCCGTCCGCAAACTTGCATGAATCACTGGGCCTCGCCACGCTCGATACTCCCCTCGGCATCGTCCTCAAGGTCGACGAGCGTCGCGAAACCAGCATGCCCGGCATCTACGCCGCGGGGGACCTCACCAACCCCCTCCTCCCCTCAGTCACAACGGCATCCTGGCAAGGCGCGATGGCGGGCATCTTCGCCCAGCAGTCGATGCTGGTTTGAGAGCACAGTTTCTCCGGTCCCAATCGGCCATCCCCAGCGGCGGCGCGCAAATCTAAGGCAAGAAGGAAGTGACCCTCATGGATACGATCAGTCCTGGCGTCGCCCTGGTGACGGGCACATCCTCCGCATCGGTCCCGCTACCGCCAAAGCCTTGCGGAATGAGGGCTTTCGAGTGTTCGGAACCAGCCGCCGCGCCTGCGACAAGCGAGCGCGTGCTGGACCTCGGCTGCGGCGCGGGCGCATCGAGTTTGGCACTGGCCGCCCTCGTTGGCCGGCGTGGCCAAGTGCTGGGCGTGGATATTCCGAACCGCTGATCGGTCGGGCTCGCGCGCTTGCGCCATGGGATACGCCGGCCCTGTTCCGAGTGGCCGACGCCAGCAGCGCCGAGTTGCCTGAGGGCGCTTTCGACATCCTGTTCTCGCGTTTCGGGGTGATGTTCTTCGACGATCCGACGGGCGCCTTCACTCATATGTGCCGCGCGCTCCAGCCGACCGGGCGGACCAACGGGCACGCCATGGGAACCTCATAGAGGGGTCAGATTCGTGTGAAAACCCATCAAGACGCCGTCTACCGCTTTCACAAATCCTTACACAAATGACCGATAGGCAAGCCATAGACACATGGCCGCATTTTGGGGTGCGCAAAATTATGTAGATAAAAGAATGGGTATGTCTTGAGAACTGGTGCCCCCGGACGGAATCGAACCGCCGACCTTCGGTTTACAAAACCGCTGCTCTACCAGCTGAGCTACAAGGGCATGGCGCTCCGGTAGCATATTTGGTGCGCCAGTAAAGACAAAACTCCATTTCGGCATCGGTCGTGGTGGATGGCGTATGGCCAGCATGCTGAAATCCGCAAACGTGCTTCCTACATGACGACAAGGGTGCAATCGCTTCGGACTGGAGTGTCGCATGATCAGGTTTGTCATCATTCTGCCGCTCGTCATCGTCGCATGGATGCTGCTGGTAAAGATCGTCAGGGACGTCAAGAACGCGAATGTCGACTGGACGGGCGTCACCACCATCATCGGCTTCATCGCGCTCGCCTTCTGGCTGCGGCACGTCACGGGCATGGGCTGAGAAATAGCGAGTAGTCAGTAGGAAGCAGCCAGTAGGGGAATAGGCCGTGCATTGTTCGGATGCGCCTAGTGCCTACTCACTACTCACTCCGAAAAATCTCCTGATCCTGTCGAACCTTTCGCTGCCCCACGCCGACTGATCCTCAGAGGCGAATGGTCGCCTCGATCAGAGATACAGGAGATCGTTATGTTCAAGCGCATTTTCGTTTCCAGCCTCGTCGCCATCGTCGTCGCGACCGGTGCGCTCGCCGGCACCGTTCAGTCTTCGTCGGCTCATGGCATGCATCGCCATCATCATTACAACGACTACCTCTACTACCAGGATTACCCGGACTACCCGGATTACTGGTGGGTCTATGGCCATCATCATCACCATCACCGTCATCATCGCCACCACATCATCATCTACTGAGCGCAGCCCGGCGGCGTGATGAAGAACCAGTGCAGGAAAGGGCGGCTTCGGCCGCCCTTTTGCATTGATACGGCGCTTCTTGTCGCCGCCACGGAAGATGACGCGATCGGCGCAAGGTGCTGAAGCGGCGGTCTCGATAATCAACGCCGGCGAGGGCCGCCGTGCCTTTTCAGGCAGCGGATACCTGCTTCTTCGAAAAAAATCAAAACCGATCGAACCTTTTTCAATGCCGGGGCGACACATGATCAAGAGGCGGATGGATCGCCTCTCCAACGAAGCAAGGAGATCATCATGTTCAAGCGCACACTCGTTTCCGGCCTCATCGCCACCACCGTCGCCGCCACCGCTTTGGTCGGCACCGTCCAGCCTTCGGCGGCTCATTCGCATCACCATGACCTTGGCATCGGCATCGCCGCCGGCGTCGGTGGTTTCGTCCTTGGCAGCCTGCTTGCCCAGCAGCCGCCCCGCACCGTCTATGTCGACGAAGATGGCGGTTCCTGGCACGTCCGCCGCTGCTTCGAGCGTTACGCCAGCTACGATCCGGACTCGGATACCTATATCGGCCACGACGGCTACAGCCACTACTGCCGGCTCTGAGGGGAGGCGGACCAACGACAGGAAAGTGGACCAACGACAGGAAAGAGGGGTTGCGAGGCAGCCCCTCTTCGTTGTTTGAACACCGTCTTTCTAGAGGTGCGTCTTCGCGTCGGTGTCGAGGGGCGGCAAACCGGCCGCACGGCAGGTGTCGCCAACGAGCCTCGTATCTGGCGGCTCTTCACCCATCGCGACGAGTTCGAAGCTGCTTCCCGCATCCGGATAAATCTTGGCGGCAAACGCTTTGTCCCTCCCGTTGCCGCGGTAAGGCTTGGTGGTGACATGGCCGCAGACCACGATCTCCGCACGGCCATTAAGGGTCCGTTCTCCGGCAAGCATCGTCCCGAACCTGGCGGTGGCCGGGTCCTGAAGATGTTGGCGAACGCCTGTCGTGATGATCTCTTCCAAAGCGAGCGAGATCGGCATGGGATCGACGCGCTGGTTACCGGCATCGGATGTGGCTGCGGGCGGTGTCGCCACGCACCCGCAAAGTGAAGCGGTAAGCGAAAGCAGAGCCGTCTTTCTCATTCCTGCCCCTTCATGTGCTGTCCAGCCGCGCTGGCTGTCGCCGGCGCTTGTCCGAGCAAGCAGAGATGTACAGCGATTCTATGAGCGTCTAGTCTAATCGCTTCGATTGCTGGCTGGGGAGGTTGGCTTGGACGAGCAGGATGAGAAAGAAGACCTGATCGAGCCGGTGTTTCGCAACGGCACGGTCACCACGGTCGGCATTCTGCTGGCGTTCTCGCTGGGCTTCATCACCCATTGGGCCGCCAACCCGATTCCCTGGCAGACCTATCACCTGGTCGCTGTCCTGCCGATCCTGGCCGGTATTGCCTTGCAGATGCGGGCGCTGGCGTTGCTGCTCGACACGGCGTCGCTGCGGCGGCCGGTCTATGCGCGCGCCAACCGTATATTCATGGCCGGCCTCATCTGCACCGCCAGCGGCGTCGGCCTGGCAATCCTGCTGGACGTCCTTCATGTGGCGGCCAGGAGCGCGCTGCCGGGCGCCGCCTGATCAGCCAGCCATCCCGCCGATCATTTTCGTCACCTCGACCGCTGCGTCGCGCACCAGCGGGCCGATCTCGGCCAGCCGCTCTGGCGTGACCCGTACCGTCGGCCCGGACACGGAAACACCGCCGATCGGTTCGCCATATTCGTTGAAGATGGCGGCGGCCACGCATCGCATGCCGGGGTGGCGCTCCTCGTCGTCGACCGACCAGCCGCGATGCTTGATGACAGCCAGATCGTGGGCGAGGGCGGAGATGTCGGACAGGGTTTTGTCCGTATAGCGCTGCAGGCCGGCCTTGCGCAGGATCGTCCCGACGCGCTCCGGCTCGAGATGCGCCAGCACCGCCTTGCCGATGCCGGAAGCATGGAAGGGGCTGCGCGTGCCCGGCCGGAAGAAGGCGCGGATTGCCTGATGTGTCTCGACCTGGCTGACGAAGACCACGCAGTCATCCTCGGCGACGCCAAGATTGGCGGTCTCGCCGGTTTTCTCCATCAATTCCTGCATGACGATGCGGGCGCGGTCGACCAGCTTGCGGCGGCGCAGGAACGCCGCGCCCATCCGATAGGTCTCGACCCCGATCGACCAAAGCTGGTCCGACGTATCGAATTCGACCATGCCGTGGTTTTGAAGCGTCGTCAGCATGCGGTAGGCGGTGGAGGCGGCGAGCCCGCTTTGCGCCGATATCTCGCTCAGCGACAGGCCGCTGCCTTCCGCGACGATGGCCAGGATGCGCAAGGCGCGGTCAAGCGACTGCACCGAGGCCTCGGCAGGGCCGTTGAAAGCGCGCGGGCGCCCGCGCTGACGTTTTTCGCTGCTTTCCATGGCCAGCATTCTCGACCGTTTTTCCAAAGATGCAATGAAAAAGTTTTTCATGAAATTTCCAGGTGCAAATCTGGAAAAGGGAAAGCCCAGCAAAATCAGCTATTAATCGCCGTTTTCTGGAAATGAAAAAATATTCTGGAAAAATTGAAAAATCGCCGGGGCGGTGACATCCTTAGCCATCCAACAATCATCTTGTGGAGGCTGGAAATGGCCAGGATGCGCGCTGTCGATGCTGCTGTTCTCGTTCTCGAAAAGGAAGGCGTCTCCTGCGCCTTCGGGGTGCCCGGCGCGGCGATCAATCCGCTGTACTCGGCGCTGCAGGCGAGAGGCACCATCCGCCATGTCCTTGCCCGCCACGTCGAGGGGGCCTCGCATATGGCGGAAGGCTATACCCGCGCCAAGGCGGGCAATATCGGGCTCTGCATCGGCACTTCGGGGCCGGCCGGCACCGATATGATCACCGGGCTCTATTCGGCCGCGGCCGATTCCATTCCGATCCTGTGCATCACCGGGCAGGCGCCACGCGCGCGCCTCAACAAGGAGGATTTCCAGGCCGTCGACATCGCCGCCATCGCCGCGCCCGTCGCCAAATGGGCGGTGACGGTGATGGAGCCCTATCTGGTGCCGATGGCGCTGCAAAAGGCGTTCCATCTCATGCGCTCGTCGCGGCCAGGTCCGGTGCTGATCGACCTGCCGGTCGATGTCCAGCTGGCCGAGATCGAGTTCGACATCGACGCCTATGAGCCGCTGGCGCCATTCAAGCCGGCGATGACGCGCGCCCAAGCCGAAAAGGCGCTGGCGATGCTCAACACGGCGGAAAAGCCACTGATCGTCGCCGGCGGCGGCATCATCAATGCCGACGCGTCGGACCTGCTGATCGAATTCGCAGAAATCACGGGCGTGCCGGTCATCCCGACACTGATGGGCTGGGGCGCGATCCCCGACGACCACCGGCTGATGGCCGGCATGTGCGGCCTGCAGACCTCGCACCGCTACGGCAATGCGACGATGCTGGAAGCCGACTTCGTCTTCGGCATCGGCAACCGCTGGGCCAACCGCCACACCGGCTCGGTGGACGTTTACACCAGGGGGAAAAAATTCATTCATGTCGACATAGAGCCCACTCAAATAGGCCGTGTCTTCGCGCCGGACCTCGGCGTCGTTTCGGATGCGGGTGCGGCGCTGAAGATGCTGCTCGACGTCGCCACCGAATGGAAGACGGCTGGAAAACTGCGCGACTGGTCGGGCTGGGCCAAGGAATGCCAGGGCCGCAAGAAGACGATGAAGCGCAAGACCCATTTCGACCAGGTGCCGCTGAAGCCGCAGCGCGTCTATGAGGAGATGAACAAGGCGTTTGGCCGCGACGTCACCTATGTCACCACCATCGGCCTGTCGCAGATCGCAGGCGCGCAGTTCCTGCATGTCTACAAGCCGCGCAACTGGATCAATTGCGGCCAGGCCGGCCCGCTCGGCTGGACGCTGCCGGCCGCACTCGGCGTGCGCGCCGCAGATTCCGACCGCACCATCGTGGCGCTGTCGGGCGACTATGATTTCCAGTTCATGATCGAGGAACTGGCGGTCGGCGCCCAGCACAAGTTGCCTTACATCCACGTCGTGGTGAACAACGCCTATCTCGGCCTGATCCGCCAAGCGCAGCGCGGTTTTTCGATGGACTACGAGGTGAGCCTCGCCTTCGAGAACATCAACCGTGCCAATGATCCCGAGGCGGGTTATGGCGTCGACCATGTCGCCGTCGCCGAAGCCATGGGCTGCAAGGCGGTCAGGGTACGCAAGCCGGAAGAGTTCGCCGGCGCGTTCAAGGAAGCGCAGCGGTTGATGAAGGAACACCAGGTTCCGGTCGTGCTCGAATTCATCCTCGAACGCGTCACCAACATCTCGATGGGTACCGAGATCGACAAGATCACCGAATTCGAGGACCTTGCCGAACATCAGGAAGACGCGCCCACCGCGATCGTGATGCTGGACTAAGTCATGCTGATATTCAGGTCAGGCCGGCCTGACCTGAATCTCAACACGGCTTTGGTTCTGGGCAGAAAATAGGAGAAAAAAGAATGCCGCGTTTTTCAGCCAATCTGTCGATGCTCTTTGGCGAGCATGATTTCCTCGACCGTTTCGATGCCGCCGCCCGCGCCGGCTTCAAGGGTGTCGAATATATCGGACCTTATGATCATGCGCCCGAGGTGGTCGCCGCCCGCCTGAAGAAGAACGGCCTGACGCAGGTGCTGTTCAACCTGCCGGCGGGCGACTGGGCCAAGGGCGAGCGCGGCATCGCCGTATTGCCCGACCGCGTGCCCGAATTTCGCCAGGGCATCGCCAAGGCGATCGCCTACGCGCAGGCGCTGGATTGCCAACAGGTCAACTGCCTGGCCGGCATCGCGCCGCAGGGTGTTGCGACCAAGGTGCTTGAGGATACCTTCGCCGAGAACCTGGCGTTCGCCGCCGAAAAACTGGAGCAGGCCGGCATCCGGCTGCTGATCGAGCCGATCAACACGCGCGATATTCCGGGCTTCTTCCTCAATTATTCAGACCAGGCGCTTGAGGTCATTGATCGCGTCGGCTCGAAGAACCTGTACCTGCAATACGACATCTACCACATGCAGATCATGGAGGGGGATCTCGCCCGTACCATCGAAGCGAACCTTCCCCGCATCGCGCATATCCAGCTTGCGGACAATCCCGGCCGTCACGAGCCGGGGACGGGCGAGATCAACTATCCCTTCCTCTACGACCACATCGACCGGATTGGTTATTCCGGCTGGATTGGGGCGGAGTACAAGCCGAAGGCGGGCACGGAAGCCGGGCTGGGCTGGTTTCGGGAACTGGCCGGGCAGGGCAGCGCGGCGGCTTAGAGCATCCCTTCTCCCCGTCACTATACGGAGAGAAGGTGCCCGGTTCACCCTCCGTAGCTGCACCGCAGCGAAGGATGGGCAGGCGGATGAGGGGCAGAGCCGGCCTTTCGACAAATTCGAGCCAGGAATTTCAGGAGAACCATAATGGAAACCATAGGCTTCATCGGCCTCGGCATCATGGGCGCACCCATGGCAGGGCATCTGCTTGGAGCCGGCTACACGGTCGTGGCCAGCGACCACCGCTCGAAACCGCCGGCCGACCTTGTCGCCAACGGCCTGAAGACCGTCACCGGCCATGCCGCCGTGGCCAAGGCCGCCGACATCATCATCACCATGGTCCCCGACACACCGCAGGTGGCCGATGTGCTGTTCGGCGACAACGGCGTCGCCTCCGGCCTGTCGAAGGGCAAGTTGGTCATCGACATGAGCTCGATCTCGCCGATCGAGACCAAGGAATTCGCAAAGAAGATCAACGAGTTCGGCTGCGACTACCTCGACGCCCCGGTCTCGGGCGGCGAGGTCGGCGCCAGGGCGGCGTCGCTGACCATCATGGTCGGCGGCGAGGAGAAAGCCTTCGAGCGCGCAAAACCAATCTTCGAGAAGATGGGCAAGAACATAAATTTGGTCGGGCCGAACGGCGTCGGCCAGACCACCAAGGTCGCCAATCAGATCGTCGTCGCGCTGACCATTGAAGCCGTCGCCGAAGCCCTTGTTTTCGCCGCGAAAGCCGGCGCCGATCCGGCCAAGGTCAGGCAGGCGCTGATGGGCGGGCTGGCCGCCTCGCGCATTCTCGAAGTGCATGGCGAGCGCATGGTCAAGCGCACCTTCGCGCCAGGCTTCCGCATCGAACTGCACCAGAAGGATCTGAACCTCGCTTTGGAGGGTGCGAAGGCGCTCGGCGTGTCGCTGCCCAACACATCGGCGACGCAGCAACTGTTCAATTCTTGCGCCGCCAATGGTGGTGCGAAGGAGGATCACTCAGCGCTGGTCAGGGCGCTGGAGCGGATGGCCAATTTCGAGATCGGCAAGGAGGCAACGGAAATCAAAGGCAAGGCGGCATAGGTCGAGAGAGGGCGGCGTAACGTTCCCAAGCCGTCAACTTTTGTCTTAACCCGTGAACGGGTTCCGGCAACGTCGCCGGAACCCGTTTTTGCTTCCTGGCGGGAACTTGCCGCTTTCAGTCAGCCGCGCTTTAAAAATGCCCGTGCCGCATAAAGGCTCACCGCTGCGGCATTCGACACATTCAGCGAGCGGATGGCGCCGGGCATGTCGAGGCGCGCCAGCGTCGTCACCGTCTCGCGCGTCTTCTGGCGCAGGCCCTTGCCCTCGGCGCCGAGCACCAGCGCGATCCGGTCGCCGGCAAAGCTGGTCTCGAGTTCAGCCGGCCCGTCCGAATCGAGCCCGATGGTCTGGAAGCCGGCCTCGTGCAGTTGTCCGAGCGCGTCGGCGAGGTTCTTCACCTCGATCTGGTCGATATGCTCCAGTGCGCCGGAAGCCGATTTCGCCAGCACGCCCGATTCCTGCGGGCTGTGGCGTGCCGTGGTGATCAGTGCGCCGGCGCCGAAGGCCACCGCAGAACGCAAAATGGCGCCGACATTGTGCGGATCGGTGACCTGATCGAGCACCAGCACCAGCCTGGTGTCGCCAAGCGCGTCGAGGCGCTTGGGCTTCAGCGGCTCGGCCTCGATCAGCACGCCCTGATGCACGGCGTCCGACCCGGTGATCTTGTCGATGTCCCTCGGTTCGACCAGGTCGGCGTTGAAGGGCAAAGCGGTGAGATCGGCGATCTCGAGCCGTTCGGCCGCATTGCGCGTCACCAGCATTCTTTTGATCCGGCGGCGCGGATTGTCGAGCGCGGCGCGCACAGTGTGCAGGCCATAGAGACGCACCAGGCCATCCCCGGCGTTTTCGCCTGGCGGCACGGGTTGGCGCGGCCTGAAGGCCGGTGCGCCGCCGCTTTTCTCGTCGCGATACGCGCGGCGCAGCTTGGCGTAGTGGGTGTCTTTCGGGGTGTTGGAATTGTTGCTCATGGCCGGCTTCTATAGCCGTCTCCTCCCGTCAAGGATATGCCCTGTCGCCGCAGCCGGCGAACAACATCGAAAAACCCTTCCTGCGCGGTTGACACCCACTGGCCTTGCCGCCATAAGGCGCTTCGCTGATTTCGGAGAAGACAACTCGGGTCCGGATCGGCGTGAATGCCTCGTTGCATGGCTCCGGCGGCAGACTGGAGAGGTGCCCGAGTGGTTAAAGGGGACGGACTGTAAATCCGTTAGCTTAGCTTACGTTGGTTCGAATCCAACCCTCTCCACCACTGCCGGCCCGGAAGCCCTGAAACGCGAAAGCATCGGAGACGAAAAGTGCATGGCGCTTTTCCAGTGAATCCGGTACTTCAGTGCAAGGCGCGGGTATAGCTCAGTGGTAGAGCAGCAGCCTTCCAAGCTGAATATGCGGGTTCGATTCCCGCTACCCGCTCCAGCTAATTTCTGAAATCATTGTCAAATCTCTTTGCGCCGTGTCACCGCTCCAATATTCTCCGGCAGACGCGGTCCGGGAGACATTCCCATTGGCTTGACCTCCAGCTGGGGTTACCTTGCGTGCAGCGAGGCGCGGGACGAGCGATGAGGCCATACTATTCGATAAACACGGACGGCACTTCCAGTACCAACCTCCAGCTGTATGCGCTGCGACAGGCGCGGCGCCATTGGAATGAACTCGCCGCAGATTATCTGCAAGACAAGGAAACTACTAAAGACCTAGTCGAGCGATGCGTTTTCACCATCGCGACTTTGGGTCTGAGCGTTTCTCAGTTGCTCGGGCAGAACGATCCCGCGCCGCTAGCTGGGAAGGTTGCTAGTCCAAGGGTTATCTGGAAGCGCTTCATTGCGCATCACGGCGTGACGGGCGTCAGTGCGGACGAATTCGACAAGTTCATCGATATCTATGACGGTTGTCGGCACTTTGGTTTATCGCCAGACGGATTTGGTCACACGAGGCTGGAGTCGTTGGACTTCGAGGCTACTCGTGGATGGTACGAAGTGGCCCACCGTATATGGTTGGCAGTTATCAAAGCTCTGCTTGCGGATCCGCAGAATCTTATTGAAGACATGGACATAGAAGGGTTCAAAGCGTAGCGGGTCGAAGGATTCAGCCAACCGAAACGCTGCGCGGCAATGCGCGCAGCGCCTCTGGCATTCGTGCATGCCACCCTAGCTGTTGAACGCGGATGCGACCTGGTGCTGCTGCGGCACCTGGCCGTTCGGCGTCAGCTTGTCGACGATGCCCGGCAGGGCCGTCGACAGCTGCTTGAGCAGTTCCTGCTCGTCGAGCCCTGTCCTTTGCGCGATCTCGCGGATGACCTGCGGTCCGATCGCGTTGCCGAGATCATTGGCGTTGATCGACTGGTTCTGCCCGGTGCCGACCCAGGAGTCGGCGACATTGCCATGGCCGGCATTCTTGAGCTTGTCGAGCAGGCCGCCCAAACCGCCGAGCAGGCCGCCATCGCCTGGATTGGCTTCGGTCGGAGCAGGGACGGGGGGAGCAGCGGCGTCGGGTTGGTCCGGCTGTTCGGCGCTTCTGCCGCTCAGCATCTTTCCGACCAGCAACGCGCCAAGCGCGATCATCAGCGGTTTGGTGATGTTGCCGCCAGGAACGGCGTTGTCAAAAAGTCCCATAGTGGATCCTCCATCTAGCCAAGCCCAACCCATCTTCAACAATGGCGCAATCGGGCGGAATTTCAAGCTGGCTTGTGGTTTTGACATTCATATGAAAATCTCCGCTTGGCGGAGGGAAGGAGAGGAAAAAATGGGTATCATCAGCTGGATCATTCTGGGCGTCATTGCCGGTTTCATCGGCAGCAAGATCGTCAACAAGACCGGCCAGGGCATGATCATGGATATCGTGCTCGGCATCGTCGGCGCAATTGTCGGCGGCCTGATCTTCAGCGCCTTTGGCGCGTCGGGCGTGACCGGCCTCAACATCTATAGTCTGATCGTCGCCGTGGTGGGCGCCGTGGTCGTCCTTTGGGCCTATCACCAGTTCAGCGGGCGCCGAACGCTTTAGCAGCCCGAGGCGACTGGCTGCGTCAGATAGGCGGCGGCCCCGCGCGGCTTTCGGGCCGCCTCGACCGCCGGCTTGCCTATGGCATCAGCACCGCGTCGGCGGCGGCAAGCTCCCTCGGCTGATTGGTTCGTCCAGCCGCGTAGATGATCCCCACGGCGTCGGCAACGGCCTTGGCGAGCGCCCCGCCGGCAACTAAGCGATCACCGTCAGCCGGCGCTTGCGCTGATCCAGGGAAACGATGGTCAGCCCGCTGGCGACCACCAGCAGGATGCCGCAGACGGCAAGCGTGTTGGGAAATTGCCCGAACACCAGCAGGCCTGAAATGACCGCCCAGACCGTGAAGCAATAGTAGAATGGCGCCACCGCTCCGGTCGGCCCGACGCGATAGGCCATGAAGATGAAGAAGTGGCCGAAGATCAGGAAGAAGCCGGCGCCTGCCATCAGCAGCAGGTGACGGGCCTCGGGCATGACCCAGCGTTCGGACATCAAATGCGCGGCGCCGGCGCCGATGAGCACGACGACGACGGCCGAGATCGCCACGATCATTCCCGGCACTTCGGCGGTGATCTGGCGGCCGGCCAGATCGCGCGCGGCGGCGAATGTCGCGTTGCCGAGCGCCAGCAAGGCGTAGACCGAAATGCCTTGCATGGTCGGCTGCGCCACCATCAGCGCGCCAAGGAAGCCCAATCCGATCAATGCCATGCGTTGGCCGCCGATCCGCTCGCCAAACAGGATCGAGGACCCGACCAGCATCAGGAGCGGCGTGATCTGGCCGAGCGCGGTGGAATCGGCGATCTGCATATTGGCGAGCGCGACGACGTAACAGAGGATCGCCGCCAGCTCGAGCAGGTTCCTGCGCAGCACCCGCTTGTCGAAGATCAGCGGGATCTGCTTGCCGTAGCCGAGCGCGAACAGCAGCGGAAAGCCCCACAGCGTTGCCGCGGCACCACGCAGGAAAAGCACCTCGTAGGACGGCAAGCCCACTGTCGCGAGCTTCATCATCGTATCGTTGACCAGATACGACCCGGTCGAGACGATCATGAACAGCGGGCCGCGAATGGCAGTCGGAATGAAATGCATAGGCGCAGGAAATCAGACCGGGGTGGCCGCCGCAATGGGCCATGGACCGCCGGCAAATCCGACAGCGACCGATGCGCGGGCCTGCTAAATCCCCACATTGTTCCGCCGGCTTCCGCCCATTCCATTTTCGACGGCGGCTCCCTATATCAGCGCCATACCCCCGCAATCGGATCATGGGTTCTGGCCGAGTGAGATGGCGCCCGGGCAAAAGACGCTTGTGTTTTTTGGCCTTTCTCGCTAATCGCCCCGCATTCGACTGAACTGAAGGTCCAGGCCGTCCAAGGAAAGAGACTATGGCAAAAGGTAAATTCGAGCGTACGAAGCCTCATGTGAACATTGGCACGATCGGCCACGTCGATCACGGCAAGACGTCGCTGACGGCTGCGATCACCAAGTATTTCGGCGAATACAAGCGCTATGACCAGATCGACGCGGCGCCCGAAGAGAAGGCGCGCGGCATCACGATCTCGACGGCTCACGTCGAATACGAGACCGCCAACCGCCACTACGCCCACGTCGACTGCCCCGGCCACGCCGACTATGTGAAGAACATGATCACCGGCGCCGCGCAGATGGACGGCGCGATCCTGGTCGTGTCGGCCGCCGACGGCCCGATGCCGCAGACCCGCGAGCACATCCTGCTTGCCCGTCAGGTCGGCGTGCCGTCGATCGTGGTGTTCCTCAACAAGGTCGACCAGGTCGATGACGCTGAGCTGCTCGAACTGGTCGAGCTCGAGGTTCGCGAGCTCCTGTCGAAGAACGAATTCCCCGGCGACGACATTCCGATCGTCAAGGGTTCGGCGCTGGCAGCACTCGAGGATTCGGACAAGACGATCGGCGAGGACGCGATCCGCGAGCTGATGGCTCAGGTCGACGCCTACATCCCGACGCCGGTTCGTCCGCTGGACAAGCCGTTCCTGATGCCGATCGAGGACGTGTTCTCGATCTCGGGCCGTGGCACGGTGGTGACCGGCCGCGTCGAGCGCGGCGTGGTCAAGGTCGGCGAGGAGCTGGAGATCATCGGCATCCGTCCGACGACCAAGACGACCTGCACGGGCGTGGAAATGTTCCGCAAGCTGCTCGATCAGGGCCAGGCTGGCGACAACATCGGCGCGCTGCTGCGCGGCGTTGATCGTGAAGGTGTCGAGCGCGGCCAGGTTCTGGCCAAGCCGGGCACGGTGAAGCCGCACAAGAAGTTCGTGGCCGAAGCCTACATCCTGACCAAGGACGAAGGGGGCCGTCACACGCCGTTCTTCACCAACTACCGTCCGCAGTTCTACTTCCGCACGACCGACGTGACCGGCATCGTGTCGCTGCCGGAAGGCACCGAGATGGTGATGCCCGGCGACAACATCACGGTCGATGTCGAGCTGATCGTGCCGATCGCCATGGAAGAGAAGCTGCGCTTCGCCATCCGTGAAGGCGGCCGCACCGTCGGTGCCGGCATCGTCGTCACCATCAAGGAATAATCGATCCGGCCGCTGCGGGTTCGACAAGGAAAGGGCGGTCTTCGGGCCGCCTTTTTCGTTTCAGGCTGCTTGGCAGCGCAAGTATCGCGAGGGTTGTTTCAAAGCTGTTGCAAGTGCCATGGCTGCAACTAGTATGGGTTTGCAGCGAGGGAGCTTTGCCAAGAGTGGTTCCAGGGCGCCGTTTCGATGGGCAGGCATGGCGGTTGTGGGCACTGGTATGCCTCGTCATCGCCATGGCGCTGCCTGTGCTGACGGCGCGAGCGCAGGATGGCCCTCCCGATATCCCGCCCATGCGCTTCGTCGTCGTGCGCAGCAACGCGCCGGGATGCGAGCCCAACTGTCCTGAGTGGATATCGGCCGACGGCGCCATCGAGGCGGGCACCCCGTCGCTCCTCAAGCGCACGCTCAAGGCGCTCAAGGGAAGGCAATTGCCTGTTGTCGTCAATTCGCCCGGCGGCAATGTCGACGCGGCGCTGGCACTTGGCCGGATGATCCGCAAGAACAAGCTCGACGTCGCCGTCGGCGTCACGATTTTTTCCGGTTGCCAGCCGGAGGTGAGGAATTGCAACGACAACAGGGGCAAGGGTGCCGACTATTTCGGCATCGCCCATGATGATGGGGCCATGTGTAATTCGGCCTGTCCGCTGATGTTTTCCGGCGGCGTCCGCCGCGTGGTGGGCGATTTCGGCTATCTCGGCGTTCACCAGATCACCACCACCTACCGCCGGGAGAAGCTGCTCTACCGGACCACGTACCGGATCGTGAACGGCAAGAAAAAGGTCATCAGCACCAAGGTGGTCAGCCGGAAAAACGCGGGCAGCTACAAAACCTACGAGATGAGCAGGACGGTCGAGAAGACGCTTTCGGCGTATCTCAAGGAAATGGGGATAGGCGACGGCGTGCTGGATGTCATGAAGGCCACGCCGGCCAGCGACATCCGTCAGATTCCGCTCGACGACATGTTGACGATGAAGCTGGTCACCAGCCGGGACACCGTGGATCTGTTGACCACGGCAAGCCTGTGCGTGCCGGACCAGCCGGCCACGAATTGCCGGGAGATGGCTGGACCAGCAAACAAGGCGACGCCATCGGCCGCTGCCCGGCCTGCCACTGCCGTTGCCGGTGAACCGGCCAAAGCAAAGGCCGGCGGGGACATGCGCTTTGTCGTGGTTCGCGGCAGCAATCCGCTCTGCAATCCCGACTGCCCCGAATGGATATCGGCGGAAGGTGCGATCACCACCCAGACGCCGCTGAAGCTGCGGCAGCTATTTGCCACTCTGGGCGATCGGCACCTGCCTGTCGTCATCAGCTCTCGGGGAGGCGACCTGTCCAGCGCGCTCGCCATGGGAAGGCTTATCCATGAGAGGAAGCTCGACATCGCCGTTGCCCGGACCGAATTCGTCGACTGTGATCCCGGCGCGTGGAACTGCCTGGCCAGGGAAGGAGCCTATGCCGGTTTGAGCATCGATACCGGGGTGGAGTGTGATTCCGCCTGCGCGCTCGTGGTTGCCGCCGGCGCCAGGCGGCTTGTCGGCCCTCGGGCGCGGCTCAGCCTCTACCCGATGGGACAGAAGCCGGTGGTCAAGGCCTACCTCGAGGAGATGGCGATCGGTCCCGCTCTGTTCGCCGCGATCGAGCGACGCTCGGCTGAGGGGCAACTTGACCCGGACACGATGCTGAAGGCCGGACTGACAACGGGACCGCAATCGGTCGACGCGCTGACTGGCTCCACGATTTGCAAGGCCGTTGCCAAGCCCGACAATTGCCGGGCCTGCCAGCCGCCAACGCACAGGCCGACGCCAAGCTGTAGGGCGCGGCGGCGGCGGAAAACTGGCCATCGAGGCAGGTTGAGCCATACTCGATTTCCGCTATCGTCGCGGCTGCGGGGCCGGCGAAGGATCGAGAATGAGCCAGGATGTTCCAACACTCTACGAATGGGCCGGTGGCGGCGAGGCGCTGAACCGGCTGACGCGAACCTTCTATGACAAGGTGGCAAGGGATCCGGTCGTCGGCCCGGTGTTCAAGCACATGTCGCCGGACCACCCCGCCCATGTCGCCGCCTTCATCGGAGAGGTTTTTGGCGGACCGAAAACCTATAGTGACGAATTCGGCGGCCACCGCGAAATGGTCATGCATCACCTGGGCAAGCATCTGACCGAGGCGCAGCGCCGCCGCTGGATCAATCTTCTCGCCGACGCGGCGGACGAGGTCGGCCTGCCCGACGATCCCGAATTCCGTTCCGCCTTCATTGGCTACATCGAATGGGGATCGCGGCTGGCCAAGATGAATTCCAATCTCGGCGAAACCTGCGATCCCGAAAGCGAGCCGATGCCGGCCTGGGGCTGGGGCGTGCCTGGCGGACCGTACCGGGTGCCGGACGAAAAATAGCTTCCGTTTGCCAGGGAGATGGATGACCGATGCCGCAAGATGCCAAGATCGTGCGCTGGCGCGAGTGGGATGGCCCTCGGGCGAAACGCCATTTGCGGTCCGCTATCGCATCGCCTGCGATGCCGGCTGGCATGCGCGGAGCGTCATGGTCGATATGATCGGCGATGGCCGGACGCTTGTCCTGGCGTCGGATGGCGATGGTCGCTGGACCAGGAACGGCCTGCCGATGCCCGAGCTCGCCGGCGTGCTCGACCCGGACCTGACCGTCACCCCTTTCACGAACACGCTGCCGATCCGGCGCCTGGCGCTCTCGACTGGGCAGAGCGCCGAGATCACCACCGGCTTCATCGATTTCCCGGCACTCTCTGTCGTGCCCAACCCGCAACGCTACACATGCCTCGAAGAGGGCAGGCGATACCTCTATGAATCGCGCGCCAGCGACTTCAGGCGGGAACTGGAGATCGACCGCGATGGGCTGGTCGTCGACTATCCTGATTTCTGGCGAAGGGGCTAAACGCATTTGCCTGCAAACCGCTCTTTACAGAGAGCACGGAAGCTTTTAGGAAGCCCCTGCTGCGCCGAGGCGCACATGTACGGGCATAGCTCAGTTGGTAGAGCGGCGGTCTCCAAAACCGCAGGTCGTAGGTTCGAGCCCTGCTGCCCGTGCCATTTTCTAAGGAAAATCACGCATTTAGAGATCGTCTTGCTTGGCAAGGACGCCTCAAGCCGCCTTACACATCTCTTGCACAAACTTGAACGCGCGCAGGAAGTGCCTGCCGATAGCGGAAGAACATTCGATTCTCGAAGGCAAGGTCCACGTCCATAGGCGTAACGACAGCCCGATTTGGCACTGTTCGAGGTATGTCGAAGCCAAGAACCGCCGGGCCACCATCAAGGAAGAAGTCTTGCTAGGCCAAGGATTGGGCCGAGGATTGGCATTTCGACCTGAATGACGAGGGCCGGCCACGGCGATCGCCAATCCGCTCGACCGTATTTGATGGCTATCGAGCAGCATTGCCGCACGTACGCGCTGCAGTTGAGGCGAGAGAATGCGTTTGGGGAGAGGACCACTCAACTTACAACCAAAGGTAACCTTGATCTAGTCGAATACAGCGCATGGCAATGATTCGAGCGGTCATTGACTCGGGCTTTGCCGGGTGCGTCGCACTTCTATGGTGAAGCGGGGCTTGGCGGGGAGCGGCGCAGGGGATGAGATGCACGGCAAAGGACGGCGCCAACACGGTCAGCTTCCGCCGGTCCTTGTTTTTGACCACGGCAATCATCACACTCGTCACCGCGATTGCCGGCATGCGGCCGGCGTCCGCGCAGTCGGTGTCAGGCATCGGTGATCTATCGCCGGACGCAAGCACCATTCAAACGCCGGATTGGACGGTCGGGGCCGATCTCGTTGTCGGTAATAACGCCACAGGCACGCTGGACATCCAGAATGGCGGCGCGGTCACCAATGGCACCGGCTTTATCGGCTATGGTGCCCAAGGGACGGTCACCGTCTCGGGCGCCAACGGTGGCGGCAATGCCTCGACTTGGACCAATAACGGTGACCTCGTTGTCGGTCAGGATGGCAACGGCACGCTCAATATCGGAAATGGCGGCCAGGTGAGCAATGCTGACGGTTATATCGGCGTCGCGGCCGCCAGCCAAAGCGATGTCACTGTCGCGGGCCACGACGGTAGCGGTCACGCCTCGACGTGGACCAATACAGGCACGCTTTATGTCGGCGACAACGGCAAGGCCTCGCTCGCTATCCAGGATGGCGGGATCGTGAACAGTGCATTGGTCGTCATCGGCAACAATAGCGATGGCAATGGCACCGGCACTGGCATGGTTGCGGTCACGGGTCGGGACATTGACCAACATGCCTCGACCCTAAACATTACCAACCAGATTTATGTTGGTAGTGGCGGCATAGGCAACAAGCTCGACATCCTGGATGGCGGGCTGGTGAACAGTGGACAGGCTTCTATCGGCTACGGGAGCGGTAGCGAAGGCACGGCCACCGTCTCGGGTCGCGACATCAACGGCAATGCCTCGGCCTGGAACGCCGCCAACAATATTTACGTGGGTTTCTCCGGCAGCGGTACACTCAACGTCGCGGACGGCGCCGCGGTGGCCACGAGTGCAACTGGAGGCGGCGCTGCCTCTGTCTATATCGGCTACACGAACGGCGGCACGGGCACTGTCAATGTATCGAGCAGCACGGGCAGCGTCTCAAGCTTGACCGCGACCGACCGCATCGATGTCGGCTACGATGGCGACGGCACGATGACCGTTGGAAAAGGTGGCTTCGTAAGCGTCGGTACCGATGTTCATATAGCCAACGGCAGCACAGCCACTGGAACGCTCCATCTCGACGGCGACGCCACCGGACGCGGCGTTGTCGAAACCGGCTCCGTGATCAAGGGAGCCGGCGCCACCGCTATACTCGACCTCAACGGCGGCATTCTGCGTGCGAACCGGGATGAAGCCGATTTCCTGAACGGCTTCACTGCACTGAGTGTGGCAGCCGGAGGAGCCTGGTTCGATACCAACGGGCACGACATCGGCATCGGCACGGATTTTTCCGGTTCGTCGAACTTCAACAAGCTCGGCCTCGGTCAACTGACGCTGACCGGGGACAGTTCCGGCTTTACCGGCGCATCGACCGTGTCGGCCGGCACGCTGGCCGTGAACGGCGTGCTGGGCGGCAACATGCTGGTCGACACCGGCGGACGGCTCGTCGGCACGGGCGGCTTGGGCAATGTCGTCAATACTGGCGTCGTCGCGCCGGGCTATGGCAATGCCATGGGCACGCTCACCGTCCAGGGCGATTATGTCAGCACTGGCGGACGCCTCGAAATCGCGACCGTTCTGGGCGACGACAGCTCGCAGACCAGCCGCCTTGCGGTCAACGGCACGACTTCAGGCGTTACGCATGTCAGCATCATCAACCGTGGCGGCCCTGGCGCGCCGACGGTGGAAGGCATCAAGATCGTCGACGTGACGGGTGCGTCCAACGGTGCTTTCGTGCTCGACAGCAACTATGTCTTCCAGGGCGCACCGGCGGTGATAGCCGGCGCTTACGCCTATCGCCTCTATCAGGGCGGCGTCTCTACTCCCTTGGATGGCGACTGGTATCTGCGTTCCTCCCTGGGCGGTCCCGGCGCGCCGCTCTATCAGCCCGGCGTGCCGGTTTACGAGGCCTATGGCTCCAATCTGCAGTCGCTCAACACTCTCCCGACGCTGCAGCAACGTGTCGGCAACCGTGTCTGGGGCCCCGGCGCCAATGGCGACGGCAATGGAATTTGGGGTCGAGCGGAAGGCATCCACGGGCGCTTCAACAGTGCCGCGGTGTCGGCGACTGGTTTGGATCAGGACATCGATACCTGGAAGATACAGGCGGGTGTCGATCGGGTGCTTGTCGATAGCGACACGAGCGGGCGTCTGGTGGCGGGCGTCAACGTCTCCTATGGCGAGGCCAACAGCCGGATCAACTCGGCGTTCGGCGACGGTACACTGAAGACCGACGGCTACGGCCTTGGCGCGACTTTGACCTGGTATGGTGTCACGGGCTTCTATGTCGACGGTCAGGCGCAGCTCAACCGCCTGGCAGCGACCTCAATTCCGAACTTCTCGGCTCGCTCACCCACGACAATGGCGGCAGCGGCGAGGCGTTCAGCATCGAAGCGGGCAAGCGGATTTTGTTCGGCGAGCACGTTGGCATCACGCCGCAATTCCAGATCGTCTATTCCAATGTGCGGTTCGATCACTTCGTTGATCCGTCGGGTGCCGACGTGGCCGCCGGCAGGAACGACAGCCTGAAAACGCGCTGGGGCGTCGCGCTCGATCATCAGGGCGCCTGGGAAGGTGGCCGCAGCCACATCTACGGAATCGCCAATGTCAGCTATGAATGGCTCGATGGCACGCGCACTCTGGTCGCGGGGACACCCATCATCAATGCCGACGACCGGCTGTGGGGCGAACTCGGCCTCGGTGCGAGCGTAAGCTGGCGCAAGGATCTCACCTTCTATGGCGAGCTCTCCGGCAACACACCGTTCCGTAATTTTGGCAACAGCTACATCCTCAAGTCCAATTTCGGTCTCCGAACGCAATTCTGACCGCAAGGGCGGTATCTCATCGTCGCCATGGCGCAACGAGATGCGGCAAAGGCTAATCTGGCTCAAAGCCCCAGGTCGTAGGTTCGAGCCCTGCTGCCCGTGCCATTTCCAAAATGGCCATCGAGAATGATATTTTGGGGTCGGCCTTTGAAAATCGGCGACCCGCTTGCCATATTAGGCCGATTGGGGCATAAGGGCGTCATAGCCGGGACGGAACGACTGGATGGTTCCGAGGCGGCGTTTGGTCATAAAGCGGACACTTGCCACTTGCGTGGATCAAGAATCGGTTTTATGTAGACGAGACAGACACGCGGCGCGTGGAGCTGGGAAGCCGGCTTTACGCGTCTGATTTGCATGGGCGAAATGGTGCGCTGATTCGGCGCGCTTTGGGTCCAGGCGGCACGTCCCGGTCAGCGGGATCATCCAGGGGGCCCGGCCAACGGGTCTTGAAGACAGGCGGCATATGGCTTCGAAAACCACAAATCCTTTCGTCTTTCTCCAGCAGGTGCGCGCGGAGACTGCCAAGGTGACTTGGCCGTCGCGTCGCGAGACGATGATCTCGACGGTGATGGTTCTCGCCTTCGCCGTGATCGCGATGATCTTCTTCTTCACCGCTGATCAGCTCATGGGCCTCGCGGTCGAGCAGATTCTGGGCATTGGACGCTAAGTCCGGCGATTACGGAGAAGTCGTAAAAATGGCTACGCGCTGGTACATCGTCCACGCCTATTCGAACTTCGAGAAGAAGGTCGCCGAGGACATCGAAAACAAGGCCAAGCAGAAGGGCCTGTCCGCCGACATCGAGCAGATCGTGGTGCCGACCGAGAAGGTCGTCGAGGTTCGTCGCGGCCGCAAGGTCGACGCCGAGCGCAAGTTCTTCCCGGGCTATGTGCTCCTGAAGGCCAATCTGACCGACGCCGTCTTCTCGCTGGTCAAGAACACGCCAAAGGTCACCGGCTTTCTCGGCGACTCCAAGCCTGTGCCGATCACCGAGGCCGAAGCCCAGCGCATCCTGAACCAGGTGCAGGAAGGCGTCGAGCGGCCGAAGCCCTCGGTCACCTTCGAGATCGGCGAGGCGATCCGCGTCTCGGATGGTCCGTTCGCGTCGTTCAACGGTTTCGTCCAGGAAGTGGACGAGGAGCGGGCGCGGCTCAAGGTGGAAGTTTCGATCTTCGGGCGCGCCGTGCCTGTCGATCTGGAATTCGGACAGGTCGAAAAAGGCTGATCCGAAATCCCTGATGCCGGTTCGGCGATCGGGGAGGCGGCGCGCAAGCGCTGCCTGAGGACGGTGGGAGGCGAAGGCGGCTTTAGCCGGCCGCAAGAACCGCACCACCAGACTGCAACCGCCGGTGTTTCCCAGCTAATGGGGCCGGCATAGACAAAGGCAGGAAAAGAGATGGCTAAGAAAATTGCAGGCCAGCTCAAGCTCCAGGTCTCCGCGGGATCGGCTACGCCGTCGCCCCCGATCGGCCCGGCGCTTGGTCAGCGTGGCATCAACATCATGGAGTTCTGCAAGGCGTTCAACGCGCAGACCCAGGAAATGGAAAAGGGATCGCCGGTTCCGGTCGTCATCACCTATTACCAGGACAAGTCGTTCACCTTCGTCATGAAGACGCCGCCGGTGAGCTACTTCCTGAAAAAGGCCGCGAACCTGAAGTCGGGCTCGAAGGAGCCGGGCAAGGTCAAGGCTGGCACGGTTTCGCGCGACAAGGTTCGCGAAATCGCGACTGCCAAGATGAAGGATCTGAACGCGAACGACGTCGAAGCGGCCATGCGTATGGTCGAGGGCTCCGCCCGCTCGATGGGTCTGGAAGTGGTGGGCTGAGATCATGGCAAAGATTGCAAAGCGTGTATCGAAGACCCGTGAAGGCATCGATCCCAACAAGGCTTACGCGCTCGGTGAAGCGCTGAAGCTGCTCAAGGACCGGTCTTCGGTCAAGTTCGACGAGACCGTCGAAGTGGCCATGAACCTGGGCGTCGACCCGCGTCATGCCGACCAGATGGTCCGCGGCGTGGTCAACCTGCCGAACGGCACCGGCCGCTCGGTTCGCGTCGCCGTGTTCGCCCGTGGCGACAAGGCCGATGAGGCCAAGGCCGCCGGCGCCGACATCGTCGGTGCGGAGGACCTGGTCGACATCGTCCAGAAGGGCACGATCGATTTCGATCGCTGCATCGCCACGCCGGACATGATGCCGCTGGTCGGCCGTCTCGGTAAGGTGCTCGGCCCGCGCGGCATGATGCCGAACCCGAAGGTCGGTACCGTCACCACCGACGTTGCCGCCGCCGTCAAGGCATCGAAGGGCGGCGCCGTCGAGTTCCGCGTCGAAAAAGCCGGCATCGTTCATGCCGGCGTCGGCAAGGTCTCGTTCGACGTCAAGGCACTGGAAGAGAACATCCGTGCCTTCGCCGATGCGGTGACCAAGGCAAAGCCGGCTGGCGCCAAGGGCAACTACGTCAAGAAGGTGTCGGTCACCTCGACGATGGGCCCGGGCCTCAAGCTCGACGTCTCGACGCTCGCAGCGTCCTGATTAAGACCATTTGGATCGGCCTTTCGAAGGTTGGTCCGTGACTGAATTCCGGGCCCTGGATTTATCCTGGGCCCGGTACCGGAAGCCGGAAGGCTTCCGGACATCCTGTCCGAGATTGCGGGCGGCCCGAATCTTGATTCAAGAGGACGGCCTTAATTCATGTGGGCCTGCATGAGACGGGTGAAGACCCGACAACGGAGCGACAAGCTCCAATGAAAGGTTCGAACCGTGTTTGCCTTTTGTCTGCGCATCGCCGGCCTAGCCGTCGATGTGGCGAAAGGGGGCAGGATCCTCGAGCGTCGTTCGGGAGATCCGTTACTGGATGGCCCGGCCGGCAAAAGGCAACCCGACGCCTGTCCTCTCCAATGGGAATGTTCCCATTGACGGGGCAGGGGTCAACTGGAGATAGGCAGTGGACAGAGCGGAAAAACGCGAACTCGTCACGGGCCTGAATGATGCGTTTTCGGGCGCAGGTTCAGTCGTCGTGGCCCACTATGCCGGTATCACCGTCGCGCAAATGAACGACCTTCGGTCGAAAATGCGCGCCGCCGGTGGCACCGTTAAAGTCGCGAAGAACCGTCTCGCCAAAATCGCTCTTCAGGGCACGGACTCCGCATCGATCATCGACCTGTTCAAGGGACAGACGCTGATCGCTTATTCGGAGGATCCGATTGCGGCGCCGAAGGTCGCGTCCGATTTCGCCAAGGGAAATGACAAGTTGGTCATTCTCGGCGGCGCAATGGGCACCACCTCGCTCAATGCCGACGGTGTGAAGGCACTCGCCACACTTCCGTCGCTCGATGAGCTGCGCGCCAGGCTGGTTGGCATGATCGCCACGCCGGCAACCCGGATCGCCCAGATCGTCAATGCGCCAGCGGCCTCGGTCGCGCGCGTCATCGGCGCTTACGCCCGGAAGGACGAGGCGGCATGAGGCCGTTCCTCGCTATCGAAAACACACGTTCGAACCTAACGAAGGAATACAACAATGGCTGATCTCGCAAAGATCGTAGACGACCTTTCGAAGCTGACCGTCCTCGAGGCGGCTGAGCTGTCGAAGCTTCTGGAAGAAAAGTGGGGCGTTTCGGCTGCCGCTCCGGTGGCGGTTGCCGCTGCTGGCGGCGCTGCCGCCGCCGCTGCTCCGGTCGAAGAGAAGACCGAATTCGACGTCGTCCTCACCGAGGCCGGCGCTCAGAAGATCAACGTCATCAAGGAAGTCCGCGCCATCACCGGTCTTGGCCTCAAGGAAGCCAAGGACCTGGTCGAAGCGGCTCCGAAGCCGGTCAAGGAAGGCGTTTCCAAGGCCGACGCTGACAAGTTCAAGGCCCAGCTGGAAGCAGCCGGCGCCAAGGTCGACCTGAAGTAAGCGTAAAAGCGGCGGGCGGCCTCGCGCCGTCCGCCACTCTCTTCGCCTGGAAGGGAGGACGCGTAGCGCGAGATGTAGGAGAACCTCTTTCCTGAGGGCCGAAAACCGGCCTTCAGGAAACGGGTTTTCTCCCGTTTTAGCCGGCCACCGCCAAGCAGTTGGTGCAGGTGGACGGAGAACAGACAGAGAGCCGCCGGCCAGGTGGCTCGGAATGCAAGGCGGGCCGCGGCGAGGCCCGTCCCGAGTTTAGAGCTAAGGAGCGACGATGGCCCAGACCCAGACTTTCAATGGCCGCAGACGCGTACGCAAGTTCTTCGGAAAGATCCCGGAAGTTGCGGAGATGCCGAACCTGATCGAGGTTCAGAAGGCATCCTATGACCAGTTCCTGATGGTGGACGAGCCCAAGGGCGGACGTCCGGACGAAGGGCTGCAGGCTGTTTTCAAGTCGGTCTTCCCGATCTCCGATTTTTCCGGCTCCTCCATGCTGGAGTTCGTGAAGTACGAGTTCGAAGGACCGAAATTCGACGTTGACGAATGCCGTCAGCGCGACCTGACCTATGCCGCGCCGCTCAAGGTGACGCTGCGCCTCATCGTGTTCGATATCGACGAGGATACCGGCGCCAAGTCGATCAAGGACATCAAGGAGCAGGACGTCTACATGGGCGACATGCCGCTCATGACGCTCAACGGCACCTTCATCGTCAACGGCACCGAGCGCGTCATCGTCTCGCAGATGCACCGTTCGCCGGGCGTCTTCTTCGACCATGACAAGGGCAAGTCGCACTCGTCGGGCAAGCTTCTGTTTGCCGCGCGCGTCATCCCCTATCGCGGCTCGTGGCTCGACATCGAGTTCGATTCCAAGGACGTCGTGCACGCCCGCATCGACCGCCGCCGCAAGATTCCGGTGACGTCTCTGCTGATGGCGCTCGGCATGGACGGCGAAGAGATCCTGTCGACCTTCTACAACAAGATCTCCTATGTCCGTGCGGGCGACCACTGGCGCATCCCGTTCAACGTCGAGCGTTTCCGTGGCCTCAAGGCTGTCGGCGATCTGGTCGATGCCGATACGGGCGAGGTCGTGGTCGAGCAAGGCAAGAAGATCACCGCCCGTCAGGCGCGCGCGCTTGGCGAAAAGGGTCTCAAGGCGATCAAGGCGACCGACGAGGATCTGCTTGGCAACTATCTGGCCGAGGACATCGTCAACTACGCCACCGGTGAGATCTTCCTCGAAGCCGGTGACGAGATCGACGAGAAGACGCTGAAGGTGTTGCTCGGCACTGGCGAGAGCGAGATCAAGGTTCTCGACATCGACCACGTCAATGTCGGCGCCTATATCCGCAACACGCTCAACGTCGACAAGAACGAGAGCCGCCAGGACGCATTGTTCGACATCTATCGTGTCATGCGCCCCGGCGAGCCGCCGACGCTCGAGACCGCCGAAGCCATGTTCAACTCGCTGTTCTTCGACAGCGAGCGCTACGATCTGTCGGCTGTCGGCCGCGTCAAGATGAACATGCGCCTCGAGCTCAAGGCCGAGGACACCGTGCGCGTGCTGCGCAAGGACGACATCCTGGCCGTGGTCAAGACGCTGGTCGAATTGCGCGACGGCAAGGGCGAGATCGACGACATCGACAATCTCGGCAACCGCCGCGTGCGTTCCGTCGGCGAGCTGATGGAAAACCAGTACCGCGTCGGCCTGCTGCGCATGGAGCGCGCGATCAAGGAACGCATGTCCTCGATCGAGATCGACACGGTCATGCCGCAGGACCTGATCAACGCCAAGCCGGCGGCCGCCGCCGTGCGCGAGTTCTTCGGCTCCTCGCAGCTGTCGCAGTTCATGGATCAGACCAACCCGCTGTCGGAGATCACCCACAAGCGTCGTCTCTCGGCGCTTGGACCGGGCGGCCTGACGCGCGAGCGCGCCGGCTTCGAAGTGCGCGACGTGCACCCGACGCATTACGGCCGCATCTGCCCGATCGAGACGCCGGAAGGCCCGAATATCGGCCTGATCAACTCGCTGGCGACCTTCGCGCGCGTCAACAAGTACGGCTTCATCGAAAGCCCGTACCGCAAGATCGTCGACGGCAAGCTGACCAATGACGTCGTCTATCTCTCGGCGATGGAAGAGGCCAAGCACCATGTCGCGCAGGCCAACGCCGAGCTCGACAAGAACGGTGGTTTCGTCGACGAGTTCGTCATTTGCCGCAGCGCCGGCGAAGTGATGATGGCGCCGCGCGAAAACGTCGACCTGATGGACGTGTCGCCCAAGCAGATGGTGTCTGTCGCCGCGGCGCTCATCCCGTTCCTCGAGAACGACGACGCCAACCGCGCTCTGATGGGCTCGAACATGCAGCGTCAGGCCGTGCCGCTGGTGCGCGCCGAGGCGCCGTTCGTCGGCACCGGCATGGAGCCGATCGTCGCCCGTGACTCGGGCGCCGCCATCGGCGCGCGTCGTGGCGGCATCGTCGACCAGGTGGACGCGACGCGTATCGTTATCCGCGCCACCGAGGATCTCGATCCGGGCAAGTCCGGCGTCGATATCTACCGGCTGATGAAGTTCCAGCGTTCGAACCAGAACACCTGCATCAACCAGCGTCCGCTGGTGCGTATGGGTGACCGGGTCAACAAGGGCGACATCATCGCCGACGGTCCGTCGACCGAGCTCGGTGATCTGGCGCTGGGCCGCAACGTGCTGGTCGCGTTCATGCCTTGGAACGGCTACAACTACGAGGACTCGATCCTCTTGTCGGAGCGCATCGTCGCCGACGACGTCTTCACCTCGATCCACATCGAGGAGTTCGAGGTCATGGCGCGCGATACCAAGCTTGGTCCGGAGGAAATCACGCGCGATATTCCCAACGTCTCGGAAGAAGCGCTGAAGAACCTCGACGAAGCCGGCATCGTCTATATCGGTGCGGAAGTGCAGCCGGGCGACATCCTGGTCGGCAAGATCACGCCGAAGGGTGAAAGCCCGATGACGCCGGAAGAGAAGCTTCTGCGCGCCATCTTCGGTGAAAAGGCTTCCGACGTGCGCGACACTTCGATGCGCATGCCTCCGGGCACCTTCGGCACCGTCGTTGAGGTGCGCGTGTTCAATCGCCACGGTGTGGAGAAGGACGAGCGCGCCATGGCGATCGAGCGCGAGGAGATCGAACGCCTCGCCAAGGACCGTGACGACGAACAGGCCATTCTGGACCGTAACGTCTATGCGCGCCTTTCCGACGTGCTCGTCGGCAAGGAAGCGATCGCCGGACCGAAGGGCTTCAAGAAGGGCTCGACGCTGTCCAAGGATACGCTCGACGAGTATCCGCGTTCGCAGTGGTGGCAGTTTGCCGTGGAGAACGAAAAGCTCCAGAGCGAACTGGAAGCCCTGCGTGGCCAGTACGACGACTCCAAGAAGGCGCTGGAGCAGCGCTTCATGGACAAGGTCGAGAAGGTGCAGCGCGGCGACGAAATGCCTCCCGGCGTCATGAAGATGGTCAAGGTCTTCGTGGCGGTGAAGCGCAAGATGCAGCCCGGCGACAAGATGGCCGGCCGTCACGGCAACAAGGGTGTCGTGTCGCGCATCGTTCCGGTCGAGGACATGCCTTTCCTCGAGGACGGCACGCATGCCGATATCGTGCTCAACCCGCTGGGTGTGCCGAGCCGCATGAATGTCGGCCAGATCCTGGAAACGCATCTGGGCTGGGCGTGCGCCGGCATGGGCAGGAAGATCGGCGAGCTGATCGACACGTATAAGGCTGCCGGCGACATCAAGCCGCTGCGCAAGACGTTGGAAAGCTTCATGCCGGCCAACGACCGCAACGAGCCGGTCCGCGAGTATGACGACGAGAGCATCGTTCGCCTCAGCGAGCAGATGCGCCGCGGCGTCTCCATCGCGACCCCGGTGTTCGACGGTGCGCATGAGGCTGACATCAACATCATGCTGGAGCAGGCGGGCCTGCACACATCAGGTCAGTCGCAGCTCTATGACGGGCGTACCGGCGAGCCGTTCGATCGCAAGGTGACGATGGGCTATATCTACATGCTCAAGCTTCACCACCTGGTGGACGACAAGATCCACGCGCGTTCGATCGGTCCGTACTCGCTCGTCACCCAGCAGCCGCTGGGCGGCAAGGCGCAGTTCGGTGGCCAGCGCTTCGGCGAAATGGAGGTCTGGGCGCTGGAAGCC
Organism: Mesorhizobium sp. ES1-6; assembly: GCF_020164775.1. NCBI lineage: Bacteria > Pseudomonadati > Pseudomonadota > Alphaproteobacteria > Hyphomicrobiales > Phyllobacteriaceae > Mesorhizobium > Mesorhizobium sp. ES1-6. The sequence goes on from NZ_JAIUGU010000001.1 coordinate 295,615, forward strand.
TACGGCGCCGCCTACACGCTGCAGGAAATGCTGACGGTGAAGTCGGACGACGTCGCCGGCCGCACCAAGGTCTACGAGGCGATCGTGCGTGGCGACGACACGTTCGAGGCCGGCATTCCCGAGAGCTTCAACGTGCTCGTCAAGGAAATGCGGTCCCTCGGCCTCAATGTCGAGCTGGAGAACACCAAGCTCGACGACAACCCTGTCCGGCTGCCCGACGCGGCCGAATAAGGCAAAGGCGCGTCGCGGCAACCCGCGACGCGCTTACCAAATTCTACGGCCGGTGGGCCGACCACTCAGCGGGCATTCGGCCCGCGCTAGATGCAAGGGGTTTTCGAGGACCCCGAAAAGGAGAACGGCATGAACCAAGAGGTCATGAATCTCTTCAATCCGCAGGCGCCTGCGCAGGTGTTCGATTCCATCCGGATTTCGCTTGCCAGCCCTGAGAAGATTCTGTCCTGGTCGTTCGGCGAGATCAAGAAGCCGGAGACCATCAACTACCGCACCTTCAAGCCGGAGCGTGACGGTCTGTTCTGCGCGCGCATTTTTGGCCCGATCAAGGACTATGAGTGCCTGTGCGGCAAGTACAAGCGCATGAAGTACAAGGGCGTCATCTGCGAGAAGTGCGGCGTCGAAGTGACGCTGTCGCGCGTCCGGCGCGAGCGCATGGGCCATATCGAGCTCGCGGCCCCCGTCGCCCATATCTGGTTCCTGAAGTCGCTGCCCTCGCGCATCGGCACGCTGCTCGACATGACGCTGAAGGACATCGAGCGCGTCCTCTATTTCGAGAACTACATCGTCACCGAGCCTGGCCTCACCGCGCTGAAGGAGCACCAGCTGCTCAGCGAGGAAGAGTACATGATCGCCGTTGACGAGTATGGCGAGGATTCCTTCACCGCCATGATCGGCGCCGAGGCCATTCATGACCTTCTGGCCGGCATGGACCTGGAAAAGATCGCCGGCGACCTGCGTTCGGAACTGGCTTCGACTACGTCCGAGCTGAAGCAGAAGAAGTATCTGAAGCGACTCAAGGTCGTCGAGAACTTCATGGAATCCGGCAACCGTCCGGAATGGATGATCATGAAGGTGGTTCCGGTGATCCCGCCGGACCTGCGCCCGCTGGTCCCCCTGGACGGCGGTCGCTTCGCGACGTCCGACCTGAACGATCTCTATCGCCGCGTCATCAACCGCAACAACCGCCTGAAGCGGCTGATCGAGCTGCGCGCGCCCGGCATCATCGTGCGCAATGAAAAGCGCATGCTGCAGGAAGCCGTCGATGCGCTGTTCGACAACGGCCGTCGCGGCCGCGTCATCACCGGCGCCAACAAGCGTCCGCTGAAGTCGCTGTCCGACATGCTCAAGGGCAAGCAGGGCCGGTTCCGTCAGAATCTGCTCGGCAAGCGCGTCGACTATTCCGGCCGCTCGGTCATCGTCACCGGTCCGGAGCTCAAGCTGCACCAGTGCGGCCTGCCGAAGAAGATGGCGCTCGAACTGTTCAAGCCCTTCATCTACGCCCGCCTCGACGCCAAGGGTTACTCCTCGACCGTCAAGCAGGCGAAGAAGCTGGTCGAGAAGGAGCGTCCGGAAGTCTGGGATATCCTCGACGAGGTCATCCGCGAGCATCCGGTGCTGTTGAACCGCGCGCCGACGCTGCACCGTCTCGGCATCCAGGCGTTCGAGCCGATCCTGATCGAAGGCAAGGCGATCCAGCTTCACCCGCTGGTCTGCACGGCCTTCAACGCCGACTTCGACGGCGACCAGATGGCCGTTCATGTGCCGCTGTCGCTGGAAGCGCAGCTTGAAGCCCGCGTGCTGATGATGTCGACCAACAACATCCTGCACCCGGCTTCCGGCGCGCCGATCATCGTGCCGTCGCAGGACATGGTCCTGGGTCTCTACTATCTCTCGATCGTCAACCAGAACGAGCCGGGCGAGGGCATGGTGTTTGCCGACATGGGCGAACTCCAGCACGCGCTCGAGACCAAGGCCGTGACCTTGCACGCCAAGATCAAGGGCCGCTTCCGCACGGTCGACGCCGAAGGCAAGGTCGTGTCGAAGATCCATGACACCACGCCTGGCCGCATGATCATCGGCGAGCTTCTGCCGAAGAACGTCAACGTGCCTTACGAGACCGCCAACCAGGAGATGACCAAGAAGAACATCTCCAAGATGATCGACACCGTCTACCGCCATTGCGGTCAGAAGGAGACGGTCATTTTCTGCGATCGCATCATGGCGCTCGGCTTTGCTCATGCGTGCCGTGCCGGCATTTCGTTCGGCAAGGACGACATGCTGATCCCGGACACCAAGATCAAGCTGGTGTCGGACACCGAGGCTTTGGCCAAGGAGTACGAGCAGCAGTACAATGACGGCCTGATCACGCAGGGCGAAAAGTACAACAAGGTCGTCGACGCCTGGGCCAAGTGCTCGGAAAAGGTCGCCGACGAGATGATGGCCCGCATCAAGGCAGTCGAGTTCGAGGACAATGGCCGTCAGAAGCCGATGAACTCGATCTACATGATGTCGCACTCCGGTGCGCGCGGCTCGCCCACCCAGATGCGCCAGCTCGCCGGCATGCGCGGCCTGATGGCCAAGCCGTCGGGTGAAATCATCGAGACGCCGATCATCTCGAACTTCAAGGAAGGCCTGACCGTGCTCGAGTACTTCAACTCGACCCACGGCGCCCGCAAGGGTCTGGCCGATACCGCCTTGAAGACGGCGAACTCGGGCTACCTCACCCGCCGTCTGGTCGACGTGGCGCAGGACTGCATCGTCAACTCCGTGGATTGCGGCACCGACAAGGGCCTCACCATGCAGCCGATCGTCGATGCCGGTCAGGTCGTTGCTTCGGTCGGCCAGCGTGTGCTGGGCCGTACGTCGCTCGACGACATTAACCATCCGGTGACCGGCGATCTGCTGGTCAAGGCCGGGACGCTGATGGACGAGCGTGACGTGGAAAAGATCGAAAAGGCCGGCGTGCAGTCGGTCCGCATTCGTTCGGCACTGACCTGCGAGGTCAGGATCGGCGTCTGCGCGGTCTGCTACGGACGCGATCTGGCCCGCGGCACCCCGGTCAACCAGGGCGAAGCCGTCGGCGTCATCGCGGCGCAGTCGATCGGCGAGCCGGGCACGCAGCTCACCATGCGTACCTTCCACATGGGCGGTACGGCGCAGGTGGTGGATAGTTCGTTCCTTGAAGCCTCCTATGAGGGCAAGGTCGAGATCCGCAACCGCAACGTGGTGCGCAACTCCGACGGCCAGCAGATGGTCATGGGCCGCAACATGGCGGTGCTGATCCTCGATGAGGCCGGCAAGGAGCGCGCCACGCACCGTGTCACCTATGGTTCGCGCATCTTCGTGGACGATGGCGACAAGGTGAAGCGCGGCCAGCGTATCGCCGAGTGGGATCCCTATACCCGCCCGATCCTCACCGAAATCGAGGGCAAGGTGTCGTACGAGGATCTGGTCGATGGCATTTCCGTCCAGGAAACGGCCGACGAGTCGACCGGCATCACCAAGCGCGAGGTCATCGACTGGCGTTCGACGCCGCGCGGCAACGACCTCAAGCCGGCGATCGCCATCCAGGACGCCAAGGGCAAGGTCGGCAAGCTGTCGAAGGGCGGCGACGCCCGCTTCCTGCTCTCGGTCGAGGCCATTCTCTCGGTCGAGCCGGGTTCGCAGGTTCGCCCCGGCGACGTCCTGGCGCGTATCCCGATGGAAAGCGCCAAGACCAAGGACATCACCGGCGGTCTGCCGCGTGTTGCCGAACTGTTCGAGGCACGTCGTCCGAAGGATCACGCCATCATCGCCGAGATCGACGGCACGATCCGCTTCGGCCGCGACTACAAGAACAAGCGTCGCATCATCATCGAGCCGCATGACTCGACGCTGGAGCCGGTCGAATACCTGATCCCGAAGGGCAAGCCGTTCCATCTCCAGGACGGCGACGTCATCGAGAAGGGCGACTACATCCTCGACGGCAATCCAGCGCCGCACGACATCCTGGCCATCAAGGGCGTGGAGGCGCTTGCGTCCTACCTCGTCAACGAGATCCAGGAAGTCTACCGTCTGCAGGGCGTGTCGATCAACGACAAGCACATCGAGGTGATTGTTCGCCAGATGCTGCAGAAGGTCGAGATCACCACGCAGGGCGACTCGACCTACATCCCGGGCGACCACGTCGACGTGATCGAACTGGAAGAGGTCAACGAGCGCCTGGTCGAGGACGGCAAGAAGCCGGCCGAAGGCCAGCCGGTGCTCTTGGGCATCACCAAGGCCTCGCTGCAGACGCCGTCCTTCATCTCGGCCGCCTCCTTCCAGGAGACGACCAGGGTGCTGACGGAAGCCGCGGTCGCCGGCAAGACCGACATGCTGCAGGGCTTGAAGGAAAACGTCATCGTCGGCCGGTTGATCCCGGCCGGTACCGGCGGCACGATGAGCCAGATCAGGCGCATCGCGACCTCGCGTGACGAACTGATCATCGATGAGCGCCGCAAGGCCTCCGGTGTGGAAGTCGCCGAGCCGATGCTGGCCGACATGACAACCGCCGCGCAGTAAGCGCGGCGGGGAGCAATTCCAGGAAAAGTGTGCAACGGTTTTCCGCCCGGAATTTGCTTCATGGAAAATAGAGCGGTTCATCGTTTCCTTGAAACGACAAACCGCTTGGAAATCTCAGGCAACAGAAGCCGTCGGGGCAACCCGGCGGCTTTTTCGTTTCAACGATCGGAGGAAGGCAGATGAGCACGAAGACCTGGACGGCTGTCGACGATTACATCGTGTCCTCGCTCTTCGAGGCGGACCCCGTTCTCGACGCGGTCCTGGCGGCCAACCGCGACCACGGCCTGCCGGCGATCGACGTCTCGGCGGCTCAGGGAAAACTGCTCTCACTGCTGGTGCGCATCGGCGGTGCGAAAAAGGTGCTGGAGATCGGTACGCTGGGCGGCTATTCGACCATCTGGATGGCGCGGGGTTTGCCAGCCGACGGCAAAGTCGTGACCCTCGAACTCGATCCGCACCACGCCAAGGTCGCACGCTCGAATTTCGAGCGGGCAGGGGTAGCGGACAAGGTTGAGCTCAGGGTCGGTCCCGCGGTTCAATCTCTCGACGCGTTGGCGAGTGAGAATGCCGGTCCGTTCGATCTCATCTTCATCGACGCCGACAAGCCCAACAACCCAAACTATCTCGCCTGGGCCTTGCGGCTGGCGCGTCCAGGAACAGTGATCGTGTGCGACAACGTCATCCGCGACGGCGCCGTTCTGGAAGACGATGGCCGCGACGCCAATGTCGAAGGCGCACGCGCGGCCTTTTCCTTCATCGGCGGCGACAAGCGACTGGACGGCACCGCCATCCAGACCGTAGGCGCCAAAGGCTATGATGGCTTTGCGATTGCGATCGTCAAAGTGACTGCCGGAGGCTGACCCGGCAACCTTCAGTCGAAAAACGCCTCGACCACATTGCGCTTGCCGAGCATGAAGGCGTCAGCGACGTGCTGCAGCGGCGCCAGGTCGACGTCGGACACGCCGGCGCGCACGATTTCGGCGAAGCGCCGGTAGAGCATCGGGTATTCCGCCTCCGGCTCTTCATGCACGACTCGGCCATCGACGGCGAGCTTCGAGCCGCCGCCCGAGAGCACCATTTTCCCGGCATCCGTATCGGCGAGGATGTCCCAGCTCTGCGGTCCGGTCTGCAGCCAGTCGAGGTCCATCGTCACATCGGATCCGCTCGCCGCGCGGAAGGCGACCTGGGCCGCGATCGGCGCGTCGCGATTCTCGGGAAAGTCGAGCACGGCCGAGGTGATGTACATGGCCGGCAGGATATAGGTCGCGATCGACAGCGCGTTGATGCCGGGATCGAAGACGCCGAAGCCGCCGGGCTGCCAGATCCAGTCCTGGTTCGGATGCCAGCGGCGCACGTCTTCCTTCCAGACGATCGCCGCCGATTTGATTCTGGTCGAAGCCAGGAATGCCCGCGCAGCTTCCACCGCCGGCGCGTAACGCGAATGCCAGCTTGCGAACAGGGAGACGCCTTGTCTTGTCGCCAGCGCCTTCAGGTCCTCGACCTCGCTGACCGTGGCGCCCGGTGGCTTTTCCAGGAAGACGTGCTTCCCGGCCTCCAGCGCCTTGCGCGCGGCGTCATAGCGGAACTGCGGCGGCATGCACAGCGACACCGCGTCGAGTTCGGGCACGGCGCCAAGCATCGTCTCTATGTCGGGGAAATTCGCAATGTCGTCGACCTTGCCGTGCCGGCTGGCCGCCGCGATAAGCTGGTAGTCCTGGTTCTTGGCCAGGGCGGGAAGATGTTGGTCGCGCACAATTTTGCCGACGCCGACAATGCCGATTCTTATGGGCGAGATGGATGAGGACATGAGGCTCCGCCGGGTTTGGACGACTGCGGGTCTCTTAGCAGATCGGCCATGCCGGGCAAGCGTCGGCCATGCCAGCCAGTCTCAACGAATCGGCATCATGGCGAAAGGCAGGCGAGAGGCGCATCGACTGCGGTCAGATCGGCACGTCGAAGGTCACGATCGAGACTTCGCCTTCGAGTGCGCCCTGGAAGGCCGAAAGATGCGGCTCATCGTCGGGCTCGCCCTCCATGTCGCCGATCTGGTCGAGCTCGGCCTCGGCGTAGCCTTCCGCGGCGAGCGATTCGAGCGCGCGGCGCACAGCCGAATCGTCGTCGGGCGCCACCAGCATGACATGGACGCCTTCCGGCTTGCCGCCTTTCCTCTTCCACACCCGGCCGGTGATGATGGTGACCGGGCGTTCCTCATTGTCGTTCACGGGCCGATTCCTTCGCGGCGAGGGACTGTCACTGTTCATGCGGCCTTTTCGCATGAAGCAAGGGCTCGCAACAGCCGCAAGCCAATCAATTTGCTAGAGGCTTGGCACTTTCTTCCCCGACCTTGCAAAACGGCGAAAGAAAATTACATGCGGTTTTCGCATGGCTGCCAAGACCCGGCTTCAATGCAATATTTGCCGCTGCGGGGTTGACGGTTCGCGGGCTTACGAGTAGAAGCCGCCCAGTCAGAACCGATGTGAGGCTCTCCCTTCCGAAGCGACACGCTTTGGAGTTTGCCTCAAACAGGGTTCGTTTTACGAGCGAAAAGACATTTCCGGCGTGCATGAAGCGGCTTCCGCTTCCTCTGCGATTTGTTCGGGCAGGACCGCGAGGCGCGGTTTGTGGCCCGAATTTGCGTATGGAAATGACGCTTTGAGCGAGCCTTGACCGGCACGAGACACGGAATTGAGAGACAAGAGGGTTTAATGCCTACCGTCAACCAGCTGATCCGCAAGCCGCGCATTGCGCCGGTGAAGCGCAACAAGGTCCCGGCCATGCAGCAGAACCCGCAGAAGCGGGGCGTCTGCACGCGCGTCTACACGACGACGCCGAAGAAGCCGAACTCGGCGCTGCGCAAGGTGGCCAAGATCCGCCTGACCAATGGTTTTGAAGTGATCGGTTACATCCCCGGCGAAGGTCACAACCTTCAGGAGCACTCCGTGGTCATGATCCGCGGCGGCCGCGTCAAGGATCTTCCGGGCGTGCGCTACCACATCATCCGCGGCGTGCTCGACACGCAGGGCGTGAAGAACCGCAAGCAGCGCCGTTCGAAGTACGGTGCCAAGCGTCCGAAGTAAGGGGCGTCCGAAGTAAGATTTTCCGGCCTTGGCGCTGCTTGAACGCGCCGGGCTACGAGATTGAGAGACAAAAGCCATGTCGCGTCGTCACAGTGCAGAAAAGCGTGAGATCAACCCGGATCCCAAGTTCGGCGATCTGATCGTCACCAAGTTCATGAACGCCGTCATGTATGACGGCAAGAAGTCGGTTGCCGAGACCATCGTCTACGGTGCGCTCGACCAGGTCCAGTCGAAGACCAAGCAGGAGCCGGTCACCGTCTTCCATCAGGCGCTCGACAATGTCGCGCCGCATGTGGAAGTGCGTTCGCGTCGCGTCGGCGGCGCCACCTACCAGGTTCCGGTCGACGTTCGTCCCGAGCGCCGCCAGGCATTGGCGATCCGCTGGCTGATCGCGGCTGCCCGCAACCGCAACGAGACCACCATGGTCGACCGCCTCTCCGGCGAGCTGATGGACGCGGCCAACAACCGCGGCACCGCCGTGAAGAAGCGTGAAGACACCCACAAGATGGCTGAAGCCAACCGCGCTTTCGCACACTACCGCTGGTAAAGCGCGAACAGGACTGAGAGGCAGCTACGATGGCCCGCGAATACAAAATCGAAGACTACCGCAATTTCGGTATCATGGCGCATATTGACGCCGGCAAGACGACGACCACCGAGCGCGTCCTCTATTACACGGGCAAGTCGCACAAGATCGGCGAAGTGCACGACGGCGCTGCCACCATGGACTGGATGGAGCAGGAGCAGGAGCGCGGCATCACCATCACGTCCGCCGCGACCACGACCTTCTGGAAGGGTCGTGACGGCAAAATGCACCGCTTCAACATCATCGACACTCCCGGACACGTCGACTTCACGATCGAAGTCGAGCGTTCGCTGCGCGTGCTCGACGGCGCCATCGCGCTGCTCGACGCCAACGCCGGTGTCGAGCCGCAGACGGAAACCGTCTGGCGCCAGGCCGACAAGTATCGTGTGCCGCGCATGATCTTCTGCAACAAGATGGACAAGATCGGTGCCGACTTCTACCGCTCGGTCGAGATGATCGGCTCGCGCCTTGGCGCGCAGGCTGTCGTCATGCAGCTGCCGATCGGCGCCGAGACCGAGTTCAAGGGTGTCGTCGACCTCGTCGAGATGAACGCGCTGGTTTGGCGCGACGAAACCCTGGGCGCTGCCTGGGACGTCGTCGAGATCCCGGCCGACCTCAAGGCGCGTGCCGAGGAATATCGCGAGAAGATGATCGAAGCCGCCGTCGAAATGGACGAGACGGCGCTTGAGAACTACCTCGAAGGCAAGATGCCTTCGAATGACGAGATCCGTTCGCTGATCCGCAAGGGTACGATCGCGGTCAAGTTCTACCCGATGTTCTGCGGCTCGGCCTTCAAGAACAAGGGCGTTCAGCCGCTGCTCGACGCGGTCGTCGAATATCTGCCGTCGCCGGCCGACGTTCCGGCCATCAAGGGCGTCGACGCCAAGACCGATGCCGAGATCGAGCGTCATGCGGACGACAACGAGCCGCTGTCGATGCTTGCCTTCAAGATCATGAACGACCCCTTCGTCGGTTCGCTGACCTTTGCCCGCATCTATTCGGGCAAGCTCACCAAGGGCGTCTCGGTCGACAACACCGTGAAGGGCAAGAAGGAGCGCATCGGCCGCATGCTGCAGATGCATGCGAATTCGCGCGCCGACGTCGAAGAAGCTTTCGCCGGCGACATCGTCGCCCTGGCGGGCCTCAAGGACACGACCACCGGTGACACGCTGTGCGATCCGCTGCACCCGGTCATTCTCGAGCGCATGGAATTCCCCGATCCGGTCATCCAGATCGCCATTGAGCCGAAGACCAAGAACGACCAGGAAAAGATGGGCCTCGCCCTTCACCGCCTGGCTGCCGAGGATCCGTCCTTCCGCGTCAAGACCGACGAGGAAAGCGGCCAGACCATCATCTCGGGCATGGGCGAACTGCACCTCGACATCATCGTCGACCGCATGCGTCGCGAGTTCAAGGTCGAAGCCAATGTCGGCGCGCCGCAGGTGGCCTATCGCGAGACGATCACCCGCAAGCATGAGCAGGACTACACGCACAAGAAGCAGACCGGCGGTACCGGCCAGTTCGCCCGCGTCAAGGTCGTGTTCGAGCCGAATTCCGAGAGCGAAGAGTTCGTGTTCGAGTCCAAGATCGTCGGCGGCGCGGTGCCTAAGGAATACATTCCGGGCGTCGAAAAGGGCATCCAGAGCGTCATGGGCGCCGGTCCGTTCGCGGGCTTCCCGATGATCGGCGTCAGGGCGACGCTCATCGACGGCGCCTACCACGACGTCGACTCCTCGGTCCTCGCCTTCGAAATCGCATCCCGTGCCTGCTTCCGTGAAGCTGCTCCCAAGCTTGGCGTGCAGTTGCTCGAGCCGATCATGAAGGTCGAGGTGGTGACGCCGGAAGACTACGTCGGCAGCGTCATCGGCGACCTGAACGGCCGTCGCGGCCAGATCCAGGGCCAGGAAGCGCGCGGCGTGGCCGTCGTCATCAACGCGATGGTGCCGCTCGCCAACATGTTCAAGTACGTCGACAACCTGCGCTCGATGAGCCAGGGCCGCGCGGCCTACACGATGCAGTTCGATCACTACGAGCCGGTCCCGACCGCGGTCGCCCAGGAAGTCCAGAAGAAATACGCGTAACTCGAACAGAGCTGCCGCGGTAACGCAATTCAAAGCCCGCACGGGCGAGCAGGAAATGGAGACATCACATGGCCAAAGGTAAATTCGAGCGCACTAAGCCTCATGTGAACATCGGCACGATCGGCCACGTCGATCACGGCAAGACGTCGCTGACGGCTGCGATCACCAAGTATTTTGGCGAATACAAGCGCTATGACCAGATCGACGCGGCGCCCGAAGAGAAGGCGCGCGGCATCACGATCTCGACGGCTCACGTCGAATACGAGACCGCCAACCGCCACTACGCCCACGTCGACTGCCCCGGCCACGCCGACTATGTGAAGAACATGATCACCGGCGCCGCGCAGATGGACGGCGCGATCCTGGTCGTGTCGGCCGCCGACGGCCCGATGCCGCAGACCCGCGAGCACATCCTGCTTGCCCGTCAGGTCGGCGTGCCGTCGATCGTGGTGTTCCTCAACAAGGTCGACCAGGTCGATGACGCGGAACTCCTCGAACTGGTCGAGCTCGAGGTTCGCGAGCTTCTGTCGAAGAACGAGTTCCCCGGCGACGACATTCCGATCGTCAAGGGTTCGGCGCTGGCAGCACTCGAGGATTCGGACAAGACGATCGGCGAGGACGCGATCCGCGAGCTGATGGCTCAGGTCGACGCCTACATCCCGACGCCGGTTCGTCCGCTGGACAAGCCGTTCCTGATGCCGATCGAGGACGTGTTCTCGATCTCGGGCCGTGGCACGGTGGTGACCGGTCGCGTCGAGCGCGGCGTGGTCAAGGTCGGCGAGGAGCTGGAGATCATCGGCATCCGTCCGACGACCAAGACGACCTGCACGGGCGTGGAAATGTTCCGCAAGCTGCTCGATCAGGGCCAGGCTGGCGACAACATCGGCGCGCTGCTGCGCGGCGTTGATCGTGAAGGTGTCGAGCGCGGCCAGGTTCTGGCCAAGCCGGGCACGGTGAAGCCGCACAAGAAGTTCGTGGCCGAAGCCTACATCCTGACCAAGGACGAAGGTGGCCGTCACACGCCGTTCTTCACCAACTACCGTCCGCAGTTCTACTTCCGCACGACCGACGTGACCGGCATCGTGTCGCTGCCGGAAGGCACCGAGATGGTGATGCCTGGCGACAACATCACGGTCGATGTCGAGCTGATCGTGCCGATCGCCATGGAAGAGAAGCTGCGCTTCGCCATCCGTGAAGGCGGCCGCACCGTCGGTGCCGGCATCGTCGTCACCATCAAAGAGTAATTTGGACTTAAACCGATCTGTCGCGGGCGCGGAAGTTGCCCGCGCCGCGCCAGAACAAGGAAGTGACGCATGAACGGACAGAATATCCGCATCCGCCTGAAGGCGTTTGATCACCGCGTGCTTGACGCCTCGACGAAGGAAATCGTGTCGACGGCCAAGCGCACCGGGGCAAACGTCCGCGGCCCCATTCCGCTGCCGACGCGGATCGAAAAGTTCACGGTCAACCGGTCGCCTCACGTCGACAAGAAGAGCCGCGAGCAGTTCGAGATGCGCACGCACAAGCGTCTGCTCGACATCGTCGATCCGACCCCGCAGACCGTCGATGCTTTGATGAAGCTCGATCTGGCCGCCGGTGTCGACGTCGAGATCAAGCTCTAAGGGAATGAGAGCGCGGTAAGGGGCGGTGCCCCTGGCCCGGAACTCTAAAGGAATTGAACCGATGCGTTCAGGTGTGATTGCAAAGAAGGTGGGAATGACCCGCATCTACAACGATGCCGGGGAACACGTTCCCGTCACCGTTCTCCAGATGGAGAACTGCCAGGTCGTGGCACAGCGCACGCAGGAGAAGAATGGCTATACCGCCGTTCAGCTCGGCGTTGGCCTGGCCAAGGTGAAGAACACGTCGAAGGCGATGCGCGGCCATTTCGCGACCGCTTCCGTCGAGCCGAAGGCGAAGCTCGCCGAGTTCCGCGTCTCCGCCGACAATCTGATCGATGTCGGCGCCGAGATCACCGTCGACCACTTTGTCGCCGGCCAGAAGGTCGATGTGACCGGCACGACGATCGGCAAGGGTTTCCAGGGCGTCATCAAGCGCCACCACATGGGTGGTGGCCGCGCGACGCACGGTAACTCGGTCTCGCACCGTACGCACGGTTCGACCGGCCAGCGTCAGGATCCGGGCAAGGTGTTCAAGGGCAAGCATATGGCTGGTCACATGGGCGATGTCAGGGTCACCACGCAGAATGTCGAGATCGTCTCGACCGACGCCGATCGCGGCCTGATCCTCATCCGCGGTGCGGTTCCCGGATCGAAGGGCGCCTGGATCCTGGTCCGCGACGCGGCCAAGGTGGCGCTGCCGGCCAACGCGCCGAAGCCCGCCGCGATCCGCGCTGTCGCGGCAGCTGCGAAGAACGAGGCTCCGGCCACAGAGGGAGCGGAATAATGGATCTCAAGATCACAACGCTCGGCGGTAAAGACGCCGGCAAGGTGGAACTTTCCGACGGAATTTTCGGCCTTGATCCGCGCGAGGACATCCTGCAGCGCGTCGTGCGCTGGCAGCTTGCCAAGAAGCAGCAGGGCACGCACAAGGCCAAGGGTCGCGCCGAAATCGCGCGCACCGGCGCCAAGATGTACAAGCAGAAGGGTACGGGCCGCGCCCGTCACCATTCGGCACGCGCTCCGCAGTTCCGCGGCGGCGGCAAGGCCCACGGCCCGGTCGTTCGCAGCCACGAGCACGAGTTGCCGAAGAAGGTGCGCGCCCTGGGCTTGAAGCATGCTCTCTCGGCCAAGGCCAAGAGCGCGTCGATCATCATCATCGACGAGCTGAAGCTGACCGAGGCCAAGACCAAGGCGCTGATCGCGAATTTCGCGACGCTGGGCCTGACCAACGCCCTGGTGATTGGCGGCGCCGAGCTTGACAAGAATTTCAAGCTGGCAGCCACCAACATCCCCAACATCGACGTGCTGCCCATACAGGGCATCAACGTCTACGACATTCTGCGCCGCGGCACGCTGGTCCTTTCGAAGGCCGCCGTCGAGGCTCTCGAGGAGCGCTTTAAATGACCGACCTTCGTCACTACGACGTGATCGTCTCGCCAGCGATCACCGAAAAGTCGACCATGGCCTCCGAGCAGAACCAGGTCGTCTTCAACGTCGCCAAGAAGGCGTCGAAGCCGGAAATCAAGGCCGCCGTCGAAGCGCTGTTCGGCGTCAAGGTGATGGCCGTGAACACGCTTGTCCGCAAGGGCAAGATCAAGCGCTTCCGCGGCACGATCGGCCGCCAGAGCGACGTCAAGAAGGCGATCGTGACGCTGGCCGACGGCCAGTCGATCGACGTCGCGACGGGTCTCTGAGCTAGGCCGCGAGGACAGGACAATGGCACTTAAAAAATTCAACCCGGTAACGCCGAGCACCCGTCAGCTGGTCATCGTCGACCGCTCGGGCCTCTACAAGGGCAAGCCCGTCAAGGGCCTGACCGAAGGCCTGACCAAGTCGGGCGGCCGCAACAATCACGGCCGCATCACGGCCCGCTTCATCGGCGGCGGTCACAAGCGTTCGTACCGCATCATCGACTTCAAGCGCCGCAAGTTCGACGTCGTCGGCACGGTCGAGCGCATTGAATACGATCCGAACCGCACCGCCTTCATCGCGCTCATCAAGTATGACGATGGCGAGCTGTCCTACATCATCGCCCCGCAGCGTCTTGCGGCCGGCGACAAGATCGTGGCTGGCGAAGCGGTCGACGTGAAGCCGGGCAATGCGATGCCGCTGGCCTCGATGCCGGTCGGCACGATCGTCCACAATATCGAGCTGAAGCCGGGCAAGGGCGCTCAGGTCGCCCGTTCGGCTGGCGGCTACGCCCAGCTCGTCGGCCGCGACCAGGGCATGGCGATCCTGCGCCTCAATTCGGGCGAGCAGCGTGTCGTCCACGGCTCCTGCATGGCCACCGTCGGCGCCGTGTCGAACCCCGACCACGGCAACATCAACGACGGCAAGGCCGGCCGCACGGTTTGGCGTGGCAAGCGCCCGCACAATCGCGGCGTGACCATGAACCCGGTCGACCACCCGCATGGCGGTGGTGAAGGCCGCACCTCCGGTGGCCGTCATCCGGTCAGCCCGTGGGGCAAGCCGACCAAGGGCAAGAAGACGCGGTCCAACAAGGCGACCGACAAGTTCATCCTGCGCTCGCGCCATCAGCGCAAGAGCTAAGAAGAGGTAACGCCAAGTGACTCGTTCTATTTGGAAAGGCCCCTTCATCGACGGCTACCTTCTCAAGAAGGTGGACAAGGTTCGTGAAGGCGGTCGCAATGAGGTGATCAAGATGTGGAGCCGTCGCTCCACCATCCTGCCGCAGTTCGTCGGCCTCACCTTCGGTGTCTACAACGGCCAGAAGCATGTTCCCGTCTCGGTGAACGAGGACATGGTCGGTCATAAGTTCGGTGAATTCGCTCCGACGCGGACCTATTACGGTCACGGCGCGGATAAGAAGGCGAAGAGGAAATAATCATGGGCAAGGCCAAAGCTCCGCGCAGGCTTGCTGACAACGAAGCGCGCGCCGTTCTGCGCACGATCCGTATCAGCCCGCAGAAGCTGAACCTGGTTGCCGCGCTGATCCGCGGCAAGAAGGTCGCGACAGCGCTTTCCGATCTCGAATTCTCAGCCAAGCGGATTTCCGGCACGGTCAAGAAGACGCTGGAATCGGCGATTGCCAACGCGGAAAACAACCACGACCTCGATGTCGATGCGCTGGTGGTGGCGGAAGCCTATGTCGGCAAGTCGATTGTCATGAAGCGGTTCCACGCTCGTGGCCGTGGTCGCGCCAGCCGCATCGAGAAGCCGTTCTCGCACCTCACGATCGTCGTTCGTGAAGTCGAAGAAAAAGGGGAGGCCGCATAATGGGCCAGAAAGTCAATCCGATCGGTCTTCGCCTCGGCATCAACCGCACCTGGGATTCGCGCTGGTTCGCGAACACCGGCGAGTACGGCAAGCTGCTGCATGAGGACATCAAGATCCGCAAGTATCTCGAGAAGGAGCTGAAGCAGGCCGCCATCTCGAAGGTCGTGATCGAGCGCCCGCACAAGAAGTGCCGCGTCACCATCCATGCCGCGCGCCCGGGTCTGATCATCGGAAAGAAGGGCGCCGACATCGAGAAGCTTCGCAAGAAGCTGATGGAGATGACGAAGTCCGAGACGCACCTCAACATCGTCGAAGTGCGCAAGCCCGAAATCGACGCGACCCTGGTCGCCCAGTCGATCGCCCAGCAGCTCGAGCGCCGTATCGCGTTCCGCCGCGCCATGAAGCGCGCCGTGCAGTCGGCGATGCGCCTGGGTGCCGAAGGCATCCGCATCAACTGCTCGGGCCGTCTTGGCGGCGCCGAAATCGCGCGCATGGAATGGTACCGCGAAGGCCGCGTGCCGCTGCACACGCTGCGCGCCGATGTCGACTACGGCACGGCCGAGGCGAACACGGCGTACGGTATCTGCGGCGTCAAGGTCTGGGTATTCAAGGGCGAGATCCTCGAGCACGACCCGATGGCTTCGGAACGTCGCGCCACCGAGGGTGATGCCGCGCATGGCGGTGGTGGTGATCGCGAACGCGGTCGTCGTCGCGAAAACGCCTGAGACATTTAGGAATTTGGAGTTAGAACGATGCTGCAGCCAAAGCGCACAAAGTTCCGTAAGCAGTTCAAGGGCCGTATCCATGGTGTCGCAAAGGGCGGCACCAACCTGGATTTCGGTGGTTTCGGGCTGAAGGCGCTTGAGCCGAACCGCGTCACCGCGCGTGAGATCGAGGCGGCCCGCCGCGCGATCACCCGCGAGATGAAGCGCGCCGGCCGCGTCTGGATCCGTATTTTCCCGGATCTGCCGGTCACCTCGAAGCCAACCGAAGTCCGCATGGGTAAGGGCAAGGGCGCGGTCGATTACTGGGCGGCCCGCGTCAAGCCGGGCCGCATCATGTTCGAGATCGACGGCGTCAATGAAGAAACCGCCCGTGAGGCTCTGCGTCTCGGCGCGGCCAAGCTCTCGGTCAGGACGCGCTTCGTACAGCGCATCGCAGAATAAGGACGGGCTGATCATGAAAGCCGAAGACATCCGGACCAAGACCCAGGACCAGCTGACCGACGATCTGGCCAGCCTGAAGAAGGAGCAGTTCAACCTGCGCTTCCAGAAGGCCACCGGTCAGCTCGAAAAGACCGCGCGCGTGAAGCAGGTCCGCAAGGACATCGCGCGCATCAAGACCATCGCCGCGGAAAAAGCCGCGGCCAAGAAGGGTTAAGACCATGCCAAAGCGCATTCTGCAGGGCACCGTCGTCAGCGACAAGAACGAGAAGACGGTCGTCGTCAAGGTCGAACGGCGCTTCACGCATCCCGTGATGAAGAAGACCGTGCGCATGACCAAGAAGTACAAGGCGCACGACGAGAACAACGCCCACAAGGTCGGCGATCAGGTGTTCATCCAGGAATCGAAGCCGATTTCCAAGGATAAGCGCTGGATCGTCGTGGCCTCGGACCAGGCGTAAACAAACGAATTTTGGACAGACCGGGGAGGGGCTTCGAGCCCGTCCCGTTAGAAAAGAAGAAGGCGGCCAGTCATGATTCAGATGCAAACAAACCTCGACGTGGCGGATAATTCCGGCGCGCGTCGTGTCATGTGCATCAAGGTGCTGGGCGGCTCGAAGCGGAAATACGCTTCCGTGGGCGACATCATCGTGGTGTCGATCAAGGAAGCCATTCCGCGCGGCCGCGTTAAGAAGGGCGATGTGATGAAGGCGGTCGTGGTTCGCACGGCCAAGGACATCCGCCGCCCGGACGGCAGCGTGATCCGTTTCGACAAGAACGCGGCCGTTCTTGTCGACAACAAGAAAGAGCCGATCGGCACGCGTATCTTCGGACCGGTTCCGCGCGAACTCCGCGCCAAGAATCACATGAAGATCATCTCGCTCGCGCCAGAAGTGCTGTAAGGAGCCGGACCAATGCAAAAGATTAGAAAAGGCGACAAGGTCGTCGTGCTGGCCGGCAAGGACAAGGGCCGTTCGGGCGAAGTCCTCTCTGTTCAGCCGAAGGATGACACCGCGCTGGTGCGCGGCGTCAACATGATCCGTCGTCACCAGAAGCAGTCCCAGTCCCAAGAGGGCGGGATCATCACCAAGGAAGCGCCGATCCAGCTGTCGAACATCGCGCTGGCCGATCCGAAGGATGGCAAGCCGACCCGCGTCGGTTTCATCTTCCAGAAGGACGGCAAGAAGGTGCGCGTCGCCAAGCGCTCGGGAGAAGTCATCAATGGCTAAGGCTGAAACCAAGCAGGCGGCTGCCACCAACGTGCCGCGTCTCAAGAAGGTCTACAACGAGACCATCCGCAAGGCGCTGCAGGAGCAGTTCGGCTACGACAACGACATGCAGGTTCCGCGCCTCGACAAGATCGTGCTGAACATGGGCGTCGGCGAAGCAACCGCCGATTCCAAGAAGCCGTCGGTCGCAGCCGAGGACCTGGCGATGATCGCCGGCCAGAAGGCCGTCGTCACCCGCGCCCGCAACTCGATCGCTGGCTTCAAGGTCCGCGAGAACATGCCGATCGGCGCCAAGGTCACGCTGCGCAAGGAACGCATGTACGAGTTCCTCGACCGCCTCGTGAACATCGCACTGCCGCGCGTCCGCGACTTCCGCGGACTGAACCCGAAGAGCTTTGACGGCCGTGGCAATTACGCCATGGGCATCAAGGAACACATCGTGTTCCCGGAGATCAACTACGACAAGGTTGATCAGGTCTGGGGCATGGACGTCATCGTTTGTACGACGGCGAAGACGGACGACGAAGCCAGGGCATTGCTCAAGGCTTTCAACTTCCCCTTCCGCCAGTAACGGCAGCGAGAAAAGGAAAAATCTGAAATGGCAAAGACCAGCTCAGTCGAGAAGAACAACAGGCGCCGCAAGCTTGCCGACCAGTACGGTCCCAAGCGCGCTGCCCTGAAGGCGATCATCATGGATCAGTCCAAGCCGATGGAAGAGCGCTTCCGCGCTCAGCTCAAGCTGGCTGCCCTGCCGCGCAACTCGGCCAAGATCCGCATCCGCAACCGCTGCGAAGTCACCGGCCGTCCGCGTGCCTACTATCGCAAGCTCAAAGTATCGCGCATCGCGCTTCGTGATCTCGGCAACAACGGCCAGATCCCGGGCCTGGTCAAGTCGAGCTGGTAAGGAGGACATAACATGTCATTGAGCGATCCTCTCGGCGATATGCTGACCCGCATCCGCAATGCCTATGGCCGCAAGAAGTCGAGTGTCTCGACCCCGGCCTCGCGTCTGCGCACCCGCGTCCTCGACGTGCTGAAGGCTGAAGGCTATATCCGCGACTACAGCCAGACCGACTTCGACAACGGCAAGTCCGAGATCGAAATCGAGCTGAAGTATTTCGATGGTGCTCCGGTCGTGCGCGAAATCGCCCGCGTTTCGAAGCCCGGCCGCCGCGTTTACGTTTCGGCCAAGTCGATCCCGCACGTCGCCAACGGCCTCGGCATCGCCATCCTTTCGACACCGAAGGGCGTGATGGCCGACCATGAAGCACGCGAACAGAACGTCGGCGGCGAGATCCTCTGCCAGATCTTCTGATCTGGCAGCTCACCGCAAATTGGAATCCGGTCTTCGGATCGTTCCGAAGACAGAGACCTGAAACAAGAGAAGTGACGAGGACAACCTGATGTCTCGTATTGGAAAAAAACCCGTTTCGCTGCCGCAGGGCGTGACCGCGACCGTCAACGGCCAGACCGTGACGGCGAAGGGCCCCAAGGGCGAGCTGAAGTTCGTCGTGAACGACGAAGTGCTGGTCAAGATGGAAGGCAGCGAGATCGCTGTCCAACCGCGCGACCAGACCAAGACCGCCCGCTCCAAGTGGGGCATGTCGCGCACGCAGATCGTCAACATCCTGCAGGGCGTCAAGGACGGCTTCGAGAAGAAGCTCGAGATCACCGGCGTCGGCTATCGCGCCGCCTTGCAGGGCAAGAACCTGCAGTTGGCCCTTGGCTTCAGCCATGATGTCGTCTACGAGACGCCGGCCGGCATCACGATCACTGTCCCGAAGCCGACGGAAATCACCGTTGCCGGCATCGACAAGCAGCAGGTCGGCCAGGTTGCCGCGGAGATCCGCGAATACCGCGGTCCCGAGCCTTACAAGGGCAAGGGCGTCCGCTACGCTGGCGAGAAGATCGTCCGCAAGGAAGGCAAGAAGAAGTAATCGGCTCGGTCCTGGGAAGTTACGGACTTTTCGGACAGGACCAAGCCACGGAAATGTAACGCCGCGGGGAGCGGTCGCGGGAGGCGCTTCGCCTACCGCATATGGGGCCCCCGACTCTGAAGGCAAGGAAGACACCATGGGTACCAAGGAAGCCATCCAGCGCCGCGCGCAGCGCGTCCGCCGCCAGCTCAAGAAGGTCGCCGGCGAGCGCCCGCGTCTTTCGGTGCACCGCACGTCGAAGAACATCTACGTCCAGGTGATCGATGACGCCAAGGGCCACACCATCGCAGCCGCCTCGACGCTCGAGAAGGACCTCAAGGGTTCGCTCAAGACCGGCGCCGACACCGCCGCCGCCGCCGCGATCGGCAAGCTGATCGCCGAGCGCGCGACCAAGGCCGGCGTCAAGGAAGTCGTTTTCGACCGTGGCCCGTACATCTATCACGGCCGCGTCAAGGCGCTGGCCGAGGCTGCCCGCGAAGGCGGTCTGAGCTTCTGATTTTTCGCCGCTGATGACCCAAAGCGGCATCGGCAATCAGCAACCCGTGCTTCCGGAAAAGAACAAGGAACAGGATATGGCACAGGAACGTAGGGAAGGCGGCCGCGGCCGCGAGCGTGAAGAGCGCGATGACGGCATGGTGGACAAGCTCGTCCACATCAATCGCGTCGCCAAGGTCGTCAAGGGTGGCCGCCGCTTCGGCTTTGCCGCGCTCGTCGTCGTCGGCGACCAGAAGGGCCGTGTCGGCTTCGGTCACGGCAAGGCGCGCGAAGTGCCGGAAGCCATCCGCAAGGCAACCGAGTCCGCCAAGCGCGACATGATCTTCGTGCCGCTGCGCTCGGGCCGCACGCTGCATCACGACGTCGAGGGACGCTGGGGTGCGGGCCGCGTGCTGTTGCGCGCCGCCAAGCAGGGTACCGGCATCATCGCCGGCGGCCCGATGCGCGCCGTCTTCGAGACGCTCGGCATGCATGACGTGGTCGCCAAGTCGATGGGGTCGTCCAACCCCTACAACATGGTTCGCGCCACCTTCGACGCGCTGAAGAGCCAGATGCATCCCAAGGATGTGGCTGCCGCGCGCGGCATCAAGTATTCGACCCTTCAGGCCCGCCGCGGCACCGCCGTTGCGGCTGAAGAATAGTCGATCTGACCAGGGATTTTGACCATGGCCAAGAAAGCTACCAAGACCATCACCGTTGAGCAGATCGGTTCGCCGATCCGCCGCCCGAAGGAACAGCGCGCGACGCTGGTCGGCCTCGGCCTCAACAAGATGCACAAGCAGCGCACGCTGGAAGATACGCCCTCCGTGCGCGGCATGATCGCCGCCGTCCAGCATCTCGTCCGCGTCGTGGACGAGGGCTGAGCCAAAGCGCAGGAGAACCCAGATGAAACTCAATGATCTGCGTGACAAGGACGGCGCGACGCATTCCAAGAAGCGTCTCGGCCGTGGCATCGGCTCCGGCTCGGGCAAGACCGCCGGTCGCGGCGTCAAGGGCCAGAAGGCGCGCTCGGGCGTTGCCGTCAACGGCTTCGAGGGCGGGCAGATGCCGCTCTATCGGCGCCTGCCGAAGCGTGGCTTCAACAACATCTTCGCCAAGAGCTTCGTCGTCGTCTCGCTGGCCCGTATCCAGCAAGCGGTCGACGCCAAGAAGCTCGATGCCAAGGCAACCGTGACGGCCGAGGCGCTTGTCGCCGCCGGCGTCATCCGTCGCGTCAAGGATGGCGTGCGCGTGCTGTCGGATGGCAAACTCAAGGCCAAGCTCGCCTTCGACGTCGCCGGCGCTTCCAAGGCGGCGATCGAGAAGATCGAGAAGGCCGGCGGTTCGGTGAAGCTGCCTGAAGTGGCCGCCGCCGAGTAACGGCGATTTGAAGCGCGCTCGGGCAAGGATGACTTCGTTTTTGCCCTCGAAACGTGCTTCGATCTGATCAATTGGGCGGCCGCGTCAACGCGGCCGCTTGCATGTTTACAGCCCGGAGCTTATCTCGTGAGCTTCGGTGAAACGCGCCGCCTGACCTCACGGGCCATCAAGCGTTACCAAGCGGAGAATCAGGCATGGCTTCGGCTGCTGAACAACTAGCCTCGAATCTGAATTTCTCGGCCTTCGCCAAGGCGGAGGACCTCAAGAAACGCATCTGGTTCACCATCGGCGCCTTGCTCGTCTATCGTCTGGGCACCTATATCCCCCTTCCCGGCATCAATCCCGACGCTTTCGCCCAGGCCTTCTCCTCGCAGAGCAAGGGCGTGCTCGGCATGTTCAACATGTTCGCCGGCGGCGCCGTGCAGCGCATGGCCATCTTCGCGCTCGGCATCATGCCCTACATCTCCGCCTCCATCATCATGCAGCTGATGACCTCGGTCATCCCCTCGCTGGAAGCGCTGAAGAAAGAAGGCGAACAGGGCCGCAAGGTCATCAACCAGTACACGCGCTACGGCACCGTGCTTCTGGCGCTGGTGCAGGCCTATGGCATTTCGGTGGGCCTGGAGAACGGCAACGGCATCGTCAGCGATCCCGGCATGTTCTTCCGCATCTCGACCGTCGTCACGCTGGTCGGCGGCACCATGTTTCTGATGTGGCTCGGTGAGCAGATCACCGCGCGCGGCATCGGCAACGGCATTTCGCTGATCATCTTCTCCGGCATCGTCGCCGGCCTGCCGCATGCCATCTCCGGCACGCTGGAACTCGGCCGCACCGGCGCGCTGTCGACCGGCCTGATCCTGGCGATCATCGTTCTGGCCATCGTCGTCATCGCGCTCATCGTCTTCTTCGAGCGTGCCCAGCGCCGCCTGCTGATCCAGTATCCGAAGCGCCAGGTCGGCAACCGCATGTTCCAGGGCGACACCTCGCATTTGCCGCTCAAGCTCAACACGTCGGGCGTCATCCCGCCGATCTTCGCGTCGTCGCTGCTCCTGCTGCCGGCCACCATCGCTGGCTTCTCGCAGACGACCAACATGCCGGCCTGGGCCAGCACCATCCTGGCCTCGCTTGGCCACGGCCAGCCGCTCTACATGGCATTCTACGCGGCGATGATCGTGTTCTTCGCCTTCTTCTACACAGCGATTGTCTTCAACCCGAAGGACACCGCCGACCAGCTCAAGAAGCATTCGGGCTTCATCCCGGGCTATCGTCCGGGCGAGCGCACCGCCGATTACATCGATTACGTTCTCACCCGCATCACCGTCGTCGGCGCCATCTATCTGGTGCTGGTGTGCCTGCTGCCGGAGTTCCTGATCTCGGCGACTGGCGTACCATTCTACCTTGGTGGCACATCGCTTCTGATCGTGGTCAGTGTCACGCTCGATACAGTTGCGCAGATTCAGGGTCACCTGATCGCGCACCAGTATGAAGGCCTGATCAAGAAGTCGAAGCTGCGCGGGGGGAAGAAAGCCAGATGAGGTTGATTTTGCTTGGGCCGCCAGGGGCGGGCAAGGGGACACAAGCACAAAGACTGGTAGAAAAACACGGCATACCCCAGCTCTCGACGGGTGATATGTTGCGTGCCGCCGTCCAGGCCGGCACGGAGGTCGGCAAACGTGCCAAGGCGGTGATGGATGCCGGTGAACTGGTGTCCGATGCCATCGTCAACGCCATCGTCGCCGAACGGATCGATCAGACGGACTGCGCCAAGGGGTTCATCCTCGACGGCTACCCACGCACGCTGGTGCAGGCCGATGCGGTTGAATCGATGCTTTCGGAGCGCGGCATCGGTCTCGACACGGTCATCGAACTCGTCGTCGACGACAGGGCGCTCGTCGGCCGTATCGTCAAGCGCGCCGAGGATGCCAAGGCGGCCGGCCAGCCGGTGCGCAAGGATGACAATCCCGCCGTGTTTGAAGAGCGCCTGCGGGAGTACTACAAGAAGACCGCGCCGCTGACCGGCTACTACTACGCCAAGGGCAGGCTCGAGACTGTCGACGGCATGGCCAGCATCGACGCGGTAACCGCCGAGATCGAGACCGTGCTCGCGGCGGCCACAAAGGCGCGGTAAGGGAATTTAAAGATTAAGCTTGACGGAGGCGGTTCGCTGCGGTATGGCGGCCCGTCTCCTATCAGATGCGCACTTTGCTTGTCCGCAAGGGCAAGGCAGTCGCTTTGAACTGGAAACTCCCGCAAGGGCCGGCCTCCACCGGACGCGGGGTAATTTGAACAGCGCCAGGATCTGCCTTGTTGAAGGTTGTCCGGTCCACATGGAGAAGAGAAGAACATGGCTCGTATAGCCGGCGTCAACATTCCGACCAACAAGCGCGTCGTCATCGCGCTTCAGTACATTCACGGCATTGGCAAGAAGTTCGCCCAGGAGATCGTCGACAAGGTCGGCATCCCGGCCGAGCGCCGCGTCAACCAGCTGACCGACGCGGAAGTGCTGCAGATCCGCGAGACCATCGATCGCGATTACCAGGTCGAAGGTGACCTGCGTCGTGAAGTGTCGATGAACATCAAGCGTCTCATGGACCTTGGCTGCTACCGCGGCCTGCGTCACCGCCGCTCGCTGCCGGTTCGCGGTCAGCGCACCCATACCAATGCACGTACCCGCAAGGGCCCGGCCAAGTCGATCGCCGGCAAGAAGAAGTAAGAGAGTGAGTAGCTGGTAGTGGGTAGTGAATTGCGGCGTTGATGCCTGCACTGTCACTACTCACTAATTCACTGCTCACTTTTCCAGGTGGAGCCGCTGGCATTACGGCGGTGTAGAGATCAACTGAAAGGACTACCATGGCCAAGGAAGCCGCACGTGTTCGCCGCCGCGAACGCAAGAACATTTCGTCGGGCGTTGCCCACGTCAATTCCACCTTCAACAACACGATGATCACCATCACCGACGCGCAGGGCAATTCGATCGCCTGGTCGTCGGCCGGTGCCCAGGGCTTCAAGGGTTCGCGCAAGTCGACCCCGTTCGCCGCCCAGATGGCCGCCGAGGACGTCGCCAAGAAGGCCCAGGAACACGGCATGCGCATGCTCGAAGTCGAGGTCTGCGGACCCGGCTCCGGTCGTGAATCGGCGCTGCGCGCCCTGCAGGCGGCCGGCTTCACCATCACCTCGATCCGTGATGTGACGCCGATCCCGCACAATGGCTGCCGCCCGCGCAAGAAGCGCCGCGTCTAATACTATCGAACGCCGCGTGAACGCCCCAAAGGCGTTCCTCCACGGTATTCCAGGTCGCCCGCCACGATTGGATGGTGGCGGGTCAACGGAAGGAAAGCATCATGATCCAGAAAAATTGGCAGGAACTGATCAAGCCGAACAAGATCGAGTTCTCGTCGAAGAAGAAGACGCTGACCACGCTGGTCGCCGAGCCGCTCGAGCGTGGTTTCGGCCTGACGCTCGGCAACGCGCTGCGCCGCGTGCTTCTGTCCTCGTTGCGCGGTGCGGCCGTCACCGCCGTTCAGATCGACGGCGTTCTGCATGAATTCTCGTCCATCGCCGGTGTGCGCGAGGACGTGACCGATATCGTCCTCAACATCAAGGAAATCGCCATCCGTATGGAAGGCGATGGCCCCAAGCGCATGGTCGTTCGCAAGCAGGGCCCGGGTGCGGTTCTGGCCGGCGACATCCAGACGGTTGGCGACGTCGAGATCCTCAACCCCGACCACGTCATCTGCACGCTGGACGAAGGCGCTGAAATCCGCATGGAATTCACCGTCGACACCGGCAAGGGCTACGTGCCGGCCGAGCGCAACCGCGCCGAGGACGCGCCGATTGGCCTGATCCCGGTCGACAGCCTCTATTCGCCGGTCAAGAAGGTCTCCTACAAGGTCGAGAACACCCGCGAGGGCCAGGTTCTCGACTATGACAAGCTGACCATGACCATCGAGACCGACGGTTCGATCTCGGGCGAGGACGCGGTGGCTTTCGCCGCTCGCATCCTGCAGGACCAGCTTGGCCTGTTCGTCAACTTCGACGAGCCGCAGAAGGAAGTCGCCGCCGAAGCCGTCACCGAGCTCGCCTTCAACCCGGCGCTGCTCAAGAAGGTCGACGAACTCGAGCTTTCGGTGCGTTCGGCCAACTGCCTGAAGAACGACAACATCGTCTATATCGGCGATCTGATCCAGAAGACCGAAGCCGAGATGCTGCGCACCCCGAACTTCGGCCGCAAGTCGCTGAACGAGATCAAGGAAGTGCTGGCGGCCATGGGCCTCCATCTCGGCATGGAAGTGCCGGACTGGCCGCCGGAAAACATCGAAGACCTCGCCAAGCGTTACGAAGACCAATATTGAGCATGAATTCCAAGGATCGGCGGCGTGGGCCGCCCGATCCGACGGTCATGCGGAAAACCATCAGGGGCCGCGGCCTCTTGAACAACTGAAGAAGGAAAAGAGCCATGCGCCACGGTTTCAAAGGCCGCCGCTTCGCCCGCAGCATCAGCCATCGCAAGTCGATGTTCGCCAACCTCGCCGTGTCGCTGCTCGAGCACGAGCAGATCGTCACCACCTTGCCGAAGGCGAAGGACCTGCGTCCGATCGTCGAGAAGCTGGTGACGCTCGGCAAGCGCGGCGACCTGCACGCCCGCCGCCAGGTGATCGCCCAGATCGGCAATGAAGGCGTCGTCAAGCGCCTGTTCGACACCATCGCCCCGCGCTACGCCAACCGCAATGGCGGCTATCTGCGCATCATGAAGGCGGGCTTCCGTCACGGCGACAATGCCGCGATGGCGGTCATCGAATTCGTTGACCGCGACACCGACGCCAAGGGCGCCGGCGACCGCGCCCGGCTTGAAGCCGAAGGCAGCAACGAAGACGCCGCGGCCGCATAAGCCACGATTTTTTCGGAAGAGTTCAAGGGGCCCGCGGGCCCCTTTTTCTTGTCCGGACATCGCGTATGGCGATATTGCCAGCATTTCCAGGCCCGGCTGGCTGCTTTCAGGCGAAAATATTCAGACTTCAGCGGCTTAGCCTTTCATTTTGCACATTCGTCGGGACAATGCGCCCGAACTCGCTTGGAGGATTCGCAATGCGCGCCAAAAGACTGTCCCTTGTTCTGCTCTGCGCCTTCATGGTGTTTGCAGCCGCACCGGCAGCCCGGCAGGCGCTGGCCGAGGACGCCGCCAAGCCCGCGGATCCAGGGCTCTCCGACGTGCTGACCGACCTGCTGCATGGCGTCGAAGGCGAGAACGCTACTTCAGGTCCAGACAAGCGCGTGCCCTTCGGCCGCGAGGAGGTTCAGCTTTCCTTCGCGCCGCTGGTCAAGCAGACGGCGCCCGCCGTGGTCAACGTCTATGCCTCCCAGACAGCCAAGGTCACATCGCCTTTCGATGGCGATCCGTTCTTCGAGGAATTCTTCGGCCGCGCGCAGCCGCGTGCGCAGTCATCGTTGGGCTCGGGCGTGCTGGTTGACCCAAGCGGTGTCATCGTCACCAATTTCCACGTCATCAAGAATGCCGACGAGGTCAAGGTGGCGACCGCCGACGGACGCGAATTCACCAGCAAGGTGATGCTGAAGGACGAGACGCTCGACCTTGCGGTGCTCAAGATCGAATCCGACAAGCCGTTCCCGGTCATCGCCATCGGCGATTCCGACGCGCTGGAGGTCGGCGACCTGGTGCTGGCCATCGGCAATCCGTTCGGCGTCGGCCAGACCACCACCAGCGGCATCGTTTCCGCCCTTGCGCGCAGCCATATCGGCGTTTCGGATTCGGGCTATTTCATCCAGACGGACGCCGCCATCAATCCAGGCAATTCCGGTGGCGCGCTGATCAACATGGGCGGCCAGCTTGTCGGCATCAACACCGCCATCTACAGCCGCAGCGGCGGTTCGATCGGTATTGGTTTCGCCATCCCCGCCAACATGGTGCGGGCGTTCGCCGATGCGGCCAAGGCCGGCCTCGATTTCTTCGAGCGGCCCTATATCGGCGCCGAGTTCGAAGCGGTGACGCCGCAGATCGCCGAATCGCTCGGCATGGAAAAGCCGACCGGAGCGCTGGTGTCGTCGGTCGAAGCGACAGGTCCCGCCGGTAAAGCCGGACTGAAGCCCGGCGATGTCGTGCTGCAGGTCAATGGCAAGGGGGTCGAAAGCATCGAAGCGCTCGACTATCGGATGGCGACGCTGTCGATCGGCACCAAGGCGAATTTCGCGATCCTGACAAAGGGACAGCAGGCGGCGATGGACATCGCCCTGGAACGTGCGCCGGAAGGTGCGAAAGCCTCGGAAGTGACGCTGCATGGCCGCAGCCCGTTCTCGGGCGCCAAGGTGTCGGAACTGTCGCCGCGGCTGGCCCAGAAGCTCGGCCTGCGCACCGATCTCAAGGGCGTGACGGTGATCGACATCAACCGTGATTCGCCGGCCGCCGATTTCGGCTTCCAGCCGGGCGACATCGTGCGCGAGGTCAACGGCACCAGCATCGACACCGCCGCGACGCTGGCGCAGGTTGCCCAGCAGGATACGCGCTGGTGGCGCTTTACCGTCGAACGCGGCGGGCAGATACTGCGCCAGGTGTTGCGTTACTGAGTTCAATCCAGAGGGACCGTGCTCCAACCGGATGACATCCCCAAGCTGAAGACATAGATGGCCGATCTGTTCAGCGTTGACGAACCGGAGAAGGTGCCGCCCGGGCGGCCGCTGGCCGACAGGTTGCGGCCGAAAAATCTTGGCGAGGTCGTCGGCCAGGAGCATCTGACGGGCCCCGACGGCGCGCTGACCCGGCTGATCGGTTCCGGTTCGCTGGGATCGATGATCTTCTGGGGGCCGCCAGGCACCGGCAAGACCACGGTGGCAAGGTTGCTTGCCGGCGAAACCAGCCTTGCTTTCGAGCAGATATCGGCGGTGTTCTCAGGCGTCGCCGACCTCAAGAAAGTGTTCGAAGCAGCAAAGCTGCGCCGCGCCAACGGCCGCCAGACGCTGCTCTTCGTCGATGAGATCCATCGTTTCAACCGTGCCCAGCAGGATTCTTTCCTCCCCGTCATGGAGGATGGAACGGTCGTCCTTGTCGGCGCCACGACCGAAAACCCATCCTTCGAACTCAACGCGGCCTTGTTGTCGCGCGCGCGGGTCATGGTTTTTCATTCGCTCGGCGAAGACAGCATCGCCAAGCTGATGACGCGCGCGGAGGAAACCGAGGGCAGGGCGCTTCCGCTCGACGACGAAGCGCGCACGATGCTCATTCGCATGAGCGATGGCGACGGACGCGCCTCCCTGACGCTGGCCGAGGAAGTCTGGCGCGCGGCCAAACCTGGCGAGATATTCGATCCCGAAGGGCTGCAGCGCATCGTCCAGCGCCGCGCGCCGATCTACGACAAGGGCCAGGACGGCCACTACAATCTGATCTCGGCGCTGCACAAGTCGGTGCGCGGCTCGGATCCCGATGCCGCGCTCTACTATCTCGCGCGCATGTTCGACGCCGGCGAGGATCCGCTCTATCTCGGCCGCCGGCTGGTGCGCATGGCGATGGAGGATATCGGCCTTGCCGATCCGCAGGCGCTGGTCGTCGCCAACGCCGCCAAGGACGCGTACGATTATCTGGGATCCCCGGAGGGCGAACTCGCCTTCGCCGAGGCCACCGTCTACCTCGCCACGGCACCCAAATCCAACGCCGTCTATACCGCCTTCAAGGCAGCCACGCGGGCCGCGAAGGAACATGGCTCGCTGCTGCCTCCGAAGCACATCCTCAATGCGCCGACCAAGCTGATGAAGGAAGAGGATTACGGCGCCGGCTATCGCTACGATCATGACGAGCCGGACGCCTTTTCGGGGCAGGACTATTTTCCGGAGAAGATGGGCCGCCAGACCTTTTATGATCCGCCTGAGCGCGGTTTCGAACGCGATATCAGGAAGCGGCTCGACTACTGGGCAAAGCTGCGCAAAGAGCGGGAATAGTCGGCTTGCGGAGCCCGGTGGCCTTGGCGGTGCGAAACGAGGCCTCGCCCTGGGGCATTTCCACTTCGGTTCTCCTGCACGCACTGCTCGCCGCCACGGTCATGTTGATACCAGTGCCGAAACCTCCGATCCGGCCCGAGGAGGAGCGCGTCTCGGTCGATATCCTGACGCAACAGCAGTTCGAGGCTTCGACAAGACAGCCTTCACCGCCCGCCGAAGCGGCGCCCAGCGCGCCCATGCCCGAGGCGCCGGCTCCGACGCCAAGCGCTCCCCAGTCTCCCGCCGCGCCCGCCATGATTCGTCCGACGCGGATGTTGTCGGCCAAGACGCTCGCCGATCCGCGTAGCAGGCAAGCCCGCGCCGATCTCGAGACCTTCGCGTCCGACGAGCGCATGGTGCAGCTTTGCAATCTGGAAGCCATGGATCAGATCCGCCAATGGCGCGCGGATTTCCAGCCGGAGCGCGTGGTGCCCTACGCAACCGCCGAGGAAAAAATCACAGGCACGACGATCGCCGCTGCTGGCGCGGCTTTTCGCAGCCGTAAAAACTGGTACAGTCTGAAGTTCAAATGCCAGCTCGCCCAGGACGGCGAAAGCGTCATTGGCTTTGAATTCCTGGTCGGCGATCCCGTGGCCAGGGACAAATGGGACGAGCTTGGCTTGCCGGCAGTGCATTGACTGCCCGGCGGGCTCCACCAGGCAGCCAGCCCGGCCAGACACCATGGCCGTTGTGCGGTGACCCAAAAAACCTTATCAAGGCGCACGGTCGGGCGGTGGCCGTTGCCATGATTTGGGCACCTCATTCGCAACAGGATCGCGCTTCGCGCGTGGAAAAATGACAAAAACCCTTCGCAAATCCCTTCGCAAATTCGCCATTGCCATCCCGCTTCTCGCCCTTGGCTTCTATTTCATTCCGATCCTGACGACGATCTTCATCGTCTGTGGCCTGATCGACGTGCTGCGCAACCAAAGGAAGGATCTGGCGCTGTTCAGCGGCTATTTCCTTGGCAATGGGCTCTTCACCTGGTTGCTCTCACCCTTCAACCTGCTGGTCGATCTCCTGTGCTACAGGAACCCCGGCGTGTGGAAGCTGGAGCAGTTTCCCGCCGATTATCAGCGTGAGGTCAACGAGGTCCTGGATGTCTTCAAGGCGCGCAAGGACGAGATCATCGCCGATATCGACGCCAATTTCGGCACCGGCCGCCGCGGCATGTATGTCTATCAATGGTACGGCAAGCACCGGATCGACAACGTCGCTGAATTCAACAAGGATTTCAAATACATCAAGACCATTGCCGTTTCGGTTTTCAGGGGCAAGGAATCGACCTCCTGGCATTTCGGGCCGCTACGGCTTAGCCTGCGCATTCTCTACAATCTGCTGCCCGTAAAGGCGGAGGTTTTCGTCGAGTGCAACAACGCTAGGAACTACTGGCATGACAATCCGCTCTACATTTTCGACGACACGCTGCTGCACCGCTCGGTCAACGAGTATGATGGCCGCCGCTACTGCGTGTTCATGGATATTATCAGGCCGTCGCCATTCCCGGGCCTGATCGCAGGCATGCTTGCGGTTGTTTCGGTGAGCGTCGAGCGCATCAACTCGATGTTCTACAAGAACTGGAAGATGATTGGCTCCTCCAAGCCAAAGAAGGTCGAAACCACCTGAGGTAAAAGCTGTCATGCTGCCGGCGCCGCCGGCAGCATTCTGGCGCGCTTTGCCTGGCGCGTCATTTCCCTCGCACGTCGCCACTATGCCTGCGACGGCTTTCCGGTCGCGCCGTCAATGCTTGTGGTGACAATGCATTAAAGTATGCACCCTATGATGATTATGCGAATTTGACGGTTCTATTCTGAGAGGCGAATGTTATTCGCGGTATCGCTAATGCTCGCGCTTGATCGGTTGAGTCTCTTTTCCTCGGTGGCTTGGGTGGAAAGTTTCAAAAATTTTAGATTTTGGTTCGCGCTTTACGTTTGTAGCGCGTTGCTGTGCGTAGCCATTACCGCAGCGTATATAAATCTGGAAGATCCCGTTTATTATTGGGATTTCGACGCCTATTTCAAGGCATTCAGCCAGCAAGGCGAATTTCTGGTCCAGGAGCCGGTTCAATGGCTGCGTCAGTTGAGGGCGTCCATCAAGGCGGATGATTACAGTGTGGCGGCTCTGGCGCCGCTGATGCCGTTTCACATATTCTTTGGCGGATCGAGGCTTTCATACGTCGCGGCGATAGTCGTGGTCTATTTGGTCCCCACGGCGCTCTTTGTGGGAAGACTGAGCTATCTGGAGGCTATAGCCGAAACGCGCTCGTCGCAAAGCTGGCTCGCCGTGTTGATTGCGGCCCTTCTGTACACGCCGTTCTGGGCCGCGACACTTCGTGGGATGCCCGATGTCGGTGGTTCCTTGGCGCTTGTCGCGGCGACCTATTTTCTCTGGAAATCAAAATTCCTCACCCGCGAGCCGGTGGTCAGTGGCATACGCGTGGGGGCATATGTCTGGTTGGCATTCATGCTGCGCCGCTGGTACGCATATTCCGCCGTCGCGCTCGCGATTTCCGCGGTCTTCTTTTGTTTGTTGCGGATCGCAAAAGACCGAGACTTCGCCGCGCTCCGGAATGCGGTCCTGGGGGGCATGTGTGCGCTTGCCGTTATCGCCGGAGCCGCATGGATTTTCCAGGCGCCCCTCATACTCAAGATCCTGGGGACCAACTACGGTGACCTCTACGCCGGATACAAGACCGACTTGCTCTCGCAACTTGGCCAAGTAGGAGCCAGGATCAGTTTTGCGAACTGGTCACTCGTAGCGTTGGGCCTTTATTTTTCAATAGTACGCCGCAACCACTTTGCCTTGTTTTGCGCCGCCGCCTCTGCACTGACTTTTTTCCTTTTTACCCGAACGCAGGATCCAGATCGCCATCACTCAATACCGATGTTTCTTTGGCTTTTTCCCGCATATGCCCAAGCAATCGTTGCAATCGTTTCGATGCCGGCATTGAGGTCGCGATGGTCGGTTGCCGCCATTGCCGTCTTGGCTGGATGTGCATTTTTGGGCACTTTCTTTCCGGTTGGGCGTCAGGCGCTGGCTCCGATCAGTTACGTCTTTGCCAGGGAAGCCACACTTCCTCTGCACCTGGACAATCAGCCGGAGTATCGTCGCCTTATCGGCGACCTTCTCGGCAGGATGGGCCCTGAGGATCGCTTTTCCGTATTTGCGTCCGATTTGGTCATGAACGACTGGATGTTGGTCGGCATGGATGGCCATCTGTCCGCTCACATCGAGTGGACTTGCCAAGTTGACAGCCGCGACAGATTCGGACCGAGAGCGTTGAAATCCAGATATGCAGTCGTGACCGATCCGCCTGTGGTGCATCTGCAGGCGGGAGCGCAACTCTGCATAACGATCCCCGACCAGCAGATACTCGCAGGCACGGGTATCGGCGCCGCATACAGGCGCATTGGCGCATATCGGTTGTCCGGAGGCTTCAATGGTTACCTTTATGAGCAGGTTCGCCCGATCAGCGCGGCTGAAGTCGATGCTCTCTACGGCGAGTTCAGGAAAAAATATCCGGACTGGGCGACGCCTGACTGGTGACGGCCGGGCGGCTGCCCGTTCCTGGCGAGCCGCGGCGTCGCCGTTTGGACCATCGACCCTATAGCGCCATGGCGGCGTGGAAGCACACCGATCTCATCATTGAGGTGGTGCCGGGCATTGACGTGGTGCCAGGCAGGGGAGGCATGTTCTCGCTGGACAATGGCCGCAAAGGCGGTTCCTGACGCGGTCGACCGTCCGTCCCATCTCCGGGGCGGCGTCACCGGCTTCAAGGGATTGACGCCGGCGCCTTCGCAGGGGCAGTAACGGCTATGTTCAATCTGCTTCTTGTCGTTGTTGGTGGCGGGCTTGGTGCCGGCATCCGCTATTTGACCAATATGGGCGCGCTGCGCCTCGTCGGGCCCAACTATCCCTGGGGCACGATGGCGATCAACATCATCGGCTCCTTTGCCATGGGGCTGTTCATCGCCACCCTGGCGCGCCGCGGCGGATCGAACGAGCTCAGACTCTTCGTCGCCACCGGCATCTTCGGCGGCTTCACCACTTTCTCGGCCTTTTCGCTCGACTTCGCGACACTGTGGGAGCGGGGCGCCACGCTGCCGGCGTTTGGCTATGCGCTTGCAAGCGTCATTGGCGCGATCATTGCCCTGTTTCTGGGACTTTGGCTCGCAAGAAGCCTGCCATAAAGCACGCCATGGCATGCTTTATGGTTTTGGGCGGCGTGCATTAGTGCTATTGCCGCGCCAAACGCAGCAGGCCAAGAGCCCTGCTCGGGAAACGGATAAGCGAAAAAGACATGGCAGGCGTTGAACAGATCACGGTGGAGGCCGGCGAGGCGGGCATGCGGCTCGATCGCTGGTTCAAGACCCATTTTCCGGGACTTGGCTTCGGCCACCTGCAGAAACTGCTGCGCTCCGGCCAGATCCGTGTCGATGGCGGTCGGGTCAAGGCCGACACCCGTGTCGAGCCTGGCCAGATGGTGCGCGTTCCGCCGCTCGAGGTGGACAAGAAGGGCGAGAGCGCGCTCACCGGCCACTCGATCCGCAACCAGGGCGACGCCGATGTACTCGCCAAGATGCTGATTCACGAGGACCCGAAGGTCTTCGTCTTCAACAAGCCGGCCGGCCTCGCCGTTCAGGGCGGTTCCGGCGTCACGCGCAATGTCGATGACATGCTGGAAGCCTGGCGCAACCAGAAGGGCGAGAAGCCGCGGCTGGTGCATCGCCTCGACCGTGACACGTCGGGCGTGCTGGTCGTCGCCCGCACCCGGCTGGCCGCCATGAAGCTGTCGGAAGCATTTCGCGCTCGTGAAACCAAGAAGACGTACTGGGCGCTGGTCAAGGGCGTGCCGCCCAAGCGCGAGGACAAGATCTCGACCTGGCTGATTAAGGAGCCGACGCCCGACGGCGACCGCGTGCGCATTGCCGCGCATGGCGAAAAGGGTGCCGACCACGCGGTCTCTTACTACCGTATCATCGAGCAGGCGGCGCAGACGATGACCTGGCTGGAGATGGAGCCCTATACGGGCCGCACCCACCAGCTTCGCGTCCATGCCGCCTATATTGGCTGCCCGATCATCGGCGACCCGAAATACTTCGAGGCCGACACCAACTGGGATTTTCCCGGCGGCATTCAAAACCGCCTGCATCTGCACGCGCGCCGCATCATCATCCCGCATCCCGACAAGGGCATCATCGACGTCACCGCGCCGATGCCGCCGCATATGCGCCAGAGCTGGAACCTGATCGGCTTCGACGACGCCAGCGCGGAGGATTGACCGTGAGCGGCGCCGCCGACGCGCTCGATCGGCGCGACACAATCGATATGGCCGCCGCCGCCATCATGGTCGGTCTGACCTTTTCCTGGGGGCTGAACTACGTTGCCGCCAAGATTTCCTACGCCGGCTACGACCCCGTTTTCCTGTCGATCGCGCGCTCGATCATCGGTGGGCTCTGTGTTTTTCTCTGGTGCCGCTGGCGCGGCATAGCGCTGTTCGCGCACGACGGCACATTGCTTGCCGGCATCGCGGTCGGCGTGCTGTTCGGCATCGAATTCCTCTGTCTTTATGTCGGCCTGGAGCACACGACGGTTGCCCGCAACACGCTGCTCGTCAACTCGATGCCGTTCTGGATGCTGATTGGCGGTCACTTTCTGCTCGGCGAGCAGATCACCATGCGCAAGTTCCTTGGCCTGCTATTGGCCTTCGCGGGGCTTGCCGCCGTCTTTTCCGATAAACTCGGCGGGGGTGGTGACATGTTGTTCGGCGACCTGCTGAGCCTGGGCTCCGGATTTTTCTGGGCCCTGACAAATATCCTCATCAAGCGCTCGAAACTGGTTGAGGCAAGTGCGGAGAAGCTGCTGCTCTATCAACTCGCCGGCGCGGCGATCGTTGGCGTGCTGGTGCTGCCTCTCGCCGGTCCGCCGGTCCGCGATCCCTCCTTGCTGCCGACACTGGCGCTGCTTTTCCAGGCGATCTACATCGTCGCTTTCACCTACGTACTGTGGTTCTGGCTGCTGCGCCGCTATCCCGCCTCCGGCTTGTCCAGTTTCACCTTCCTGTCGCCGGTTTTCGGTGTTTTGTGCGGGGCGATCATCTTGAACGAGCCGCTGACCATTCGCATTTTCCTGGCACTTGGGTTGATTGCGGCGGGCCTGATCATCGTCAACCGGCCGGCGCGCAAGCTGACGCCGGTTTGAAAGAGATTTTTATGCGCGATATCCTCAACGACCTCGAAACGGGCAAATATCTCTCCGACCCGGATCCGGTGCGTCGCGCCCAGATCCAGATGAAGACGCCGCTTCCCAAGCGCTTCTACAAGGAGGTGTCGGTCACGCCGGTGGAAGGTGGTTTTGCCGTCCATCTCGACGGTAAGCCTGTGCGCACCCCGGGCAAGGCACTGCTGGCACTGCCGACCGAGGCGGCCGCGGCGCTGGTCGCCGATGAGTTCGCGCAGCAGGGCGAGACGATCAATCCGATGACGATGCCGGTGATGCGGCTGGTCAACACCGCCATCGACGGAGTAGCAACCGACCCGCAGGCCGTGCTGGAAGACGTACTGCGCTTTGCCTCGTCGGATATGCTCTGCTATCGCGCCGACGCCCCCCAAGGGCTGGTCGAGCGGCAGAACGAGCAGTGGGATCCCGTCATCGACTGGGCCCGCGCCTCGCTTGGGGCTCGCTTCAACCTTGCCGAGGGTATCATCCATGTCGAGCAGCCGCGCGAAACCATTGCCGTGCTGGGCAGCCATCTGGCGCAGCGCGCCGAGCCGCTGCGCCTGGCCGCCATTCATGTCATGACATCGCTGACCGGCTCCGCACTGCTGGCGCTCGCCGTCGATTTCGGCGCGCTCGACGGCGAGGAGGCCTGGGCCGCCGGCCATGTCGACGAGGATTGGCAGATCGCGCAGTGGGGACAGGACGCCGAAGCCGTCGCGCGCCGCGCCACCCGCAAACGCGACATGATGGCCGCCGTCAGTCTGCTTGAAGCGCTGCGGGCCTGAGCGCGACGCCCGCCTTCGCACTGCACCTAATACGAAAGTCATAATCCCATCGTCGCGGTGCCTTTCCCCGGCGCTTTCTGCCATTTTTCCTGTGTTGGCTGCGTTTTGTGAGTCCGCGTTCGGAGGAGAACGCGGACGCTGGCGCACAGCATCGAGGACTGGGTCTCACGGGAGGATAACTCAATGGCAATGGCATCGACCGCCGGCGGAACGAGCCGCGGCATGACGCGGGAAGAGAAGAAAGTCATCTTCGCTTCCTCGCTGGGCGCGGTTTTCGAATGGTACGATTTCTATCTCTACGGCGCGCTGGCGGCCGCGATCGGCACGACATTCTTCAACTCGTTTCCCGAAAGTACCCGCTACATCTTCACGCTGCTGGTTTTCGCCGCCGGCTTCATCGTGCGTCCCTTCGGCGCGCTGGTGTTCGGCCGCATCGGCGATCTAGTCGGCCGCAAATACACGTTTCTAATGACCATCATGATCATGGGCCTTTCGACCTTTCTGGTCGGCCTGCTTCCCGGTTCCGAGACGTGGGGTATCGCGGCGCCCATCCTGCTGATCGCGCTGCGCATGCTGCAGGGCCTGGCGCTTGGTGGTGAATATGGCGGTGCCGCGACCTATGTCGCCGAACATGCGCCCGACGATCGGCGCGGTTTCTACACGTCATGGATCCAGACGACCGCGACGCTCGGCCTTTTCCTGTCGCTGATCGTCATCCTGATCGTGCAGAACTCCTTGAGCAAGGAGGCTTTCGCGGCCTGGGGCTGGCGCATTCCCTTCATCGTTTCAGCCGTATTGCTCGCGATTTCGGTCTGGATCCGTCTGTCGCTCTCGGAATCGCCGACCTTCCTGCGCATGAAGGAGGAGGGCAAGAGTTCCAAGGCGCCGCTGTCTGAAGCCTTCGGCCAGTGGAAAAATGCCAAGATCGCGATCCTCGCGCTGTTCGGCCTGACCGCCGGCCAGGCCGTCGTCTGGTACAACGGCCAGTTCTACGCGCTGTTCTTCCTGGCCAATGTGCTCAAGGTCGATGCGCAGTCGGTCAACATCATGATCGCCATTGCGCTCGCGCTCGGCACGGGCTTCTTCGTCTTTTTCGGCTGGCTGTCCGACAAGATCGGCCGCAAGCCGATCATCATGGCCGGCCTTGCGCTGGCGGTCGTCACCACCTTCCCGCTGTTCAAGGCACTGACCTGGGCCGCCAACCCGGCTCTCGCCACCGCGCAACAGAACACGCGCGCCACGGTGACCGCGGCCCCTGGAGA
Source organism: Mesorhizobium sp. ES1-6 (assembly GCF_020164775.1). Taxonomy (NCBI): domain Bacteria; kingdom Pseudomonadati; phylum Pseudomonadota; class Alphaproteobacteria; order Hyphomicrobiales; family Phyllobacteriaceae; genus Mesorhizobium; species Mesorhizobium sp. ES1-6. The sequence goes on from NZ_JAIUGU010000001.1 coordinate 333,207, forward strand.
CTGCAACTTCCAGTTCAATCCGACCGGAACACGCGTACCCGTGACGTCCTGCGATATCGCAACCGACTTCCTCTCCAAGAACTCGGTGCCTTACGATATCGTTTCGACAGCGGCGGCCGGCACGGCGGCAACCGTCAAGATCGGCAACGAGACCGTGACGTCCTATGACGCGGCGGCCGCTGGCGACAAGAAGGCTGCAAGCGACACCGCCTTCAAGAAGTCGGTCAACATGGCTCTTCAGGACGGCGGTTATCCGCTGAAGCGCGCTGCCGCCAAGGTCGCCGACCAGAAGCTCGACGCCTTCGTCGCCGCCAATCCGGAACTGAAGCTCGATACCGCGGCCATCCGTGGCGGCGAGAAGGCAACGGTTCCGGTCGAGCAGGCGATCAAGGACAAGGTGCTGACCAAGGATGAGGCGGCCGGCGCCCCTGAGGTGACCGTCTACTCCATTCCGGCAGCGGGTACGTTCGCGATGTTTGCCGATCCCGCACAAGTCAACTGGGCAAAGGTCATCGGCATCCTGTTCATCCTGGTCCTCTACGTGACCATGGTCTACGGACCGATCGCGGCGATCCTGGTCGAGATGTTTCCGACCCGCATCCGCTACAGCGGCATGTCGCTGCCCTATCACATCGGCAATGGCTGGTTCGGCGGACTGCTGCCCGCGATCGTGTTCGCGTTCAGCGCCTACAAGGGCGATATCTACTATGGCCTCTGGTACCCGGTGGTCATCGCCGCGATGACGCTGATCATCGGCATGATCTTCGTCAAGGATACGCTTGGGACCGATCTGCGGACCAAGGAGTAGTCGATCGCCGATATGAATAAAAAGCCCGGCGCGAGCGATCGCGCCGGGCTTTTTCATGCAAACTCGATGCTGAAGGGCTTCAGCTCTTCCGCTGCGAATTCTCTTCCTCGACGGCGGCTTCGTGGTACCAGCCATCGGAATCGGCGTGCTCGCCGCGAAGCGCGGCAAGCTCTGCCGCGAATTTGGCCTTGGCGCCTAAATTTAAGGCAGGCCTGCGCGCTGCCAGCGGGAACATCAGGATTGTTGCCGACGGACGGGAAGGGGCGACTTCCATGGGCGCTCTCCTTTCTTCTTCGGGAGCTTGTCGATTCAGTCTCTTCACAACATAGGTCTTGCGATTCCTTTAGGCAATATGCCTACGGAAAGATCATTATCTGCCTAATATATATGCACAATTGATGTTTGACTGATCTTGACCCATTGATGAGGCGGCTCAACAAATCCGCCCCCATCTTCCTGCCATTTTGCCGCACCGGCCGACACCGGAATGGCATACGAATTGCATTTTATCGATTGGCAGCGCCGGCTGCCGACGGCGGACCCGTGTCGACGCCGTCTGGTGTTCGGTGAACAAGCAACGAGAGGCTAGAATGACGAAATACAAGCTCGAGTATATCTGGCTCGATGGATACACCCCGGTCCCCAATCTGCGCGGCAAGACGCAGGTCAAGGAGTTCGCCGAATTCCCGACGCTCGAGGAGTTACCGCTTTGGGGCTTCGATGGCTCCTCCACGATGCAGGCCGAGGGCCACAGCTCCGACTGCGTGCTGAAGCCGGTCGCGGTTTATCCGGATCCGACCCGCACCAACGGCGTGCTGGTCATGTGCGAAGTCATGATGCCTGACGGCGTGACGCCGCACGCATCGAACAAGCGCGCCACTATTCTTGACGACGAGGGTGCCTGGTTCGGCTTCGAGCAGGAGTATTTCTTCTACAAGGACGGCCGCCCGCTCGGCTTCCCGGAGAGCGGTTATCCCGCCCCGCAGGGTCCGTACTACACCGGCGTCGGCTACAAGAACGTTGGCGATGTCGCGCGCCAGATCGTCGAGGATCATCTCGACCTCTGCCTCGCCGCCGGGATCAACCATGAAGGCATCAACGCCGAAGTGGCCAAGGGCCAGTGGGAATTCCAGATCTTTGGCAAAGGCTCCAAGAAAGCCGCCGACCAGATGTGGATTGCTCGCTACCTGCTTCTGCGTCTCACCGAAAAATACCGCATCGATATCGAGTTCCATTGCAAGCCGCTCGGCGATACCGATTGGAACGGTTCGGGCATGCATGCCAATTTCTCGACCGCCTATATGCGCGAAGTCGGCGGCAAGGCGTATTTCGAATCGCTGATGGCGCAGTTCGACAAGAACCTGATGGACCACATCGCCGTCTACGGTCCCGATAACGACAAGCGTCTGACCGGCAAGCACGAGACCGCGCCGTGGAACAAGTTCAGCTACGGCATCGCGGACCGCGGCGCTTCGATCCGCGTGCCGCACTCCTTCGTCAAGAACGACTACAAGGGCTATCTGGAAGACCGTCGTCCGAACTCGCAAGGCGACCCCTACCAGATCGCTTCGCAGATCCTGAAGACGATATCGGAAGTTTCGACAGCGGCTGTTTCGGCTGCTGCCTGACCTATATCTCGGGTGGACCGCAAGGTCCTTGCCGTACAGAAAAAAGCCTTGGCGCTCCGCGTCGGGGCTTTTTTCGTTATATTGCGAGTGGTGGCATCTCTCTCGTCCGGCGAAGCAAAAGTGGTGCGTCGGTGGCGACGATGCCGATGCAAGAGCCGGCCCTCGTCGCCGATAGGCGCCGCTCGCTGCCGGGCTGACCGATACCCTCGCGCTCACTCATGCGGACAGACTCGCTTCGGAGATGCCACTTTGACAGCGAGTGGGCGGAAAAGGCACCGAAGGTCTGTCAAAGCCGATCGAACGGCAGCGACTTGAATACACCCAAAAAAAGTCAGGCTGAAAAGGTCGAGCCAGCTTCAGCAAATGAAGGGACTTTTGGCCGGCATACCGCGGCCGTATCAATGGATTGCGTTTCTGGATATGGTGAAAAAGCCCGGAAAACTGCCTGTTTCCGGCTCATCCGTACACCAACAAACCCTTTTATAAGCCACTGTTCATACAAGGAAATCGCCGATTTCTGCGGTTCCTCCGGTGCGTTGACATATCATGTCGCGGCATGCGTATTCGTGGCCATGGGGTTACGCCAAGCAATGCTGTTCGAACGGGGCGGGGGTTTCGTGAACGACGGCATTGGCGGGGGCGCCGGACGAGCGGGCATTGCAGCCTGAGGCAGTGTGCCGCTCGCTCCTGGCGACCGATTGCGCTTTGGAGCGATCCGCCAATGGCCCGCAACAACCTGTCGCGACCCTGAATTTCGGCTTCCGCCAATGGCCGCGTGCCGGCACGGCCAAACAATCCTTGAAAAGCAACGATGTCGCCACGCTCCTCGGGAGCGTCGAGGACAGCAAAAAGCCCTTGAAGGGGGTAATCCCTCAAGGGCTCTGTGACGCTATCCCAGTGGCTCTTACACCGAATAGTACATGTCGTATTCGACCGGATGCGGGGTCATTTCGAAGCGCATCACTTCCGCCATTTTCAGTTCGATATAGCTGTCGATCTGGTCGTCGTCGAAGACGCCGCCGGCCTTCAGGAAGCCGCGATCCTTGTCGAGGCTTTGCAGAGCTTCACGCAGCGAGCCACAGACGGTCGGGATCTTCTTCAGTTCCTTCGGCGGCAGGTCGTAGAGATCCTTGTCCATCGGCTGTCCCGGATGGATCTTGTTCTTGATGCCGTCGAGGCCGGCCATCAGCAACGCGGAAAAGGCCAGGTAGGGGTTCGCGCCCGGATCGGGGAAGCGGACCTCGACGCGCTTGGCCTTCGGCGAACTGCCGAAGGGGATGCGGCAGGAGGCCGAGCGGTTACGTGCCGAATAGGCGAGCAGCACCGGCGCTTCATAGCCGGGCACCAGGCGCTTGTAGGAGTTGGTCAGCGGGTTGGTGAAGGCGTTGATAGCCTTGGCGTGCTTGATGACGCCGCCGATGAAGAACAGGCAGTTCTCCGACAGGCCGGCATATTCATTGCCGGCGAAGGTCGGCTTGCCACCCTTCCAGATCGACATGTGGACATGCATGCCCGAACCGTTGTCGCCGAAGATCGGCTTCGGCATGAAGGTGGCCGTCTTGCCATAGGCGTTGGCGACCTGGTGCACGACATATTTGTAGATCAGCATCTTGTCGGCGTTGCGGACCAGCGCGTCGAACTTGATGCCGAGCTCGTGCTGGGCGGCGGCCACCTCGTGATGGTGCTTTTCGACGCGCACGCCCATTTCAGCCAGCACGGTCAACATTTCGGAACGCATGTCCTGCGCCGAATCGATTGGCGGCACCGGGAAATAGCCGCCTTTGACGCGGGGGCGATGGCCAAGGTTGCCCGTCTCGTAGTCGGTGTCGTCATTCGACGGCAGTTCGGTCGAATCGAGCTTGAAGCCGGTGTTGTAGGGATCGGCCTTGTACTTGACGTCGTCGAACACGAAAAACTCGGCTTCCGGCCCGACATAGATGGTGTCGCCGATGCCTTCCGCCTTCATATAGGCCTCCGCCTTCTTGGCCGTGCCGCGCGGATCGCGGTTGTAGGATTCACCCGAGACCGGATCGAGGATGTCGCACAGGATGACCATCGTCGACTGCGCGAAGAACGGGTCCATGTGGACCGTGTCGGGATCGGGCATCAACACCATGTCGGACTCGTTGATTGCCTTCCAGCCGGCGATCGAGGAGCCGTCGAACATGACGCCATCGGCGAACATGTCTTCCTCGACCTCGACGACATCCATCGTGACGTGCTGCAGTTTGCCCTTCGGGTCGGTGAAGCGCAGGTCGACGAATTTCACGTCGTTGTCCTTAATCTGCTTCATGATGTCTTTGGCTGTCGTCATGTCATTTATCCCTGTGTGCTGACGTTTTTTGATGATGACGTTTCTTAGAGGATGGCCGTCAAACCGCGTCCATTCCGGTTTCACCGGTCCGGATGCGCACGACTTCCTCGATGTTGGAGACGAAGATCTTGCCGTCGCCGATGCGGCCGGTCTGGGCCGCCTTGCGGATGGCCTCGATCGCGCCTTCCACGGCATCGTCGCCGAGCACGACCTCGATCTTCACCTTGGGCAGGAAGTCGACGACATATTCGGCGCCGCGGTAGAGCTCGGTGTGGCCCTTCTGGCGGCCGAAGCCTTTGGCCTCGGTCACGGTAATGCCTTGCAGTCCGGCCTCCTGAAGCGCTTCCTTCACTTCGTCCAGCTTGAATGGCTTGATGATCGCTTCGATCTTTTTCATGTAAAAAGTGGCCTCCACTGCCAAAAAAACGGGTTGTGAGCCCCCGCTTGCGCCTCCATCAAGCACGAACTGTGCCAGATAGGGGGATTTGAAGCGGTCTCATATGATTTCGAAGCCAAGCCGCGCCGGCATGCGATTTCGCGTCATTCGCTGCACCGGAAGCGCCATGGACTGCAGAAGCCCGCGCAGTTCCTCACTTGGATCCGCACGAAAATTAGGCAGTCAGCCCATTTTTTGTGCGGTTTCGCGCCTCGAATGCTCGCCCGGCAATGTAGCGCAGCTGGCAAGACCTCCCTCTTTGTTTGCTTCGGCTCGAAAACTGGACAATGCTTGATCGAATGCGGATCGGCAATCCATGAGCGACGAACTTCTCACTTCCGCCGAGATGGGCGAGGCGGACCGGCTGACGATTGCCGCCGGTCCAACCGACGGCATTGGGTTGATGCGCAGAGCAGGCGAAGCGGTCGCGGCCGAGGTTTTCGTCCGCTATCCCCAAGCGGCCCATGTCCATGTGCTTTGCGGGCCTGGCAACAATGGCGGCGACGGCTATGTCGTCGCCCGCATCCTGGCAGGCGGCGGCGTTGCGACGACGATCTGGGCATCAGGTGCGCCGAGGGCGCAAAGCGATGCGGCGCGCGCCGCGGCGGAATGTTCGATCAAGCCTCGGCCGCTGGTCGGCTTTGAAGCCGAGCCGGGCTCGATCGTGGTCGATGCGCTTTACGGGGCAGGGCTGTCCAAGCCGCTGTCCGGCGAAGCCGCCGGGGCGGCCGATCTGGCCGCCGGACTGCATTTGCCGGTTGTCGCGGTCGACCTGCCTTCCGGCATCTCCGGTGACAGCGGCAAGGTGCTAGGCACATCGTTTTCAGCCGACCTCACCGTGACCTTCGCGCGCAAGAAGCCCGGCCATCTGCTCCTGCCGGGCCGGAAACGATGCGGCGAGATCGTGCTTGCCGATATCGGCATCGGCGATGACATCATTGCAAAGCTTGAGCCTCGGACATTCGAGAACGGACCGGCACTCTGGTTGCGCGGTTTGCCGGTGCCGGCCGTCGACGCGCACAAATACAAGCGCGGCCATGTCGGTGTCTTTTCCGGCGGGCCGAGCGCCACGGGCGCGGCACGGCTGTCGGCGCTTGCCGCCGCCCGAAGCGGGGCAGGGGCGGTGACGGTTCTGTCGCCGGGGAACGCCATGCAGGTCAACGCAGCGCACCTGACCTCGATCATGCTGCGCAGGACCGACGAGATGGCCGACATCGAGGCATTTGTCGGGGAGCGCCGGCCGTCGGCCTTTGTTCTCGGGCCCGGCTTTGGCGTCGGTGAAAAAACCCAGGCGTTCGCGCTTGCTCTGCTCGCGTCGGGCAAGCCGGCGGGCGCCTCCACCGGAATTGACGGTCTGGTCTTCGACGCCGACGCGATCACGTCGTTTCGGGAGGCGCCAGATGTCTTGTTCGAAGCCGCCCGCGGGCCGCACGCGCCCGTGCTGGTGATGACACCGCATGAAGGCGAGTTCGCCAGGCTGTTTCCCGGCCTCGCCGACGACAATGCCTCCTCGAAGCTGGACAAGGCACGCGCGGCCGCCGCGGCGGCCAATGCCGTCATCGTCTACAAGGGCGCCGATACGGTGATTGCCGCTCCGGATGGCAGGGCGGCGATCAATTCAAACGGCGCGGCTTGGCTCGCCACGGCCGGATCAGGTGACGTGTTGTCCGGTATCACGGCCGGACTGATTGCCCAGGGCATGCCGGCTTTCGACGCGGCCTGCGCGGCGGTCTGGATCCATGCCGAGGCCGGAAGTCGATTCGGGCCGGGACTGATCGCCGAAGATTTGCCGCTGGCGCTGGTGCCGGTGCTGCTCGAACTGGTTACTGCTCGCGGCAGCCGTTGATAAACGCAGTCTGTTGATTGCCGGTGATTACAGCGGAATGTTGTCGTGCTTCTTCCAGGGGTTCTGCATGTCCTTGTTGCGCAGCATGCGAAGCGCCCGGGCGATACGGCGGCGGGTCGAATGCGGCATGATCACCTCGTCGACATAGCCGCGCTCGGCGGCCACGAAAGGCGACAGGAAGCGATCCTCGTAGGTCTTTGTATGGGCTGCGATCTTTTCGGCGTCGCCGATATCCTTGCGGTAGATGATCTCGACCGCGCCTCTGGCGCCCATCACCGCGATCTGCGCCGTCGGCCAGGCATAGTTCATGTCGCCGCGCAGATGTTTTGACGCCATCACGTCATAGGCGCCGCCGTAGGCTTTTCGGGTGATGACGGTGATCTTCGGCACCGTAGCCTCGGCATAAGCGAAGAGCAGCTTGGCGCCGTGTTTGATCAATCCACCATATTCCTGCGCCGTGCCGGGCAGGAAGCCGGGAACATCGACGAAGGTAACGAGCGGGATCGAAAAACAGTCGCAGAAACGCACGAAGCGCGCCGCCTTGCGGCTGGCGTCGGAATCGAGCACGCCCGCAAGCACCATTGGCTGGTTGGCGACAAAGCCGACCGTGCGACCTTCGACCCTCCCGAAGCCGGTGACGATGTTTTTGGCAAAGCTCTGCTGGATCTCGAAAAAGTCGCCCTCGTCGGCGACCTTCAGGATCAATTCCCTGATGTCGTAGGGTTTGTTGGCGTTGTCGGGGATCAGCCGGTCGAGCGACATGTCATGGTCGGTCACCGACTGGTAGCATTCGATCTCGGGAATCTCCGATGTGTTGGAAGCCGGCAGCAGGTCGACCAGCCGGCGCATCTGCAGGAGTGCCTCGACGTCATTGTCATAGGCGCCGTCGGCGATCGAGGATTTCGTCGTGTGGACGGAAGCGCCGCCGAGGCTCTCTGCGGTCACCGTCTCGTTGGTGACGGTCTTTACCACGTCCGGCCCGGTGACGAACATGTAGGAGGTGTCGCGCACCATGAAGATGAAATCGGTCATGGCGGGCGAATAGACGTCACCGCCGGCACAAGGGCCCATGATGACGGAGATCTGCGGGATGACGCCGGAGGCGAGCACGTTGCGCTGGAAGATCTCGGCATAGCCGCCGAGTGCCGCCACGCCTTCCTGGATGCGCGCCCCGCCGGCATCGTAGAGGCCGATGATCGGCGCACGGTTGCGCAGCGCCATCTCCTGCACCTTGATGACCTTTTCGGCATGGGCTTCCGACAATGAGCCGCCGAAGACGGTAAAATCCTTGGCGAAGAGATAGACCGGACGGCCATTGACCGTGCCCCAGCCGGTGACGACGCCATCGCCGGCGATCTTGGTCTTCTCCATGCCGAAATCGGTCGAGCGGTGCTCGACATACATGTCGAACTCCTCGAACGAGGCCTCGTCGAGAAACACCTCGATGCGTTCGCGCGCGGTGAGCTTGCCCTTTTTGTGCTGCGCATCGATGCGGGCCTGGCCGCCGCCCATGCGGGCAATGTCGCGCCGCCGCTCGAGTTCCTTCAGCACGTCCTTCATCGCTCGGTCCCCAAAGTCGGAAGCTTTGTTTGTGGTAATGATGCCAGCCATGGAGCGCAAGCGTCGGCTTTTGGCTGGTTTTTGCTGCAGCGCAACATGACGCCCCTTGCATTCTGGGGCGAACTCAGCCATATGCAGCCCATAGGCGCTTGGGCCGGGAGATTCCGGCCTTCTCGACGAAATGAGACTGGTTGCGTCTGTTTTCCCTCTTTCCGGCAAGTCGGCAAAGGTGGCGAAAAAGCCCCGTGGCATGACGCCTGCGGGCACGACAGCGCAGCCGAGTGGACGTTACCGTCCGCCCGCCTTGTCGTTTCATATCAAATTTTTCGACGGCAGGTTGCGCCCTGCCGCCATCGACGTTTGCGGCCAGAGGCCGCGTGAAAGAAGATTACTTTGACCAACGAAAACACATTGCCCGGCAACGATACCGCGGAACTCTCCGGTTTCGCGGCGCTGGGAATTACGGGTGCGCTGCTCAAGGCCACCCACAATGCAGGCTTCGCGGAACCGAAGCCGATCCAGATGCAGGCGATCCCGCCGCAGCTGGAAGGCCGTGACATTTTCGGCATCGCGCAGACCGGCTCCGGCAAGACCGCTGCCTTTGCGCTGCCGATTCTGTCGAAGATCATCGCGCTCGGCACCAAGCGCCGCGCCAAGACGACCCGCGCGCTCATCCTGGCGCCGACCCGCGAACTCGCGGTGCAGATCGAGGACACCATCAAGATCCTGGCCAAGGGCGCGCACGTCTCGACGGCACTCGTGCTGGGCGGCGTCTCGCGCTTCAGCCAGGTGAAGAAGGTTGCCCCAGGCGTCGATATCCTCATCGCCACGCCCGGCCGCTTGACCGACCTGGTGCGCGAGGGCGACCTCATCCTGTCCGACACCAAATGGCTGGTGCTGGACGAGGGCGACCGCATGCTCGACATGGGCTTCATCAACGACGTCAAGCGCATCGCCAAGGCGACCGCGCCCGACCGCCAGACGGCGCTGTTCTCGGCCACCATGCCTGACGAGATCGCCGAGCTCGCCAAGGGCCTGTTGAAGAACCCGGTCCGCGTCGAGGTCTCGCCGCAAAGCACCGCGGCCGTCGAAATCGTTCAGGGCGTCGTCTTTGCCCGCACCAAGCAGAAGCGCCAGGTGCTGTCGACGATGCTCGCCGACGCGGCGATGAAGTCCGTCATCATCTTTTCGCGCACCAAGCATGGTGCCGACCGGGTGACCAAGGACCTTGAGCGCGACGGTTTCAAGGCCGCCGTCATTCATGGCAACAAGTCGCAGAATGCCCGTCAGAAGGCGCTGAACGATTTCCGTGATGGATCGGTGCGCATTCTGGTCGCGACCGACATCGCCGCACGCGGTATCGACGTCCCCGGCATCAGCCATGTCGTGAACTTCGACCTGCCGGACGAAGCCGAAAGCTATGTTCACCGCATCGGCCGCACCGGCCGCAACGGCAAGGATGGCATCGCGATAACGCTTTGCGATCCTTCGGAAAACAGCAAGCTTCGTCAGGTCGAGCGCATCATCCGCACCAAGCTGCCAATCGTTGCCGACCATCTCGGCAGTCCCGATCCGGCGCGCAATCCGGCTGAAAAGAATGAGCGCTTCGAACCCGCCAACGACCGCAACGACCGCAATGGCCGTCGCGACGGCAGGCGGCCGGGCGGCGAGAAGAAGCAGAACAACGGCTTCGGCAAGAAGCGCTTCGGCGACAAGCCAGCCTTTGCCGGTGAGCGCAAGCCCGAAGGTGCGAAGCCTTTCAAGGGCAACAACAAGCGCCGCTTCGGCGGCAAGCGTCCGGCGGCGCGGGCTGCCTGACCATTATGGCAGTCGGCCAATCCCTGGCGGTTGGCTGGTTGCCTGAGCAATAGAGAAAGGGCGGCTGAGGCATTGCTTCAGCCGCCCGTTTTATTTCAGAACCTCACTTCGCCACGGCTTCGGCCCAGACGGCAATCCGTTGCGCCAGGAAGGCCGTGGTCGATGGCGACAGCGCGTCGCCGGCAAGGACATGATTGTCGGGATCGCCAGTGCTTTCGATGGGTACCAGCTCATGCGCACCACCCCAGCGCGCGGCGATTTCGCGGGTGCGGTCGGGTCGCACCACTCTGTCCAAATCCGAGAAAATGAATAAAGCCGGGATGGTCGCCTTCTCCACCGGCGCGCCATAGGCAAGCTCGGTCAGGGCCTGCATCGGCATCGTCGCGGCGATCGGATATCTGGTGGTCCAGAATTTCTCATGCAGCGCATTGCGCGGCGCGAAGCTGCGTTCCTTGCCGGCGACGAATTCGGCGATCTGCTTGCCCCAGGGCATGGTCAGAATCTCGGCGCCGGATGCTTTTACGCCGAAATTGGGCGAGATGAATGCAATGGCCGCCACACCCTCGGATGCTCCGGACTGCGTTGCCGCCCAGGCCGCCAGTGAGCCGCCGGTCGACGTCGAGATGACGATCACCTTGTCACCGATTGCCCGGCCGATGGCGAGCGCCTCCTCATAGTCGTTGATCCAGGCATTGACGCTGCCTTGCCTCATGGCTTCGCCGTCCTGTCCGTGACCGGTGAGGCGGGTGTAGAACAGGTTGGCGTCGAGCTGGTCGGCCACATCGTCGGGCAAGGGGCGGAGTTCGCCCTTCGATGCTGAAAAGCCGTGGATGTAGACGATCGACAGCGGTGTCTTGGCGTGCACCATCGGGTTGGCCCAGACGATTTCCTTCTCCAGCCCGTCGCGGATGCCCGGTATGGCGGCTTCCGCCTTGGCCACATAGGCCTGCGGGTCGTCGCCGATGGCGGAAGGATCGAAACGGATCGTGGTGTCGACGGGAACGCGTGGGCCCAATACGAAGGCCAGTGCAAGGATGGCGGCAAGGCCCAGCACAGCAAGCACGATCCGTCGCCCCATCGCAGACTCCACACAACAACATTCAAACTATGGTGGTCGCCGTGAACAGGCAACGGCCGCTCGGGCGGCCAAGCCACCAATCCTGTGGGGATCTACTCGTTGGGCGTTTTGCGATCGTAATGCAGTGGCCGTGCCTTCCAGCTGGTCGTCAGGCTGATTACCCATCGGGATACAGGCCTTGGCAGCAGGCCAAGAAATTTCAGCGGCCAGCTCGTCCGGTACGGGAAGGTCACTTCGAAGCCGCCGGATTTGATGCCTCGCACCATGCGGCGGGTCGCGCGGCCGACCGGCATCAGACCCGGCATCGGCAGCATGTTCTTTTCGGTCAATGGCGTGTCGACAAACCCGGGGTTAATCACCTGAACGCGGATGTTCATCTTGTCGAAATCATATTTCAGCGACTCGGCCAGGATGTTGATGGCCGCCTTGGTGCCGCCATAGGCGGCCGTTGTTGGCCAGCCGAAATAGGCGGTCACCGAGCCGACCAGAACGACATGGCCGCGTGCACGCACCCGCATGTGCTCGACGAGAGGCACCAGCCCATTGATGATGCCGAAATAGTTGACCTCGAAGGTGCGGCGGAAGTCGCTGACGACGAGTGACTCTCCGGGTGTCGAGATGTAATTTCCGGCATTGAAGATGGCGAGCACGATCGGCCCGAGGTCCTTCTCGATCGCCGCCACGGTTCTTGCCATGCGCGGCTCGTCGGTGACGTCGCAGGGAAAAGCCACGACCTTGCCCGGCATCTGCGCTGTCTCGACGATGAGCGTGTCGATCGGATCGTCGTCCAGCGCGGTCACCGCCACCGCATAGCCCTGTGACGCCAGATCCCTGGCCAGCGAACGGCCAATGCCGCTGCTGCCGCCCGTGACCCAGGCGACGCCGTGTTTCGGATCGGCCCGATAGAGTGTCATGCTGCGCCCTGTCGACTTGTTGGTGCTTTGCTCTAACGGCGAAGAAATCGAATGAAAAGAGTGCTTTTCCACCACAGGTGCAAATGAACTGTGTGATATCGAGCCAGGTCGCGACAAGGTCGGCACTCGCAAGGCCGGAAATGCGACTGGACCAGACGAATTCTTGCCTTGAAACCGCAGCGTTGGGTTTCTAGGGTTTCGGCGCACGTACACAAGGAATCCTGAATGCCCCGTTCTGTGATCGACGCGATCGGCAACACGCCTCTGATCCGCCTCAACAAAGCTTCCGAAGCAACCGGCTGCGAGATCCTGGGCAAGGCCGAGTTCATGAATCCGGGACAGTCGGTCAAGGATCGCGCCGGACTGTTCATCATCCGCGACGCCGAACAACGCGGCCTGCTGAAGCCGGGCGGTGTCATCGTCGAGGGCACGGCCGGCAACACCGGCATCGGGCTGACGCTCGTCGCCAAGGCGCTCGGATACCGCACCGTCATCGTCATCCCGGATACGCAAAGCCAGGAAAAGAAGGACGTGATCCGGCTGCTCGGCGCCGAGCTGATCGAAGTGCCGGCCGTGCCCTACAAGAACCCCAACAATTACGTGAAGCTATCGGGGCGGCTGGCCGAGCAGATGGCCGGATCCGAGGCGAATGGCGCCATCTGGGCCAATCAGTTCGACAATGTCGCCAACCGCGATGGCCATATCCGCACCACGGCGCAGGAAATCTGGACCCAGACCGGCGGCAAGGTCGACGGCTTTGTTTCGGCGGTGGGTTCGGGCGGAACGCTGGCCGGTGTCGCGTTCGGGTTGAAAGCCAAGAGCAAGGACGTGAAAATCGCGCTGGCTGATCCGCTGGGAGCCGCGCTCTACAGCTTCTACACCAGCGGTGAACTGAAATCCGATGGCAACTCGATCACCGAAGGTATCGGCCAGGGCCGCATCACCGCCAATCTCGACGGGTTCACGCCGGAGTTCTCCTACCAGATCCCGGACGAGGAAGCGCTGCCGATCATCTTCGATCTCATCCAGGAAGAGGGGCTCTGCGTCGGCGGCTCGACTGGCATCAACATTGCCGGCGCGATGCGGCTGGCCAGGGAATTGGGCCCGGGCCACACCATCGTGACCATCCTTTGCGACTACGGCACGCGCTACCAGTCTAAATTGTTCAATCCGGAATTCCTGCGGGAGAAAAACCTGCCTGTGCCAAGCTGGATGGAGCTCAAAAGCAAGATCTCGGTGCCGTTCGAAAAGGTCGCGTGATGGCGCACAGGACCGAAGCGCTGTTTCGCGACGACGCCTATCTCAAGACGGCTGACGCAACGGTCGTCGCCATCAACGAGCGCGGCGGCATCATCCTCGACCGGACAATCTTTTATGCCACTTCTGGTGGCCAGCCGGGCGACACCGGCCATCTCGAACGCACTGACGGCAGCCGCATCGCAATTGCCGCCACGATCACCGGCGAGACCAAGGACGAGATCATCCATGTGCCGGCGGCGGAGCAGGCGATGCCGGTGGTCGGCGAAACGGTGAAGCTCACCATCGACTGGGAGCGCCGGCACCTGCTGATGCGCATGCACGCGGCTTGCCACCTGCTTACCGTCGTCTGTCCGTTCCCGATCACCGGTGCGTCGGTCTCCGAGGACGACAGCCGCGTCGATTTCGACATTCCGGACGCCAGCTTCACCAGGGAAGAGGCGACTGCCGGCATGATGGACCTGGTGCGGGCGGATCATCCCATCTTCACCAGGCTGATCAGCGACGAGGAATTGGCCGCCAATCCTGGCCTGGTCAAATCCAAGAATGTTCGACCGCCGGTCGGCACGGGCAAGATCCGCCTGGTCTGCATCGGCGAGAATGGCGCGGTAGACAGCCAGCCCTGCGGCGGCACGCATGTGAAGAGCACTGGCGAAATCGGCGAAATTCACATCGGCAAGATCGAGAAGAAGGGCCGGGAGAACAGGCGCTTTCGCATTCGCTTCGGTCCGATGCCGGCGAACTGAACAGACACACACCGTCAGAAGGCGGCAGGAGGAAAAATGGCCGAAGACAGTCCTTTCACGGTCGATGCGGACTGGTTGCAGCAGCGCCTAAGCCAGCCGGGGCTGACGATCATTGACGCCTCCTGGTACCTGCCTGCGCAAAAGCGCGATGCGCGCGCCGAATATGATGCGGCCCATATCCCGGGCGCCCGGTTCCTGGATCAGGATGCCGTTTCGGATTCCGACGCCGCTCTGCCGCATACGCTCGCATCGCCGCGGCATTTCGCCCAATATGTCGGCGCGATGGGCGTTTCGGCCGATGACACCATCGTCGTCTATGATGGGCCGGGCTTTTTCTCGGCGCCCCGGGCATGGTGGATGTTCCGCGTCATGGGCGTCTTCCAGACCTATGTTCTGGACGGCGGTTTCGACGGCTGGAAGGCGGCCGGCCGCCCGGTCACGGCCGAGCCGACCAAGATCGCGCCGAGCGTGTTCCATGCCGATTTCGATGCCGCGCGCGTCGTCGGCCTGGCCGACATGCGCCGGATCGTCGATACCGGTGAAAGTCAGATTGCCGACGCGCGTGGGGCAGGGCGCTTTACCGGTGCCGAGCCCGAGCCCCGCGCAGGCATCCGCTCCGGCCACATGCCAGGCGCCCGCAACATTCCCTATTCGGCGCTTTCCGAAAACGGCAGGCTGCTGCCGAAGGACCGTTTGCGCAAGGTGATAGAGGACGCCGGTATAGATCTGTCCAGACCCGTGGTCACATCCTGCGGCTCCGGTGTCACAGCCGCGGTGGTCACGCTGGCGCTGGAGACGCTTGGCCACACTGAAAACAGGCTTTATGACGGTTCATGGACCGAATGGGGCGGGCTCTCCGATACCCCTGTCGTGACCGGCCCAGCGACGACCGGCCCAGCGGCGGCCGGCAAGGAATGACGACGATGGAAAATGGCGTGCTGCAGGACATTGAAGTCACAGTGACTTTTCTGGAGATGCATGCCCCGCCGGCCGTCTCGCCGCCGGTGCCCTACAATCGCCAGGTCGCACTGCTGAAGACCAGGGACATTCCCCTGCATTTCTACCGCTACCTGATGGACCGGGTGGGGCGCAAATGGCACTGGGTGAATGTTCTGAGGCTGAACGACGATGAACTGTCCGCCGGAATCCACCGCGAGGATCGCGACATCAGGGTGCTCTATCTCGACGGTTCGCCGGCGGGCTTCTTTGATCTCAAGCCGCATCTGCCCGAGGAAGTCGAACTCGCCTATTTCGGCATGATGGAACACGCCACCGGGCAAGGCATCGGCCGCTGGTTCCTTGGCTCGGCGATCGCCGCGGCATGGTCGCATGGGCCGAAACGGGTGACGGTGCAGACCTGTACGCTCGACCACCCCGCAGCCCTGCCGCTCTATCAGAAGCTCGGTTTCAAGCCGGTGGCGCAGAAGAAGGAAGTCGTGCACCCGCTGCCATTCGCCGAGCGTTCGGCCAGCGTCATGCGGCCGTAACTCCAGCCGCAAACCTGAACCTTCCGTTCATCGGCGCTTCAGCCTGGCTTTGGCATCTTGCCCGCATTGTCAAATGCGGCCGAGGCCGAAGGAGAAAAGACATGCTGACCCGACGCACTCTCGCCGCCGCGCTGATCGCGGCCATTGCCATGCCGAGCCTTGCCGCCGCCCAGGCGACGACGCCCTCGGCCGCGACGATCGAGCGGAAGCTCGAGGCGGCCCCTCGGGTCAAGCTGCGGCCGAACGAGCGCGTCACCATCCGCGAATTCAAGCGCCGGCCGGATCTGCGCCGCATGGCGCGCTCGATCGATATCCAGTCGATCAATTTCGCCTTTGGCTCAGCTGCCATTTCCACCTCGCAGTATGACAAGATCGAGAACATCGCCGATGCGCTGCGGCGCATCCTGCGCCGCGATCCAGGTGCGCGTGTGCTCATCGAGGGGCATACCGATGCGGTCGGTTCCTTCCAGTCGAACCAGGTCCTGTCGGAACAGCGCGCTGCCTCGCTGAAGCGTACGCTGGTGCGCGAATTCGGCGTGCCCGGCCATGCATTGGAAACCGTCGGCTATGGCGAGGAGTTCCTGCTCGTGCCGACGCAGAACGAAAACTGGCAGAATCGCAGGGTGACGCTGCGCCGCTTCGACGATTTCATCAGATGATTTTCGAAGTTATTAGCCGACTTCGTTCATCTGCTCGATGATCCCGGCGGTCCGTGCCGGTGCTGGACGGGGACCGATACGCGACACCGGATCGGTCACCGGACGGTTGGCGGGAATCGGGTGGGAAGCGCTGCCGCGAGCGCATAATTTCCGGTCGACAGCACCGGAGATCTTGCCATGACCATTCAGTTCACAGCTCTGCCGACCGACGATGTAAGAGCCCTGCAGCGCGGCGGCCCCGATGCCTATGGCCACACGCCCGAGCGGAAAATCTCCGACGGTGACGGCGTGCCATGCCGTCATTGTCTGAGCAATATCGCTGCCGGCGATGTCTATCTCATCCTCGCCTATCGGCCATTTCCGAACCTTCAGCCCTATGCCGAAACAGGACCGATCTTCCTGCACGCCAAGGAATGCCAGCGTGCCGTCGGCACAAGGGAGCCACCGGAGATCCTCGAGAGTCCGGAATATATCGTGCGCGGCTATGGCAGCGATGACCGCATCGTCTATGGCAGCGGTGGCGTCATCCCGACCGAGGCAATCGCCGCGCGAGCCGAGACCTTGTTCAAGCGCGAAGACATTGCCTATGTGCATGTCCGCTCGGCGCGCAACAATTGCTACCAATGCCGGATCGAGCGCGTCTGACGAAGCTGTCGTACTCCCGTCGCATTGTTTCTGTAGAAAGCCAGTATCGATTGATTGGTCGACCGCGGATGAACCGGCGGCAAATCTCGATATCGAGGAAGCGGGGCTTTGGCTCCGCTTTTTTGTTGCCAGCGTTCAGCCCCAAGTCTTCTTCGCGCAAGAAAAAAAACCCGCCAGCATGGCCGACGGGTTTCGATTGTTTGCCTGGAGGGCTTAGTTGAACTTGTACTTCGCGCCGATACGCACCGTCTGGAACGACGGGGTGTCCTCGAGGAAGCCGCCCGAGCCGAAATCTTCCTTCTCATATTGCGAATATCGGTATTCGAGGCCGACGGTCATGTTGTTGGAAACGGCTGTTTCCAGACCGCCGCCTATCGAGAAGCCGCTGGAACCCCAGTCGTAGATATCGCCGCTCGGGCCTCCGGGTACAGAGGCATGCAGATTGAAGTGCTGCCAACTGTAGCCGCCGATCACATAGGCGAGAGTTGCGTCGTTGACCTTGGCTCCAACCCGAGCGAGCGCATCGAAGCCGTAGTCGGCGTCACCTTTGACCGTTGTGCCAAAAATGTCGAGCTTGGATCTGATGCCCGAGTAACGGCCGTCAAACTGGACACCTGCCACCCAGCTACCGAAATCGTGATCATAACCAACGCTAGCCTCGCCAAACACACCTTCGCCGCCGATGCCGTTCAACTCGAGGGCACCAAGGAGCGTCAGATCATGCACCATCGTGCCCGCTCCGAGTGCGCCGCCGACATAGAAGCCTGTCCAGTTGTAGGTTGGGCCTTCAAACGAGGCGCCGCCACCGTTCTGGGCACCGAAACGATAGTTGGCGGCGATGTGGAAGGTGTGCGTCGAAGGCTGCACGTTCAAGGACGCGCCTCCGAAATCGAGAACCGACTTGTCGCCGTAATCAGCGTAGCGATATTCGGTTTTCAAGGTCCAGTTGCCACGCAGCACGGTTTCCATGCCGACGCCGAGTACATAACCGCTACGGTTTTGCGTGAAATCAATGTCGGCAAAGCCCGATCCATCAAGCTTGAAATGCTGCCAGCTATACCCGCCGAGCACGTAGCCGAGCGTGCTGGGATTTAAAAGATAGCCAGCGCGCAGGCCAACGTCAAAACCATATGAATTCGTGAGATCGATGTCGGCGCCCGGAGCGCTGATTGACGGACCGATATTGCCGATATTTGCGTCGATGAAGCCGCCGAGCAGGAAGCGTTCGTTGACCATATAGTCATAGCCGGCGGTCAGTTCGCCGAAGACGCCGTTACCACCGATGCCGTTGAAATCGACAATTGGAGCCACGCTGAACTTGTGCACGCTGGCGCCGAATCCGCCGCCGATGCCAACATAAACGCCGCTCCAGTTGAAACCGGAGGTCTCGACCGGCTGCACGACATCAGCCGCGTGCGCGGCCGACATAATTGCCACCGCCGACACTGCACCAAGAAGAATAGATTTCGCTGAAACGCGAATAAACATAGCCGTACCCCTAATCAATAAGCCCAAGGTGTTCCTAGCAGGGAGTCGGCCAAGACAGGTATGACAAAAATGCAACAATGGGAGGCAAAGTGCCCTTACGGCACACGCTTCGAGGCGGCCTCAAGAAAGCGGATCGGCGCGTCATTACCAAAGCAAAAAAGCCCGCCGGAGCGAACCGGCGGGCAAGAGTGTAGGTTGACTTTTTCTGGGTGTATCAGGCCGCGAGCACTGCTTTCGGCTCGACCAGTTCGTAGCCGAGCGCCTCGGCGACCGCGCGGTTGGTGATCTTGCCCTTGTGGACATTGAGGCCGTTGCGCAAGTGGTGGTCGTCGACCAGAGCCTTCAGACCCTTGTCGGCGAGTTGCAGGCCATAATGCAGCGTCGCGTTGTTCAGCGCATGCGCCGAGGTGACCGGCACGGCACCCGGCATGTTGGCGACGCAATAGTGGATGACGCCGTCAACCTCGTAGGTCGGCTCGGCGTGGGTGGTGGCATGAGAGGTTTCGAAGCAGCCGCCCTGGTCGATGGCGACGTCGACCAGCACCGAGCCCTTCTTCATGCCCGACAGCATTTCGCGGCTGACCAGCTTCGGCGCGGCTGCGCCCGGGATCAGCACGGCGCCGACGACGATGTCGGCCGAGAAGCATTCTTCCTCGAGCGCCTCGACGGTGGAGTAACGGGTGTGGACCCGACCGGCGAAAAGATCGTCGAGCTGGCGCAGGCGTGGGATGGAACGGTCGATGATGGTGACGTCGGCGCCGAGGCCGGCCGCCATGCGGGCCGCGTGCAGGCCGACGACCCCGCCGCCGAGCACGGTGACCTTGCCCGGCAGCACGCCCGGCACGCCGCCGAGCAGCACGCCGCGGCCGCCATTGGCCTTCTGCAGCGCCGTGGCGCCGGCCTGGATCGACAGGCGACCGGCGACTTCCGACATCGGCGCCAAGAGCGGCAGGCCGCCACGATCGTCGGTCACGGTTTCATAGGCGATCGCCGTGACTCCCGAAGCGAGCAGCCCCTTGGTCTGCTCCGGATCCGGAGCCAGGTGAAGATAGGTGTAGAGGATCTGGCCTTCGCGCAACTGCACCCACTCATTGGGCTGCGGCTCCTTGACCTTGACGATCATGTCCGATTTGGCGAACACGTCGGCGGCCGTCTTGGCGATGATCGCGCCGGCGGCGCGATAGGCGTTGTCATCGGCACCGATGCCGGCGCCCGCGCCGGCCTCGACCAGAACCTCATGGCCGTGGGCGACATATTCGCGGACCGAGCCTGGCGTGAGGCCGACACGGTATTCGTGGTTCTTGATTTCCTTGGGGCAGCCGACGCGCATTGTCTTCTCCTGATCCGGGCCCTTTTGGGCTCACTCCCTGTATTGGCGCAGTGAACCATGAATCGGCGCGCAGGTGTTTGCGAATGCACTTGCGGGAGAGCGGCTCCTTCGATAATCGTTGCGCGAAATGCACTGATATTCGCAGGAATCACGAAGAATGCCGCTCGACAGGATTGATATCGCCATTCTGGAGACATTGCAGAAGGATGGCCGGATGCCGAACGCGGCTCTCGCCGAAAAGGTCGGCCTGTCGCAGTCGGCCTGCTCGCGCCGGCTCGACAATCTGGAGAAATCCGGAACCATCCGCGGTTATCACGCCCGGCTTTCCAACGCGGCCCTTGGCCACCAGATGACCGCGATCGTCCACATATCGCTCTCCGGCCAGTTCGAGAAGACGCTGTCGGATTTCGAGGCGGCGATCAAGCGTTGCCCCAATGTGCTGTCGTGCCACCTGATGTCGGGCGAGTACGACTATATCCTTAGGATCGCGGCCAAGGATCTCGTCGACTACGAGCGTATCCACAAGGAATGGCTGTCGGCGATGCCGCATGTAACGAAGATCAATTCGTCATTCGCCTTGCGCGAAATCGTCGACCGGACGGCAATGGGCCTGAAGCCGGAAATGGCTTAACGCCAAAGGCACACCCGGACGTCTTTCCCGAGATAGCATGCGCCGTCGCGGCGAAGGTCTTCCCAGCGTTCATCGCCGTGAGTCGCGCGGATGTCCGAGTTGCCATAGCCGTCCCAAACATCACCGTCCCTGTATACGGCTGCCCAGTAATCCTCGGACATTTCACCAGCCCCACTGTGCGTATCGGGATAGTCGATACCTGCAAAAACCTGCCGGGGTCCCTGGATATTGAAATCGCCGCCCTTCTCGATCAGATAGGAGCATTTTCCCGATATGCGCGTCTGGCCGTCAACAACGAGCAGGCAACGGCCCCATTTATAGCCGCTCGGCAAGCGATGCCGTGATTGCGCATGCGCGGGCGAGAAGGACAACGCAATTGCAAGCCCAGCCGTTACAGTTCGTCCGATCATCTCATCACCCGTTGTCAAGCAGCCGATCTTAGGCCTCGGTGACGATCCGATCCATGGGGATGTCGTGCGGTTGCGGATAGATGGTGGCTATACGCTGCAATTCGTAGCCGACGCCGATGACCAATGGCTTGAAGGGCATGGCCGCCAGCGTCCGGTCGAAGAAGCCGCCACCATAGCCCAGGCGGTAGTTTGCCGGATCAATGCCGACAATGGGCGAGATGACGATATCGGGCAACACTGGATCGCCCTCGGCCGGAATTGGGATGTTCCACACACCTTTTTCCAACCGGTCGCCGGGTTTGTAGGCGCGAAAGATCAGCGGTTGGCCTTTATCGACCACAATCGGCAGCGCCGTGCGACCGCCACGGCCGCTGATCGAAGCCATCCATGGCCGCAAATCCGGCTCACCGCGAAATGGCCAGTAAAGGCTGACCATGCGGCCCGCGATCTCGCCGATTTCGGCATCAAGCCCTTCGGCGATACGCCGGGACATCGCGGTTCGCACGTCGGCTGAAACCGCGAGCCGCGCGGCGATCAGCCTTTCGCGCTCGGCCTTGCGCCAGCGCCGGACATCGGTCCAGTCGCTCGATGATGCCTGGAAGGCGGGCTCGAGTTCATGCATGAAGCAGGGTGGCGAGGCATACCGCGCCGGACCCTGGTCGTCATGATCGTTGGGCATGCTTTCACCTCATTGCGTGTCCATGACGCTATACCTCGCGACACGATACATCTTGTGCGTTGACGACATGGAACGACGAGTCTCAGGCAGTCCTGCCGTTGTTGCATTGCACAAAAATACCTACATTCAGGGCAGGCAATCTTGCCCATCAGGGGGTGAACGAGATGAACGAAGCCAGACATCATGTCGTCGTCGTTGGCGCGGGGTTCGGTGGCCTCGAATTCACCCGCGCGCTGGCTGGCGCGCCGGTGCGCATCACCATGATCGACAAGCGCAACCATCATCTGTTCCAGCCGCTGCTCTATCAGGTGGCAACCACGGCGCTGGCGACCTCGGAGGTCGCCTGGCCGATCCGCCATCTCCTGCGCAAGCGCAAGGATGTGACCACGCTGCTGGCCAATGTCACAGGGATCGACCGGATCGGCAAACGCGTTCTGCTCGACGATGGCAGCGCCGTCGCTTACGATACGCTGGTGCTCGCCACCGGCGCGCGCCACGCTTATTTCGGCCATGACGAATGGGAGCCCTTCGCGCCGGGCCTGAAGACATTGGAGGACGCCACCACCATCCGGCGCCGCATCCTGCTGGCCTTCGAGCAGGCCGAGCGGGAACCAGATCCCGCCAGGCGCCAGGCGCTGCTGACCATTGCCATTGTCGGCGGCGGGCCGACCGGGGTCGAACTCGCCGGAACCATCGCCGAGCTGGCGCATGACACCCTGCGCGGCGAATTCCGCAACATCGATACGCGCCAGACGCGCGTGGTGCTGATAGAGGCCGGCGACCGCATCCTTGCCAATTTCGCGCCAAAGCTCTCCGACTACGCGGGCAAGGCGCTGGAACGGCTTGGCGTTACAGTCGAGCTTGGCCGCGCCGTTACGCGCTGCGACCCCGAAGGCGTGGTTTTTGGCGACACGGTTCTGCCGGCCCGCACCATCCTGTGGGCGGCAGGCGTTGCCGCTTCGCCCGCCGCCGAATGGCTGGGAGCGAAGGCGGACCGGGCAGGCAGGGTCTTGGTCGAGCCTGACCTCAGCGTGCCTGGCAGCGCGGAGATTTTTGTCATCGGAGACGCAGCACTCGTGCTGCGGCCCGACGGACGGCCTGTGCCCGGCGTGGCGCCTTCCGCCAAGCAGGAAGGCCGGCATGTTGCCGCGACCGTCAGGGCCAGGCTTGCCGGCGACACGAGCCCTCGGCCTTTCCACTACAAGCATGCCGGTGATCTGGCGACGATCGGCAAGCGCGCCGCCGCGATCGATTTCGGCTGGATCAAGCTGACCGGCTGGCTCGCCTGGTGGCTGTGGGGCATCGCGCATATTTATTTCCTGATCGGCTTTCGCAACCGGCTTGCCGTTTCGTTGAGCTGGCTATGGATCTATGTCACGGGCCAGCGCAGCGCCCGGCTGATTACGCAAGGCGACGACGACAGGACCTGACTTTCTTCACCGTCCCATTCATCCGCGCGTCATCTGCTGCTGATGGATTGATGCCGGATACGCGCGACTTCTTGAGTGGACTTGAGCTAATTTCGGCGCGAAGTTCGCTTCGGGGCAGGGCGTGTCAGGTCGAAGAAGGAGAACACATGTCGCAACTGCTCCATCCCGTCTCTCGCCGTGGTCTTCTTGCGGGGGCCGCCGCCACAGGGGCGCTGATCATGCTTCATCCTTTCTCCGCCCGGGCGCAGGCCAACCAGGCGCATCTGAGGATCATGGAAACCACCGACATCCATGTGAACGTGCTGCCTTATGATTACTACGCCGACAAAGCGAACGACACGACGGGCCTGTCGCGCACTGCGTCGCTGATCGACGCCGTGCGCAAGGAGGCCGTCAATTCGATGCTGATCGACAATGGCGACCTGTTGCAGGGCAATCCGATGGGCGACTACATCGCCTATGAGAAGGGCCTGAAGGAAGGCGACCTCCATCCGATCATGAAAGGCATGAATCTGCTCGGTTACGAGTGTTCGACGCTTGGCAACCACGAATTCAACTACGGCCTGTCCTTCCTGGATAAGGTGCTGGCCGGCGCCAATTTCCCGTTCGTCTGCGCCAATCTGATCCGGGGGACCGAGCTTGCCGCCAACCCGCGCGACGACAAGCTCTACCTCAAGCCCTACATAATCCTGGACAAGAAGATCAAGGACGGAGCAGGCGCCGAGCAGCCGATCAAGATCGGCATCATCGGCTTCGTGCCGCCCCAGATCATGGTCTGGGATCTCAAGAACCTCGAAGGCAACGTCAAGACCCGCGACATCGTCGACGCGGCCAAGGCCTGGGTGCCGCAGATGAAGGAGGAGGGCGCCGATATCGTCATCGCGCTCTCGCATTCCGGCATCGACGTCAAGCAGGGTGAGATGATGGAGAACGCCTCGTTTTTCGTCGCCGGCGTCGAAGGCATCGACGCCGTGTTCACCGGCCACCAGCACCTCGTTTTCCCCGGCAAGAAGGATTTCCAGGCGCTCGAGGGCGTCGATACACAGAAGGGCACGCTGCAAGGCAAGCCAGCCGTCATGGGCGGTTTCTGGGGCTCGCATATGGGCCTGATCGACCTGATGCTGGAGCGCGACGGCTCCAGGTGGAAAGTGGTCTCCGCGACATCGGAGGCGCGGCCGATCTTCGAGCGTGTCGACAACAAGAACAAGCCGACCGTCGCCGACGACAAGCGCATCATTGCCGCTCTCGAGCAGGACCACGAGGCGACGCTCGCCTATGTTCGCCGCCCTGTCGGCAAGACCTCCGCGCCGCTCTATTCCTACTTCGCCCTCGTCGCGGACGATCCCTCGGTGCAGGTCGTCAACCAGGCGCAGACCTGGTACCTCGAGGACATATTGAAAAGCACACAGTGGAAGGACGTGCCGCTGCTGTCGGCCGCCGCCCCATTCAAGGCCGGTGGGCGCAACGGCGCCGACTACTATACCGACGTGCCCGCGGGCGACATCGCCATCAAGAACGTCGCCGACCTCTACCTTTACCCCAACACCGTGCGTGCCGTCGAAATCACCGGGGCGCAAGTCAAGGAATGGCTGGAAATGTCGGCCGGCATCTTCAAGAAGGTCGAGGCGGGGAAGGCCGACCAGCCACTGATCGACACCGAATTTCCGTCCTACAATTTCGACGTCATCGACGGCGTCACCTACAAGATAGATTTGTCGCAGCCCCCGAAATACGATGCCAAGGGCGGCATCGCCAACGCCGGATCGAACCGCATCGTCGATCTCAAATTCGATGATAAGCCCATTAATCCCTTGGCGAAATTCGTCGTCGCAACCAACAATTACCGTGCCGGCGGCGGCGGCAACTTTCCTGACATCAATGCCTCGAAGATCATCTACGACGCGCCCGACACCAACCGCGACGTCATCGTCCGCTACGTCGTCAGCCAAGGCACCATCAATCCGTCGGCGGACGGCAACTGGTCGTTCGCGCCGTTGCCTGGAACCAGCGTCGTCTTTGAGACAGGCCCGAAAGCGAAGGATTTCATTGCCGAGGTGAAGTCGCTGAAGATCGAGCCGGCCGGCGACGGCGAAGCGGGTTTCGCGAAGTACCGCATCCTGCTTTGAAGCATCGAGCAAGGAGACGAGCGGGCTGCCCCGTTCGTTTCCCCCGGCTCCTCAAGCCTTGTAGACCACCTGGCGCACATCGATGTAGCTGGCGCGGAAACCGGCCTCGCAATAGTGCAGGTAGAACTCCCAGAGCTTCTTGAAACGATCGTCGAAGCCGAGTGGCACGATCTTCTCCCACGATCCCCAGAAACGCTGGCGCCATTCGGCAAGCGTGCGGGCATAGTCCTCGGGGAAAACGCGTTCGCGCAAATGCGCAAGGCCGTGTGCCGCGCCAAGCGATTTCAGGATCGACGGCGTCGGCAGCATGCCGCCCGGAAAGACGTAGCGCTGGATGAAATCCGGCCTGGCGCGATAGGTATCGTAAGCGGCCTCGTTGATGGTGATGATCTGCAGGCCCGCGGTGCCGCCTGGCCTCAGGCAGGCTTTCATCTTGGAGAAGAACACCGGCCAGTATTTCTCGCCGACCGCCTCGAACATCTCGATCGAGGCGATGCGATCGTAAGTGCCCGTTTCGTCGCGGTAATCCTGCAACTTGATGTCGACCTTGTCCGCCAACCCCGCCTTTTGGATGCGGGCCTTGGCAAAGTCGTGTTGCTCGCGGCTGATGGTCAATCCGGTAACGCGGCAGCCGATTTCGCGCGCCGCGAATTCGGCAAAGCCGCCCCAGCCGCAGCCGATCTCCAGCACATGATCCTTTCCGCCGATGCCCGTATCCCTGGCCAGCGCCCGG
The DNA here is from genome assembly GCF_020164775.1 of Mesorhizobium sp. ES1-6. NCBI lineage: Bacteria > Pseudomonadati > Pseudomonadota > Alphaproteobacteria > Hyphomicrobiales > Phyllobacteriaceae > Mesorhizobium > Mesorhizobium sp. ES1-6. Next base: position 359,230 of record NZ_JAIUGU010000001.1, read on the forward strand.
TATTTGGCGGCCTGCGCGCTCTCGAGATCATTGGCACCGTTGGCGTAAAGCGCGGAGGAATAGGTCATGCTCGGGTCGAGCCATTCCTTGTAGAAGGCATTGCCGAGATCGTAATGCGCCGAAATATTGCGCTTCGAACCGGAGCGCGTGTTTTCGTTGAACCAGTGGCGGATGCGCTGGACAGTGTTGATGACCCAGCTTGCTCCGCCGGCGACCTTTTCGCCGAAGGCGGAGTTGACCACGAACAGTTCGAGAAAACTGGTCACATCGGGGCTCTCCCAATCGCCGTCCATGTAGGATTCGGCAACGCCGATCGTGCCGCCGGCAAAGGCGCGGCCCGGCAGGCGCCAGTTCTTGAGCACCAGTTCGGCGTCGGGGCCCGGCGCTTTGCCGCCGATGAGAACGGCGCGGCCGTCCGGCATCCTGACCTTCAGCGAACCCCGCGGCAGGTTCATGGCCGCCGACAGCACCATCCGCGCCTTGGCCGGGAGGCCCTTGACGATTTCGGCGAAATTGAATTCGTCGAGCCTGACCGCGTCGCCTTGATGTTCCCCGTGTGCCATTCCATGCCCCTGGATCTCCGTGATGTCGGCGCAATTGCCGGACCACGGTTCTCTTGGATCATCCGCCGGATTCGAACGCCGTCGCCTGGTCCCGGTAGCTTGCGGGTTCGGCGACAGGTGGGCTCGAACGAAAGCGCGCACCTCTTTGCCATGGCTTAAGCGCTTCCCGGTGGATGCCGGCTACAATCTTCCACGGCATGAGGGGGAACTTCAAGAGGCATGCCGAGAGCTGAACTGTGCCACGCCAGATGCCTTCGCCGCAGCTTTGAGCCCGAATCGAAAACGCCTATGGCAGCCGCATCGCTTGTGCGATAGTTTTAGTCATGCGTTATGTAATTGTCATTGCCGCCATCGCCTTCTTCCTGATCTGGGACGGTCTCTACAATCAGGGCCGGTATCTGGACGTCACGGTCAGGGAGATTTCTCATGTGGTGCGCTACGTCACCGGCAAGGTCTAGATATCCCTCCAATTGAGTGGCCCGGCGCTTCATGCCTGATGCGCGCGGAATGAGGTGCCGCACCGATCGAGGCGCGTCGCAAGGACGCGTGACGCCATGACCGGTTGACGCAAAGAGACCGCCGCCACAAAAGACCCCGACATTCAGATCGAGGAGGCGGGATTGATCCGGCATATCGTTTTCTTCAGCGCCCGGCGCAGGCAAGACGTGGAAGCAGTGCGTACCGGGCTGCTGGCGCTTGGCGACATTCCTCATTCCAGCCTCTTCGAGGTCACGTTGAACACCAAGGTCGACCCGCTGTCGGATGAAATCGATGTCGTCGTCTACGCGGAATTCGCCGATGACGCGGCGCTCGCCGCCTACAAGGCGCACCCGCTCTATGCGCAGACCACCAGTAAGGTCAAACCATTGCGCGAGCTGCGCTATTCGGCTGACGTCGTGGCTGGGAGCTGACCGGCGCCTGCTCCAGAGGTGCACTCGCGCGGGCGCGTTGTCCCGGCGGATCGTGTTGCCCGGTCCATGTACCGCCGCCCGGCGGCATGGCTATCAAGTCTTGAACCGATCCTCGGAATGATGCACATCGCGCCTGCATGACCCCAACCACATCAGGCATTCATCCGCTCGATCATCTGGTTCTGCCGACGCGGAGCCTCGATGCGGCGCGGACTCGGCTCACAGCGCTGGGCTTCGTCGTCGCCCCGACAGGCATCCATCCCTTTGGCACGGAAAACTGCTGCGTTTTCTTCGCCGATGGCACCTATCTGGAGCCACTAGCGATCGGCAGTGAACCGGCTGCGACAGAGGCGGTTGCGCAGGGCAACGTCTTCGTCGCACGCGATCGGCTCTATCGCGAAAGCCGTGGCGACGAGGGATTCTCCGCGGTGGTGCTTGGTACGGACAGTGCCGATGGCGACCATGAACGCTATGTGGAAGCCGGCCTGTCGGCGGGAGACTCGCTGAGCTTCTCGCGAGGCTTCACCGACACGACGGGCAAAAGCGATACGGCGTCGTTCAAGCTCGCCTTTGCCGCGGCCCAGGGCCAAACGGACGCATTTCTTTTTGCCTGCCAGCGCATCAACGCGCCAAAAGTGGACCGTGCCGCCTTGCAGGCTCATCCCAATGGGGTCCACGGGATCGCCGAGGTGATTGCGGTCAGCAGCGCTCCCGCCGAGCAGCGCAGGCTGATTGCCGTGGCGGTCAACGACCCGTCTGGCGGACAAGGCGGCGCGTTTCCCTTGCCGAACGCAAATTTGCGTGTGCTCGATCCTGCGTCTTTCGCCGCGCGCTTTGGAACACCGGCCGGGGCGCCGTCGGAATTGCACTTCGCCGCCGTGGTTTTTTCGATCCGCGACACTGGCGCCGCCGCAAGCCTGCTTGCGGCCAATGCCATCGAACACGATATGTCGGGCAATGACATCATCGTGCGGCCCGCAGCCGGCCAAGGCGCCGCTTTCATCTTTCGGGAGATCCAATGAGCAACCCCCTAGCGCCCAATTCGGCGGTAACCGTCGGCAATGTCGTCTTCGACAATGCGGCACCCCTGGCGCTGATCGCAGGCCCGTGCCAGTTCGAATCGCGCCAGCACGCCTTCGACATGGCCGGCGCGCTGAAGGAACTGACCGGCAGGCTCGGCATCGGCCTCGTCTATAAGACGAGTTACGACAAGGCCAACCGGACCTCGCTGTCGGCAACGCGTGGCGCCGGCATGGACGCCGCACTTCCGGTGTTCGACGAGTTGCGCAAGGAATTCTCGCTTCCCGTGCTGACCGATGTCCACACCGAGGAACAGTGCGCGATCGTCGCGCCGCATGTCGATGTGCTGCAGATTCCGGCCTTCCTGTCGCGCCAGACCGACATGCTGGTCGCCGCCGCAAGGACGGGGAAGGTGATCAACGTCAAGAAGGGCCAGTTCCTGGCGCCGTGGGACATGAAGAACGTGGTCGCCAAGATCACCGGCTCCGGCAATGCCAATGTCTTGACCACCGAGCGCGGTGCCTCCTTCGGCTACAACACGCTGGTGTCCGACATGCGGGCGCTGCCTGTCATGGCCGAGATCGGTGCGCCGGTGGTTTTCGACGCCACGCACTCGGTCCAGCAGCCGGGCGGGCAGGGCGGCTCGTCCGGTGGCGAGCGCCGCTTTGTCGCGACGCTGGCCCGCGCGGCCGTTGCCGTCGGCGTTGCCGGCGTCTTTATCGAGACGCACCAGGATCCCGACAATTCGACCTCTTCCGACGGTCCCAACATGCTGCCGCTGAAAGATATGCCGGCACTGCTGGAAACGCTGATGGCGTTGGACCGGGTGGCCAAAGGGCACTGATCCAGGGCTTTCAGCCGGCGCTTGTGGTTGCTGGGGGCCGGTTGTACGCTTGGCCGGCAAATGAGCGTTTTGGCAGGAGGAAGCCATGTCCGTTGCCCGCGTCACCGAAATCACCTCATCGTCGAAGAAGAGCTTTCAGGACGCTATCGAGAAGGGAATCGCCCGCGCCTCGAAAACCCTGAAGAACGTCGAAGGCGCCTGGATCCAGGATCAGAAGATCGTCGTCGAGGACGGCAAGATCGCGGCCTACCGCGTCAATATGAAGGTGACTTTCATCCTGGCGGAGTGATCGGGCAGCCGCCAAAAAGTCGGGAACTTTCGCCCGCGCCCCTCATTGTCGAAGCAGAGATCAACGACAACGAGGAGTATGACAATGACAACCCAGACAGGTCACACCGAAGCCATTGCCGCTTCGCGGGTCATCGGCACGTCGGTCTACAACACCGAGGGCACCAGCATCGGCAGCATCGAGGACATCATGCTCGACAAGACGTCGAACGGCATCATGTTCGCGGTGATCGGTTTTGGCGGCTTTCTCGGCATCGGCGAGAAATACCACGCCGTTCCCTGGGCAAGTCTCGACTATGACGAGGACAAGGGCGGTTATGTCGTGCCCTTCTCGAAGGAACAGCTGAAGGCCGCGCCCGCCTATTCGATCAACGAACTGGCCGGCGCGGATGGCGAGAGCGCGCGCGACGCCTCCTATGAGTATTACAAGGTCACGCCCTACTGGCATTGAACGCGAACAAAAAAGGGTCTCGTTTCGACGGGGCCCTTTTTGATTCAACGCAAGGATTATTCGCTGAGGTGCAGCGCCGGCAGCGACATCCCGGCTTTTGGCGGCGGCTGACCATCGCATGATGTCAGGAACGCGGCCGCGATCAGGAACAGACTGACAATACCGCTTAACTCGGACATGGCGAAACTCCTCCTGTTTCGCCCCGCGCATGCATAGCCATAGCCGAAAATGCGTGTTCGACGGCATGACTTATGATGACAGAAATTTGCGCTTCGTGAATCGGGGACCCGGCAATATTCGGCCACGGCCCGATTGCCTTTTGCGTTGCTTTGGCTAAGACGGGCGCGACGTTTTCTCCAGATCAATCGAGGACATCGCAATGACCGCCATCATCGATATTGTCGGGCGTGAAATCCTGGACAGCCGTGGAAACCCGACCGTCGAGGTCGATGTCGTTCTCGAAGATGGTTCGATGGGCCGCGCGGCGGTGCCTTCGGGCGCCTCGACCGGCGCCCATGAAGCCGTGGAATTGCGCGACGGCGGCGCCCGCTATCTCGGCAAGGGCGTGCTCAAGGCCGTCGAAGCGGTCAATGGCGAACTGTTCGAGGCGATCGGCGGCATGGAAGCCGAAAACCAGATCCACATCGACCAGACCATGATCGAGCTCGACGGCACGCCCAATAAGAGCCGGCTTGGCGCCAACGCCATTCTGGGCGTTTCGCTGGCGGTTGCGAAGGCCGCGGCCGATGCCTCAGGCCTGCCGCTCTATCGCTATGTCGGCGGCGCCAAGGCGCACGTCCTGCCGGTGCCGATGATGAACATCATCAATGGCGGCGCGCATGCCGACAACCCGATCGACTTCCAGGAATTCATGATCCTCCCGGTCGGCGCGCCGACGCTGCGCGAAGGCGTGCGCTGGGGGTCGGAAATCTTCCACACGCTGCGCAAGAAGCTGAAGGATGCCGGCCACAACACCAATGTCGGCGACGAGGGCGGCTTCGCGCCGAACCTGAAGAGCGCGCCGGTGGCGCTCGATTTCATCATGGAATCGATCGAGAAGGCCGGCTTCAAGCCGGGCGAGGAGATCGCGCTTGGCCTCGATTGCGCCGCGACCGAATTTTTCAAGGACGGCAACTACGTCTATGAAGGCGAGAAGAAGACACGCGATCCCAAGGCGCAGGCCAAATACCTCGCCAAGCTCGCCGCCGATTATCCGATCATCTCGATCGAGGACGGCCTTGCCGAGGACGACTGGGAAGGCTGGAAGTACCTGACCGACCTGATCGGCAAGAAGACGCAGCTTGTCGGCGACGATCTTTTCGTCACCAACACGGCGCGCCTGCGCGACGGCATCCGCATGGGCGTCGCCAATTCGATCCTGGTCAAGGTCAATCAGATCGGCTCGCTGACCGAGACGCTCGACGCGGTCGAGACCGCGCACAAGGCAGCCTACACCGCCGTCATGTCGCACCGTTCCGGCGAGACCGAGGATTCGACCATCGCCGATCTCGCCGTCGCCACCAATTGCGGGCAGATCAAGACCGGCTCGCTGTCCCGCTCCGACCGCATGGCCAAGTACAACCAGCTGATCCGCATCGAGGAAGAACTCGGCAAGCAGGCGCGTTATGCTGGCAAGTCAGTGATCAAGGGCTGATCCGGCGGCATCTTGTTGATAGGGAAAGGGCGGGACATCCCGCCCTTTTGCATTTCAAGCCGGCCCGCGCGGCCTCCCGTAACCGTCCGTTAAGCACAATCAGGCGAAAAAGGCTTAGTGCCGTCTGAGTTCGCGGCCACGGGGAATCGGTCATGTGGACGCGTCAGCACAAGCAGAGAAACACCGGGCGGCTGATCATTCCCTCTTTGTGCGTGGTGTTCCTGGCCTATTTCGGCTTCCACGCCTATCACGGCGAATTCGGCATCAATTCCAAATACAAGCTGGAAGCCGAGACGGTCGTGCTGCAGGGTCAGCTCGATGCGATCAAGGCGCGCAGGATGGAGCTGGAGCGGCGCGTCAGGCTCATGCATGATGGCACGCTCGAGAAGGACATGCTTGACGAGCAGGCGCGCCGGGCGCTCAATCTGTCCCAAGCCGACGAGATCACCATCATGCTGCCGGTCTCGACGAAATAACCAATATCCGGTTAATCACCGATATTTGCAATGATTTTAATTGCTTAGGTGCATGCCAGCTATGCAATTTCGACATGGCGGAACGCCTTTCGACGTGTTAGCCTCCCATAAATCGAAGGGGAGGGCGATCTCCCCGGAGCAAGTCTTGCTCCAGTGTCCGCAAAGAGACGCCAACAGGGAGTGATGCATGGCCACCGCAGCCAGAAAAGCGCCTGCCAAATCGAAATCCGACGGTAAATCCGGCCTGTCAGCACCCAAGCCTGCTGACTTCACCAAGGACGAAGAGCTTGCCGCCTACCGGCACATGCTGCTCATCCGCCGGTTCGAGGAAAAGGCCGGCCAGCTCTATGGCATGGGCTTCATCGGCGGCTTCTGCCACCTCTACATCGGCCAGGAAGCGGTCGTCACCGGCATGAAGATGGCGCTGATCGACGGCGATCAGATGATCACGGCCTATCGCGATCACGGCCACATGCTGGCGATGGAGCTTTCGCCGCGCGGCGTCATGGCCGAACTGACCGGACGCCGAGGCGGCCTGTCGAAAGGCAAGGGCGGCTCCATGCACATGTTCTCCAAGGAGAAGCATTTCTATGGCGGTCACGGCATTGTCGGTGCGCAGGTGTCGCTCGGCACGGGCCTGGCCTTCGCCAACCGCTATCGCGAGAACAAGAACGTGTCGCTGACCTATTTCGGCGACGGCGCCGCCAACCAGGGCCAGGTCTATGAAAGCTTCAACATGGCCTCGCTGTGGAAGCTGCCGGTGATCTACATCATCGAGAACAACCGCTACGCCATGGGCACGTCGGTGTCGCGCTCCTCAGCCGAGACCGACTTCTCGCACCGTGGCGCTTCCTTCAAGATTCCCGGCATCCAGGTCGATGGCATGGATGTGCGCGCGGTCAAGGCCGCCGCCGATCTCGCAACCGAATGGTGCCGCGCCGGCAATGGTCCGCTGATTCTCGAGATGCAGACCTATCGCTATCGCGGCCACTCCATGTCCGATCCTGCAAAATACCGGTCGAAGGAAGAAGTGCAGAAGATGCGCTCCGAGCACGACCCGATCGAGCAGGTCAAGGCGCGGCTCATCGAAAAGAAGTGGGCTGATGAGGAAGAACTCAAGGCCATCGACAAGGAGGTTCGCGACATCGTCGCCGACGCCGCCGAATTTGCCCAGAACGATGCCGAGCCGGATCCGTCCGAGCTCTGGACCGATATCGTATTGTAAGGGAGGGCCAGGACATGCCGATCGAAATTCTCATGCCCGCTCTCTCGCCGACCATGGAAGAGGGCAATCTGTCCAAGTGGTTGAAGAACGAAGGCGACAAGGTCGTCGCCGGCGACGTGATCGCCGAGATCGAAACCGACAAGGCGACGATGGAAGTCGAAGCCGTCGACGAAGGCACGCTGGCCAAGATCGTGGTTCCCGCCGGCACCGAAGGCGTCAAGGTCAATGCCGTGATCGCCGTCCTTGCCGTTGAAGGCGAAGACACCGACAAGGCCGGCGAAGGCATCGGCGAAGAGCCTGCCAAGGCTCAGGCAAAGGCGCCTGCGCCAGTTGCGGCCAAGAGCGAGGCCGCCGCACCTGTCGCGGCGGCACCGAAGACCGAAATCGCCGCCGATCCGGACATTCCGGCCGGCACCGAGATGGTCTCGACCACCGTGCGTGAAGCGCTGCGCGATGCCATGGCCGAGGAAATGCGCCGTGACGGCGACGTCTTCGTCATGGGTGAGGAAGTCGCCGAATATCAGGGCGCCTACAAGATCACCCAAGGCCTGCTGCAGGAATTCGGTCCGCGGCGCGTCGTCGATACGCCGATCACCGAACATGGCTTTGCCGGCGTCGGCGTCGGCGCGGCGATGGCGGGCCTGAAGCCGATCGTCGAGTTCATGACCTTCAACTTCGCCATGCAGGCGATCGACCAGATCATCAATTCGGCCGCCAAGACCCTCTATATGTCGGGCGGCCAGATGGGCGCGCCGATCGTGTTCCGTGGGCCGAACGGCGCGGCAGCCCGCGTCGCCGCCCAGCACTCCCAATGCTATGCCGCCTGGTACAGCCACATTCCAGGCCTGAAAGTCGTGATGCCTTATACGGCCGCCGACGCCAAGGGCTTGCTCAAGGCGGCGATCCGAGATCCGAACCCGGTCATCTTCCTCGAGAACGAGATCCTCTACGGCCAGTCCTTCGACGTGCCGAAGCTGGACGATTTCGTGCTGCCGATCGGCAAGGCGCGCATCCACAAGCAGGGCAAGGACGTCACCATCGTCTCGTTCGGCATCGGCATGACCTATGCGGTGAAGGCTGAAGCCGAATTGCGTGGCCTGGGCATCGATGCCGAGATCATCGATCTCAGAACCGTTCGTCCGCTCGACCTCGACACCATCATTGCCTCGGTCAAGAAGACCAACCGGCTGGTCGTGGTGGAGGAGGGCTTCCCGCAGAACTCGGTCGGCGACCATATCGCCAACCAGGTGTCGCAGCGCGCCTTCGATTTCCTCGATGCGCCTGTGATCACCATCGCCGGCAAGGACGTGCCGATGCCTTATGCGGCGAACCTCGAAAAACTGGCATTGCCGAATGTCGGCGAGGTCATCGAGGCGGTCAAAGCCGTCACGTATCGCTGAACCGGGCGGGAGGACAAAAATGCCAATCAACATCACCATGCCGGCGCTCTCGCCCACGATGGAAGAGGGCAATCTTTCCAAGTGGCTGGTCAAGGAAGGCGACAAGGTTTCGCCGGGCGACGTCATCGCCGAGATCGAGACCGACAAGGCGACGATGGAGGTCGAAGCCGTCGATGAAGGTACCGTGGCCAAGCTCGTCGTGCCGGCCGGAACGGAGGGCGTCAAGGTCAACGCGCTGATCGCCGTGCTTGCGGCCGAGGGCGAAGATGCGGGTGCTGCCGCCAAAAGCGGTGGCGATGCCGCATCAAAGGCTGAAGCTTCAAGGACTGAAGCTCCAAAAGCGGATACTCCGAAGGTTGAGTCACCCAAGGAATCGCCGAAGCCGGCGACTTCCGCTGCGCCGGCGCCGACGAAGGCTGAGCCTGCTCCGGCCGCCAACGGCCATGCCGGTGGCGAGCGCACCTTTGCGTCGCCGCTCGCGCGCCGCATTGCCAAGGACGCGGGCGTCGACGTGTCCGCTGTGACCGGCACCGGTCCGCATGGCCGCGTGGTCAAGGCCGATGTCGATGCCGCGATCGCCGGCGGCGGCGCCAAGGCAGCGCCTGCGGCCAAGGCTCCGGCTGGTGCGCCGGCCGCCGCACCGGCCGTAAAGGCGATGTCGGACGATCAGGTGCTGAAGCTGTTCGAGCAAGGCTCCTACGAGCTCGTCCCGCATGACAATATGCGCAAGACCATCGCGCGGCGCCTGGTCGAAGCCAAGACCACAATCCCGCATTTCTACTTGACCCTCGACTGTGAACTCGACGCGCTGCTGGCCCTGCGCTCGCAGCTCAATGCGGCGGCTCCAGTGAAGAAGACCGACAAGGGCGAGGCGCCGGCCTACAAGCTGTCGGTCAACGACATGGTGATCAAGGCGATGGCGATGGCGCTGAAGGCAGTGCCGGATGCCAACGCCTCCTGGACCGAGAGCGCCATGGTCAAGCACAAGCATGCCGATGTCGGTGTCGCCGTCTCGATCCCCGGCGGGCTGATCACGCCGATCATCCGCCATGCTGACGAAAAGACGCTGTCTGTCATCTCCAACGAGATGAAGGATCTGGCGAGCCGGGCGCGCAGCCGCAAGCTGAAGCCGGAAGAGTATCAGGGCGGCACGACGGCGGTGTCCAATCTCGGCATGTTCGGCATCAAGGATTTCGCCGCCGTCATCAACCCGCCGCATGCGACGATCCTGGCGGTGGGGGCCGGCGAGGAGCGGGCGGTGGTCAAGAACGGCGAGATCAAGATTGCCACCGTGATGTCGGTGACGCTGTCGACCGACCATCGTGCCGTCGACGGCGCGCTTGGTGCGGAACTGCTGGTCGCCTTCAAGCGGCTGATCGAAAATCCGATGGGCATGCTGGTCTAGGAAAGGGAAAGGCTGTGCGAATATTCTTCACCAGCCTTTTCGCTTTTTTCATTTCCGGATTGGCCGGCGGTCTGATCGCGCAATGGTTGGCTGTCGCGACCGGCGCCGAGGAAGAATACATCATCGTCTTCATGGTCTCGGTGCTGGTGACTTTTGTCGTCACCTTCATCTTCTTCGTGGCGCAATTGATGAACGATCCGGTCGCGGCGGTGTCGAGGGCCGGGAAGTGGACGCTGATTGTGTTTGTGGCGCTGATCGTCCTCTTGGTCGGGGTGATCCTATACAGCGACAGCAGCGCCGCGGTGGTCAGGAAAGACATGCCGATGGTTGCCGGTCTCGGTCTGCCGGGTTTGGTGACGATCATCATCCATTGGTTGTTCGTGCGCTGGCGCGTGAAGCGCGGTGTGGCCGACATAAGGCGGGTTGACGGATGAAGACGGTTCTTTGTTACGGCGACTCGCTGACCTGGGGCTACAATGCCGAAGGTGGACGTCATGCGCTCGAGGATCGCTGGCCAAGTGTGCTGCAGGCCGGGCTCGGTGAAGGCGTTCAGGTGATCGCCGACGGCCTCAATGGCCGCACCACCGCCTTCGACGATCATCTGGCCGGAGCCGACCGCAACGGTGCGCGGTTGCTGCCGACGGTGCTGACGACGCATGCGCCGATCGACCTGATCGTCATCATGCTCGGCGCCAATGACATGAAGCCGTGGATCCATGGCAATCCGGTCGCGGCCAAGCAAGGCATCCAGCGGCTGATCGATATCGTGCGTGGCCACGACTATCCGTTCGACTGGCCGGCACCCCAGATCCTGATTGTCTCGCCGCCCGTTGTAACCCGGACCGAGAATGCCGATTTCAAGGCGATGTTCGCCGGCGGCGACGACGCTTCGAAACAGCTTGCACCGCAATACGAGGCACTCGCCGACGAAGCCGGCTGCGGCTTCTTCGACGCCGGCACCGTGGCGCAAACCACGCCGCTCGACGGTGTCCACCTCGACGCCGAAAACACGCGAAATATCGGCAAGGCGCTGGCACCGGCCATACGCGTCATGTTGGAATTGTGATTGAAGGAGAAAACCGTGGCTGAGAACTACGACGTCATCATCATCGGCTCCGGCCCCGGCGGCTACGTTACGGCGGTGCGGTCCGCCCAGCTTGGCTTCAAGACGGCGATCGTCGAGCGCGAGCATCTGGGCGGCATCTGCCTGAACTGGGGCTGCATCCCGACCAAGGCGCTGCTGCGCTCGGCCGAAATCATGCATTATTCGGATCACTTGAAGGATTACGGGCTGAAGCTCGATGGCGGCAAGATCAGTGCCGATACCGCCGCTGTCGTCGACCGCTCGCGCAAAGTGTCGCTCAGGCTCAATGGCGGCGTCGCCTTCCTGATGAAGAAGAACAAGGTCGACGTGATCTGGGGCGAGGCCAAGCTCTCCAAGCCCGGCGAAATCGTCGTGACCAACACGGCCAAGAAGCCGATGGTACCGCAGCCACCAGTGCCGAAAGGCGTCAAGGGCGAGGGCACGTACACCGCCAAGCACATCATCCTGGCGACGGGTGCGCGGCCGCGCGCGCTGCCCGGCATCGAGCCGGACGGCAAGCTGATCTGGACCTATTTCGAGGCCATGGTGCCCAAGGAGATGCCGAAGTCGCTTCTGGTGATGGGCTCCGGCGCCATCGGTATCGAATTCGCCTCCTTCTACCGCACGATGGGCGCCGACGTGACGGTCGTCGAACTGCTGCCGGCGGTGATGCCGGTAGAGGACGCCGAAGTTTCGAAATTCGCGCAAAAGCAGTTCGAGAAGCAAGGCATGAAGATCATCCTCGAAGCCAAGGTGACCAAGGTCGAAAAGGGCGCCAATTCGGTCACCGCCCATGTCGAGATGAAGGACGGCAAGGTCGAGAAGATCACCGCCGACCGCATGATCTCCGCCGTCGGCGTTCAGGGCAATATCGAGAACCTCGGCCTTGAAGCGCTGGGCGTGAAGACCGATCGCGGCTGCGTGGTCGTCGATGGCTACGGCAAGACCAACGTGCCAGGGATCTACGCCATCGGCGACGTCGCCGGCCCGCCGATGCTTGCCCACAAGGCCGAGCACGAGGGCGTGGTGTGCGTCGAGAAGATCGCTGACTTTCCCGGCGTACATGCCATCGACAAGCTCAAGATCCCCGGATGCACCTACTGCAACCCGCAGGTCGCCTCGGTCGGCCTGACGGAAGCGAAGGCCAAGGCGGAGGGCAAGGACATCCGCGTTGGCCGCTTCCAGTTCGCCGCCAACGGCAAGGCGATCGCGCTTGGCGAGGACCAGGGTTTCATCAAGACCATCTTCGACAAGAAGACCGGTCAGCTGCTGGGTGCGCACATGGTCGGCGCCGAAGTGACCGAATTGATCCAGGGCTTTGTGGTGGCGATGAACCTCGAAACGACCGAGGAAGAGTTGATGCACACCATCTTCCCGCATCCGACGCTGTCTGAGATGATGAAGGAAAGCGTGCTCGACGCCTATGGCCGCGCCTTGAACGCATGATAGATTTGCCGCAGGAGACTCAGCCGCGCAAGCTGTGGGATCTCGACGGCAAGGCAGCTCGTTTCCGGACGCATTTTTACGCGCACAAGGAGAAGGCATATGCACTTGAACGGCGTGGGCTGGATCGCAGCCATCATCATCGGCGGCCTGGCAGGCTGGTTTGCCGAAATGGTCATGAAGAGCAACACCGGCATCTTCATGAACATTATCATGGGCATCGTTGGCGCTGTCGTGTTGAACGCCATTTTGCAGGCACTCAATTTCGGCCCATTCGGCGTCGGCTGGACAGCCTATCTGATCACCGGCTTCATCGGCGCCTGCCTGCTGATCTGGGTCGGGCGCCTGGTGCGCCGCTAGCCGATATCTCTTCGGCTATGCGCAAATGGTTGTGGCGGCATGTGCCGCCGCAGCCTTTTTCTTTATGCTGAAAAGCCCTAAATGACGTTGAAATGACGATCGCCGGTGGGCGGTCGCGAGAAAAGCCAGGGTTCAGATGGTCACTGTCCTCGACACGATCGCCAACGCGCCGCGGCTGCGGCATCCCGAGAAGGCCCACAAGCCCGACCAGGAGGTGTTGCGCAAGCCGGACTGGATCCGCGTCAAGGCGCCGGTATCGAAAGGCTATGCCGAGACACGCGAGATCGTGAAGTCGCACAAGCTGGTGACGGTGTGCGAAGAAGCCGGCTGCCCGAATATAGGCGAGTGCTGGGAAAAGAAGCATGCCACCTTCATGATCATGGGCGAGATCTGCACGCGCGCCTGCGCCTTCTGCAACGTCGCCACCGGCATTCCGACCGCGCTCGACCCCGATGAGCCAGCGCGCGTCGCGCACGCCGTCAAGCAGATGGGGCTCACCCACGTCGTCATCACCTCGGTCGACCGCGACGATCTCGCCGATGGCGGCGCGCAGCACTTTGCCGATGTCATCCGTGCGATCCGGGCGGCAACGCCTCTGACGACGATCGAAATCCTGACGCCGGATTTCCTGCGCAAGGACGGGGCGCTGGAAATCGTCGTGGCGGCCAGGCCCGACGTCTTCAACCACAATCTCGAAACCGTGCCGTCGAATTATCTGAAGGTCCGGCCCGGCGCCCGCTATTTCCACTCGATCCGCCTGCTGCAGCGGGTCAAGGAACTCGATCCGTCGATCTTCACCAAGTCCGGCATCATGGTGGGGCTGGGCGAGGAGCGGAATGAAATCCTGCAGCTGATGGACGATCTGCGCTCGGCCAATGTCGACTTCATGACCATCGGCCAGTACCTGCAGCCGTCGAAGAAGCACCATCCGGTGATCCGCTTCGTCACCCCGGAAGAATTCAAGTCCTTCGAGACGATCGGCAAGACCAAGGGTTTTCTGCTGGTGGCGTCGAGCCCGCTGACGCGCTCCTCGCATCACGCCGGCGATGATTTCGCCAGGCTGCGCGCGGCGCGCGAAGCGCAGCTCGCGAAATCGCTCTGATGCATCTTCGACGCGACGCGCTTTAGAGCCGGGTTCATGCCGAAATTCGAAGCCACCCGCCGCGTTGCCCACACGCCTCGGCAGATGTTCGCGCTGGTCGCCGATATCGAGACCTATCCGCAATTCCTGCCGCTTTGCGAGGCGCTGACGGTCCGCTCGCGCAAGGAGCGTGACGGACGCACCATCCTCGTCGCCGACATGAGCATCGGCTACAAGGCGATCCGTGAGACCTTCACCACGCAGGTGCTGCTGAAGCCCGACGAGAACGCCATCGATGTGAAATACATCGACGGCCCGTTCAAATATCTGAGCAATGTCTGGCGTTTCGAGCCAGACGGCGCCGGCTGCGCCGTGCGCTTCTTCATCGACTATGAATTCAAGAGCCGCATCCTGGGCGCGCTGATGGGCACGATGTTCGATCGTGCCTTCCGTATGTTCGCCGAGGCTTTCGAGAAGCGCGCTGATGTCATCTACGGCAAGACACCGGCGGCCTGACTCTCGCCAAGTGCCTGCAAGCCGAGCTCCAGCGCATGTTTGACCGTTTCCCGGCGGATGAAGTCGCGGCCATTGTCGGCAAACAGCTTTCGTTCGGCCGTCACGGGTCGGCCGTTGACGGCAACGCCAAACCAGACCAGCCCGACCGGCTTTTCCGCGGAACCGCCGCCCGGACCGGCAATGCCTGTGACCGCCATCGTCAGCGCGGCGCGCGAACGGGCAAGCGCACCGGCTGCCATCTCGGTTGCCGTCTCGCGGGATACCGCGCCATGCGCGTCGAGCGTGGTGGCGCGAACGCCGAGCATGTCCATCTTGGCTTCATTGGAATAGGTGATGAAGCCGCGATCGACCACGGCGGAAGAGCCGGCGATGTCGGTCAGCGCGGCGATGATCATGCCTCCCGTGCAGCTTTCCGCCGTCGCCAGCATGATGCCGCGCTCGCGGCAGGCCTCGAACAGGGCGATTGCCAGTTCGCCGTTGGTCATTCCGGAACCTCGCCGGGAAACACGACACTGGCGGTGGCGATCGCCGCGATACCTTCCTCGCGACCGACGAAGCCGAGCTTCTCGTTGGTTGTCGCCTTGACCGAGATGCGGTCGGCCGAAACGCCCAGCATCTGGGAAAGGACCGATGTCATCGCCTCGCGGTGCGGGCCGACGCGCGGCGCCTCGCAGATCAGCGTGATGTCGGCATTGGCGATGCGCCCGCCGCGCTCGCGCACCAGTCTTGCCGCATGTTCGACGAATATGCGCGAGGCAGCGCCTTTCCACCGCGGATCGGACGGCGGAAAGTGCGTGCCGATGTCGCCGGCCCCGCAGGTCGCCAACAGTGCGTCGGTCAGGGCGTGCAGGCCGACATCGGCGTCGGAATGGCCCGACAGTTTCCTGTCATGCGGGATGGCGACGCCGCAGAGCGTGACGTGGTCGCCGGGCTCGAAGGCATGGACGTCATAGCCATTGCCGGTGCGGATATCGGGGAAGTGCGCCCGTTCGCTGGAAAGCCGCTGGTGTGCCATGGAGATGTCCCGTGCCCAGGTGAGTTTGACATTGTCCGGCGAGCCGGGAACGAGCTTCACCGGCATCTGCATCCATTCTGCGATCGACGCGTCGTCGGTAAAGTCGGTCTTGCCGCTGCTGTAGGCTTCCTCATGCATCGTCATGATGGCAAGGAATGGAAAGCCTTGCGGCGTTTGCGCCGCGTGCAGCCCGCTCCTGGGGACTGTTTCGCCGACCATGCCGGTGGCCGATTCGCGTTTCAGCGTGTCGGCGACCGGCAGTGCGGGAAGCGCGCCCTCTCGCTCGCCGATAGCCGCGATGGTGCGGTCGATCAGATCCACGTCGACAAAGGGGCGTGCGGCATCGTGGATGAGAACCTTGTCCGGCGCGTAGCTTCTCAGCGCCTGCAGCCCGAGCCGAACCGAATCCTGCCGGGTTGCGCCCCCGGCGATTGCCGTCACCCGATCGGCGTCGGTGCCGACCGCTTGCCGGAAAAGCTCGCGGTCCTCGGCATGAATGGCCACGACGATCCGGCCGATGAGCGGGTGCGCCAGAAAAATGTCGATGACGCGAGCGATGACGGCGCGACCGCCAATTCGTTGATATTGCTTGGGACCATCGGCCTGTCCGGCGCGCGCGCCGCGGCCTGCCGCGACGATAACCACCGCGACTTTGCCACCCGGATCCGAAGCCTGATTTTCAGTAGCGCCCGTCATGCCGTCTGGTCCTAGTCGCGGCCAAGGACGAAGGCCAGCTTTTTCCCAATTGCGCCTTAATGTGGCGTCATTGCGCGTTGCACATTTCTCTCGATCTGGCTAGAGAATGTGCAACGAATGGACATGCTTGGTTTTTGTGCATGGTTAACTTGATCAGATTGGCAGCGCCGTTCAATGTCGGCGGCGTGATAATCCGCAACCGCGTTTTCCTCGCGCCGATGTCGGGGATCACCGACGAGGCGTTCAGGCAGCGCGCGTATGCGCATGGCGCCGGCTTGGTCGTGTCCGAAATGGTGGCAAGCGGCGAACTCGCCAAGGGCAGGGCCGGCTGCGATCTGCGCATACGCCATTCCGGCCTGCCCGTCCATATGGTGCAGCTTGCCGGCCGTGAGGCTATCCACATGGCCGAAGGCGCTCGGATCGCCGCCGGTGAGGGCGCCAACATCATCGACATCAACATGGGCTGCCCGGCCAAGAAGGTCACCGGTGGCTATGCCGGCTCGGCGTTGATGCTCGACCTCGACCACGCGCTTTCGCTGATCGAGGCCGTGGTCGGCGCCGTCAAGGTGCCGGTGACGGTCAAAATGCGGCTGGGTTGGGACGAAGGTGCACTCAACGCTCCCGTCCTTGCACGCCGGGCCGAGCAGGCGGGCGTCAGGATGGTCACTGTCCATGGCCGCACACGCTGCCAGTTCTACCAGGGCAAGGCGGACTGGCGCGCCATCGCTCGCGTCAAAGAGGCCGTATCCATCCCGGTCGTCGCCAATGGCGATGTATGCTCGCCTGCCGAAGCCTCGCTCATTCTCGAACAGTCCGGCGCCGACGCGGTGATGGTCGGCCGTGCCCACTATGGCGCGCCATGGATCGCCGGCAGCATCGCGTCGGCCGCGGCCGGGACATTTTCGCCCGGCATTCCCGAGACCCGCCAGGCGCTCGCCGATTATGTCGTTGCCCATTACGAGGACATGCTGGCGCTTTACGGCATCGAGAGCGGCCTGCGGCAGGCGCGCAAGCATCTCGGCTGGTATCTAGACCGACATGCCGAAGGTGCCGCCGGCGACACTAGAAAAGCGATCATGACCGGGTTCGAACCGGCCCGCGTCATTGCCTTGCTGCGCGATGTGTTCTCGCGCGATCCGCAAACCTTGAACCTGCGGAGCGCCGCATGACCGCCACCGCCGTCCAGGGCACCGAAATGGCGGATGCCGCCCAGATCGTGCTGAACACGATTCGCCGCCCGGTGATCATGATCAGCGAGGAAGGGTTCATCACCTTCGCCAACGCCGATGCCGAGGATTTCTTTCGCTCGAGCGCAACCATGCTGGCGCGCAACACCTTGTCCAAACTCATACCGTTCGGCAGCCCGTTGCTGACGCTGGTCGACCAGGTGCGCGAGCGCCGCGCGCCCGTCAACGAGTATCGGGTCGACGTCTCGTCACCGCGCCTCGGCATCGAGAAGGTCGTCGATCTCTATGTCGCGCCGGTGCCGGAATTTCCGGGTTCCGTCGTGGTCATGTTCCAGGAGCGATCGATGGCCGACAAGATCGACCGCCAGATGACGCATCGCGGTGCGGCACGCTCGGTGACCGGCCTGGCGGCGATGCTGGCGCATGAGATCAAGAACCCGCTCTCCGGCATCAGGGGAGCGGCGCAACTGCTCGAACTGTCGGCGTCCGATGAGGATCGCGCGCTGACGCGGCTGATCACCGACGAGACGGACCGCATCGTGTCGCTGGTCGACCGTATGGAGGTGTTTTCGGACGAACGGCCGATCGACCGCTATCCCGTGAATATCCATGTCGTGCTCGATCATGTGAAGGCGATTGCAAAGAACGGTTTCGCAAAGAAAATCAAGATATTGGAAGATTATGATCCATCATTGCCTCCGGTATTCGCCAATCGCGACCAGCTGATCCAGGTGTTCCTCAATCTGGTCAAGAACGCCGCCGAGGCGATCGGCAGCGATCCCCAGGGCGAGATCGTGCTGTCCACCGCCTTCCGGCCCGGCATTCGCGTTTCGGTCCCGGGCACGCAGGACCGTGTATCTTTGCCG
Organism: Mesorhizobium sp. ES1-6; assembly: GCF_020164775.1. Taxonomy (NCBI): domain Bacteria; kingdom Pseudomonadati; phylum Pseudomonadota; class Alphaproteobacteria; order Hyphomicrobiales; family Phyllobacteriaceae; genus Mesorhizobium; species Mesorhizobium sp. ES1-6. Next base: position 377,715 of record NZ_JAIUGU010000001.1, read on the forward strand.
CTGGAGTTCTGCGTGCGCGACAATGGTTCCGGCGTCTCGGAAGATATCCTGCCGATCCTGTTCGATCCCTTCATCACCACCAAGCCGAACGGTTCGGGGCTGGGACTGGCGCTGGTCGCCAAGATCGTCGGTGAACATGGCGGCATCATCGAATGTGATTCGACGCCGCGCGCAACGACGTTCCGGGTCCTGATGCCGGCCTGGAAGGAAACGGCGCTGGGCGCCGATCAAGATGGCGAAGGAGATCGCAAATGACCGTTCGCGGCAATATTCTCGTCGCCGACGACGACGCGGCGATTCGCACCGTGCTCAATCAGGCCCTGTCGCGTGTCGGTCACGAGGTGCGCGTCACCTCCAACGCCTCGACCCTGTGGCGTTGGGTGGCGGCCGGGGAAGGTGATCTCGTCATCACCGACGTCGTGATGCCGGACGAGAACGCCTTCGACATGTTGCCGCGCATCAAGAAGGCGCGGCCGGAACTGCCTGTCATCGTCATGAGCGCCCAGAACACGTTCATGACGGCGATCCGTGCTTCCGAAACCGGCGCCTACGAATATCTGCCGAAGCCGTTCGACCTGACGGAGCTCCTCAACATCGTCAACCGCGCGCTGTCAGAGCCCCGCCGGCCAAAGATCGACACGCGGCCGGATGAGCAGCCCGAATCGATGCCGCTGGTCGGCCGTTCGGCCGCCATGCAGGACATCTACCGCATGCTGGCGCGCATGATGCAGACCGACCTGACGGTGATGATCTCGGGCGAATCGGGCACCGGCAAGGAACTGGTGGCGCGGGCGCTGCATGAATATGGACGCCGCCGAGGCGGTCCGTTCGTCGCCATCAACATGGCGGCGATCCCGCGAGATCTCATCGAATCGGAATTGTTCGGCCACGAGAAGGGCGCCTTCACCGGCGCGCAGAACCGCTCGACCGGTCGCTTCGAGCAGGCCGAGGGCGGCACGCTGTTCCTCGACGAGATCGGCGACATGCCGATGGAGGCGCAGACGCGCCTGCTGCGGGTCCTTCAGCAGGGCGAGTACACGACCGTCGGCGGCCGCACGCCGATCAAGACCGATGTGCGCATCGTTGCCGCCACCAACAAGGATCTGCGGACGCTGATCAACCAGGGCCTCTTTCGCGAGGACCTTTTCTACCGTCTCAACGTCGTGCCGCTCAGGTTGCCGGCGCTGCGCGAACGCTCCGAGGACGTGCCCGACCTGGTCCGGCATTTCTTCAAGCTTGGCGAGATGGAGGGGCTGCAGACCAAGCGCATCTCTTCGGGCGGCATCGAACTGATGAAGCGCTATCCCTGGCCGGGCAATGTGCGCGAGCTTGAAAACCTCGTTCGCAGGCTCGCCGCGCTCTATTCGCAGGACGAGATTTCAGCCGAAATCATCGAGGCTGAGCTCAAGACAGGCGAGCGCCCGGTGGTACCCGGTGCCGGCAACCTCATTCCCGACGATCTTTCCATCGGTCAGGCGGTGGAGCACTTCCTGCAGCGTTATTTCGCCTCCTTTGCTGGCGAATTGCCGCCCGCCGGCCTCTACGAGCGCATTCTGTCCGAAGTCGAATATCCGTTGGTACTGGCTTCGATGACGGCAACCCGCGGCAACCAGATCAAGGCCGCGGAGCTTTTGGGGCTCAACCGCAACACGCTGCGCAAGAAGATTCGCGAATTGGGCGTCAACGTCTACAAGTCATCGCGCCAGACCTGAGCCCGCGCCAGGCACACCATCTTTTCAGGGGACCGAACGGGGAAAGATTCCCGTCCGTGTCACACTTGTTGCATAATCGCCACAATGCGTTGCATAGATCGGACGCAATCACTGGTTCTAGACGGCGATATGGCTTCGCAGGCACCAACACTGAACGAACCGCTTTTTAGCAAACCCGGCGCGCGCGACGGGCGCCGGCTGCTGGCGCTGCCCGGCGTGGTGGCGGTTGTCGGCGCGCTGATCATGGCGGCCATCTCGTTTGCCATCCTGGTGGGCGCCACTCCGATCGCGCCCGACGCCAAGGCGACCTGGTCGCTGATCGCACTCAACGCCGCCTTCGTGCTCTTCCTCATAGCCTTGATCGGCCGTGAGGTGCACCGCATCATCATGGCACGCCGGCATGGCAAGGCTGCGTCGAGGCTGCATGTGCGCATCGTTGCCATGTTCGCGCTCGTCGCCGCCATTCCGGCCATCATGGTGGCGATCATCGCATCGATCACGCTCGACATCGGCCTTGATCGCTGGTTCGAGATTCGCACCAAGACGATCGTCAACTCATCCCTGTCGATCGCCGACGCCTATGTTCAGGAGAACGCGCGCAACCTGCAGGGCACGACATTGTCGATGGCCTATGACCTCGATGCGTCGCGGACGCTCTACGGCCTCGATCGCACCGGCTTTCTCGATCTGATGAACAAGGAGGCCGTGGGCCGCTCGCTTGCCCACGCCGCGCTGATCAAGGCCGACGGCTCCTTCGTCATGAGCGCGAAGACCGATGTCGATTTCGCCATGCCGGAGCCACCCGAAGGCGCCGTGGCCAGTGCCGAAGACGGCAAGCCCGTGCTGATCGAACCGCGCACGCGCAACATCATGGGCGCTATCGTCAAGCTGCGCGAGATCGAAGGGCTCTATCTCTACACCATCCGCCTTGTCGATCCCGATGTGATCAAGGCGCGCCAGATCGTGCGGTCCAACACTGACGAATATCGTGGTCTGGAAGACAATCGCCGCACCTCGCAGGTGGCCTTCGCGCTGCCCTACCTGTCGCTGACGCTGATTGTCATCCTGTCGGCGATCTGGACCGGCATTGCCGTCGCCGACCGTCTGGTGCGGCCAATCCGGCAGCTCATTGGTGCCGCCGACGAGGTTGCTACCGGAAACCTGGACGTTGCGGTGCCGGTGCGGCCGTCCGACGGCGATGTCGCCTCGCTTGGCGACACGTTCAACAAGATGCTGCTCGAGCTGAAATCGCAGCGAAACGAAATCCTGTCCGCTAAGGACCTGATCGACGAGCGCCGCCGTTTTTCCGAAGCGGTGCTTGCCGGCGTCACGGCCGGCGTCATCGGCGTCGATCCATATGGCATCGTCACCATCGTCAACCGCTCGGCCGAGACCATGCTGGCCATCTCCGCCAGCGCGGCCCTTGGGCAGAATCTTTCCGCTGTCCTGCCGCATGTCGGCCGCGTTTTCGAGATTGGCCGCAAGTCCGGCAAACCGGTTTACCGCGAGCAGGTGACCTTCTATCGCGCCGGCGCCGAGCGGACCTTCAATGTGCAGGTCACGATCGAGGCAGGCGACGATGGCTCCGAGGAAAAATCCTATGTGGTGACGGTCGATGACATCACCGACCTGGTTCAGGCCCAGCGTTCGTCCGCATGGGCCGATGTCGCGCGGCGCATTGCCCACGAGATCAAGAACCCACTGACGCCGATCCAGCTTTCCGCCGAGCGCATCAAGCGCCGCTATGGCAAGGTGATCACCGAGGATCGCGAAGTTTTCGACCAGTGTACTGACACAATCATCCGGCAGGTGGAGGACATTGGCCGCATGGTCGACGAGTTCTCGGCTTTCGCGCGCATGCCAAAACCCGAGATGAAGGCCATCGACCTTCGCGAATCACTGCGCGAGGCTTCTTTCCTGGTCGAAGTCAGCCGCGCCGACATCACCTTCGAGCGGATATTCGGCAATGAACCACTCAAGGGCACGTTCGACAGCCGGCTGATGGCCCAGGCCTTCGGCAATGTGATCAAGAACGCCGCCGAGGCGATCGACGGTTTGGAACAGAAGGACGGCTCGCACGGCATAATCCGGATTCAAGCCGGCCGCCACAATGGCGCGATTCGCATCGACGTCATCGACAATGGCAAAGGTCTGCCGCGCGAGAATCGCCAACGGCTGCTGGAGCCCTATATGACCACACGCGAGAAGGGCACCGGACTTGGTCTCGCTATCGTCAAGAAGATCGTGGAGGACCATGGCGGCAGGTTGGAACTCCATGACGCGCCTGCGGATTTCCATGGCGGGCGCGGCGCGATGATCAGCATCATCCTGCCGCCCTCCGCCGGCACCCCAACGCGCGGCGAAGGCAGGGCGGACCACGAACGAGAAACTGAAAAGGTCGGTAATGGCGTCTGATATTCTCATCGTCGATGACGAGGAAGACATCCGCGAGCTCGTCGCAGGCATCCTCAGTGACGAGGGTCACGAAACCCGTACGGCATTCGACGCCGACAGTGCACTGGCGGCCATCGCCGATCGGGCGCCGAGGCTGATCTTCCTAGACATCTGGCTGCAGGGTTCGCGTCTGGACGGGTTGGCGTTGCTCGACGAGATCAAGACCATGCATCCGAACCTGCCCGTGGTGATGATTTCAGGTCATGGCAACATCGAAACGGCGGTCTCCGCCATTCGCCGCGGCGCCTATGACTTCATCGAGAAGCCGTTCAAGGCCGACAGGCTGATCCTCATCGCCGAGCGCGCGCTCGAGACCTCGAAATTGCGCCGCGAGGTTTCCGACCTCAAACTGCGCAGCGGCGAAACCTTCGACCTGATCGGCATGTCGTCGGCGATGAGCCAGTTGCGCCAGACCATCGAGCGCGTCGCGCCGACCAACAGCCGCGTGATGATCGTTGGCCCCTCCGGTTCGGGCAAGGAACTGGCGGCGCGCGCCATCCATACGCTGTCGACACGCAAGGGTGGGCCTTTCGTGACGCTGAGCGCCGCCAACATCACGCCCGAACGCATGGAGATCGAATTGTTCGGCACCGAATCGAACGGGGTCGAACGCAAGGTGGGAGCGCTGGAGGAAGCCCATCGCGGCATTCTCTACATCGACGAAGTGGCCGACATGCCGCGCGAGACGCAGAACAAGATTTTGCGCGTGCTGGTCGAACAGCAGTTCGAGCGGGTGGGCGGCACGAAGCGGGTCAAGGTCGATGTGCGCATCATTTCCTCGACCTCGCAGAACCTGGAGGCGATGATCGCCGACGGGCGTTTCCGCGAGGATCTTTACCACCGTCTCGCGGTCGTCCCGGTCATGGTGCCCGGACTTGCCGAGCGGCGCGAGGACATTCCCTATCTCGTCGACAATTTCATGAAGCAGATCGCCCGCCAGGCCGGCATCAAGCCGCGCCGCATCGGCGACGACGCACTGGCCGTGCTGCAGGCGCACAATTGGCCGGGCAACGTCCGCCAGCTGCGCAATAATGTCGAGCGGCTGATGATCCTGGCGCGCGGCGAGGACGTCGACGCGCCGATCACCGCCGATCTCTTGCCGTCCGAAATCGGCGATGTCATGCCGCGCACACCCAACCAGTCGGACCAGCACATCATGGCGCTGCCGCTGCGCGAGGCGCGCGAACAGTTCGAAAAGGACTATCTGATCGCCCAGATCAACCGGTTCGGCGGCAACATTTCGAAGACCGCCGAGTTCATCGGCATGGAACGCTCCGCCTTGCATCGCAAGCTGAAGTCGCTGGGCGTCTGACGGATACCCGGTGGCCCACGCGATTGTCCGTTACCTCAAGGGCGGAATCGCTTAAACAGGCCGGACCAAATTCCCCGAGGTGACAAATGCCGCGCATTGCCTATGTGAACGGGCGCTACATCGCTCATGCCGATGCCGCCGTGCATATCGAGGATCGCGGATATCAGTTCGCCGACGGCGTCTACGAGGTCTGCGAGGTGGCGCGCGGCTTCATCGTCGACATGCCGCGCCACCTTGCCCGGCTTAACCGCTCGCTGACCGAACTGTCGATCGCCTGGCCGGTGACGCGCAACGTGTTGCCGCTGATCCTGCGCGAGGTGGTCAACCGCAACCATGTCGTCGACGGTCTGGTCTATGTTCAGGTGACGCGTGGTGTCGCCAGCCGCGATTTCGTTTTTCCGTCGGCGGACACCAAGCCGGCTTTGGTGGTGACAGCCAGGAAGGCGGATCCTGCCGCCGGCACGAAACGCGCCGAGACCGGCATCGCGGTCATCACCGTGCCGGAGAACCGCTGGGACCGTGTCGACATCAAGACCGTCGGACTGCTGCCCAATGTGTTGGCCAAGCAGAAGGCCAAGGAGGCGGGCGCGCAGGAGGCGTGGTTCGTGGATACCGATGGCAACGTCAAGGAAGGTGGCTCGTCGAATGCCTGGATCGTTACCAGGGACGGCGTTCTGGTCACCCGGCCGGCCGAACATGGCATTTTGCGCGGCATCACGCGCACCACCATGTTCGAAGTCGCGGCAAAGCTCGGCCTGAAGATCGAGGAGCGTGGATTTTCCGTCGCCGAGGCCAAGGCGGCCCGCGAAGCATTCATCAGTTCGGCGACGACTATTGCCATGCCGATCGTGGCCATTGACGGTGATCCCGTAGCCAACGGACACCCCGGCTCAATAACACTTTCGTTGCGGCAGGCCTTTTTTGACATTGCGGAAAAAAGTCCAGCCTGATAACCGCTCAGGTGGAATGAACATCAATATATCTCGTTCTGCTTGTCGTTACTGACGGCAAGAGGGTGTTTGCGCGCTTGACATGTGCCCGCTAATTTGGCGCATTGGCTGCAAACCGAAGGGGATCGGCGAAAGACAAAAACAATGGCGGAACGATCGCAAAACCTTCAGGACCTGTTCCTGAATTCAGTTCGCAAGAGCAAGAACCCGCTCACCATCTTTCTTATCAACGGCGTGAAGCTGACCGGCGTGGTCACTTCTTTCGACAATTTTTGCGTCCTGTTGCGCCGCGACGGCCACTCCCAGCTCGTCTACAAGCACGCCATTTCCACGATCATGCCGAGCCAGCCGGTTCAGATGTTCGATGGCGAGGAAAGCCAGGGCGCCTGATTGGCACGTGAGAAGGACGCGGACGGCACGGTTCGCGGAAAACCAGCACATCATCCCGGGACGGTAGCCGAAGCCCCGACCCGGGCTGTTGTCATCGTGCCGGTGCTTACCCGCCAGCAGCGCGGCGATGACGACACGAACCGTCCCCGGCTGACCCGCTCGGCCGAGGCGCGCCACGACGAAGCAGTCGGCCTTGCCCGCGCCATCAACCTAGATCTGATCCATACGGCGGTCGTGACCGTCAACGACCCTCGCCCGGCGACGCTGCTGGGCAGCGGCAAGGTCGAGGAGTTGGCCGAAATCGTCAAGGAAGGTCACGCGGAAGTGGTCATCGTCGACCACCCGCTGACGCCGGTGCAGCAGCGCAATCTCGAGAAGGAATTCAACGCCAAGGTGTTGGATCGTACCGGGCTGATCCTGGAGATATTCGGGGAGCGGGCGCGTACCAAGGAAGGCACGCTGCAGGTCGAGCTTGCCCATCTCAACTACCAGAAGGGCCGCCTGGTACGCAGCTGGACCCACCTGGAGCGCCAGCGCGGCGGCGCCGGCTTCCTCGGCGGTCCCGGTGAAACGCAGATCGAATCCGATCGGCGGCAGTTGCAGGAAAAGATCATAAAACTGAAGCACGAGCTGGAAACCGTGCGCCGCACCCGTGACCTACACCGCGCCAAGCGCAAGAAGGTGCCGTTTCCGGTGGTGGCGATCGTCGGCTACACCAACGCCGGCAAGTCGACGCTGTTCAACAAGCTGACCGGAGCAGGGGTGCTGGCGCAGGACATGCTGTTTGCCACGCTTGATCCGACCCTGCGCCGCGTGCGCCTGCCACATGGCACACCGATTATTCTTTCCGACACGGTCGGCTTCATTTCGGACCTGCCGACGCATCTGATCGCGGCTTTCCGCGCGACGTTGGAGGAGGTGGTCGAGGCCGATCTGGTCATCCATCTGCGCGACATTTCCGATCCCGATACGGCTGCGCAGGCCGAGGACGTCGAGCGCATCCTCGCCGACCTCGGCGTCGATGCCAGCGACACCAAGCGGGTCATCGAAGTCTGGAACAAGATCGACCTTCTGGACGACGGCAACAGGCAGCGGCTGCTAGCCGACGGTGCCGACGGCAGCAAGGAACCGCCAATTGCCGTATCCGCGGTATCGGGCGAAGGCATCGATGCGCTGAAGGCCATCATCGAAACCCGGATGGCCGGCGAGCTCGAAGATCTGACGGTGACGATCGAGCCGGCACAGTTCGGCTTGGTCGACTGGCTTTATCGCAATGGTGACGTCGTTTCGCGGACTGACAATGACGACGGCAGCGCTACCCTTTCGCTGAAGGCCACACAAAGCGCCCGCGAAGAGATCGAAAGCCGACTGCGTCGCAAAAACAACGGGTAACGCGCGTAAATTCCGGGAAAATTGTATCGCGTTTCTCGTAAGGAATTGCCGGGCCTACTTCGCGGTCTTTGCTTCCTGCCAGAGCGCTTCCATTTCTTCCAGCGTAGCTTCCTCCAGCGAGCCGCCTGATTTGTCCAGGGCCTGCTCGACATAGTGGAAACGTGAGCGGAATTTCTCGTTCGTGCCGCTGAGTGCTGCCTCCGAATCGAGCTTCAGATGGCGGCCGAGATTGACGACGGCAAACAGCATGTCGCCGAACTCGTCCTTGATCTCGGCCGTTTCACCTTTGGCCAGTGCCTCGCGCAACTCCCCGATTTCTTCCTCGATCTTGTCCAGGATGGGGGCAGCCTCGCTCCAGTCGAAGCCGACGCGGGCGGCTTTTTCCTGAAGTTTCAGGGCTCGCGTCAAGGCGGGCAGGGCGACCGGAACGCTGTCCAGGAAGCCCTTGCCATTGTCCTCGGGGTCGAGGCCTCGCGCGAGGCGGGCTTGTCGCTTCTCGGCCTTCTCCTGCGCCTTGATCTTTTCCCACATGCCCTTGGCCAGGCCGGCGCTGCGGGCCTTTTCGTCGCCAAAGACATGCGGATGGCGGCGGATCATCTTGGTGGTGATGGCCTGGACCACGTCGCCAAAGGCGAATTCGCCGGCCTCCTGCGCCATCTGGGCATGGTAGACGACCTGCAACAGGAGATCGCCAAGCTCGTCGCGCAAATCGTCGAGATCGCCGCGTGCGATGGCATCGGCCACCTCATAGGCTTCCTCGATCGTATAAGGCGCGATGGTGGAGAAATTCTGCTCGATATCCCACGGGCAACCGGTCTTCGGCGCGCGCAACGCCGCCATGATCTCGATCAGGCGTGAAATGTCTTTCGATGGTGTCATGCGGGAATGCTATCGCGCCGACGCCGCGCGGCCAACGCTGTCAGCCGGGAAGGGGACCTTGTCCACAGTTGCACCGTATCAGCTTCGTCAGTCCAGCACGGAAACGATCGCCTTGGCGAGGTCATCCATGCCGTCCTCCGGCAGGCCTGCCACGTTGATGCGGCTGTCGCCGACCATGTAGACGGCGTGCTCGGCGCGCAGCCGTTCGACCTGCGCTTCCGTGAGGCCGAGCCTGGAGAACATGCCGCGATGGCTGGCAACGAAGTCGAAACGGTCGGAGTTGGATTGCCGGCGCAGTGCCTCGGCGAAAGCCACGCGAAGCCGCAGCATGCGCAGGCGCATCTCCTCGAGTTCGGCTTCCCAGTCGGCACGCAGCGCGGCGTCTTCCAGCACGATGCGTACCGCGGCCGCGCCATGGTCCGGCGGCATCGAATACATGGCGCGCGCCGCCGACAGCATCTGGCTCATCGCGATGTCCGCCTGCGCGCCGTCCCGGGCCAGGACCATCGCAGCACCGACACGGTCGCGGTAGACGGCGAAATTCTTCGAACAGCTCGACGCGACAACCATTTCCGGAACTTTCGCCGCCAGCAGCCGCAAGCCGAGGGCATCGGCCTCCAGGCCATCGCCGAAGCCCTGATAGGCGATGTCGACAAACGGCAGCAGACCGCGCTCGACGACAAAATCGGTCACGGCCTCCCACTGAGCGGCGTCCAGATTGGCGCCGGTCGGGTTGTGGCAGCAGCCGTGCAGCAACACCACGTCGCCGCTCTGCGCCGTCCGCAGCGCCGCCAGCATGTCGTCGAAACGAACCGCGCCCGAAGTCGCGTCGAAATAGGGGTATTCGCGGATTTGCAGGCCGGCGGCCCGCATCACCGGCATATGGTTCGGCCAGGTCGGGTCGGAGACCCACACCGTCGCGTCCGACCGTGTGCGCTTGAGCAGTTCCGCCACCAGCCGCAGCGCACCGGAACCGCCAGGCGCCTGTGCCGCGCGGATGCGCGCCATGTCGGCGCCCGGACCAAAGGCGAGCTTGGCCATGACTGTGTTGAAGCCGGTATCGCCGGCAAGGCCGAGATAGGTCTTGGTGTCCTGACTATTCAACAGCCGCTTCTCGGCCTCGCGCACGGCGCGCATGACCGGCGTCTTGCCGTCGCGATCCTTGTAGACGCCGACGCCGAGGTCGACCTTGCCAGGACGTGGATCGGCGCGATAGAGCCCGATCAGCGCGAGAATCTTGTCGGCGGGAGCTGGCTGCAGGTCTTCGAACATCATTATGGTTCCGTTGGCGCGGCGGAGTGATACGCAAATTGGCTACGTTTCACCAGCGGTTTTGATTGCGCCGGCACCTGTTGGTGCGGCTTTCAACCACTTCAGAGAAAGCATGCTCCATGCTCGTCCGTTTGACCATGATCTGTGCCGGCGCCACGGCGGCGACCCGGAAAGGATCGTTTCCGGCCGATGAGTCGCTGGAGCCGAGATCGCTGACCTCGGCCACGGCGATGCGCGGGACGCTGCGCCGCGCCGATCGCGTCTGGACCGCGCCGGCGCTGCGGGCTCGCCAGACCGCCGAGACGTTGGGGCTGGAAGCATCGGTCGAACCGCTGCTGGCGGACCAGAATTACGGACGGTGGTCAGGCAGGAGCTTCGAAGAGGTGCGGGCGCAACAGCCGGATGAGATCGTTGCCTGGCTTACCAATCCCAATACCGCCCCGCATGGTGGCGAGTCGCTGGCCGATGTAGCGGGCAGGGCGTCAAAGCTGATGGATGGATTGATTGCCGAAGCCGGCCACACCATCGCCGTGACGCATGCCAGCGTCATCCGCACCGCTATCCTGCACGTTCTCGGCGCGCCGCTTGCCGCCAGCGCGAAGATCGACATCGAACCCTTGAGCATCACCGATATTCGCAGCGACGGCCGCCGGTGGGTGCTGCGCGCTTGTGGCGTGACGGTTCCCAAAACGGCAAATCCGCGCCAGGCTTGAGTGCGGCGTCGGATGCCCGGCGAAAAATTTGGCGGTAGCCGGGATTAAAATCCCCACGTGCTCCGTAAACAGGGCATGAAACGGTCGATGCCACGCTTTGACATCATAGGACAGCTCGGGTCGCTGCGGCGCTACGCGCGCTCGCTGACGCGCGACGGCGTCGAGGCCGAGGATCTCGTACATGACGCGCTGGTGCGTGCCTATGAGCGGCGCGGCACGTTCCGCTCGGGCGGAAACCTGCGAGCCTGGCTGTTGTCGATCGTCCACAACACCTTCATCGACAGGGTGCGCTCGCGCCGGTCGGAAGCCGCGCGCCTCGAACAGGCCGGATATCTGGCCGACAGCAGCACGCCGGCGCCGCAGGAGCATTCGGTGCGCCTTGCGCAGGTGCGCGAAGCCTTCTTCAGCCTGCCGGAAGAGCAGCGCTCGGCCCTGCATCTGGTCGCCATCGAGGGCCTTTCCTACCAGCAGGCCGCCAATGCCAGCGGTTTACCGCTGGGCACGCTGATGTCGCGCATCGGCAGGGCGCGGGCCGCCTTGCGCCAGATGGAAGACGCACCGGCGCGCGGCAAAAATCATCTCAGGATCGTGGGAGGCGACTCATGACCACTTTGGTCTACCCGGTCACAGACGCCGATCTCGACGCCTATGTCGACGATCAACTCGATGTCACCCGCCGCATCGAGGTCGAAGCTTTCCTGTCCGCGCGTCCGGAGACGGCCGCGCGTGTGATGTTGGATCTCAGGACCCGCGACGAGCTGCGCGTGGCGCTCGCCGGCTCCCAGGGCATGGCGCGGCCGGCGACGGCCGATGCCGCGCGGCGGCTGGAGAGGGGGCTTGGCCGGGGCCGCATCTTCGGCGTGCTGCAGCGTGCGGCGACGGTTGCCGCCCTGGTCGGCGCCGGCTGGCTGGCCAATGGCATCATCGGACCGATGTCGGTGACCAAGGTTATCGCCTCGCCGCAGCCGCCTGCCTATGTCGATGAGGCCGTGCGGGCACACAGGACGACACTGGTGCGTGAGAGCATGCCCTCGCAAACCGAGGCGCCCAATTACAATGCCGGCGAGATCCGCGCCGCCACCGCCATCGTCATGCCATCCCTGCCGAAGGACTGGAAGGTCCGCGACGTGCAGATCTATCCGTCGCGCTTCGGACCGAGCGTCGAGATGGCCGTCGATACGAAGGATATGGGCCTGGTGTCGTTGTTCGCGATCCGGCCGGGCAGCTTCGACGTGGTCAAGCCGACCGTGGCGCCTTCGGGCGATATTTCGTCGGCCTATTTCCAGATCGGAGAGGTCGCCTATGCGGTTGTCGCGAAAAGCGGGGTCCATGACCTCGACCGCGCCGCGGAGACGCTCGCCAGAACGCTTTACTGATCGACCCGCAAAGGAGAATTGAGATGAATACCCCAAATATGGGATACCGCGTCGGCGCGGGCGCCCGGTCCGGAGCCGTCTACGACGAAGGCCTGCGCCAGCACATGCTGCGCGTCTACAACTATATGGGCCTCGGCCTTGTCGTCACCGGCCTTGTCGCCTTCATGGTGTCGTCGACGCCGGCGCTTTACGTGCCGATCTTTTCCAGCCCGCTGAAATATGTGGTGATGCTGGCGCCGCTCGCCTTCGTGCTTTTGTTCTCGTTCAAGATGCAAACCATGTCGGCATCGAGCGCGCAGGCGATGTTCTGGGCCTTCTGTGCTGTCATGGGCCTGTCGCTGGCCTCGGTGTTCCTGGTCTTCACCGGAACCAGCATCGCGCGCACCTTCTTCATCGCCGCCACCATGTTCGGCGCCACCAGCCTCTACGGCTACACGACCAGGCGTGACCTGACCCAGTTCTCGTCATTCCTGATCATGGGCCTGATCGGCGTGGTGATCGCCAGCATCGTCAACATCTTCCTCGGCTCGACCGCGCTGCAGTTCGCCATCTCGGTGATCGGCATCGCCGTGTTCATCGGCCTGACCGCCTGGGACACGCAGACGATCAAGGAACAGTATGCCGAGAATTTCGACGGCGAATCGCGCCAGAAGCTCGCCGTTTTCGGCGCCTTCTCGCTCTATCTGAACTTCATCAACATCTTCCAGTTGCTGTTGAATTTCACCGGTGAGCGCGAATAGTCCGGACCGTAGCAGGCAACAGCTTTGAGTCTTGGCGTGGCCGGAGGGAACCTCCGGCCATTTTCGTTCGAAAGACGTCTGGCTCGCACCGCCGCCTTGAGTTCACGCCCGACCATTTGCTAGCCTGCCGGCCAAGCCAGACAAACCGCGAGGACAAATGGAACAGGACGGCCTGACGCTTCATGGCGACGGCATATCGGCAACCATCCTCGCACACGGCGCCGAGTTGGTTTCCCTGCGGGATGCACGAGGATTTGAGTTCCTGTGGCAGGCTGGACCGGCCTGGCGGCGCCATTCACCGGTGCTGTTTCCGATCGTCGGCCGGCTGAAGGGCGATCAGCTGCGCCATCGCGGCCAGACCTATTCGATGACGCAGCACGGCTTCGCCCGCGACAAGCCGTTTGCCTGGGCGCAGAGGAGCTCGCGATCCTGTAGCCTGCTGCTCACCGACGACGCGGAGACCCGAACGCATTACCCGTTCGCATTTCGCCTTGCCGTGACCTATGCGCTGGGTGAGCGGCAACTCGAGATACGATTCGAGATCACCAACACCGGCGACGAGCCGATGCCGGCGTCGATCGGGGCGCATCCGGCGTTCAACTGGCCGCTGCTGCCGGAATTGCCCAAGCAGGCCTACCGGCTGACCTTCGCCGAACCAGAGCGGGCACCAATCCGCCGCCTGAAGGAAGGCCTTCTGCTTCCGGCGGCGCAGCCGACGCCTGTCAAAGGCAATATCCTCGAGCTCTCCGAGCGGCTCTTCGATGAGGATGCCGTGATCCTGGACAGCCCAGCCAGCCACAGTGTTCGCTACGGCGCCGATCGCGGCCCGGCGATCGAGGTCTCATGGCGGGGATTTCAGGAACTGGGCATCTGGTCCAAACCCGGCGGCGCACCGTTCCTGTGCATCGAGCCCTGGCACGGGATCACCAGCCCTGTCGATTTCGACGGCGAGTTCGCCGAGAAGCCGGGTGTCATGCTGATCGAGCCGGGCGCCCGGCGCGTGCTGAACTACCGGATAGGCTTCAGCCGGGAACCGTAAGCCATGGCGTATGCCATCAAGGCCGAGATCAGGGACCCGCGGTCGGAGGCCTTCGTCTTCGCCGCCCAGAAAACCATGTATGGCGGCAAGCACATCGCCGAGGGTGACATCGTCTTCCTGTTCGCCAGCGAGAACGAAGGCGGGCAGGGGCTTGTCGCGCGCGGCGTCGTGACATCCGCCGGCACCGTCCCCAAACGTCTCGAACTCGAGCGGCAGACGCCACGCGTCAGCGTTTCCATTCGCCGTACCGCCCTGGCGAGCGGACGGTTGGGCCGCGATGAACTCAAGCGCTTTAAGGACTGGAAGGATGGCCGGCCCGAAACCGAGCTCAACTTCAAATTCTATCGCCAGGCAACGAACAAGATCGTCGGCGTCTCGGATGCGCCGGCGGCTTTTCTCGACGCATTCTTCTAGACTAAGTCCGGTTGTTTGCCCCCAAAAAGAAAGCCCGGCGCAAGGCCGGGCCAACCCAATCGGTGTTGTCGATCAATCAATTGCCGAACTTGTAACTCAACCGTGCCATGACCACATCGGCCCGGGCCTTGATCTTGAATGTCTCCGGATTGCTTCCGAGCGAGCCGTCGTCGAACACATTGGGTCCCGTCCCGCTCTTGGAACCGAGATCGATGTGCGTGTAGTCGACGCCAAGGATCAGCTTGTCGGTGAGGGCGTAGTCGATACCCGCGCCAACCGCATAGCCGTTCTGCCACCCGCTCTGCTCATAGCTGACGCCTTGAGCCTGGGAACAACAATCATATGCCCTGAAGCTGACTTCGCCGCCAGCGTAGCCGCCCTTGGCATAGACCATGAACCGATCGAACGCATAGCCAACCCGGGCAACCACCGTCGCGTAATGCTTCAGCTTGCCTGTCTCGGTATCGCTGTCGGGAAAGTAGGGGCTGGTGATTGTCTTGTCGATGCCGGTGGCGGTCCAGCTTGCTTCGCCGCCGAAGACGAACTGGTCCCACTGGGTCTGGTAGCCTATGTGAGCGCCTCCCGCGATGTTCGTTTCGCTGAAACTGAAGTCCGAACCCGCCCCGCCGGGAGTGATGATGTCGGTGAAGAATCCGCCACCCGGCGTCTGTATGTCCGTCGCCTTGATGTGGCCGTTGGCAACACCAATATGCGCGCCGGCATAAAAACCGCTCCAGTCGTAAGCCGAACCGGCGACCGGCGCGGCCAAATCCGCGGCCGATGCCGCTGTTGCGCTGAGCCCTGCCAGCGCCAGTATTGCCAGAATTTTCACTTTCGTCTTCTCCATCCCGCCAGAATTCGATGACGTCAGTATATGCGCATACTCTGAAATCATGTGTGATGTTTCAGTCGCACTGCCTGAATATTCATCAATCGCTCATACTGAAAGGCCGGATTTCAAACCCGTCGCACAATGGTTCCGATCACATTTACGAGAGCCCGGGCGGCGGTAAGCGCCGACAGATTGTCGATGTCGGCGGGAGGATAGAACTCGACGAGGTCGAAACCGGCGATTTTGGCCCGCCTGCCAAGGCCGGCGATCAGGTCGATCAATTGCGTGTAGGTGAGGCCGCCTGGCGTACGCGCCGCCACGCCCGGCATGATGGAAGGGTCGAGGCTGTCGAAATCCAGGGTGACGACAACCCGCGCTGCTTCCGGAATATGCCGCAGGGCGGCTTCGACACCTTGGGTGTGGATCTCGCGGGCGGTCACGAAACGGCTGCCGTAGCGTTGTGCCGCTTCGATTTCCGCAAGGCGGGCGCTGCCGACGCTGCGGAGACCAACCTGCACCATGCCGGCGACATGCGGCATCTCGCTGGCGCGCCGCATCGGGCTCGAATAGCCGTAGCGCTCGCCATGCACCTCGTCGCGCCAGTCGATATGGGCATCGATCTGCAGGACCCATACCGGACCTTGGTCCGCAAAACCGGCGAGGAAGGGGATGGTCACCGAGCAGTCGCCGCCGAGCAGGATGGGCACAGCCGGCAAGGCCAGGATCTCGCGCGTCTTGGCCTCGATCCGGGCGCGATTGCCGGCATTGTCATGCATGGTCGTCGAAATGTCGCCGGCATCAATGCAACAGACCGACTTGCCGTCAAACAGCGGCCCGCCGAGATCGAAATCCCAGTGTTCGACGAGCCCGGCATCGTCAAGGCTCGCGGCACGGACGGCGTCGGCGGCAAGGGCATAGGCGCTGCTGTCCTTGCCGGGATAGGTGCTGCCGTGACCGGCGCCGAAGATTACCGAACGAGGCGTCACACCATCGGCGAGGCGATCGGGCAAGCCGAGAAAGGAAGGTCGAGCGGTCATTTCTTGTGCCTTTTGCGTCCAGCCGAAGCGCGGTGAGCAGATTGGGGCAGGGTAGTTGGTTCGTCAGCCGGATTCCACAGCCGAAACCGCCCGCCGCATGGGCTCGGGCAGGCGAGTTCGTCTCTTATGAACTGAACGCAACCACACGGGATAATTTTGGTGACAGAGGGCCTGATCCCGTAAGGCGATTTTGTGAAATCAGGCAGGAACGTAAGTCAACCTGATGACGTCTCCGCCGATCCGGTCGCTGGCCACGAGGCGCAGCCGCGGTCGGGGGGCGGCGAAAAACGGCTTGCCGCGACCGAGTACGACTGGGTGGACGTAAAGTCGATATTCATCGACAAGCTCGGTCAAACTTCGCGCCAGGCCCGGTCCGGAAACCGAAATCTCGCCCGGCAGTTCATCTTTAAGCCTGCGCACCGCAGCCTCCGTGTCATCCCCGACAAGTGTGGCGTTAGGGCCGACAGACTTCAGCGAGCGCGACACGACCCATTTCGGCTGCCGCCGCCATGCCGCTGCAAAGTCGCGTAGATCCGGAGTCCATTCAGGCCGGTCTTCGTCCCAGTAGCGCATGATCTCGTACATATGGCGACCGTACAAACTGCCGGTTAGCCCGTGCACGTGTTCGATCCAATGACGAAACAGCGCCGCATCAGGCGCGAATTTGTCGTGGTCGACGTATCCGTCCAGCGACACGTTCATTCCGAAGACGATCTTCGCCATGTGCAAAATCTCCGCTCGTGTCAGCTATGCGGGACCAATCCACGCGATCCTTCTACAAGACGAACGAAACCGAAGCGGCCCGACACGTGCCCAAATTTTTTCTGATGAGGGCTGTTGCTGCCGCGCGCCTTCAACTTTGCGCCTGCATCCATAAGTCGCATAAGATAGATTATGGAACTAACACGTGGGCACAGATCGGGGATTGGCGGCGTTTTGGCCATTGGCGGCAAGCGTCTCGAACTTCAAGTCACACTTCACGACTTCGAGTTCTCGAACGTTCGAACGGCAAATTGAAAACTACCCGAGCCGCTGTCTCTATCGTCCTGACTCGTATGGGATTTCTATCACCATGCCATCATAGGCCGGTTCGACATTGTCGGGCGTCTCGGTCATCACGGCGGTGTAATCGAGCGGCACGTGCATGTGGGTCAGCACCGCTTTCGCAGGCGAAAGCGCCGCGATCCAGTCGAGCGCTTGGCCAAGCGAGAGATGGCTTGGATGCGTGTTGTATTGCAGCGCGTCGATGACCAGCATGTCGAGGCCTTGCAGCCGTTCCGCGGTGGTCTTGGGAAAATCGCTGATATCGGGACAGTAAGCGAGGCCGCCGATGCGGAAGCCGAGCGAGATGATGTCGCCATGGATCTGGGGCAGCGGCTCGAAGGTGAGGGCACCCCCCTCTCCTTCGATCACGACCGGCCTGGCATGATCGATGATGTGGGCATCGACGATCGGCGGATAGGAACTGCCTGGCGGCGTCTCGAAGCAATAGCCGAATGCCTCGCGCAGCCGCAGCATGGTCGGCTCGTCGGCATGGATGTCGATGCGATGGCGCTGCTCCAGCACATAGCCGCGCAGATCGTCGATGCCGTGGATGTGGTCGGCATGCGGGTGCGTGTAGATCACGCCATCGATGCGCCTGACCGAAGCCATCAGCATCTGCTCGCGGAAATCCGGCCCGGTGTCGATGACGACCGTGGTACGGCCGCCACTGGCACCAATGCGCTCGACAAGTGCCGCCGTGCGCATGCGCCGGTTCCTGGGGTTGGCGGGATCGCAATTGCCCCAGTCGCCGGTGATGCGTGGCGTGCCTGGCGACGATCCGCAACCGAGAATGGTCAGGCGCAGCCGGTCGCTCATGCCTCGAGCGCTCGCTGGTCGGGGAGGGGCATTTTTCCAAACAGCCGAAAGAAATTGTCGGTCGTCACTGCCGCGATTGCAGCCTCGCTGACGCCGATTGTCTCGGCCAGCACCTTGGCGGTCTGCGCGACATAGGCCGGCTCGTTGCGCTTGCCGCGAAACGGCACCGGCGCCAGATATGGCGCGTCGGTCTCGACCAGCAAACGGTCGTGCGGCACATCCACGGCGATAGCGCGCAATTCGACCGAGTTCTTGAAGGTGAGGATACCCGAGAACGACACGTAGCCGCCTAACGAGACGCCGACCTCGGCGAGCCGCCGTCCCGAGGAAAAACAGTGCAGGATGAACGGGAAGGCGCCCTTCCCGGTCTCGTCCTCGAGAATGGCGGCCATGTCGTCGTCGGCATCGCGCGAGTGGATGACGAGAGGCAGCCCGGTCTCGCGGGCGGCGGCGATGTGGGCGCGAAAACCTTGAGCCTGCGCATCGCGTGGTGCCTTGTCGTAGAAATAGTCGAGCCCGGCTTCACCGATCGCCACTACCTTGGGATGAGCGGACAGGCGGACAAGGTCGGCGGTGGTGACGTCGAGCTCTTCTGCCGCATTGTGCGGATGGGTGCCCACCGAGCAATAGACTTCGTCGAAAGTCTCAGCGATCTCAATGATTTGCTGAAACCGCTTCACGCGCGTGGAGATCGTCACCATACGGCCGATACCGGCGGCCTTGGCGCGGGCGACAATCGCCGCCCGCTCCTCGGCGAAATCCGGAAAGTCCAGATGGCAATGGCTGTCGACGAGCATCAGGCGTCCGCGTCCGGCTTGTCGTAACGCGGAAAGACCCCCACTGGCGCCGGCAATGCCGTACCGGACACCAGTGCATGGTCGGCATGAACATGCACGAAGTCACGCGCGTCGGCGGGCACCGCCAGCAGATCGAGCAGCTTGCCGGCCGATCCCGGAATGTAGGGCTGGCACAGGACCGCCACGCGCCGCACCACTTCGGCCGTCGTCCAAAGCACCGTTTCCATGCGCTCCGGGTTGGTTTTCTTCAACGCCCAGGGTTCCTGTCCGGCGAAATACCGGTCGGCCTCCGCCACCACGCCGAAGATCGCCGCCAATGCCAGATGGATGCCTTGCTCGGCCATTGCCTTGCGCGCGGTGGCGAGGGCGTCGACCGCCTGATCCAGGATCGCCTTGTCGGCTTCCGTCAGATCGCCGCGCTTCGGCACCACGCCGCCGCAGTTCTTGGCGATCATCGACAGCGAGCGCTGCGCCAGATTGCCGAGACCGTTGGCAAGATCCGCATTTGTGCGGTTGACGATCGCTTCATGGCTGTAGCTTCCGTCCTGGCCGAATGGAACTTCGCGCAGGAAGAAATACCGCACCTGGTCGAGCCCGTAATGTTCCACCATGGTGGACGGGTCGATGACGTTGCCGACCGACTTCGACATCTTCTCGCCGCGGTTGAACAGGAAGCCATGGCCGAAAACCCGCTTCGGCAGCGGAATGCCGGCCGACATCAGGAAGGCCGGCCAGTACACCGCGTGGAAGCGCACGATGTCCTTGCCGATGATGTGCGCATCGGCTGGCCATAAACGCCAATCATCAGCCTTTTCATCGGGATAGCCGACACCGGTGAGGTAATTTGTCAAGGCGTCGACCCACACATACATCACGTGTTTTTCGTCGCCAGGCACCGGCACCCCCCAGTCGAAGGTGGTGCGCGAGATCGATAGATCCTTCAGCCCCGACTTGACGAAGCTCATCACCTCGTTGCGGCGCTCGGCCGGGCCGATGAAGTCGGGCTGGTTTTCATAAAGCGCGATGAGCTTGTCCTGATAGGCCGACAAGCGGAAGAAATAGCTCTCTTCCTCGACCCATTCGACCGGCGTTCCCTGTGGCCCGTAGCGGACATCGTCGGAGCGGACCTCGGTTTCCTCCTCACCGTAATAGGCTTCGTCGCGCACCGAGTACCAGCCGGCATAGCCGCCCTTGTAGATGTCGCCATTGGCGGCCATCGCCTTCCAGATCGCCTGCGACGCCGCGTAATGCCGCTCCTCGGTGGTGCGGATGAAATCGTCGTTGGAGGCGTTGAGCGCGGTCGCCATGCGCTTGAACTCGGCGGAATTACGGTCGGCCAATTCGCGCGCCGAAATGCCTTCGCGCTTGGCCGTCTGCAGCATCTTGATGCCGTGCTCGTCGGTGCCGGTGAGGAAGAAGACTTTTCTGCCGTCGAGCCGCTGGAAGCGGGCAAGCGCGTCGGTGGCGATCAGCTCATAGGCATGGCCGATATGCGGCTTGCCGTTCGGATAGGAAATCGCGGTCGTGATGTAGAATGTGTCGCGTGACATGAATGAACCGTCATGAATGTCTGAATGGAAGCCGTGGCGGTGGATATCGCATCGGAATGGCGATTGCCATCCCGAGACCGATGCATGCCACCAAAAGTGGCCCCGGTTTTGAGGCAACGGCATGCACCAAAAAGGCCGTCACATTCGCATTGCAGAATTCAGGCGGTCGATCATGGTCAGGGCGTGCTGCTTCTTGTCGAGATTGTAGGTGTCGGTCTCAGATATCGCGTCCAGCGCCTCATGCCATGTATCGGACAGCGTTTTGGCCCGCTGGAGATTGCCGGCCAGCGCCGCCTGGCTTGCCGCGTCCGACAGAAGGTCCAGCGCGCGACGGTTGAAGATGTCGAACTGGATCGCCTGGTCTCTGCCCGCGACGGCTTCGGCCAGGCGATAGGCGCGGCCAATATCGCCCTTACCCGTCGCCACCAGGCCATCGAGTGTCTGCGCGATCTCCAGCCCGCCATACTGCGTCAACAGAATCGCGTTGCGGGCGCTTCCCCCTGCCCGCTCCACCAATGCGGCTCGCGCCGCCGGATCGTCCGGCGGCGGCGGCTCCGCGGTCTCCAGCACCGCCATCAGTTCGTTGGCGTCGAGCGGCGTCAGCCGCACCACCTGGCAGCGCGAGCGGATCGTCGGCAGCAGGCTGCCAGGCGCATGGACGATGAGAATGAACAGGGTTCGTGCCGGCGGCTCCTCGAGATTCTTCAGCAAGGCATTGGCCGCATTGGCATTCATGTCGTCGGCCGGATCGACGATGACCACCCGGTAGCTGCCGTCGTGCGAAGTCAGCGACAGGAAGCGGCTGACCTTGCGGATTTCGTCGACGGTGACGACGGTCTTGAAGCTCTTGGTCTTGTCGTTCAACGGGCGGGTCAGATGCAGCACGCCTGGATGCGCCCCGGTGGCGATCTGGCGAAACAGCGGCGAGGCCGGATCGGGTACCGCAAGATTGCCTGGCGCCTGGTCGAAGGCCGGATGCTTTAAAAGGTGGTGGGCGAGATGGAAGGCAAGCGTCGCCTTGCCGATCCCGACCGGTCCGGCGAAGATCAGCGCGTGCGGAAGCTTTCCCGCGCGATAGGCGGCGGCGAGCATGGAGCCGGCCTGGCCGTGCCCGACCAGACGCGGCGTTTCGGAAGGTTCCGGCACACCGTCCAGCGTGTCGTGTTGTTCAGGCGCGATGCGTTCGAAGATCATACGGGTGCGGCCTGCCTGTTGCGCGCGGGTGCCCTTGCCTCCAGCGCCGCGAACACGGCCGCGGTGACGACGTCCTCCACCGTGTCCGGATCGGCGGACGCATCGATGACGACGCAGCGTTCCGGCTCGGCCGCCGCGATCGCCAGGAACGCTTCGCGGCGGGCCTGGTGAATGGCCAGCGTCTCCTTTTCGAAGCGGTCGGCATCGGCATCGCTGCCGCGCCGCAATGTCGCGCGCCTCAAACCTTCGGCCGGGTCGATATCGAAGATCAGCGTCATGTCGGGCATCATGCCGTTGATGGCGACCTGTTCCAGCATGGCCATGAAGGCCGGATCGATCCCCCCGGTGACGCCCTGATAGACACGCGAGGAATCGAGGAAGCGGTCGCAAAGCACGATCGAGCCGCGTTCGACCGCCGGCCGGATGACCTGCTCGACATGATCGGAACGCGCGGCGGCGAAGAGCAGTGCTTCCATTTTCGGCCCGAACGGTTCGGCGGCACCCGAAAGCAGCACATGCCGAACCGCTTCGGCGCCCGGCGAGCCGCCCGGTTCGCGCGTGCGCAGCACATCATACTTCTTGGCGCGCATCTTTCTGGCCAGTCGCTCGATCTGTGTCGACTTGCCTGCGCCTTCGCCGCCTTCGAAGGTGATGAAAAATCCGCGCGCCAACCGGGAGGCCTTTGTCAGTGTTTGAGTGGATTGTTGCGCTCTAGATAGTCCGCGTTCGGGAAAAAATCCATGCCGTAGGTGCTATCGCAGCCAGCCGATCGCCAGCTCCTTGACGGCATCGAGGGCTCGTTGCGGCAACGTGCCGACGCCGATCGACTCGGCGGCGAACAGCGGCGTCTCCTGGCTGAGCGTATCGCCAATCCAGACGCGCAGTGCCCCCACCGGCTGCCCCTCCTCCACGGGAGCTGCGACCGGGCCGGTGTAGACGATCCTGGCGGTCAGCTTGTCGCGGTTGGTGATCGGCAGGAAGATGTCGATCGGACCTTTTGCTTTCAACGTCACGCCGGATTTCGCACCGCCAAAGACCTGCGCCTCCCCGACCACCTCATCCTTGGCGAAGATCTCGGTCTTCTCGAACGAACGAACGCCCCAATCGAGCAGTTTGCGCGCCTCTTCGGCACGCTCCTTGTCATTGGCCAGCCCGCTCATTGCAGCGACCACCCGCTTGCCGTCGTGGCTGACCGAAGCGACGATGCCGAAGCCGGATGTCTCGCTGGCGCCGACAGCAAGGCCGTCGGCGCCGATATCCATGGTCAGCAGAGGGTTGCGGTTCCTCTGCGAGATCTTGTTCCAGGTGAAATCCTTCAAGCCGTAATACCGATAGAAATCCGGGTATTCGCGCCACAGATGCAGGGCGAGTTGCGCCAGTTCGCGTACGCTTGTCTGCTGGCCATCGGCCGGCAAGCCGGTCGAATTGACGAAAGTCGACGTCTTGAGGCCAATCTGGCGCGCGCGTTCGGTCATCTCTCCGGCAAAATTGTCCTCGGATCCGGCCATGCCTTCGGCGATGACGATGCAGCCGTCATTGGCGGCCTGCACGGTCACCCCCTGGATCAGGTCCTCGATCCGGATCGCCGATTTGAGCTTGGCGAACATCGTCGAGGTCCCCGATGGCGCGCCACCTTTGCGCCAGGCGTTCTCGCTGACCACGAACGTGTCGTCGAGTTTGAGGCGCCCGGACTTGAGGGCGTTGAAAACCACTTCCATCGTCATCAGCTTGGCCATCGAGGCCGGCGGAATGGGTTTGTCGGCATCTTTCGCAAACAGCACCGTGCCGGTGTCGGCATCGATCATGAAGGCCTGTGCGGCCTTGGTCTCGAAAAGCTGCGCGCGGGCCGGCGAAAGCGTAAGCAGGAGGCTGAGGAGAAAAAAAACGGCAAAAGGCGGAAGCAAGCGAAACTGCATGAAATTCGACCCGTTGGCCGGCCCCTCCGGCGTGCCGAAACTATCGGGCTTTTTCGGCGACGGATCAACTGCCGACGGCGGCCGGATCTGGATCAGTCGCGCACGGCCAGCGCGTCGGGCGCGCCATGCGACCATGCCGCCTTCAGCAACTCGTCCAGGCCGCCATGACCGTCCGGATAGAGGTTGACCGCGTACCAGTCATTGCCGTCGAGATCGGACCGCTGGATCTCTATTCTGCCGAAGGGCTTCAGTGCCGAGGCCACACGCTTGGCTTCGGCGGCATCGTCGAACGTGCCGGCGGCGACATAGTCGGAGCTGGACGGCGCCGCTTGGCGGCTGGTCTTTTTCCACGACCGCAGTATGTCGGCGGGCGACATGCCGCTGTCGTCCAGCGCGGCAAAGACATCCGCGCGATGGACGCGTTCATCGGCATAGGATAGCGATGCCATGGCAAAGGGCGATTGCGCCGGCAAGCCGATCTCCGGCCGCTCGGGCACAACCGGTCCAAAATCGGGCAGCGGCAGATCGCCGAAGGCCGGCGACTGCACGGACATCTGTCCCTGCACCGAGGCTCCGGCATCGGTCAGCTGGCCTGGAAACGGCACGGCGGCAGCACCGACAGGAAGGCTTGGCGACGGTCCGTTCATGGCCACCATGACGCCGGTCGGCAAGCCATCCGATGGATCCGGTATCCGGTTGCCTGGATGGTAGGAGGCCATCAAATACTGGTCGTCATTGCCGTCGAGCGGTGCGCGGCCGACATATTCGACCTTCACTTTCGCGGTGCCGACCTTGTCATAGTCGAGCATCTGCGCCGCCCGCTCCGAGACGTCGATGATGCGGCCCTCGTGATAGGGGCCGCGGTCGTTGACGCGCACGATGACCGAACTGCCGGTTTCGAGGTTGGTGACGCGGGCATAGCTGGGCAGCGGCATGGTCGGATGCGCGGCCGTCAGTTGTGCCGTGTCATAGACTTCGCCATTGGCGGTCAGCCGGCCATGAAAGGCATCGCCATACCACGAGGCCAGGCCCACCTTGGCGTACTTCTTGTCTTCCTTGGGATAATACCACTTGCCGCGCACCTGATAGGGCTTGCCAAGCTGGTCGCGGCCGCCGCCGCGCCGCATGAAGGCAACGCGCGGGCTGGCCTTCACGCCATATTCCGTCTCGGCGAAATATTCCTTGGAGCGGGTCTTTTTGTAGACCATGCCTTTCGGCTCGGGCTGCGACGCGCAAGCGGCAAGCAATGCAGCCGACGCCGCAAGCAACGCAACCGTGGCAACGCGACGAAGACGCGGATGCGTCACAGCCTGCATTCTTGATTGCCCCCTAAAGTCTCTACCAAACGACGTCGTATCCGACCACCGGAGGCGCCAAGCGCTCACTCGACAATGTCAACGACGTCTTGGACCTCGATCCTTTGTGCGCAGGAATTGTTTATCACGGTATTAAGCGATTGTGGCCGGAACCGGGCAAGATTGTGACGCTGCTTGTCCTGTCCGGGGCTTGGAGAAGGGCCGCTTCACGCAAGCCGGTTGACAGGCCTTTGCCGGGCACACTAGAGCAGTGCCGGCAGTCACCGGAGGGATGGCCGAGCGGTTTAAGGCACCGGTCTTGAAAACCGGCGTGGGCGCAAGTTCACCGTGGGTTCGAATCCCACTCCCTCCGCCAGAACCATGTACTTCAATTGCCCCAAGACGGCTATTTGCGCTTGTGACGTAGCCGTTACCTGCCCGGAAAATCGGTAAGAAAGCCCAAGCCCACTGGCTGGAACGTTGTACAGGTAGGCGCGTTGTCGCGCATGCTCAAAAATATCGCCTTCGCCGCGCTCCTCATACAAGTCGCCGCCGTCTCGGCATTGACCACCCAAACGCTGCTTTTTTCATCGGCGTCCACGCAGGCATCGAACGTTCCGCCCGATGAACCTGTCGCCACCGCGAAAGACTGCGCGAAGGCCACCTGGCCGGATTTCCCTGCTTACTTCGCGCCGTGCAGAAGCTTGGCCTTCAACGCGCCGTCCGCGGCAATGAAGGCGTATTAGGCGGCGATTGCAAGCTATCGCAATGCCAAGGCCCCGACCTGCTCAATCGGACTGCTGTGTGCGTTCCGCGATGGCAAATGCCTGCAGGTTCCTGGCCTTGCCGATATCCTGATCGGCGTTTGCGATGATCGAGAAGAAGGCTGCTCTCGCAATATCCTTCTTCGAGGCCTTGGGGTGGGCCTTCCGGGCAGCTTTGACAAGCTGCTTGGGAGACATGTCGGGCGTGACGATCCTCATGAGGGTGTCGCCGATCGCACTCAATTCAGTTGCGTCCATGATGGGCGTTCCTGTGCTGACCGTAGTGCCACAATAGCAAGGACAACTCGCGACCGACAATATGGTTCTCGAAATGAAAAACCCCACCGGCAGGGACCGGAGGGGTTAGTCCTGGGAGGACGCGCGTTTCGCTGCGTTCATCAAGCGCGCGCCGACCAGATAGCGTCGGGTTGCGACAAGGATGTGACACCGGCGAGCGCCTTTGTCTCATGACCAGCCTCGCGGGCGCGACCCTGGAGGCCTGCGTCAAGCCTTTGGAAAGGAGACATGTGGTTCTGTCGGAAAGCTGAAGCGCGAGTGGCGCTGGCCAAAGGCAAGGCGATAGAAGCGGTCGAATGGACATCTTTGGCATCAAGGGGCTGTTGATCTGTGCGCTGATCTTCATTCCGTTCGAGCATCTGTTTGCCGAGCGGCCGCAGAAGATCCTGCGCAAGGGCCTGGGCGTGGACTTGATCTATGTGCTGTTTAACGGCCTCGTCATAAAAGCGGCAATAATCCTGATAGCGGCCAACACGCTCGAAGCCGCCGCGATGCTGGTCCCGCAATCGATAACGCAAGCGGTCGGCGGTCAGCCCATCTGGCTGCAGGTCGCCGAAATCATCCTGATCACCGATATCGGCGTCTACTGGGCACACCGTGCGTTTCACCAGATTCCCGCGCTTTGGAAGTTCCATGCGGTTCATCACGGCATCGAGGAACTGGATTGGCTCGGTGCATTCCACTCTCATCCCGTCGACGCCCTGCTCACGAAGGCTATTTCGCTGACACCGATCTTTTTTCTCGGCTTCTCCGAAACCTCGATCGCCGTGTTTTCCGCCATCTACTTCTGGCACACGCTGCTTGTTCATTCGAACCTGCGCATTCCGTTCGGCCCCTTGAAATGGCTGATCGCCAGCCCGCAGTTCCATCGCTGGCACCACGCCAACCAGCGCGAAGCCTATGACAAGAACTTCGCCGGACAGTTGCCCTTCCTCGACGTGGTTTTCGGCACGTACAATGCCACCGGCAACAAGGTGCCCGCAAAGTATGGCGTCGATGATCCAGTGCCCTCCAGCTACTTCGGACAGATCGGCTATCCGCTGCGACCCCGCAGGAAACGATCGAATCCGGCAGTGCCGGACAGCGAAGCCCTCCATGAAAGCCAGCCTCCGCGAAACAGCCAGGATCAGGCGGCGACAAGCGCGGTCAATATCGGCGGTTAGGCAACAATCTCGCCCTCGTGTCGACCAATGGCAGGAGAGATTCCCTCGCGGGTGGTCTCGGCGGGTGCCAGCAATGAATGTAGGCCCGGTGTATTTGCCACGAGGCTGTACGGCATGGATTATCGCGACGACGACCTCAAGAAATTCGAAGCGCATGGCGCTGCCCCTTTGCCGGTCGCTACGGAGCAAGGCCAGGTGGAGCACGATGGTGCGAAAATCCGGTATGCGACGTTTGGGACGGGTTATCCCGTGATCCTGTTGCATGGCGGCCTCGGCCATAGCGGCAATTGGGGATTTCAGGTCCCCGCATTGGTCAGGCACGGCTATCAGGTCATCACCATCGACAGCCGAGGCCATGGACGCAGCACCCGCGACGAGCGGCCGTACAAATACGAACTGATGGCTTCGGACGTCCTGGCGGTGATGGATCGCCTGCAATTGAACAAGGCTATCGCGGCGGGGTGGAGTGATGGCGCCTGCGTTGCCCTGATCCTTGGCATGAAGGCCGCCGATCGCATCGCGGGTGTGTTCTTCTTCGGTTGCAATATGGATCCCAGCGGGACCAAGGACTTCGAGGCCAGTCCGGTCATCGAGCGGTGTTTCGGCCGGCACAAAAAGGACTATGCCGAGCTGTCGGCCACCCCAGGTCAATTCGATGCGTTTGTCGAAGCTGTCGGCCTGATGATGAAGAGCGAACCCAACTATTACGCGGCCGAACTGGGAAAGATCCGCGTGCCCGTTGCGGTCGTCCAAAGCGAGCACGACGAGTTTATCAAGGACGAGCACGCCACCTATCTGGCTCGCAGCATACCGGCATCGGAATTGATCATGCTGCCCGACGTCAGTCATTTCGCGCCCTTGCAGCGTCCCGAACAGTTTAACCGCGTGCTGTTGGCTTTCGTCGAAAAAATTCATCCTTGAGCCCTGCCACACAGCGTTCCGGATTCCCGCTCTGGCGGGCGCGCGCCACCATCTCCGGGGGGCTTTTCACGCCGAATCGGCTAGATCTTGCGATATGAACGAGACCTCACTCTATGCGCCGGTGAAGCGGTTCCTCGAAAATCTCGACTTCGTCGTGAAAGGGGAAATCGGCGGCTGCGATATCGTCGCGCTACGCGAGGGGGAGCCGCCGATCGTCGTCATCTGCGAGCTGAAGCTGCAGTTCAACCTCGAACTGGTTCTGCAGGGCGTCGACCGTGCGGCTGCGTGCGATGAAGTGTGGCTGGCGGCGCGCATGTCGGCGCGCGGTAAAGGGCGCGAAAGCGATGCCAGGTTCCGCAACCTTTGCCGCCGGCTCGGCTTCGGCTTGATTGGCGTAACCGCCAATGATCGGGTCGAAGTGCTTCTCAGTCCGATCGCCTTGGCGCCTCGTAAGAATGCGCGACGGCGTTCTCGCCTCGTTGACGAGCACCAGCGTCGTCGCGGCGATCCGGTGGCTGGCGGCGGATCGCGCAATCCGATCATGACCGCCTACCGGCAAAGTGCCCTCGCCTGTGCCGCCGCGCTTGCCGACGGCCCCAAACGGCCGCGCGATCTGAAAGTCGTGACGCCGATCGCACCGAAGATTCTGCAGCACAATGTCTATGGTTGGTTCGCAAGGGTCGAGCGCGGTCTCTATGATCTCACGGATGCCGGCCGCGCCTCGCTGCTTCGTTGGCCGCAGATCCCGCACGATGAGGCCCGACACGAGATTTTGATTGCGCCGGACCTCTGAATGCCGGGGTTTGGTGAGCATGAATCGCCCCCGTTGGTTGATTTTTCAGACAAAACATGCTGCTTGTCGCGCCCATGAAGACACTCTGCATGATGGCCATCGCGTCCCTGACGCTGGCTTTTCCGGCCAGTGCGATGGACAATGCCTTGCGCGCCGGACTGATGAAACTTGATCCGCAGACCCGCCTCGAGCAGCGTTGCGATGCCGAAATCCTGGACCGGATCACCCATGATGATCGCAAGTTCAAGGCTGACCGCGTCGTCGCCTACGCCTTCGCGACGCCTGAGATGAGCGCCGACGCGATCCGAAGCCCCGGTGCGGCGTTCCGCAGCAAGGGACAGTGGTACCGGCTGAAATTCAAATGCCAGACGGGGCCGGACCATATGGAAGTCCTGCAACTGCGCTACCGCATCGGCGATGAGATTCCGGAAGCCGACTGGGCGAAGTACAATCTCTACGATTAGTTTTTCGCAGGCCTGCGCCGACATTTGGCTTGCCGCCAGGGTTGTTGAAAATCTCCCGTAATTCCACTGCCACCAAAATGGTTTTCCGGCGTTGTCCGTAGCTGCGACTTGACGCCAGCGGACCCTGCCTTTAGGCCCGTTCGGACGATCGACGACGAACACTCCACGAAGGGCTTCCAGGTCGATGGAAATATTTACCGCCGCTGGCTTTTCGGCTCTCCTTCAGGTCATCGCCATCGACCTTGCGCTGGCGGGCGACAATGCCATCGTCATCGGCCTCGCCGCGGCTGGTCTGCCGGCCAGCCAACGCCAACGCGCCATTCTTGTCGGCATCGCGGCCGCCACGGTTCTCCGCATTTTCTTCGCCCTGATCACGCAATGGCTGCTGACCATCGGGCCGATGCTGCTTATCGGCGGCGGCCTGCTTCTGCTGTGGGTTTGCTGGAAGATGTGGCGCGAATTGCGTGTCAGCCACGACGACGAGCGCGATGCCACCGAGGCGCTGTCGAACGGCGACTTCAACAAGGATGGAGTCGTTGGCGGCAAGGGGCCAAGCAAGACCTTCTCACAGGCCGCCTGGCAGATCGTCATCGCCGACGTCTCGATGTCGCTCGACAATGTGCTCGCCGTGGCGGGCGCGGCGATGAACCATCCGACCGTGCTGATTGTCGGCCTGGCGCTGTCGATCGCGTTGATGGGCTTTGCCGCGTCGTTCGTCGCGCGCCTGCTGCACAAATACCGCTGGATTGCCTATATCGGCCTGGTGATCATCCTCTATGTCGCGGTCAAGATGCTGCTGGACGGGGCCGTACAGCAATTTCCCGAGCATTTCGCCTTCCTGTCACCGTGGTTCGGGTCCAGCGGACACTGAGATA
The DNA here is from genome assembly GCF_020164775.1 of Mesorhizobium sp. ES1-6. Classification (NCBI taxonomy): domain Bacteria; kingdom Pseudomonadati; phylum Pseudomonadota; class Alphaproteobacteria; order Hyphomicrobiales; family Phyllobacteriaceae; genus Mesorhizobium; species Mesorhizobium sp. ES1-6. The sequence continues at coordinate 408,116 of NZ_JAIUGU010000001.1, forward strand.
CTGGCTGGCGCGCGGGCTCCGTTTGCCTGATTGGGCAAGCCGTGCTATTGCGCCGCCCGAATTGAGCTCCTGCCAGGAGCCATGCAAACCGTTATATGTTGAGACTGCGAGCCGGATCTGTGTTCCGGTACGCGTCCATTGGAAAATCGCCCATGTCCGCCCCGCGCGTCAGCTTCGTCAGTCTCGGATGCCCCAAAGCCCTTGTCGATTCCGAGCGCATCATCACGCGTTTGCGGGCCGAGGGCTACGAGATCGCCCGCAAGCATGATGGCGCCGACCTCGTCGTCGTCAACACCTGTGGTTTCCTCGATTCCGCCCGCGACGAGTCGCTCAATGCCATTGGTTCCGCGCTTTCGGAAAATGGCAGGGTCATCGTCACCGGCTGCCTGGGCGCCGAGCCTGACGTGATCCGCGAGAAGCATCCCAATGTGCTGGCGATCACCGGGCCACAGGCCTACGAAAGCGTAATGGCAGCCGTGCATGAGGCGGCGCCTCCCTCGCACGATCCCTATATCGACCTCCTGCCACCGCAGGGCGTCAAGCTGACGCCGCGCCACTATGCCTATTTGAAGATTTCGGAAGGCTGCAACAACCGTTGCACCTTCTGCATCATTCCAGCCCTTCGCGGCGACCTCGTTTCACGGCCGGCGGCCGATGTGCTGCGCGAAGCCGAGAAACTGGCCAAGGCCGGCGTCAAGGAACTGCTCGTCATCTCGCAGGACACCAGCGCATACGGCATCGATATCAAGTACCAGACGTCGATGTTCGGCGACCGTGAAGTGCGGGCGAAGTTCCTCGATCTATCGGAGGAACTGGGCAAGCTCGGGATCTGGGTGCGCATGCACTATGTCTACCCCTACCCGCATGTCGCCGACGTCATCCCGCTGATGGCCGACGGCAAGATCCTCCCCTATCTCGACATCCCGTTCCAGCATGCCTCGCCGCAGGTGCTGAAGAACATGCGGCGTCCGGCGCATGGCGAAAAAACGCTTGAACGCATCCGCGGCTGGCGCGACGTGTGCCCCGATCTCGCCATCCGCTCGACCTTCATCGTCGGCTTCCCCGGCGAAACGGACGAGGATTTCGAGATGCTGCTCGACTGGCTGGACGAGGCGAAAATCGACCGTGCCGGCTGCTTCAAATACGAGCCGGTCAGGGGCGCCCGCTCCAACGATCTCGGGCTCGAGCAGGTGCCGCAGGAGGTCAAGGAAGCGCGCTGGCATCGCTTCATGCAGCGCCAGCAGAAGATTTCGGCGACGCAACTGGCCAGGAAGGTTGGCAAGCGCCTGCCGGTGCTGATCGACGAGGCGCATGGCACGTCGGCGAAGGGCCGCACCAAATATGACGCGCCGGAGATCGACGGCTCGGTTCACATCCAATCGCGCCGTCCGATGCGCGCCGGCGACATCGTCACCGTCAAGATCGAGCGCGCCGACGCCTACGACCTCTACGGCTCGGCTGTCTGAGCTGTCCGTCGATTCTCCAGGCAATGAAAAAGGGCGCCTCGCGGCGCCCTTTCCTATTCGGAATGTGAAGTGCCGCCTTACTGCGGCAGCTTGTCGTCGACGCCCTTGACGTAAAAATTCATGCCGAGCAGCGTGCCGTCATCGGCGACCTCGCCATCCTTCAGCCACGCCGAGCCGTCCTGCTTGGCGATCGGTCCGGTGAAGGGGTTCCAGCCGCCGGCGATCTTCTTTTCGGTGGCTTCGGCCATCGCCTTCACGTCGTCGGGCATGTTGGTGTAGGGCGCGAGCTTGACCGCGCCGTCCTTGATGCCAAGCCAGACATTGTCCGGCTTCCAGCTGCCGTCGATGGCGGCCTGTACGCGGCTGATGTAATACGGACCCCATTCGTCGGTCAGCGATGTCAGCTGCGCGTTCGGCGCGAACTTGATCATGTCGGACGACTGGCCGAAGCCGTGCAGCTTGCGCTCTTCGGCCACCTGCAGGGCAGCGGTCGAGTCGGTGTGCTGGACGATGATGTCGGCGCCCTGGTCGAACAGCGCCTTGGCGGCATCGGCTTCCTTGCCCGGATCGAACCACGAGTTCACCCAGACGATCTTGGCCTTGAAGTTCGGATTGATCGACTGCGCGCCGAGCATGAAGGAATTGATGCCCATCACCACTTCCGGGATCGGGAAGGAGACGATGTAACCGGCGACGCCGGACTTCGATTCCTTGGCGGCGATCTGGCCAAGCACGTAGCGGCCCTCATAGAAGCGCGCATTGTAGATGCCGAGATTGTCCCCCGTCTTGTAGCCGGTGGCATGCTCGAACATCACCTTGGGAAACTTCTTGGCGACCTTCACTTCGGCGTCCATGAAACCGAACGAGGTGCCGAAGATAATCTTGCAGCCTTCGCGCGCCAGGCGCTCGAAGGCACGGTCGGCGTCGGGGCCTTCGGAGACGTTCTCCAGATAGGCGGTCTCGACCTTGTCGCCGAGCGCCTTCTCGACTTCGAGCCGGCCCTGGTCATGCTGATAGGAGTAGCCGAAATCGCCGATCGGACCGGTATAGACCCAGCAGGCCTTCAACTTGTCGGCAGCCTCCGCGGACACCGCCAGCGACATTGCAGCGGTCGTGGTCATCAGGGCAATAAGCAGTTTTTTCATTGTGTTACCTCTCTGAGTTAAGCCTTGGAGCTTCCCGTCTTGTTCTTGTTGTCAACGATCCGGAACGAATGGCTGCCCCAGGGATGCCGGCGTGTTCATCATCGTCAGACGCTTGTTGCGCGAGATTAGAACGAGAACCACGACCGTTGCCAGATAGGGCAGAGAAGAAAGCATCTGCGAGGGCACCGGAATGCCAAAAGCCTGTGCATGGAGCTGGCCGATCCACACCGCGCCGAAGATGTAGGCGCCAGCCAGCACCCGCCATGGCCGCCACGACGCGAACACCACCAGCGCCAGCGCGATCCAGCCGCGTCCGGCGGACATGTTCTCGACCCACTGCGGCGTGTAGACCAGCGAAAGGTGGCCGCCGGCCAGACCAGCGCAGGCGCCGCCGAAGATCACCGCGAGGTAGCGGTAGCGGATGACCTTGATGCCGAGCGCGTGCGCCGATGTGTGGCTGTCGCCGATCGAGCGCAGGGTCAGCCCGGTACGCGTCTTGAACAGGAACCACATCACGGCTGATGTCAGCGCGATCGAGATGTAGAAGATAGGATCCTGGCCGAACAGCAGCTTGCCGATCACCGGAATGTCGGTCAGCACAGGAATGTCGAGGTTGGGCAATCTGACACCAGGCTGGCCGACGAAGCTCGTCCCGATCATGCCGGAGAGGCCGAGGCCGAGCAGCGTCAGCGACAGGCCGGTCGCCACCTGGTTGGTGGCTAGGGACAGGGTCATGACGGCAAACAACAGCGAGAACAGCGCTCCCATGGCGATTGCCGCCACAAGGCCGATCCAGGGCGAGCCGGTCAGATAGCCGGCTCCGAAGCCGCCGACGGCACCCATGATCATCATGCCTTCGACGCCCAGATTGAGCACGCCGGACCGCTCGACCACCAGTTCGCCGATCGCCGCGATCAACAGCGGTGTCGCCGCCGTGGCGATGGTCAGGAGGATGTTGACGGTGATGTCCATCAGCGGGCTTCCTTCAGCTTGGGCGCGGCCTCGAGCTTCGCGGCGGGTTCCTGTTTCGTCAGCGCCAGGCCGATCAACCGGATGCGGTAATGAATGAGCGTGTCGCAGCCGAGCACGAAGAACAGCAGCATCCCCTGGAACACCCTTGCCACCTTGTCGGAAATGCCGAGCGCGCTCTGCACGGCCTCGCCGCCGAGATAGGTCAGCGCCAGCACCAGACCGGCGCCGATGATGCCGAGCGGATTGAGGCGGCCGAGGAAGGCCACGATGATGGCGGTGAAGCCGTAGCCGGGCGAGATCACCGGCTGAAGCTGGCCGATGGCGCCGGAGACTTCCGAGATGCCGGCAAGACCGGCCAGCGCTCCCGACAGCAGGAAGGCGAAGAACACCATGCGGTTGAGGCCGAACCCGGCGAAGCGCCCTGCCCTTGGGCTGGAGCCCAGCACGCGGACCTCAAAACCCTTGAGCATGCGGCCCATCAGGATCCAGATCAGCACCGCGGCAACCAGGGCGAACACAAAACCCCAATTGGCGCGCCCGGCATCGGGCATCAGTTCCGGCAGCACGGCCGAATCGCCGAACTGGATCGTCTGCGGAAAGCCGTGTCCCTGCGGATCGCGCCAGGGGCCGCGTACCAACCAGTCGAGGAAGAGCTGTGCGACATAGACCAGCATCAGGCTGGTCAGGATCTCGTTGGTATTGAACCGCGTCTTGAGCAAGGCCGGGATCGCCGCATAGGCCGCGCCGCCGACCATGCCGAGCAGAAGCATCAGCGGCAGCACCAGCGGGCCTTCGAACTGTGGGAACAGCACCGGAATGGCCGAGCCGAATATGGCGCCGAAAATGAACTGGCCCTCGGCGCCGATGTTCCAGATGTTGGCCTTGTAGCAGACCGACAGGCCGACAGCGATCAGGATCAGCGGTGCTGCCTTGATGGCCAGCTCATGCAACTGCCAGACCTGGCTGATCGGCTCGATGAAATAGATCTTGAAGGCGTTGAGCGGATTGACGCCGAGCAGCGCGAACAGAATCGCGCCGGCGATGATGGTCAGCGCGAAGGCGATGAAGGGCGACAGCATCGAAAACAGCGCCGAGCGCTGCGGGCGTTTGACGAGTTCGAGGCGCATCATGCCGTCTCCAACGTATGTTCGGCGTGGCCAGGCTCGGCGCCGCCCATCAGCAAGCCGACCTTCTCGAAAGTCGCTTCGGCGATCGGCATCGGCCTGGACAATTCGCCATTGTGCATGACCGCGATCGCGTCGGATATCTCGAACAACTCGTCTAGATCCTGGCTGATCACCAGCACCGCCGATCCGCTGCGCGACAGTTCGATCAGCGCCTGGCGGATGTGGGCGGCGGCGCCAGCATCGACGCCCCATGTCGGCTGGTTCACCACCATGACGCTTGGCCGGCGGTCGAGCTCACGGCCGACGATGAACTTCTGCAGATTGCCGCCTGAAAGTGCTGCCGCTTCGGGATCCGGTGCGCTCTTGCGCACATCCATCGCCTCGATGATGCGTTGCGAGGCGGCGTAGACGGCGCCGCCCTTGACCATGCCGCCGGTGCCGACAAAAGCCTTGCCGTCCGTGGCATGGCGCGACAGCAGGAGGTTTTCGGAGAGTTTCATGCGTGGCGCGGCACCATGGCCGAGACGCTCTTCCGGGACGAAAGCGGCTCCCAGCAGGCGCCGCCCGGTGATGGTGAGGCCGCCGGCGTCCTTGCCGCGAATGCGCACCGAGGCGGCATCCTGCTGCAAAACCTCGCCCGAGACGGATTCGAAGAACTCGCCCTGGCCATTGCCGGCGACACCGGCAATGCCGATCACCTCGCCAGCGCGGACATTGAGGCTGATGTTCTTGAGCGGAATGGAAAACGGCGTTGCCGGCTTGCGATCGAGGCCTCGGATTTCGAGCAGCGGCTGCGCGGTCTCGATGCCCTCGACCGGCGCCCGCACCACGGCCTGCACCTCGCTGCCGACCATCATGCGGGCAAGCGAAGCGGCGGTCTCCTCGCGCGGGTTGCAGTGACCGACCACCTTGCCGTGCCGCAGCACCGTGGCGCGGTCGCAGATGCGTTTGACCTCTTCGAGCCGGTGCGAAATGTAGAGGATCGATTTGCCTTCCGCGCGCAGCCGCTCCAGCGTCTCGAACAGCTTGTCGGCTTCCTGCGGCGTCAGCACCGATGTCGGCTCGTCCAGGATGATGAGTTGCGGCGTCTGCAGCAGGCAGCGAATGATCTCGATACGCTGGCGCTCGCCGACCGACAGATCGCCGACCAGCGATTCCGGATCGAGCGGCAGGCCATAGCTGTAGGAAAGCGCCCTCGCCTTGGCCGCGATGCTGCTGATCGGGGAACCGTCGTCCAAGGAAAGCGCGATGTTCTCGGCGGCCGTCAGCGCCTCGAACAGCGAAAAATGCTGGAACACCATGCCGATGCCGAGCTTCTTGGCGACGCCGGGGCTGGTGATCCGCACCGCCTGGCCGTTCCAGAAAATCTCGCCGGAATTGGGTTCCAGCGAGCCGAACAGCATCTTGACCAGCGTCGATTTGCCGGCGCCATTCTCGCCTAGCAAAGCGTGGATTTCGCCTTTGGCTATGTTGAGGTCGACATGATCGCACGCTGTCAGCGTGCCGAATATCTTGGTCAGGCCACGAACCTCGAGCAGGTTCGCCCCATCATGATTTGCACTCACAGTGCCTCCCATCCGGATTGCCGGACATGTTCTGTGTTCCCGCAAGCATCGTATGCGCGGCCGGCTCTCATGCGAAAGCAGCACCCAACTTGAAAGAGCTTCAAGAATTTCAGCGGAAACTCAAGGGCAAAGATTAGTCCTCTTCGCACAAGGGCGTGGCACGCCACTTTTCCTGTGCAACCATGCCCGCGGTTGCGGCAGTGCGCTGAAAACCAAGGCAGACTTCCGTCAGGGAACCAGGATGGTCGTGCCTGTCGTTCTACGTCCCTCGAGATCCGCGTGCGCTTTGCCGGCGTCCTTCAGAGCATAGCGCTGATTGATCTTGATCTCGACGGCACCGCTGAGCACGACCTCGAACAGCGCCGCGGCGGACGCATCGAGATCCTCGCGTTTCGCATTGTAGACGAACAGCGTCGGCCTGGTGGCGAACAGCGAGCCCTTCTGCGCCAGCAGCGACATCGAGAATGGCGGAATCGGGCCGGAGGATTGGCCGAAGCTGACGAACATGCCGAGCGGCTTCAGGCAGTCGAGCGAGGCTGGAAATGTGTCGTTACCCACCGAATCGTAGACCACATCGCATTTCCTGCCACCGGTGATGGCGGCGACGCCGGCGACGAAATCCTGCTCCTTGTAGTTGATGACGTGGTCGAAGCCGTGGGCTTTGGCGAGCTCGATCTTGTCAGTCGAACTGGCGGTGCCGATGACGGTTGCTCCCAGATGCTTCGCCCATTGGCCCAGGATGAGCCCGACGCCACCGGCCGCGGCATGAAACAGGATGGTGTCGCCTGCCTTCACCTTGAAGGTCCGGCGCAGCAGATATTCCGCCGTCATGCCCTTCAGCATCATGGCGGCGGCCTGTTCGTCGCTGATGCCGTCCGGCACCTTGACGACCTTGCTGGCATCGATGACGCGCTCTTGCGCATAGGCGCCCGTCGTCACCGCATAGGCAATCCGGTCGTCCGGCTTCAGCCAGTCGACGCCCTGACCGACTTCCAGCACCACGCCGGCGGCTTCACTGCCGGGAATGAGCGGAAATCCGCCGGGCGGCGGATAGAGGCCCGAGCGATGATAGACATCGATGAAGTTGAGACCGATCGCGGTATGCCTGATCAGGATCTGCCCGGAACCCGGTTGGCCGGGATCGGCGTCCTCGTAGGTCAGGACTTCGGGGCCGCCATTGGCGTGGATGCGGATGGCTTTGGACATGGAGAGGATTCCTTGAAGAGAGGCTGATCAGGCCTTTTTGGCACCGAGGTTTGGAAAGAACTGCATGATGCCGCCAATGCAGGCCAAATAGAGCCCGGTGATGGTGATGCCGATCTTGGTGAAAGTGCCGACCTGCTCGCCCAGCACGCCGATCTGGTCGTAGAAGGCGGCGAGCGCCGCCTGCGCGAGCGCGAGCGCGCCGAAGGCGCACCACAATAGCGTCATGCCGAGATTGAGCGGCCGCAGCCGCACCACCCGCACCGGATGGATGAAGTTTATCGGGACGAACGTCAGAACGCCGGCCACCACCACCACCGCGAACGAAACCCATTGTCCCGGTTCGATGACGAACAGCGTGAACACTACCATGTTCCAGACCACGGGGAATCCCTTGAAGAAATTCTCCTTCGTCTTCATGCCGGTGTCGGCATAGTAGATCGCGCTGGAGACGACGATGATCGCCGCCGACAGGAACGACAGGCCCTCGCCCATGAAGCCGCGTTGATAGAGCGCGAAGGCCGGGATCAGCACGTAGGTCACATAGTCGATAATGTTGTCGAGGAGTTCGCCCGACCAGGTCGGCAGGATCTCCTTGACCTCCAGCTTTCGGGCGATCGGCCCGTCGATGCCATCGACGAACAGCGCCAGCCCGAGCCACCAGAACATGGCCGTCCAGCGCTCCTCGCTCGCCGCCACCAGCGACAGGAAAGCCAGGAACGAACCGGAGGCGGTCAGCAGATGCACCGAAAAGGCGCGCGCCTGCGGCCAGGTGACCTTCTTCTTCGGCCGTGGAATCCGCTCGGTGATCTTCCCGGCGATCTTGCGGGCCTTTGTGTTCTTGCTCACGGGCCCCGCCAATCCAGCTTGCATATCTCGGCCGAGCGGCCGGCGAAATTCCAGTTGCGGCCAAAGGCGCGCATCTTGCTCTTGTCGGACCGGGCCACGATGATCTCCGGCGCGATCCAATATTCGGAATTGGTGATTACCGTATCCTTCTCGCGGTCCTTGCCCGCGATTGGCGTGACCGCGCCGTCGATGATCTTCGGTATCTGGAAAATACGCGTCTTGTCCCGCGTCTCGTAGGTGATCGGCACCTGTTCTACACCCAGGAATTTGCCGACCAGGATCGACAGCAGCGATGTGGTCCCGCCGGCCTTGCCGGTGAAGATCTTGGTCAATGCCTTGACCGCGTAGATCGAGGCTCTGCTATCAATGAACAGGCCCGCGGTCCAGTTGCCGCGGCTCATGTAACCGGGGATTTCCATGATCAGCCCAAGATTGAGACCGGACAGGTCGACCTCACCGAAATGACCGGCGTCGATACGAAAACCCGCCCAGGTCTGGCAATAGCCCTCGGTCGGAGGGTGACTGCCGAGCGACAGCACGCAAGGGCAGAAAACCGTGCAATTGCAGGAGAGTACGAGCTCCCCTTTCATTGCCCAGCCCGGATCAGTCATCGAATTCCCCCCAGTCGCAGCGAGACTACTAGCAGCGCGGCTGCCCAGACAAGCAGTATCGCACCAGCCAGTCGGGTTGGAAGACTGCCCGTCGTCTGTTTTTCAATCAGGGTGAACACGCCGATCAGCGCCATCCAGAAGATGTTCATCACGCCCACGGCGAACATCACCAGCATCAATGCCCAACAGCATCCCAGACACCAGATACCTTGCGCGACGCCGAGCCGGAAGACACGGGTGGGTCGTGCGCTCCAGTTCGAAAACAGGATCGAGAACGGGTTCCGGCACTTCTTCAGGCAGGCGTCCTTGAGGCCGCTGAACTGGTAGAGGCCGGCAAGCAGCAAGGCGAGCGCACCGGCTACGCCAAGCACCGGATCGAACATCCCTCCGGAACCGGCCAATGCGTGCACGGCAAGTGTCAGTGCCGCAAACAGCATCGAGGCGGCGAACCAGACGCTGAGGTAGCCGGCAACCAGCACAAGCGGATGAACGACTGGCTCCCCCTTGATCCGCGCCGTATCGGCGATCTCGCAATAAGTGCGGATCATTGGCGCGGCGGACGGCAGCATCGCGGCGATTGCCATCAAAAACCACATCAGGGTGAGCGCCAGGGCGCGCGGACCGATGCTTCCACCCAGCGGCGCTGGTGAAAGGCAGAGTGCGAAGAACCCTTCGAGAACGGCCGGTAACGGCAGCTGCGGCAGGCCGCGCAGCAGAGTATCGCCGGGCGCCCCGCCCCAGGCTTCGGCGCCCCGAATCGCCATCGCGGCAAGCAGCAGCCAGGCCAGTGCTATGCCCGCACCAACGACGACATTGACCGTCAAGCGCGGGTTGCGGGCAATATCAGCCGTGGCGCGGCCGGCGCGGTCGAGATGGCTGAAGTCGTCCTGTTGGCCGGTCATGACACCCGAATGGGCCGAATCGCCGCGTTGATCAAGCCGCATGATCTGACCTATATGCTCAACGACTGGCAGGTCTGGTGGGCCGCCTCGCATCGCAAGCCGGAAGCCGATCTTGGAGCATCAGAAAACAGCGCGGATACTGATCGCCGGCACTGGGCCGGCGGGATTGATCGCCGCGCTCGCGTTCGCCGGCGCCGGGTTCCCGGTGACGCTTGTCGGCCCCGATGCTTTGGCCCCCGATGGCCGCACGACGGCGCTCATGAACCCTGCCCTCAAAGTGCTCGAGCGGCTTGATGTTCTCGAAGACATCAAGCCCAGGGCCGCCCCCTTGAAAATGATGCGCATCGTCGATGCGACCAGCCGGCTGATCCGCAGCCCCGTCGTCACCTTCCGCGCCAGTGAGATCGACGAGGACCAGTTTGGCCTGAACCTGCCCAACAGCGTCCTTGGCCCGGCGCTTGCCGGCAAGGTGGCCGCGCATTCCGGGATCGAATGGCGCAGATCGATAGTGAAGGCCTGGCATCTCGGCGCCGACAGCGCCCATGCCGACCTCGCCGACGGCAGCGAGGTCAGCGCATCGCTCGCGGTCGCCGCCGATGGACGCCAGTCGCCGGCCCGCGAGGCGGCGGGCATTTCGACCGCCTCGCGCTGCTACCCACAGGCAGCGCTGGTGCTCAATTTCCATCATAGCCGCGACCATGCCTTCATCTCGACGGAGTTCCACACCGAGACCGGCCCGTTCACGCAGGTTCCGCTGCCCGGAAATCGCTCGAGCCTCGTCTGGGTGGTGAAGCCCGAGACCGCCAATGAACTCGCCGCATTGGACGATGCAACGCTTTCGCTTCGGGTCGAGAATCAAATGCAATCGATGCTCGGTCGGGTCTCGGTCGAGCCAGGCCGCCAAATCTATCCGCTTTCGACCGCCACCCCCCTTCGGTTCGCGCGCGAACGGGTGGCGCTTGTTGGCGAGGCGGCCCATGTCTTCCCGCCGATCGGGGCGCAAGGTCTCAACCTTGGCATCAGGGACATCGACGATCTGGTTGGAATCGCAGCCGAGAATCGCGAAGATCCCGGCGCCACGAAAGCGCTTGCAGCCTACGATTTCAAACGCCGGCCAGATATTCTGGCGCGCAGCACCGCCGTCAATCTGCTCAACATGTCGCTTCTTTCCGACATGCTGCCGGCGCAGATGGCACGCGGCGCTGGCCTCGGCGTGCTTGGCGGCTTTGCGCCGCTACGCGCATTCTTCATGCGGGAAGGACTTCGTCCCGGCAGCGGCTTTGCCGCACTTGGCGGCGGTCTAGGGAAACAGGTCCGGCGCTAGCACGCCGTGGCGGATCAGATAAAGCAGTCCTGTCACCGTCGCCACCGAGAGGCAGGTCGTGATCAATATGCTCGCGGAGGCGCGCTGCACCCAGACGCCATATTGCTGGGCAATGACGAAGACATTGGTTGCGGTCGGCAACGCCGCCAGAAGCACCGCCGAAAACACCCAGGTCCCGGAGAAATTGCCGATCCAACTCAACATTACATAGCACAGCAGCGGATGCAGGATCAGTTTCAGCACCGCGATCGCACCCACCTCATGCGGCACCCGGTTGAGGGGCCTTAGCGCAAGCGTAACGCCCATGGCGAACAGCGCGCAAGGTGCGGCGGCCCGGGAAAGATATTCCAGGAACCGATCCGCCGCCACGGGCGGCCTGAAGCCGATATAGGCGGCGCCGACGCCGAGCGCGGTCGCGATGATGAACGGATGCAGCACAATCTTGCGCAAGACGCCCAGCACAAGCCTGGACGGAGCCGTCTCTTCGGCGCCCGACAGCGCCATCATCATCGGTGCGACGGCAAAATGCATGATGTTTTCGAAGCAGAATATCAGGGCGACCGGCACGGCCGCCTCTTCGCCGAAAGCCAGCAGCGCCAACCCGGGACCCATATAGCCGATGTTGCCATAGGCCGCCGCCAGCGCCTTGATGGTCGACTGCGCGATCTCGCCGCGCGACAGCAGGACGGATCCCACGAACATCAACGAGAATATCAGATAGGTCGAAACGACCGAGCCGAAAATGAAACGCCACTCCGTCAAATTTTCGAACGGCGTCTTGGCAAGCAGTTGGAAGAACAGCGCCGGCAGCGCGACATAAACGATGAAGGTGTTCATCCAGCCGAGCGCTTCCAGCGGCTGCCTGGTGATGCGCGCAACCAGGAAACCCACGAAAATCAGGCCGAAGAACGGAAGAACAAGACCGACGACGTCAGACATTTGAACGCTTGGCTAGAAACCTTCATACGGGGCTAGCCCGTAGCTTAAAGGCGCGTCAAGCGTGCCGGGATTGAATTGACTCGGAGTCTGCGCCAGATAAAGCCAAGGAATTCAGTGGTGAGTACGATGAAAACGGCCAAATTCGCGATCGGACAGGTGGTTCGCCACCGGTTGTTTCCATTCCGAGGCATTATTTTCGACGTCGATCCGCAATTCGCCAACACCGACGAATGGTACGAGGCCATTCCAGCCGACGTGCGGCCGCGCAAGGACCAGCCGTTCTATCATCTGCTCGCCGAGAATTCGGAGACCGAATACATCGCCTACGTGTCCGAGCAGAATCTGCTCGAGGACCAGTCGGGGGAGCCGGTCCGCCACCCGCAGATCAAGGAGATGTTCGACAAGAAGCCGGATGGGCGCTACGCGCCGAAACGGCAATCCAGGCACTGACCGCCCGAGACATGCGGCATTCCGGGAACGAAAAAAGCGGGGCAAAGGACCCCGCTTTTTCTTGGCTTGAAATGACCCGGTGACGGACGATCAGTTGGCGGTCTTCGCCTTGTCCTGCTCGTCCTTGAGCTTCTTGGCGAAGTCCTGGTTGTTCTTGGCGACGAAGTCTTGCAGCTTCTTCTGCCGGTCCTCGATATCCGACTGCTGCAGCGGCGGGCCGTCATAGGCGCCGCTAAAGCCCTGCAGCGCGATCTTGATCGGGTTGGCCTGGTTCTGGAAGTTGATTGAGGTCAGCGTGATGCCCTGACCCTTCTTGAACGAGGCGACGAGCTGGTCGGTCAGCGGCACTTCCGCCACGCAACGATCCGGGAAGCAGATGACATAGTCGAGCTTCTGGGCTTTGCCGGTGTCGATCTGCAGTCCGATGCCGGGAGGCACGAGGCGGCCGGTCGGGACGGTCACCTGGAACACTTTGCGGTTCACCTTGCCCTTGAGCTCGATCAGGCTGACGCCAGTGACGAGCTGGCCGTTGCCAGCGGTGACGATGTTCTGGACGTTGCAGATGTCGACGTCTTCCTGCTTGGTGCAGGCCTTGAACCAGCCCTGTGGAATCTGCGGCTGCTGCTGGGCGGAAGCCGAAGGCAGGCCCGCGCCGAGGAAGCCGACCACGCCCGCGGCCATGACCGACAGGCGGTACGCATTGCTGTTCAGGCTCGTCATGTCGTGCACTTCCTCTCAATGATCCCGGGACCGGCTTCTTCGTGCCCTGTGGTCCAGCTACCTGTTGCCGAAATGAGGCAACAGAATGACTTCGGACGGCGTGTTACACTGCAAGCTGGATCGAATCCAGCCCGGTATCTGCGATTCTTGGCAACGACATTGGCGGGCGCGCGGTTGGCTCATGCTACGGTGCGCACCGAATCATCAAGCCGACCTGTGAAGGAGACGGTCATGGGCCGCGTTCTTGTTTGGCTGATCGCCGCATTATCGCTTTTCACCCTTTCGCCGCCGCCAGCTATGTCGGAACCGAAGCACGCTATTGCCATGCAGGGCGAACCGGCACTGCCACCCGACTATACCCACTTCGACTATGTCAATCCCGATGCGCCGAAAGGTGGCAACATCACCTATTGCGTGGTCGGCAGCTTCGACAATCTCAATCCGTTCATCCTGAAGAGCCTGCGCACCACCGCGCGCGGCATGATGGATCTGACCTACGGCAACCTCGTTTTCGAGCCGCTGATGCAGCGCAATTACGACGAGGCCTTCAGTCTCTATGGCCTGCTCGCCGACAGCGCCGATATGGATCCTGAGCGCAAGTCGATCGAATTCCACCTCAATCCCAATGCGAAATGGTCCGACGGCGAGCCGGTGACGCCGGAGGACGTGCTGTTCACCTACGATGTCTATACCGACAAGGGGCGCCCGCCCTACAGCGCACGCATGAGCCTGATCTCCAAGCTTGAAAAGACCGGCGATCACAGCGTGCGCTTCACCTTCAACGACAAGGCCAATCGTGAAACGCCCCTGATCATCGCGCTGACGCCGATCCTGCCGGAACATGCCTTCAACAAGGAGACTTTCGACAAGACAACGCTGAAGCCGCTGATCGGCAGCGGACCTTATACAATTGCCCAGGTGGCACCCGGTCAGCGCATCGTGTTCAAGCGCAATCCCGATTATTGGGGCAAGGATGTTCCAGCCAAGCGCGGCTTCGACAACTATGACCAGATCACCATCGAGTATTTTCTCAACGCCAACGCCAAGCTCGAGGCCTTCAAGAAAGGCCTCTGCGCCATCGACGACGACAGCGATCCGGTCAAGCGCGAGCGCGACCTCGATTTCCCGGCCTTCCACAGGGGTGAGGTGATTGCCGAAACCTTCGACACCGGCATTCCGCCCGTCGTGACCGGGTTCCTGTTCAATACGAGGTTGCAGAAGTTCTCCAACCCGACGGTGCGGCGTGCACTCGGCATGCTCTACGACTTCGAATGGGCCAACAAGAATCTGTTCGGCGGCAAATACGCGCGCGCGATGAGTTATTGGCAGAATTCCGAGCTCTCCGCGCTTGGCCACCCGGCCGACGACAGGGAAAAGGCACTTCTGGCCCCTTACCCCGGCCGCGTACCGGCCGATGTCATGGACGGTACATACCGCCCGCCTGTCACCGATGGTTCGGGGCAGGATCGCAAGGTGTTGAAAGCTGCCTTCGATCTGCTGAAAAGCATCGGCTATCACGTCAAGGACGGGACGATGCTCGATCCGAACGGGCAACCCTTCGGTTTCGAGATTCTGGTCGCCTCTCAGGATGAGGAGCGCCTCGCCGGCATCTATCAGCGAACACTGGAGAAGATCGGCATCGATGTTACCATTCGCAGCCTTGACGGCGACCAGATCCAGTCCCGCAAGCAGCGCTTCGATTTCGAGGCTCTGATCGGATCGAGCGGCTTCAACAACTCGCTGTCGCCGGGCTTCGAACAGCTCGGACGCTGGGGATCCGAGGCGGCCAAGGCCGAAGGTTCCTTCAATCTCGCCGGGGTCGCGGATCCGGCGGTTGATGCGGCTATCGAGGCGATGTTGCGCGCTCGTTCGAAGGAAGACTACGTCGCTGCCGTCAGGGTCCTCGACCGCCTGCTGATCTCCGGCAACTACATGGTGCCGACCCAGTACAACACACAGCAATGGATCGCCTACTGGAGCTACTTGGAACATCCGAAGAAGACGCCCATATTCGGCTACCAACTGCCTACCTGGTGGCGCAAGACCAATTGAAGGGTCAGAGATCGATATGAGCGAATCGAACGCCATTACCGTCGATGTGGTGTCCGACGTCGTCTGCCCTTGGTGCTTCATCGGTCAGAAGCGGCTGGACAAGGCGGTCGCCGCGGCCGCGGATGTCGAGGTGCATATACGCTGGCGGCCGTTCCAGCTTGATCCGACCATTCCGCGGCAAGGCAAGGACCGCCGCGAATACATGCTGGCCAAGTTCGGCAGCGACGAGCGCATTCGCGAAATTCATGCCCGCATCGAACCGCTTGGCGAGGCCGAGGGCATCTCCTTCGCCTTCGATGCCATAAAGGTGGCGCCGAACACGCTCGACGCGCATCGTCTGATCCGCTGGGCCGGTGCCGCCGGCGAGGATGTTCAGAACCGGCTGGTGCGCCGCCTGTTCCAGTTGAATTTCGAGGAAGGCGCCAATATCGGCGACCACACCGTGCTGGTCGAAGCCGCCCGCGAGGCCGGCATGGACGCCTCGGTTGTCGCCACGCTCCTGCCGAGCGACGCCGACGTCGAGGCGGTTGGCACGGAAATCGCCACCGCTTCGCGCATGGGCATCACGGGCGTGCCGTGCTTTTTGCTTGAAGGCAAATATGCCGTGATGGGTGCACAGGACGTCGACACGCTGGCCGACGCGATCCGTCAGGTCGCGGCAGCCAAGGCGCGTGGCGAGTTGGAAACGGCCGGCTGAGGCCAGCCATCTCGCAGCGATAGCATGGCCTGGCGTTGCCTGAGAAACCGGGCTCCCGGCCGCCATGAATCGGACATCAAGGAAGGCGTTGTTCGGGAATTCTGGTCGGTTCCCGACGAGAAAATTGTCCCGCCAACAGGATTTTTGATTCACAAAACCGTGTGCGGAGCTTCCCTTGGGGAAGATGTTTCGCAGTCACGCTATCCATGCGTAAGTAATTGAAATAATTATATAGTTTCTAACTGTTGCTAGTCGTTCGATTGGCAATTCAATCCTCGATATGTTGCCTCAGGGCAACGGCTGCGGACGCAATCCCGTCTGCCCGCTTTAAAAATTAATGGAAAATGATCAATTGGTGTTACCATCCGTAACAAAACAAAAAAGGTTTGGGCGGGATCGTGATTCGGATCGGCAGACGATCGCAAGAGTCAGTACCGGATGGACTACACCGCGACGCCGCGGGGCAGTCGCACCTGACACCGGTATCCTCGATGCGCAATTTCTGGGGGCTCGTGCGAGCCTACTGGGTTTCGGACCGCTGGAAGGAAGCCTGGACGCTGACGCTGGTGATCGCGCTGCTCACCGCGCTGTCCAGCAAGGCAAGCGTGTGGTTCGCCATGGCTTCGGGCGAATTGGTAAATTCCATCGCCTTCCTGCACGACGCCGCCAACACTCGCCCGCTTGAGACAATCCTGACCAACGCCGGCATATTGGTGCTGCTGGTCCTGCTCAAGGACGCCGGCTTTACCGGTATACGCAATCTTGTCTCGGCAACCTTGCACCGCAAATGGCGTGGTTGGCTGAACGACCAATTCAACCAGGCTTTGCTCGACGGCAACCATACACATTTTCACGCCCAGCATGGATCCGTGGACGGCGGCATCGTTGCGCCCGACAATGTTGACCAACGCATCCAGGAATCGATCAAGGACATGACCGGCGGCGCGATCGGGCTCGCCATGGGCGTGCTGGGTCTCGCGACATCGCTCTACTTTATCGGCCAGAACCTGCTGCAGTCGTCGGTCGAGGTCAAAGGTCTGGAGTTCCTTGGCAGCTATGGCAGCGCTGTTCTCGCCCTTCTCGCGGTTGCCATCTACGTTCCCCTCAACACCTGGATCGCCGTCAAGCTCGGCAGCCTGCTGGAACGTCTCAATATTCGCATGCAGAAGGCCGAGGGAAGCTATCGCAGCGAACTGACGACGTTCCTGCGCCGCAGCTTCCATGTCGCCGCCTCGCATGGCGAGGGCGTGCAGAAGAGGATGCACGACCGGCTCTATGTCGACATCGATCACACCTGGGGGCGGCTGAATGTCGTCAACACCAGCTACATGTCGTTCGAGCTGATCTACAATTTCGTCGGCGCCCGTATTGTCGCCTATGCTCCAGGCCTGGTGCCGTTCATCCACAGCCGCCTGGACTATAAAGGCTACATCACCGGCTCCGAAATGGTCGCCCAGCTCATCAGCCAGTGTTCTTGGTTCATCCATGTGATGCCCGCCATCGCCACGCTGCGCGCCAACAGCCAGCGTGTGACGGAGCTCGCCAACGCGATCGAGAACGTCCAGCACCCGCAGGAGTTCTACAGCCAGAGCGGCCGCTCCGATTTCCAATACGCCAGTCAGAATCCGGTGTTCGGCCTGACCATCCAGAAGCTGGAGTTGGCACATCAGGGCGAGGATGCGACGCCGTTCCTCAGTTCGGCCAATCTGCGCTTCCGGCGCGGTGAATGGACCTTCCTGAAAGGCGAATCCGGTTGCGGCAAGACCTCGCTGATCAAGGCGATCAACGGCCTGTGGCCCTATGGCCGCGGCACCATCGTCTTCCCCGAAGGCGTGAACAGTTTTTATGCCGCCCAGGAGGTCAAGCTGCCGCAGGTGTCGCTGAAACAGCTGGTCTGCCTGCCCGGCTCCGAAGGCGAACATGGCGATGCCCAGGTCGCGGCCGCGCTGCACAAGGCCGGCCTCGGCGATCTCATCGAACACATGGCCAATGAAAGCCGCGAAGGTAAGAGCTGGGATCAGGTTCTGTCGGGTGGCCAGAAGCAGAAGCTGGTGGTGGCTCGTATCATCCTGCAGCAACCGGGGTTGCTGTTCCTCGACGAAGCGACCGGCGCTCTCGACCCTGACGGCAAGATTGCCTTCCATCAGGCCATCAAGGACAATTGCCCCGATGTCACCGTTATCAGCGTCATGCACGAAGCCGTGGCGCCGAGATCGGCTGCCGGGACCGAGTTCTACCACTCGATGGTCCTGATCGCCGACGGCGTCGCCACCAAGAAGCCGCTTGCCCCGACCCTGCCCCTCGAACTCACCACGATTCTGGCTCAGCCCAGGCTGATCGAGGACAAATGGACGCGTTTCTCACGCCGGCTGAAGCAGAAATAACGCTGATGGCACCGGGACATGCCGCGTCAAGCGGCGGACGCTGATCACAGTCTCGCGATCAGTTCGTTCGGCACTGTTTTCCTTCCTCATAGCGATTGACTCGGCAAGGCGCGCTCCTATGTTGCGCCGGCTTGCAGCCATTCAAAAAGCGAACCCGCAAGCAGAAAGGTCACCGCGCCATGCCTGGCGACAGTCACAGTCGAACGCAACCGCCGTCCGCCTAGACGTGACCTGACTGGTTCATGTCCTGCCGGACGGCAAGGAGTGAACCATGAACGAATTTTTCCCCGTAGCGGACGACGAGGCCGTCGCCATCGCCCGCATCCTTGCCAACGACCACGTCGCCGACGTTGTCGAGGCGCTCAATCATGAATCGCGTGAAACCGCGACGGAGCTGCTTTGCGCCGTACCTTTCGAGCGGCTGGTCGAGATTTTCGACCAGCCGGAACTGGAAGGCGCATCCGAACTGGCGGAGGCCCTGCCCCGCGCCAAGGCGAGCAAGCTCATCACCGCCATGTCCGTCGACCGCGCGGCCGATATCCTGCGCGAGCTCGACGAGCCGGCACGCTCCGAGCTGCTCGGCGCATTGGCCCCGCCGCTGCGCGCGACGCTGCTTTCCATTCTGGGCTATCCCGAAGGCAGCGCCGCCTCGATCATGACGACGGAGTTCGTCAGCGTTCCCTCGGACTGGACCGTCGGACGTACGCTCGACTACATCCGCAAGGTCGAGCGGACGCGTGAGACCGTCTATGCGATCTACATCGTCGATCCGCAAACACACCTCCTGGTGCGCTCGACCGGCTTGCGCCGGCTCATCACCGGTGAGCCGGACGACCCGATCCTGTCCGTGGCGCCCGACCACGTGCCGGTGACGGTCACCCCGCTGACCGATCGCGAGACCCTGGCGCAGACGATCTCCAAATACGATCTGCTCGCCGTCCCGGTCGTCGACCACGGCAAGATCCTCGGCATCGTCACCATCGACGACATCATCGACACGATGATCGAGGAGACGACGGAAGACGTGCATCGCTTCGGCGGCATGGAGGCCCTTGACGAGCCATATATGAAGATGAGCTTCCTCGCCATGATCAAGAAGCGTGGCGGCTGGCTCTGCGCGCTGTTCATCAGCGAAATGCTGACGGCCAATGCGATGCAAAGCTATGAGGGCGAGCTGGAGAAAGCGATCGTGCTGACGCTGTTCATCCCGCTGATCATGAGCTCCGGCGGCAATTCAGGCTCACAGGCGACGTCGCTGGTCATCCGCGCGCTGGCGTTGCGCGAGATCGGGCTTCGCGACTGGTGGCGGGTGGCCTTGCGTGAACTGCCGACCGGTCTCGTGCTCGGCGCCATGCTCGGCGTGGTCGGCGTCTGCCGCATCGCGCTCTGGCAGTATATGGGCTTTTATGACTATGGCCCGCACTGGCCGCTGATTGCCGCGACGGTTGGTGCCGCGCTGGTCGGCATCGTCACCTTCGGCTCGCTATCGGGGTCGATGCTGCCTTTCGCCCTGAAACGGATCGGTTTCGATCCGGCCAGCGCGTCGGCGCCGTTCGTGGCCACGCTTGTCGATGTCACCGGGCTGGTGATCTATTTCTCGGTGGCGCTGGTCATCCTGCGCGGAACGCTACTGTAACGACGGTTCGACTGCCGCCGCCGGTCATCGGCGGCGGCGGCAGGCGACGTCAGATGCGCTCGCCGTCCTTCACCCGATAGGTCGGCTTGTACATGGTAACCAGTTCCTCGGCCGCGGTCGGGTGCACGGCCATCGTGCGATCGAAATCATCCTTGGTCAGCCCCGCCTTCAGCGGGATACCGAGCAACTGCGCCATTTCGCCGGCATCCGGCCCCAATATGTGTGCGCCGAGAACCTTGCGCGAAGCGCCGTCGACGACCAGCTTTATCAGCATCTTTTCGTCACGGCCCGACAGCGTGTGCCGCATCGGCCGGAAGCTGGCGCGGTAGATTTCGATATCGGCGAAGCGTTTGACGGCGTCGTCCTCCGACAGGCCCACCGTGCCGATTTCCGGTTGCGAGAAAACGGCGGTCGCGATCGTATCATGGTCGGGCGCGGTCGGATTGTTCTTGAATACCGTTTCAACGAAGCACATGGCTTCGTGAATCGCCACCGGCGTCAGCTGCACCCGGTTGGTGACATCGCCGATCGCCCAGATGTTGTCGATGTTGGTGCGGGAATACCGGTCGACCTTGATCGCGCCGGTCGCGGTGACCATTTCGATGCCTATGCCTTCCAGGCCCATATTCTCGGTGTTGGGAATGCGGCCGATGGCGAGCATCGCCTGGTCTACCGTCAGCACCTGATCCCCGGTGATCCGCACGTCGAGCCGTCCGTCCGGCCGCTTGCTGACCGATTCGGAGACGGCATGGCAAAGGATCTTGATCCCCTTCTTCTCCATCGTCTCATGCAGCGTGCGCCGCAGGTCCATGTCGAAGCGGCTGAGAATCTCCTTGCCGCGATAGACCAGCGTGGTGTCGACGCCGAGGCCATGGAAGATGTTTGCGAACTCGACCGCGATATAGCCACCGCCTTCGATCATGATCGCCTTTGGCAGTTCCTTGAGGTCGAAGGCCTCATTGGAAAAGATGCAGTGTTCGTGGCCGGGCAGTGCCGGATGCGCCGCCGGGCGGCCGCCCGTGGCGATCAGGATCTGATCGGCGGTGACGGTGCGGTCCTCGCCCAGGAGATGCACCACGTGCGGGTCGACGATCATCGCTCGCGAATGAAAGGTCTCGCCGCCCGAGCCCTCGACATTCTTCTTGTAGATTGCTTCCAGCCGGCTGATCTCGCGGTCCTTGTTGGCGACCAGTGTCTGCCAGTCGAAACTGGCTTCCGGCACTGTCCAGCCATAGCCGGCGGCGTCAGCGAAATGTTCGGGAAACTGCGAGGCGTAGACGTAGAGTTTCTTCGGCACGCAGCCCCTGATGACGCAGGTGCCACCGAAACGGGATTCTTCGGCGATGCCGACGCGCTTGCCAAGCGCTGCCGCGACCCGCGCCGCCCTCACCCCGCCGGAGCCGCCGCCGATGACGAAGAGATCGTAGTCGTAACCGGCCATGAACGGCTCCTTGAACGTCTGAAAATGTGAGTGACAGGTAGGCCGCAAACCATCAAAAGAAAAGCCCGGACAAGCCGGGCTTCATGGATGGCCGCAAGACCATTGGCAGATCAGGATCAGTTCTGCGTGCCGTCCGCGGGGGCCGAACCATCCGCCGGAGCAGACCCGTCAGCGGGTGCTGCGCCATCCGCCGGAGCCGCACCATCCGCGGGTGCGGCTGGCGCCTTCGCTTTCGCCGCCGCCGCCAGCGTCTCGCCAACTTGCTGGGCGAGATCGCGCGCCACGCCGTTTTGCCAGATGTCGGCCGCCTTGACGAGGTCGCGCGTCACGGCCGGGCCGCTGTCGAGCAGCTTCTTGCCGGACTCGGAGCTGTAGAAGGTCGCGATGTCGGTGAGTTCCTTTTCGGAAAACACTTTCGCATAGGCAAGAGCCGCTTCCTTCTCGAGATCCGCGCGGCGCGAAGCCATGGCCAACGCCTTTTCGTTGATCGTCTTGCCGATCAGCTCCTGCATATCAGGGTTCTTCTGGATGAGCTGCGATTCCAGTGCGGCCGCCGCTTGCGGCAAAATGTTGTCGAACGGGTCGGTCGCATGGATCGCCGTGACCGCCGCCCGGGCCGCCTTCAGGTGCGATTCCGTGACGTCCTGCGAAAACGCCGGCGAAGAGAAAGCAAGGACGGCTGAAGCCGCCAGAACGGCGCAAAGGCTGCGAACCCGGTTATGCAACATCATGATCGGTAGAACTCCCTGGTTTTCGGGCGGCATGGACGGCCTGGATACCGTCGCCGCCGGCGATGATGGCCACTGACGCCAGCCCGATGAAAAGACCATGCTCGACCACGCCAGGAATGGCATGGAGAGCATTCGAAAGCGCTCTTGTATCCGGAATGCGGCCAAAAGATGCATCGAGGATAAAATGGCCGCCGTCTGTAACAAAAGGCTGGCCTCCCGTCATCCTCAATGTCACCGGGCCGGAAAGGCCGAGATTTTCAGCCGCCACGGCCACGGCGATCTCGGTCGCGCGCAGGCCGAACTGGTTGACTTCTATGGGGAGGGGAAACCGGCCGAGTGTCTCGACCATCTTCGATCGATCCGCGATGACGATCATACGCTGCGAAGCCGCGGCCACGATCTTTTCGCGCAGCAGCGCACCGCCGCCGCCCTTGATCAATGTCAGCTCCGGGTCGACCTCGTCAGCGCCGTCGACGGTCAGATCGAGTTCGGGCGTTTCCTCCAGCGTCGACAACGGCACGCCGAGTTCGCGGCACAGCGCCGCGGTGCGTTCCGAGGTCGGCACGCCGATGACCCTCATGCCGCTGGCGACCTTGTCGGCGAGCAGCCGCACGAACTCTTCCGCCGTTGTGCCGGTGCCGATGCCGAGGCGCATGCCGTCGGTGACATGGGCAAGGGCCGCGCGCGCGGCCTCGACCTTCAATTGCCTTGCATCCATGCCGCTTGCTGCCCCGGGAAACTGGTGTTTGGGCTCCTAGCATTTTTGCCGGGCGGGTCAAAGCCCTTGAGCACGGGGCCTTGACCATCCGTCCACCAATGCTTGCCTAGACGGCCCACAGCCGCTATCGCGTCCGAACAGCAAAATCCGCACAGGAACAGACAATGACCCGACCGATCATCGTGTTCGACCTCGATGGAACGCTGATCGACACGGCGCCGGACCTGCTCGACAGTCTCAACCACAGCCTTGCCGCCAGCGAACTCGCGGCCGTCGACGAGGCCGGTTTCAAGCGCTTCGTCGGCCATGGCGGCCGCGTCATGATCGAACGGGCGCACAACGCCCAGCAACGATCCCTCGACGTCGCGGAGCACGACCGGCTGCTGAAACTGTTCCTCGATCACTACACCCTCAACATTCCTGGCAAGTCGCGCCCCTACCCCGGCGTGATCGAGGCGATCGCCCGCTTCGAGAAGGCCGGCTATCTCCTGGCTGTCTGCACCAACAAATACGAAGCCAATTCGCTGGCGCTGATCGAGGCGCTCGGCCTGACCAGGCATTTCGCGGCAATTGCCGGACAGGACACGTTCGCGTTCCGCAAACCCGATCCGCGCCATCTGATCGAAACCATCAAACTCGCTGGCGGCGATCCGCATCGCGCCGTGATGGTCGGTGATTCGCAGACCGACATCGACACGGCGAAGGCCGCCGGCATTCCTGTCGTGGCTGTCGATTTCGGCTACACCGACCGGCACGTGCGCGAGTTCGAACCCTCGGTCGTGATCTCGCATTTCGATTCGCTGACGGTGGAACTCGCGGACAGACTGATCGCTGCCTCAGCCTAATAACGACCGCGCCCGAACAGTCTTCAAATCAGCGGATCCAATCGCTCAAAGATCGCCAGGGATCGCCTTGACTTAATCGGTATGCCTCCCTTATATCGCGGCTCGCTTGGCCTTCGGGCAACGAGCGGGCGATTAGCTCAGCGGGAGAGCACACCCTTCACACGGGTGGGGTCGCAGGTTCAATCCCTGCATCGCCCACCATTTTTCTTCTGATTTTACGACTTGTCCGGTTTCGAGAGCTTTTGCCGTTTCGGCTAGAAGCGCGTAACTGGCCATCCTCTCCGCTTGAAGCAGGAGCGTGGCATCGGCGCCGGTCGAGCCCGGTCCCTGGGCGGCTTCGCCCGTCAATTGATGCGGGAACATTTTCAGCCCTGTGGTGTTGGCCTGCGAAGGAGAACTGTTGTGATTAGACCTGACGCCATTTGGGCCCTGACAATCATCGGACCTGTCATTCTGGCTGCGATAATCATCTATGCTCTGGCAAACCAGCGAAGGCTTTCGCGGCGTGCCAAGGCTCACCAGGACGAAGCGGTAAACAACCTCTATGACGACCCCAAAGGGCGCTCGTCACCGGCGGGCGAAGTCCGGGCCGAGGAGGCGGAGGTTCGACCTCCTCAAAAATAGGCTGCTTCCTCTCTTTGCCGCCCGCTGGCGAGGCGGCTGGATTTGCAAGCGGGCGCCCGGTGTCCATGCGATGGAGGCTTCGTGGAATGCGTCACCGCCTCACCGCCGTGGATATCGGGAGCCGCATGGCGGAGAAGGCTTGTACTTCATCCACGACAAGCTGTCAGGTAATCTGCTTCCGTCGGAACAAACCGCAGCCATCGGGCGTTTCTTCTCGTTCAAATATGAGGGAAATCATGTCCAGATTGGTTCTCGTGGCCGGCATGGCGCTTCTTTGCGGTGTCGGTTCGGCCTTTGCCGCCGATGACAAACCGCTGCCGCCCCCCAACGCCAAGAAGTTGTCTGAAATCCTCGCCAAGGTCGAGCAGCGCAACGGCTTCCGCTATGTCAAGGAAGTCGATTGGGAAGATGGCGCCTACACCATCACCTATTACACGGCGGACAAGGCGAAGGTCGAAATCACCTACGACCCCGTCACGGCCGAACCTAAATAAGACGTAAGCCGACCGCCGGCACAACGCCTCGTTTCCCCGCGCTCCTTGCCGCGAAGAAGCATCGCGCCTTTGGGCAAGTGCGGGTGTGTGTTCGAATCTGGCTCTTTGGGCCGGCCTTGATCCAGCTTGCCGGATCCGCAGCATCTGTGCGGCGGCGCCTGACGACGGCTTTCACCAGCCAGGCCATGACATCTTCCGTCTCCCCTTGCGTCACTTCGCCATTGATGGCTGATTGTGGAATGACTGGGCTTCACGGGGGTGGGCATGTCGACAGCGAAGCACATACTGAAGCGCGTCCTGATGATGCTCGCCGGCTATCTCGTCGCCATACTGGCTGGCCTGATCGCCGTGGTGGCGATCTATGCTGCGTTGAGCGCGCTGCCCAACGCGCCAGCCTATTTCGACCTGATGGGCGTCTCGCCGATCGCGGCCTTTGTGGTGCCGCCGCTCGGCATGTTCATCTATTTCCTGACGATTGTAGTGACCGCGCCGCAGACGCTGATTTTCGCACTGATCGCCGAGTTCTTCTCCTTGCGCAGCGCCTTGCTCCACATGCTTTTCGGCGCCGCGGCCGCCGCCGGCGGCTTCTTCCTGATCTGGCCGAGCGCGGCGGAGGACGTGGATCTGGAGCGCTGGGCCGACATCGGCATCATCGCCGCCGCCGGTCTGGTTGCCGGGCTTGTCTATTGGCTGATCGCCGGGCGCGACGCCGGTTTCCGGCGCCCGCTATCGGAGCGTTAAGCGCTCAGCTCGACGGCGAGCGCACCGCTTCGGTCGCGTCCAAGGCCTGCTTCAGCCGTGAGTCGCGATCGTAGACGTCGCTGAAATACTCGACCTTGCCGGACATGTCGGGCCAGGCGGTGAAGTAGGCGACATAGACCGGAATCGTGCGCGTCACATTCTCGGTCGAGTGCCCGTGCTTCAGCTTCTCGGCGATATAATCGACAGAGGTGCCGAGCACCGCCGCCGCCATCCCGCGCGGATCCTGCAGGCGCACGCAACCATGGCTGAGCGCACGCATATCCTGTTTGAAAAACGATTTCTGCGGCGTGTCGTGCATGTAGATCGCGTGCTTGTTGGGGAACAGGATCTTCAGCTCACCCAGCGCGTTGGCCTCGCTCGGCTGCTGGCGCACATTGTAGGGAATGTTAGCACCATAGGCGCCCCAGTTCACCGCCGACGAAGGGATACGCTTGCCGCGCGAGTCCGTCACCTCGTAACCGGCGCGATCGAGATAGCCGGGATCGTTGCGCAACCGGGGCAGCATTTCGTTGACGATGATCGACTGCGGCACGCCCCAGTAAGGGTGGAAATCGACCTGCTTGATCTGGTCGTAGAAGAAAGCGGTCTGGTTGGTGACCCGACCGACGACGGCGCGCGTCTTCAGCTTCTCCTGGCCGTCGTCGATGTAGCTTGCGGTGAAGGCCGGCTGGTTGATGAAAACACGCGGGCTGCCGAGATCGGAAGGCAGCCAGCGCAGTTCCTCCAGCGCCACCTCGACCTTGAGCAGCCTGTCGGCCTTCGATGTCCCGGCCAGCGAGGCGACGGTGCGCGGTCCGATGACGCCGTCTCCCTTCATGCCTTCTTTCACCTGCACCGCCTTGATGAGCGGAACCAGTTCGGGAACGTAGACTTCGCTGGTTGCCAGCCGCGACAGGACCTCGCCATAGGTGCCGCCCATCTCGTCATCGAGATTGCGCGCGATCAGCGACAGGAGTTTCGGCAGTTCTGGGCTGGTTTCGCCAGGCTTCAAAAGCAGCTTGGGATCGACGACGATCTCGTTCTCGGCGCTCGCCTGCAGCGATTCCAGTTCGACGCGCAGTGCCTGATACTCCGCATTCTGCGGATGGCGCGATTCGAGATAGGTGCGCACTTCCTGCGTATGCGCCAGCGTTTTGAGCACGCCGGCCAAGTCGAGCGGCTTGGTCGGGAAATCATAGTAGCCGGTCATGCGGTTCGGCTCGACACGGCCGCTCTGGGCGTCATGGGCGTAACGCAACACGCGTGCCGACAGCGCCATCTCGAAACGGACGAGTTCCTTCAACTTGGCTGCGTCGTCTGTCGAGGCCGAACTGCCGGCTGGTACATTGACGGTATAGTCGGCAGGCGCGAGCCCGTAGCTCGCAGCCTCGCCAAGCACCCGCACGGCATCCTGCGCGCGGCTGTTGGGGCTGGTTCCGCTGACCCAGATGAAATCGGGGTTGGCCGAATAGTAGGCGATCAGCGCCTTGGCGATCTCCGGCTCGGCATAGAGTTCGTAGTCGGAGAGCCCGGCCATGGCTTCGTGGAAGGCAGCCCCCGTGGCCGAGGGAACGAAAGCGGCGTCTTGCGGTGTCGCCGGCTGCGGCGCGGTCGCCAGCGTGGAAAAGTCGATCCGCACCAGTCTGTCGGCCTTGTAGGTATAGTAGGACGGACTGCTGATCTTCACGCCGCCACCGCCGCCGCCACCGGCCGGCGCCTTCGGCTTGTGCTTTGGCGGAGGAGGCGGAAACTCGCCTTTCGGCTCATGCCTGATGCCGCCGCCGAACAGCATGTCGAAAAGCCCTTGAGCTCCTGCCTGAGGCATGCCGAAAGCCAGCGTCGCCGTAATCGCCACCAGCGGCGCCACGGTTGCTTTTTTACCGAGGAATTTCATGGATCACCCGCTCCGGCCGCAACCGGTTCCCGTTCCGCAACGCTAGACCGTCCCGCTCACCGCATGGCGGATGTAAGGCGCGACTATACCGATTCATACCGATTTCGTTAAGCTTTCATAAATTTCGGCGGGCCTGTTGCAGAACGGTTTCACAACATCGTGACGGTCGGCGCGGCCAGATCGCCGCGCCGTTCGCGGGGGCGCAGCGTCTTCAGGCGTTTGCGCCGCCGTCGATGGTCAGCGCGGCCCCGGTGACGAAACGGCCCTCGGGGCCGGCGAGCCAAGCAACCATGCCGGCAATATCGTGCGTCTTGCCGAATCGCGGGGTCGCCATCTTCTGGAGTTGATGTTCGGCATGCGGGCCGCCGGCAGGGTTCATGTCGGTATCCGTAGAGCCGGGATGCACTATATTGGCGGTGATGCCGCGTGGCCCGAGGTCGCGGGCCAATGCCTTGGTCAGGCCGACCAGCGCCGCCTTGCTGGCCGAGTATGCAGCCAGGCTGGTGTCGGTAACCCTCTCGGCCAGATTGCTACCGATCGAGATGATCCTGCCGCCCTCGCCCATATGTCTTGCCGCCGCCTTCGAGGCAATGAACGGCGCCCTCAGATTGACCGACATGGTTTCGTCGAAATCGGCAAGCGACAGCGTATCGATGGGTGCGGCGCGCCAGATGCCGGCACTGTTGACCAGGATGTCGAGGCGGCCGAAGGCGTTCATCGCCTCGGTGACCGAGCCTTCGATGGCGGCGGCGTCGCGATTGTCGGCTTGGATGGCAATGGCGCGCCCACCCGCCGCGACAATCTCGGCAACGACAGCCTGGGCCGGCGCCGCGCTGTTCACGTAGGTGATGGCGACGTCGGCGCCGTCGGCCGCAAGCCGCTTTGCAATCGCGGCACCTATGCCGCGGCTGCCGCCGGTGACCAAAGCTGCCTTGCCGTTCAATCCGTTCGCTGACATGTCATTCTCCTTTATGTAACGATCGATACATAAATTTCTGGCAGCCTTGTCCGGCGGCGTCAACTGAATTATGTATCGATCAACACACAAAAGAGCGCCATGCCGGAAAGAGGCCGTCCCCGCACCTTCGATCGAACCGCCGCCTTGCGGCGGGCAATGGAGCTGTTCTGGGCCAAAGGTTATGAAGGCACCTCGATCGCCGACCTGACGGCGGCGATGGGCATCGGTTCACCCAGCCTCTATGCCGCCTTCGGCAGCAAGGAGGCACTGTTCCTCGAAGCGACCGACTACTACACGGGCACCGAAGGCACGGAGATCTGGACCGCGCTGGACGAGGCGCCGACGGCATGCCAGGCGATCGAGAATTTCCTGCGCCAGACGGCCAAGGCCTATTCGCGGAACGACCGCCCGCAGGGTTGTCTGATCGCGCTTGGCGCGCTGCACCAGGATTCAAGCAGCGGCGCCATTTGCGATGATCTGCGCCGCCGCCGCGCCGAAAACCACACCCTCTTGCTCAGGCGGCTGGAACGCGGCATTGCGGAAGGCGAATTGCCGGCGGGGTTCGACAGCGATGCAGCGGCGACCTTCTATGCGACGGTCCAGCACGGCATGTCGATCCAGGCTCGCGACGGCGCTTCATGTGATGCGCTGATGGCGACTGTCGCCGGAGCGATGGCGGCATGGCAGGGACTTGCCGGAACGGCGTGACAAAGCGCTGGCGTTGTGCTGGAAATCCGCTCTGCGGCGAAAGAGCGCCGGGAGGGGATCGTCCGTGAAAAAAGGGTATCGCGAGCTGCTCGACGAGGCCAATGCCGAGATCGAGGTGGTGTCACCCGAGGAAGCAGCCGGGCTGCTCGACGACGAGGACACCATCTTCGTCGATCTGCGCGATCCTCGCGAGATAGAGCGCGACGGCAGAATTCCCGGCGCCAGGCATGTCACGCGTGGCATGCTGGAGTTCTGGATCGATCCCGAAAGCCCCTACCACAAGCCCTTTTTCGCTTCCGGAAAAAGCTTCGTCTTCTTTTGCGCCGGTGGCTGGCGTTCGGCGCTGGCTACCAAGACTGCGCAGGACATGGGTCTCTCCCCGGTCAAGCACATCCTCGGCGGCTACACCGCCTGGAAGGCCGCCGGACTGCCCGTGGAGCCCGGGGAAAAGAAGAAATAGCTGAACGCGGATCAGTGGATCCGCGACGGCTCGCGCTGCGTGGTCACGAAGCCGACGGCGCGCTCAACCACGCCCTTGTCGGCCAGAATGCGGCGATGGCCGAGCCCGTCGGCCCAATGCAGCCGCACATGGTCGCCGGCGCCGGCGTAACGTCGCGCATGTTCAGCCGGTACCTCGCGGTCGTCGGAAGCATGGATGACCAGCGTCGGCACCGGCGCCTGGGCTAGCTGGCGGTCGCCGGTGAATTCATGCAGCGGCCGGCCGGAGAGATATTCGACACGATCGGCCATCGCGACCTGCGAGCGGGGACCGACATTGAGCATGCGACTGAAATCGGCGAAAATCGCCGGCAGCGAACTTGGCGCCGCGATCAGCACGAGACGTCCGGCCGCCAGCGGCGGGATGTCCTTGACGGAACCGGCGATGGCATTGGCGGCAACGGCGCCTCCGAAGGAATGGCCGACGGCGGCCACGAACGGTCCGAACCACTGGCCGGCCACCCTCGCGGCTTCAACGGCATTGACCATGTTCAGGTGCCTGCCCTGCGAATGGCCATGGCCGGGAAGATCGAGCGAGACGACCTTGTAGCCGGCGGCGCGAAAACCTTCGATCAGCACGCGCATATATTCGGTGCGCGAACGCCAGCCATGAATGACAAGAATGGTGCCGGCGGGCTCGTGGCCCGGCTCCGGGCGGAATTCATGCACCATGACGCAGCCGGTCGCGGTCTTCAGCCTGTGATGCCGCGCCTCGGCCATGAATGCCGCGGCGCGATCGATGGCGCGGCGTTCGCCGTCGGTCAGCGTCCGCGTGCTTGGCGTGCGGCAAAACAATTCGAAAGCCGCGCGCCCGGTGATGCGTGGCGCGACATGTTCGGCCGCACCAAACACACCTCGGATGACCTTCAGCCCGAATGATGCCATAGTGGGAATCCATCCATACGTTCAAGCATGAACATAATAGTTCAAAGATGAACAATAAACAAGAGCTACCCTGGGACAACCCGCGTTTTCGCAACTGGGTCGCGGTGGCGCGCGCCTGCCATGTGCTGGAGCGCACGCTGGCGGTGAAACTCGCGCCGCTCGACCTCAAGCCGGCGCAGCTCGACGTGTTGATGAATCTCTACCGCCATCCCGGCATGTCGCAGCACGACCTTGCCCGCAAGCTGCTCGTCGGCCGTTCCAACATCACCATGCTGTTGCCGCAGCTGGAAGTGCGTGGTCTGCTGCGGCGCGAAGGCGACGAGAAGGACAAGCGCATCTTGCGGCTTACTTTGACCGAAGCTGGCGAGGCGCTGCTGATGCAGGCGCTGAAAGTGCATATGGCGCTGATCGAGAAGGCGATGAGCCAGTCGACACCGGAGCAATGCGACATGATCGGCGAGCAGATGCGTAAAATCTATGAGGTGCTGAACGAGGCGTGATCGCCTCTTCCGCCCTCAACTGACTACCACATCGACTTCTTCGCCCGCTCCGGCCATTCCCTGTCGTAAGTTTCGCCGTCGATGTTCTTGCGGCTGGTGATTTCCAGGATCTGGCCGGGGGTCGGCAGCGATTTCGGGTCGACGTGTCTCTCCGGATTCCACAGTTCCGACCGCACGATCGCCCGGGCGCATTGGAAATAGACCGAATCGACCTCGATCACGATCACCGAACGGGCCGGCTTGCCTTCGATGGTGAACGACGCGCACAGCGCTGCGTCCGTGTTGATATGCGCACGGCCATTGATGCGCAACGTCGTGCCGGAGCCCGGCACGAGGAACAGCAGGCCGACGCGCGGGTCGCCGATGATGTTCTTCAGCGAATCGGCACGGTTGTTGCCGCGCCGGTCCGGCATCATCACGGTCTTTGGATCGACGATCCTCACGAAGCCCGCGAGATCGCCGCGCGGCGAGCAATCCAGCCCCTCGGGACCGCTGGTCGCGAGCGCGACGAAGGGCGAGGCCTCGATAAAGGCGGCATATTCGGGAATGACATGATCGAGTTCCTTGACCACGGAGGCTTCGCCGGGCAATCCGTAAAGCGCTTCGAGTTGCTCGACCGTGGTGATGACTGACATCTTTTTCGTCTCCCGATCCGCCGCCCTACTCCCGATCGCCCGTACTCCCGATCCATGACGTTTTGACGACGCAACGGCGGCTAACGATCGCGGCTCAGGCCCTTCTCGGTGAGTTCCGCGAGATAGGCGCTCCAGCGAGCGTCCTTCTCGTGGCCGAGCGTATGCAGATAGTTCCAGGTGAAGATGCCGGTGTCGTGGAAGTCGTCGAAGGTGATGCGCACGGCGTAATTGCCGATCGGCTCGATCTTGAGGATGGTCACATCGCGTTTGCCGGGCACCGTCACCCGCTGTTCCGGCGAATGACCCTGCACTTCCGCGGAAGGCGATGCCACGCGCAGCAACTCCGCCGGCAGCTCGAACGGTTGGTGGCCCGGAAACGTCACGGTGAGCAGCTTGCGGTCCCTGGAGACCCTCAGTTCCTTTGGCGCTGTCATGATCTATCCTGCTTGAACGTCCCTTCCCTACGCTGCTTCGCCCGCTGCGCAAAGGCGTGCGAGGCCTCCGACATGCAATGTCGGTCGGGGAATGTTACCAAAGATCGAGGCAAGCTATCTTGAATGGCGGGCTGGATCGTATCACATAGCTGTATATAACGACGCCGGTAACGGCCACGGAAACACTCGGACATGAACATGATCGACCCCTTCGGTCGCACGATCAGCTATCTCAGAGTGTCGGTCACCGACCGCTGCGATTTCCGCTGCACCTATTGCATGGCCGAGGATATGGCCTTCCTGCCCAAGAAGGACCTGCTGTCGCTGGAAGAACTCGACCGGCTCTGCACCGTGTTCATCGAGAAGGGTGTCAGACGATTGCGTCTCACCGGCGGTGAGCCACTGGTGCGCAAGAACATCATGCATCTGGTGCGCCAACTGTCGCGCCACCTCGACAGCGGCGCGCTGGAAGAACTGACGCTGACCACCAACGGTTCGCAGCTGTCGCGTTTCGCCGGCGAGCTCGCCGATTGCGGCGTTAAGCGCATCAACGTCTCGCTCGACACGCTCGATGCCGACAAATTCCACGCCATCACCCGCTGGGGTCACCTCGGCAAGGTCATGGCGGGTATTGATGCCGCCCAGGCGGCCGGACTGAAAGTCAAGCTCAATGCGGTGGCGCTGAAGGATTTCAACGACGCCGAACTGCCGGAGATGATGCGCTGGGCGCATGGCCGCGGCATGGACCTGACGGTCATCGAAACCATGCCGATGGGCGAGATCGACGCCGACCGCACCGACCAGTATCTGCCGCTATCCCTGCTGCGCGCATCGCTCGCGCGCCAGTTCACGCTGACCGACATCCCCTTCAAGACCGGCGGACCGGCCCGCTATGTCAACGTCGCCGAGACCGGCGGCAAGCTCGGCTTCATCACGCCGATGACGCATAATTTCTGCGAAAGCTGCAACCGGGTCAGACTGACCTGCACCGGCACGCTCTATATGTGCCTCGGACAGGAAGATGCCGCCGACCTGCGTACGCCGTTGCGCGCATCCGAAGGCAACGAACTTGTTGCCGACGCTATAGACGAAGCCATCGGCCGCAAGCCGAAAGGCCATGACTTCATCATCGATCGCCGCACCAGCCGCCCATCGGTGTCACGGCATATGAGCGTCACGGGCGGCTGACCTTCTCGCCTGCCTGTGCGAGAATGCCGTGCATCATCGGCTTCGGGGCAAGGCATGCGACGGGTTTTTTTGATCGTCATATCTCTGGCTGCTCTCTCGGCGAGCACCGCAATCGCCGCGCCTTCCACCTACGTGAACGAGCGCTTCGGCACCGTCTGCACCTTTCCCGACGAAATCTTCACCGATCGTCAGCCCGAGCCTGAAAACGGTGACGGTCAGGTCTGGCTGAGCAAGGACGGCGCCAGCCTGACCTGCTCCGGCATCCTCAACGTCGACGAAGACACGCCGAAAGGCTTTGTCGCCGACGAAAAGGCGAGCAAGGAACCCGGCCATGCGGTCACCTACAGCAAGACCGGTAAGAACTGGGCAGTGCTGTCGGGAATGAAGGACGGAAAGATCTTTTACGAGCGGCGCCTGTTCGGCCGCGATGGCGT
Source organism: Mesorhizobium sp. ES1-6 (assembly GCF_020164775.1). Taxonomy (NCBI): domain Bacteria; kingdom Pseudomonadati; phylum Pseudomonadota; class Alphaproteobacteria; order Hyphomicrobiales; family Phyllobacteriaceae; genus Mesorhizobium; species Mesorhizobium sp. ES1-6. The sequence continues at coordinate 441,886 of NZ_JAIUGU010000001.1, forward strand.
AATCCGCACGGTCTGGATCGATTATCCGCCGGCCCTCAAGTCGAAATACGATCCGCTGGTCGGTGCCATCGCAGGCAGCCTCAAGGGACAGTGAGTATTTCGGATCACACCCCAGAAAAAGTCTTGTTCGCAAACCGGTGCCGGATTTACGGCCAGCTTGTTCCAGCCTAGCCTCCGCCCGTAAGCGGCTCTTCGCTCACAGGGGGAATACGTCATGCGCAAACTCATTCTTTCTCTTGCGTTGCTTGGCTTCACGGCCCTGCCCGCGGCTGCCCAATCGATCGGCGGCACTTACACCGTCGCCGGCACCAATTTCGACGGTTCGGCCTATGACGGCGAAGCCACCATCACGCTGACCAGCGGCACCACCTGCACGATCCACTGGGAGACGGGGGGCTCGTCCTCGGATGGCATCTGCATGCGCAACGACAACGCCTTCTCCGCCGGCTACGTCATGGGCAAGGATATCGGCCTCGTCGTCTACAAGGTCGAGGATGACGGGTCGCTGCATGGCCTGTGGACCATCGCCGGCAAGGACGGCAACGGCACCGAGGTGCTGACGCCGAAGAAATAGTCGTCGCCTACGGCTGGACAGCTTTTGGGAGGCGATGCCGCCTTCCGATGGAATTCGTGCCGGATCCAGGATGATTTCACGTTGGTGAAGATGGATATCGGGCCCTGGCCCAGCCCTTTGCCGTTGCTGTTCCGTGGCGGGCTGTTACAGGCTTGCCTGCTCAGGCAATCGGTAGGTGTCTTGCCCCTCTCCCCAAATCTTCGCGGCGCGTTGTTCATGGTTGTGGCGATGGTTGGCTTCACGCTCAACGACGCCATTACCAAATACTCTTCGCAGTCGATGAACATGGCGCAGGTCATGCTGATCAGAGGGGCGTTCGCCTCGCTCTTCGTCGGCCTGCTGGCCTGGCAACGTGGCGCGCTTCTCCAGCCGCGCCTGATGCTGCATCCCATGGTTGCGATGCGTGTGCTGGGTGAAGCGGGCGGTACGGTCTCCTTCCTGGTCGCTCTCGCGCATTTGCCGATCGGCAGCGTTTCGGCCGTTCTGCAGGCGCTGCCGCTGGCCGTGACGATGGGAGCCGCCCTGTTTTTCGGCGAAGCGGTCGGCTGGCGGCGCTGGCTAGCGATCGCCGTCGGCTTTATCGGCGTGCTGGTCATCGTGCGGCCGGGCTTCGACGGATTCAGCGCCTATTCCCTTTGGGCGCTGGCCTCCGTCGCGTGCTGCACGGTGCGCGACCTCTCGACCAAGCGCATCCCACAGGTCATCCCCACGATGCTGGTCTCGACCGCCACCGCGCTTGCCATGACTATCGTCGGCGCGGCGCTGCTGTCTCCGATGGGCGGCTGGACACCGATGGCCCGCAAAAGCACGATGCTGCTGGCACTGGCCGCGGTGCTGGTGCTGATCGGCTATCAGTTCATCATCATGGCGATGCGCTCGGGCGAGATCTCCTTCATCGCCCCCTTCCGCTACACGGCACTCCTCTGGTCGATACTGCTTGGCCTGATCATCTTCGGTGACGTGCCGGACATGCCGATGGTCGTCGGCGCCACCATCATCGTCGGCTCGGGTCTCTACGCGCTTTATCGCGAGCGGATGGTCGGCCGGCGCAGGATCGTCGCCGAAACCACCGGTCCGGCGATGGCTCCGGACGGAATCTAACCGCGCCCCTTGAAGTTGCTTGCGATTTCCGGCGGCCGGGGTACAGGCTGGGCCGTATGAATCGGGAGATAGCGGGGATCATTCTGGCTGGTGGCCAGTCGAGGCGGATGGGCGGCGGCGACAAGAGCCTGTTGCCGCTCGGTGGCGGCTGCGTGCTTGACGAGGTCCTGTCGCGCTTTGGCCCGCAGCTCGACATCCTGGCGCTGAATGCCAATGGCGACCCGGCACGGTTCGCCCGTTTCGGACTGCCGGTGCTTGTCGATACCGTCGAAGGGTTTGCCGGACCGCTTGCCGGGATCCTGGCCGGCCTCGAATGGGCGGCCGCCGGCACGCCTTGCAAGGCAATCGTCACCGCTGCCGGCGACACGCCTTTCCTGCCGCTTGATCTCGTCGACCGTCTGGTAGCGGCGGCCGATGAAAGTCCCGGTTCGATCGCCGTCGCATTCTCCGCTGGCAGGCAGCATCCGACCTTCGCACTATGGCCAACCGAATGCCGAGACGCCTTGCGGCATTTCCTGGTCGATGAGGACAACAGGCGGGTTTCAGCCTTCATCGAACGGCACGGCCATGTCGAGGTCGAATTCCTGGTCCTGCAATCCGCCGTCCATTCCGTCGATCCATTCTTCAACATCAATATGCCTGACGATCTTGCCCAGGCCGAACTCCTGTTGCAGAGCATGACGTCATGAACAGACGTGTCTTCGGCATCACCGGCTGGAAAAATTCCGGCAAGACCACCCTGACGGAAAAGCTGGTCGCCGAGCTTGTGCGGCGCGGCTGGAAAGTCTCGACGGTCAAACATGCCCATCATGATTTCGACATCGACAAGCCGGGCGCAGACAGCTTCCGCCACCGTCAGGCCGGCGCCACCGAGGTTGCGATCGTATCGGGCAACCGCTGGGCGCTGATGCACGAGTTGCGTGGCGAACAGGAGCCGCCGCTGGACGCCATCCTGTCGCGGCTTGCCCCATGCGACATCGTGCTGGTCGAAGGCTACAAGCGCGAAGCCCACCGCAAGATCGAAACGCGACGGCTGGAGGCGAAGGACCGGACGCCGCTTGCGGCCGCTGATCCCAATATTATCGCCGTCGCCGCCGATTTCGCCCCCACCGACAAGATCCTGCCGGTATTCGACCTCGACGACGTAAAATCCATAGCCGACTTCATCGAGCGCACGACCGGCCTCGTTGCTTGAGAGTAACGTAACGGCAGAAGCCTATTGCCGATTTTGGCGGTTTTGCAGTTGCTTTTTTCTTGGAAAGAGTGGGAGTATCGCCCCAGCGGGCGGTCAAAAAGCACCGCCCCATAGAGCCGTTTCGGAACGACGGCCGGGACCATAAAGAGAGGACTATCATGCGTATTGCACTGCGTATCGCGCTCGCCGCATCGGCTGCGCTGCTGACGCTCGGCGTAGCCCAGGCCCAGGAAAAGACCCTGCGGATCGGCACCGAAGGCGCCTATCCCCCCTTCAACAACCTCACCGCGGATGGCCAGCTTGTCGGCTTCGACATCGACATCGCCAAGGCGCTCTGCGATGAAATGAAGGTCAAGTGCACCTTCGTCGCCCAGGATTGGGACGGCATCATTCCAGCCCTTCAGGCCGGCAAATTCGACGCCATCGTCGCTTCGATGTCGATCACGCCGGAGCGGCAGGAGAAGGTCGACTTCTCACACAAATACTACAACACGCCCTCGGCGCTCGCGGTTCCGAAGGATTCGCCGCTCAAGGGCGTGACCAAGGAAGACCTTGCCGGCAAGAACATCGGTGTCGCCACCACGACGACGCATTTCAACTATGCCTCGAAGACCTATACGGACAGCACCGTCAAGGGCTATCCGAGCAGCCCCGAGGAACAGGCTGACCTGGCCAATGGCCGTCTCGATGCCATCGAGGACGATATCGTGGTGCTGCAGCAGTGGCTGGATACGCCTGATGGCGCCTGCTGTAAGATCCTCGGCCAGCCCTCGCCGCAACCGGTCGAAATCTTCGGACCTGGCGCCGGCATCGCCGTTCGCAAGGGTGACACCGACCTGGTCAACAAGCTGAATTCCGCCATCGACGCCATCCGCGCCAACGGAAAGTATAAGGAAATCAACGATAAGTACTTCAAGTTCGACGTCTACGGCGCCGAGTCCTGATAGTTTATTGCCAAGGCGGCGGGGGTTCCCTGCCGCCTTGTTCATCTCGGGAGCGCCGCGGGGTAAGACCAGTCAATGCCAGCCCAAAGCATATGGACACTGCTCAGTTGGGGACCGGAAGGCTGGAGTGACGATATTGCCTATGGCGCGTTGGTTACCATCGCGCTTGCCCTTGCAACGCTGCCGATCGGTCTGACGATCGGCTTTTTCGTAGCCTGGGCCAAGCAATCCGAAGAGCCGTCGCTGCGGGCGGCCGCCAACATCTACACCACCGTGTTTCGCGGCCTGCCGGAACTGGTGACGCTGTTCCTGTTCTTCTTCGGCATGCCCATCCTGCTGCAATACGTCATCCGCCTCTTCAAGCCCGAGGCGATGATCGACGTCGACAGCTTCATCGCCGGCATGATCGTGCTGTCGCTGATCTTTTCCTCCTATGCCAGCGAAGTGTTTCTTTCCGCCTTTCGCGCCATTCCCAAGGGCCAGTATGAGGGCGGCTACGCGATCGGCCTGTCGACATGGCTGACCATGCGCAAGGTGATCCTGCCTCAGCTACTGCGCATCGCCTTTCCCGGCCTCGAGAATTGCTGGCTCAGCCTGCTCAAGGACACCGCCCTGGTCTCGGTCGTCAACCTCGCCGAAACCTTGCGTAACGCCGGCGTGGCGGCGCGTGTCACGAAACACGCCTTCCTGTTCTACAGCGTGGCCGCGCTGGTTTTCCTTGTGCTGGCAATCCTGTCGTCGATCGCGACCGGGTTCATCTTGCGCTCGCTCGGGCGGAGGGAAGCGCGATGAGCGTCAGCCAAGCCATCTCCGTCGACCGGCCGCCGCCGCGGGCACGCGGCTGGCCGCGCACCCGTATCGTCGGGTACGCGCTCGTTGGCCTCTGGATTCTCTTCGGCCTCGGTATCCTCGCCTATCTCATCTATGCCTGGAATGGCGAGTTCTTTGCCAGATATGCGCCAGCCTATCTGCAGGGCCTGTGGACGACGCTGTCGCTCGTTGCGATTTCGATGGTGGTCGGCGCGATCTTTTCGTTGCCCGTCACCTATGGCCGCATGTCGAAGAGCCGTTTTCTGTCCGGCCTCGCCTACTGCTACGTCTACTTCTTCCGCGGCACGCCACTGCTGGTCCAGGTCTACCTCGTCTACTATGGCTTGGGCTCTTTCCGGCTGCAGCTCGAGTCCATCGGGCTGTGGTGGTTCTTCCGCGAAGCCTTCAACTGCGGCGTCTTCGCCTTCGCGCTCAACACCGCTGCCTACCAGGCCGAGATCCTGCGCGGCGCCATAGAGAGTGTGCCCAGGGGCCAGTGGGAGGGCGCCGCCTCACTCGGCCTGCACAAGCTGCAGACGCTGCGCAAGGTCATCCTGCCGCAGGCGTTCATCGTGGCCTTGCGGCCCTACGGCAATGAACTGGTTCTGATGATCAAGGCTTCGGCGATCGTCGCCATCATCACGGTCTATGACCTGATGGGCAATGCAAAGCTCGCCTACGCCAAATCCTTCGACTTCCAGGCCTATGTCTGGGTCGCCATCGTCTACCTGGTGATGGTCGAGATCCTGCGTCATGGCGTCGAATGGATCGAGCGCCGGATCACCATTCACCTGCACCGCTGAGGCATCGCCGAAACCGCTCCTGACCGGCCTGTGCCAGTCGATGCGGCGGCACGCGCCTTGACGAATCGCCGCATGGCCTAGAGCTTCCGCAACTGAAAACTCTGTTTCGCCGGAAGGACAAGGCATGGCATCGGTGGCATTTCTCGGTCTTGGCGTCATGGGCTATCCCATGGCTGGACACCTGAAGAACAAGGGCGGCCACGACGTCACCGTCTACAACCGCACAGCCGCAAAGGCCGAGCAATGGGTCGCCCAACATGGCGGCAGCCATGCCGCGACACCGGCGCAGGCAGCCGAGGGCAAGGATTTCGTCTTTTCCTGCGTCGGCAATGACGACGATTTGCGCTCGGTGACCACGGGACCGGAAGGCGCCTTCAAGGCGATGAAGAAAGGCTCGGTCTTCATCGACAACACGACCGCCTCGGCGGAAGTCGCGCGCGAGCTGGCACAAGCCGCACAAGCGGGCGGCTTTTCCTTTCTCGATGCGCCGGTCTCCGGTGGCCAGGCCGGCGCCGAAAATGGCGTGTTGACGGTCATGGTCGGCGGCGATCAGGCAGCCTTCGACAAGGCCAGGCCGGTCATCGACGCCTTTGCCCGCATGGTCGGGCTGATGGGGCCGGCGGGCGCCGGCCAGTTGACCAAGATGATCAACCAGATCTGCATCGCCGGGCTGGTGCAGGGACTGTCGGAAGGCATCCATTTCGGCAAGAAGGCCGGGCTCGACATCGAGAAGGTGATCGAGGTGATTTCCAAGGGCGCCGCCGGCTCCTGGCAGATGGAGAACCGGCACAAGACGATGAACGCCGGCAAGTATGATTTCGGTTTCGCCGTCGACTGGATGCGCAAGGATCTCGGCATTTGCCTTGAAGAGGCCGACCGCAATGGCGCCAGGCTGCCGGTGACCGCCCTTGTCGACCAGTTCTACAAGGACGTGCAGGCCATGGGCGGCAAGCGTTGGGACACATCCTCCCTGCTGGCGCGACTGGAGAAGTAGGCGACAATGTCCCTGCCTGCTCCAGGCTGGACCGCGAAGGACGTAATCGCGCATCTGCGTTCGATCGGAACCGAGGAAAACCGCGCCGGCATGGCGCGGTTCGGCATCAACACCACGACCGCGCTCGGTATCGGCAATGCGGACTTGCGGCCGTTGGCGCGCAAGCTGAAGCGCAACCACGAGCGAGCCCTGGCGCTGTGGGACAGCGGCATACGCGAGGCGCGGCTGATGGCGGCTTTCACCGGCGAGCCGAAGAGGATCACCATCCAGGAGTGCCGCCGCTGGGCCGGCGATTTCGATTCCTGGGAGATCGTCGACACCGTCTCCGATCTGTTCGTGGATACGCCGTTCTGGCGCCAACTGGTCGCGGAGTTTGCCGCCGACGAGCGTGAATTCGTCCGCCGCACCGCCTTCGCCATGCTGGCATGGGCGGCGGTGCACTTGAAAAAGGAACCCGACGCGACCTTCCAGTCCTACCTGCCATTGGTCGAAGCCCATTGCAGCGATGAGCGCAATTTCGTCAGGAAGGCGGTCAATTGGGCGCTGCGGCAGATCGGCAGACGGTCGCTGGCTTTGCACGCCCCTGCCCTTGCGCTGGCGCACAGGCTTGCCACCTCCACGGACAAGACGGCACGCTGGATCGGCAAGGATGCGGTGAGAGAACTTTCGCATGCCAAAACGCACGAACGCCTCGCCGCCAGAAAAGCCTGACGAGTTGAGGTTTGCCGCGGCCGGATATCGCCGACATGTGATCGGGCTCGTGCATTGACGCCACCGGCCGTCGCGTCTTTACTCGCCCGCAAAGGATGTGGCCATGAACCATCTCAAATCGATCATTGCGCTCGCCGCCGCGCTTGCCCTCTCCACGGCCGGCGCTTCGGCCGAGACCGCGCACATCTTCTGGAAGGATTTGCGCCCGGCGACGCAGGCGGTCGCCGAAGACGCCGGCCTGCCGATGATCGCGGCGAAACTGCCAGATCATGGTGAGACGCTGTCGATCGCCCTGCAGGACAAAACCATTCAATTAGCCGGCTATGCATTGCCGGTCGATCGCGACGGCGACCTCGTCTATCAGTTCCTGCTGGTGCCGTGGACCGGCGCGTGCAGTCACATGCCGACGCCGCCGCCCAACCAGATCGTGCTGGTCACGCCAGCCCGTCCGTACAAGATGGCGGAGGCCTACGAAGCGGTCTCCGTCACCGGCGCCATGAAGCCGGACATGGAGAAAAGCCAGCTGTTCATTCTCGACGGCGTCAGCGTTATCCAGTCCGGCTATAGCGTGCGCAAAGCCGATGTCGTGAGCGTCGACACAGTTCCGGATTCGGTCGTGTTGCCGGTGAACTCGCCCTGGAGCTTCCTCAACAAGAAGAAGAACTAAGCGTCGGCCTCAGGCCGCGTTCGCGCCCGACTCCTTGTCCAGCACCATATAATCGAGCGGGATTTCGGTCGTGTACTTGATCTGCTCCATGGCGAAGGACGACGACACGTCGCGGATCTCGATCTTGGCGATCAGCCGCTTGTAGAAGGCGTCATAGGCCGCGATGTCGGGCACGACGACGCGCAGCAAGTAGTCGACGTCGCCGCTCATGCGGTAGAATTCTACCACCTCCGGAAATTCCTGGATGACCTCGGAAAACCGGCGCAGCCATTCATGGCTGTGCGAATTGGTGCGGATCGACACGAAGACCGTGACCCGCACATTGACTTTTTCGTGGTCGAGAATGGCGACGCGCCGCTTGATAACGCCCTCTTCCTCGAGCTTCTGGATGCGCCGCCAGCACGGCGTGGTCGACAGGCCGACTTTCTTGGCAACGTCGGCGACCGCGAGCGTCGCGTCCTCCTGCAAGAGGCGGAGAATTTTTCGGTCAAGGCGATCCATCGGAGGCTCCTGGTGGAATAGTTTCGCTATATTCCCTTTTATTTGGCCCATCTACAAGAAAGAAATTCTGCCGCCAGCGTCTAAAGCGAGTGATTTCTTGCTGAATGCCTAGCCGAGGCGATAGCGGATTTCCGACCGCAGGAAAGGCAGCAAATCCATTTCAAACCACGGATTCTGCTTCAACCAGCCCGTGTTGCGCCAGGACGGATGCGGCAGCGGCAGTACTTTGGGGCCGACGGAATTCTCCCAGATGGCGCGCCAGTCCATCACCGTTTCCGTCAGCGAGGCGCGCCGCGCCGCGCCCATGTGCCAGGTCTGCGCATAGATGCCGATCGTCAGCACCAGGTCGATGCGCGGCATCAGCGCCATCAAGGGCGCGCGCCAGGCCGGGGCGCATTCGCGCCTCGGCGGCAGGTCGCCGCCCTTGGCGTCTTGTCCGGGAAAGCAGAAGCCCATCGGCACGATGGCGAATTTCTCGAGGTCGTAGAATTCCTCGCTGGTCACACCGAGCCAGTTGCGCAGGCGGTCGCCCGAGGCATCCGTGAAGGGCATGCCCGACAGATGCACCTTGGTTCCAGGCGCCTGGCTGGCGATCAGGATGCGGGCGTTGGACGAGGGGCGCAGCACCGGTCGCGGCCCGTGCGGCAGCGGCTTGCCGACGGGATTGTCGACGCAGATGCGGCACGCGCGGATCGTCGCGGCGAAGCTATCCAGGTCCATGCTCAAGCGGCGGCACTCGGCCGGCTGGAGACAGCCTGATGCCAACGCAACACATTGGTGCATTCCTCCGGCACCTTGATGCGTGCCGGCTTCATGAAATCGATCGCGATCAGGCCGGTTATGTCGGCAATCGAATAGCTGTCGCCGGCGGCGAATTCACGGCTGCTGAGTTCCGCATCGAGCAACTCGAGAAACTCCACCGCCTTCGGCTTGTTGGCCTCGCCCCATTCGGGAATCTGCGGGATTTCCCATTCCTTCATGGCCGGATGGATGTGGCGGAAAGCCTGCGTGACACTGCTGAGCAGGTTGAACTCCATCCGCCTCTGCCACATCTCGACCTGCGCCTTGCCAAGCGCGCCGCGTCCGAACAATGCCGGCTCGGGATGAAGTTCCTCGAAATAGCGGCAGATGGCGACGGATTCGGTGAGGATGGTGCCGTCGTCAAGCTCCAGAACCGGCAGACGCCGCAACGGATTGCGCGAGCTGACCGATTGCTGCTTGTGCTCCAGCGCGCCCATGTCGACCGGCACCAGCGGAACCGTGATCCCCTTCTCGGCGAGGAAAATGCGAACCCGCCGCGGGTTGGGCGCCCGGCCGCCGTCAAAGAGCTTCATGTCCATCCTCCTTTTCCTCACGCCATACGAGATTTCACCAGAAGCGGAAGATCTCCCGCACGGCATCACCAATCGACGCCAGCCTGCCGTGTTTCCGCTCCACGACCGCGCCATGATGGCTGTCGCGCCAGTCCTGTGGCCGATCGAACGTGCCCGCCCAGATACCGGCCCTTGCCGCGCGGGCAATCGCTTCCTCACTTTCGAAATCACCATAGGCGACGGCCCAGCCCGCTTCGACCTGGGCGCGGTTGAGGTCGGTGCCGCCGGCCTTGCAGTCGCCAAGCAACCGGCCATAGCGATCGCTCTGCCAGCCGCTGCAGATGACCGGCCTGCCGGCGATCAGCCGCACCAGGGACTCGCGCGCCAGCGTGCCACAGGCATAATCGGCCCCGTTCCTGCGGCAGGTCTGCGTGTATTCCGGGGCGTCGATGCCGCGCATCCGGATGCGCTCGGTGCCGAGCGTGATCGAATCGCCGTCATTGATGACGGCGCTACCTTGCGTCTTGCGCGTCTCCACCCGGTCGAGACGCGCCGCGAGCAGGATCAGCAGTCCCAGAATGATGGTGGCCAACGCATAGTCGAGCAGGTTGCGCCACGGGCTTCTCGGGCGCGGCGCCGCGTACCGCCTGCGCGACCTCGGCGACCACGAACGGCTCATATGGCAAACGGTTGGTTAATCATTCGAACGTAGCTTAACACCTTGAAATCGCTGCGCGCATAAATTGAAGCTTTTGATGCCCTTGCAACGCTCGAACACAGCGGACAAGTTCATTGTGGACCGCAGGAAACGGCATCGCAACACCGATGTCGCGCGCGCGGTGCGCAAGACGCGCGACCGTCTTTCGCAGCAGGCCGGCAATCCCGATTTCGATCGGGAACTGCTGAAGCTTCACGCACGGGCCATGACAAGCGGCGCGGTGGTTATCCCGCTGCTCGTCCTGGCAATCGCCGCGGCGGGCCGGTTCGCCGGCGTCGGAAACGAGATCGGGCTCTGGGCGCTGTTCACGCTCACCGCCCATACCATTGTCGCCTTCATGGCGAGGCGGATCGAGCGGACGGAAGCTTCCGCGCTCAACCCATTGCAAACGCGACGAGAATTCCTGGTCGCGCATTTTCTTTGCGGCCTCGGCTGGGCCTGGTTCGTTTTGCTGGGCTGTGGCGCGTGCGCGGTGGATCAGTTCCAGGTGGCCAAGGCGGTGGTGCTGCTGCTCGCCATGGCATCGACCGCGGTGATGGCCTCGTCTCTGGGTGGAGCTCTTTTGGCGACCTTTGCCGTTCCGGTGGCGCTCTATGCCTATGCCGGGGTGAAGCTGTGGATGCCGGTCGAAGCGATCATGGCCGGGCTGCTCGTCGTGTCGCTGCCTTTCTTCGCCTATATCGCCCGCCATCTCAACCTGTCCTCCTTGATGCTGCTGTCGTTTCGCTCCGAAAAGGATGCGTTGATCGCCGAAGTGGAGACGGCGAAGTCGATGTCGGACGAGGCGCGGCGGCGGGCCGAGGACGCCAATCTGGCAAAGTCGCGCTTCCTCGCCTCGATGAGCCATGAATTGCGCACGCCGCTCAACGCCATTCTGGGTTTTTCCGAGGTGATGGCGAACGAGGTGCTGGGGCCGATGAGCAATCCCACCTATCGCGACTACGCCCATGACGTGCATGATTCCGGCCAGCACCTGCTCGACCTGATCAACGAGATCCTCGACCTGTCGCGTATCGAGGCTGGCCGCTACCAGCTCAACGAGGAGCCGGTCATGCTGCTCAACATCGTCGAGGATTGCTGCCATATGATGGAACTCAAGGCACGCAACAAGGATATCCGCGTCGTCCAGGACTTCGAACAGACATTGCCGCGGCTGTTCGCCGACGAGCGCGCCGTGCGCCAGATCACGCTCAACCTTCTGTCCAATGCCATCAAGTTCACCGCCACCGGCGGCGAAATCCGCGTCCGGGTCGGCTGGACGGCGGGCGGCGGGCAATACATTTCGATTCGGGATAACGGCCCGGGCATCCCAGAAGACGAGATCCCGGTCGTGCTTTCAGCCTTCGGCCAGGGTTCGATCGCCATCAAGAGCGCCGAGCAAGGCACCGGGCTTGGCCTGCCGATCGTGCAGGGGCTGCTCGCCATGCATGGCGGCGAGTTCGAACTTCACTCCAAGCTGCGTGAAGGCACCGAGGCCATCGCCATCTTCCCGCTGAGCCGGGTGATGGAAGAACTGCCGGCGCTGCCGACAGCCGCGGTGGCCGCACGACGCCGGTAGCGCCCTGCGGACCTGCGTCGACACCTTCTGGAAGAAGTACGCGGACGGCAAAAGATGACGAATTGGGATGCCAGCGGCGTCGAAATCAAGTCGGAGCGGCTTCGCCTGAAACTGTTTACGGCAGACGATGCCGCGGAGGTCTTTGCCGCCATCACTCCCGCGGTAACCCGTTTCATGCAGTGGGAACCACCTCGATCAGCAACGGCCTTTGCCGAGGTATGGCGATCCTGGCTGACGCCGATCCTTGAAGGATCGGATTTGCATTTCGTTGTGCGTTCCTTGACGGACCGTTGCTGTCTGGGGCTTGTCGGCCTTCACGCGGCCAAGACCACCTGCCCCGAGATCGGAATTTGGCTCAGGGAGGATGTACATGGAAATGGCATCGGCCGGGAAGCTGTCGTCGCCGTGGCGGCATGGGCGTCCGACGCGCTCAATCCGGATTGCTTCGAATATCCTGTCGCGGAAGAGAACGTCGCAAGCAGAAGGATCGCGGAAAGCCTTGGCGGCTCGATAGTCTCCACTCGCTCCAACTCGAAATATACCTCGGTCGTCTATCGTATCCCCAATCTCCGGCGTTGATCCGCCGAGACGATATACTTCAGCCCCGAACAGCCGCGGCCATGCCTGAACTGGTCAGTGCCGCGGCCTTGACCAGCCCGGCCGCAAGGGCCGCTCCCGCCCCTTCGCCATGGCTGATGCCGAGATCAAGCAGCGGACGCAACCCAATGTGTTCGGCGGCCCTTGCATGCGCGGGCTCCGGCGACAGGTTGGCAAGGAGACAATGATCGAGCGCGACGGGGTTAGCCGCGTACAATACCGCTGCGGATGCCGTTGCCGCGAAGCCGTCGAGCAGCACCGGTATCTGCTGCATCCGTGCCGCCAGGATGGCGCCGGATATCGCCGCGAACTCGCGGCCTCCGACCCGGCGCAGCGCTTCGAGCGGATCTTCCAGACGGGCGCCGTGAAAGGCCAGCGCCGCATCGACCACCTCTGCCTTGCGGGCCTGCATCGTCGCATCGGCGCCCGACCCCGGGCCAACCCAGTCGGCACCCCTGCCCCCGAACAGCGCGGCCAACAGGGCGGCGGCGACGGTGGAATTGCCGACGCCAAGATCGCCGAGGCAAAGCAGATCGGTGCCGCCGGCGATTGCTTCCATGCCGAAGGCCATGGTGGCCGCGCAACCGCGCTCATCGAGCGCGGCGTCTTCGGTGATATCGCCGGTCGGGATGTGCAGGGCAAGATCGAACACCTTCAGGCCGAGGTCGTTGGCGATGCAGATCTGGTTGATCGCCGCACCACCGGCCGCGCAAAGTTCGACGGCGTTGGCGGTCGCCGCCACCGGCCGTGGCGAAATGCCATGCCTGACAACGCCATGATTGCCGGCAAAGACAGCCATCAAGGGCCTCGTCACGAGAGGCGGAGCGCGACCGCTCCATGCGGCAAGCCATGCGCCGATGTCCTCGACGCGGCCAAGCGAATTCACCGGCTTGTCGGCCTTGGCAAACAGCGCGCGCACGCGCGCCTCGGCTTTGAGGTCCGCGGGCGGCAAATTGTCGAGCAGGTTGCGGAAATCGTCGAAAGGCAGTGCACTGGTCATGTCGCGAACAATCATTCCTGGATGTTGGCGAGCGGCATAGCCGCGTTGCGTGATCGGCACAACCTCCTCGATCGTCCTTCCCGGTTTGCCGCAAAGGCGGCCATGGACGGCGCTATCGCGAGGGCTTGCATTGGCTTTGCCGTTGCACCATGTGGAGATGGAAGAGCGGACTCCGAACGGGGTCCTCCAGAGAAAGTCATGACGGTCATCGAGTCTCCCTGCATCCTGGTCTGTTCGATCGATATGAAGACCGGCTTCTGCTTCGGTTGCGGCCGCACGCGCGAGGAAATCGGCGCCTGGATGGGAATGACGCCCGAGACGCGCCGCAATGTGATGGCCGAACTGCCGGCCCGGCTGGAAACCGTCGAGCGCCGGCCGCGCCGCGAAACGCGCCGCACCCGCATGGCGCGCGAACGCGACGCATTCTAGCGAGGACGGATGAGCAGCCGGCTGTTCTGGATTGTGATGGCGATGATCGGTGTGGGAGCGGTGCTGCTCATGCTCAACGATTCCGCCGGCAGCACGCTCGGCGTCGACAATGACGATTTCGGCCGGCTGATCTGGCTCGGTGCCTTCGGCGCCCTCATCGGCGCCGGCTTGCTGCGGTCGGCTCCGCTGGGCGTGATGGCCCGCAACCTCGGCACCTGGGCGGCTATCGTGCTCGTTCTGATCGCCGGCTATCAATATCGCTACGAGCTGCAGGACGTCGCCAGCCGGGTGACCGCGGGCCTAGTTCCCGGCAGTCCCCTGGCGCTCGGCGTCGAGGACGGCCACGCGACGGTGACCCTGGACAAGGCCGACAACGGTCACTTCGAGGCGCGCATTCTGGTCAATGGCAATCCGGTGCGGGCCGTCGTCGACACCGGCGCGACCAGCACCGTATTGACTTCGGAGGACGCTCAGGCCGCGGGCTTCAATCCGGCGGCGCTGAACTACACCATACCGGTTTCGACCGCCAACGGCATGGCGCGCGCCGCGGCGGTCAAGACCAACGAGCTGGCAATCGGCGGCATCGTGCGCAAGGATATGTCGGTGATGGTCGCCGCGCCCGGCATGCTCAGCCAAAGTCTGCTCGGCATGAACTTCATCGGCTCGCTCTCGGGCTTCGATGTGCGCGGCGATCGTATGATTCTGCGCGACTGAGGTCAGGCCGCTTCGTCGGCTGCCGCCCTACCGAATTCGACGGCTACGAAAGCGCTCTTCAGTATCTCCGGCCCGGCGCCGGGCCGGGTCGCGTCGGTGGACAGGATCTGGCGGTAGCGGCGCGCGCCGGGCAGTCCGTGAAACAACCCGACCATATGGCGGGTGACATGGCCGAGCCTGCCGCCCTGTTCGATATGGCGAGCCGCGTAGTCCGCCATGGCATCGATCAGTGCCGCGAAATCGAACGCTTCCGGCCGCACTCCGTAGAAGGCGGCATCAACACCTGTCAAAATGCCTGGCGTGTGGTAGGCGGCGCGGCCAAGCATGGCGCCATCGACATGATCGAGATGCTCGCGCGCCTCTTCAAGCGACTGAATACCGCCATTGATACCGATGAATTCGTTCGGATTTCCCGCCTTCAATCGATAGACCCTGTCATAATCGAGCGGCGGGATGTCGCGGTTTTCCTTGGGGCTCAGCCCTTCCAGCCACGCCTTGCGTGCGTGCACCCACAAGGCATCGGCGCCGGCATCGAAAACGCCATTCGCCAGCGCATCGAGCGCCGGCTCCGGATCCTGTTCGTCGACGCCGATGCGGCATTTGACCGTGACCGGCACCGCCACCGCCGCCTTCATGGCGGCGACGCAAGTTGCGACGAGGTCGGGCACCTTCATCAGGCAGGCTCCGAACGTGCCGGACTGGACGCGATCGGACGGGCAGCCGACGTTGAGGTTGATCTCATCGTAACCGAAGGATTCGCCGATGCGTGCGGCCTCGGCAAGTTTTCCCGGATCCGAACCGCCAAGCTGCAGGGCGACCGGATGCTCCGCCTCATCGAAGCCAAGCAGCCGCCCGCGCGCGCCGTGGATGACCGCGTCGGCCACCACCATTTCGGTGTAGAGCAGCGCATGGCTCGTCAGCCGACGATGGAAGAACCGGCAATGCCGGTCCGTCCAATCCATCATCGGCGCAATGGCGATTTTTGCATTCAACATGTTATTCGGATTGGCTATCCCGATGATCCATCCACCTGGATCGGATCTTGCCGCGACATGTAGCGTATTTATTGGCCCATTCAAACTGCCGCCCGGCCTTGGCTACCGGCAAAGGGCCTGCCCGGAATGCGCGGACACAACCGCCATCGCGCCCGCAACGGACGTGATCCAACCCTGCAAGGCAGCGCGGCGCTTACCGCCGCAGCGCGTGTATGCTCGCCATGCTGTTGCCGCCCATCGGCAATGCCATGTCGTCGTCAAGAAGCCGCGTGATCCGGGCAAATCCGGTGAACGCCTTTCTGGCTTCCTCCGCCGACATCTGTCCAGACAGGGCGGCCGAACAGCAATTCAGCGCACACTGATACACCGGCCCACGCCGTCCCGTCGGCCATTTACGCAAGAAAACCATCGCCTCGGCGACACTATCCACCTCTTCCACAGGATGCCCCTGCCCGCGCGATATCCGCACGGGCGAAAAGAAATGCAGGTAGTCCATAGCTTCCTCCCGGTCGATCGCGATGCGCTCGATCGAACCCTATCAAACGTGCTGTCCGGCGGTTGGTTCCACGCGGAAAACTGAATTTTGAAGAAATTTTTCCGGCCGGATGCTGCAGTCGATGCCGGTCGAAATGAGCCCTACACCGTCGGAAAGTGGCACGCCACCTTGCGGCCGGGCCTGAATTCCCTCACCTCTGGCCGCTCCGTGCGGCACCGCTCCGCCGCTATCGGGCAGCGGGGATGGAACCGGCAACCGGATGGCGGATCGAGCGGGCTTGGCACATCGCCCGTGAGGATGATGCGCCTGCGCGTGCCGCTGGGTGTCGTCTCCACGACGGGAACCGCCGAGATCAATGCCTGGCTGTAGGGATGGGCCGGGGTCGAAAACACCTCCTCCGCCGGTCCTTCTTCGACGATCGAGCCGAGATACATGACCGCGATGCGGGTCGAGACCTGCCGCACGACCGAAAGGTCGTGGGCGATGAAGACATAGGTCAGGTCCAGCTTCTCCTGGAGGTCGGCAAGCAGGTTGACGATCTGCGCCTGTACCGACACGTCGAGCGCCGAGACCGGTTCGTCCAGAACCACGAGATCGGGATTGAGGGCGATGGCGCGCGCTATGCCGACACGTTGCCGTTGCCCGCCCGAGAATTCGTGGGGGTAGCGCATGACATGGTCCGGCAGCAGCCCGACGAGGTCGAACAGTTCCGCGACGCGGCTGGCGATCTCGCGCGACGAAAGCTTGCCATGGATGCGCAGCGGTTCGGCCACGAGGTCGCCGACGCGCCTGCGGGGATTGAGCGAAGCCGAAGGGTCTTGGAACACCATTTGCAGGCGCCGCCGCAACGGCCGCAGTTCAGACAGCGACTTCGAGGTGATGTCATCGCCTTCGAACAGAAGCTCACCATCCGAAATCTCGTAGAGCCTGACCAGGCAGCGCGCCAGCGTGGACTTGCCACATCCGGACTCGCCCACCAACCCGACGGTTTCGCCGCGCCGCACCGTCAGCGAGACATTGTCGACCGCATGGACGGTTCGTCTGCCTTCGGCGGAAAAACGGGTGCCGATCGAGAAGCGTTTGCCGAGCGAACGTGTTTCGAGGATCGGACGGTTTTTGTCGGTCATCGGCCCGCTCATGCTTGTGCCACCCGGTAGCAGGCCGCCGCGTGCGTGGCGGCGCCAAGATCGGGCTTGCCGGTCAGGCAGGGCTCGTACCGGACCGGACAACGCGGACCGAAGGCGCAGCCTTGCGGCAATCGCAGCAGCGATGGCGGTGACCCGGGAATGGCCGGCAGGCGGCGGGGTTTCGCACCGGTCAACGGCGGGATCGAACCAAGCAATGCACGGGTATAGGGGTGCCGCGGGTCGGAAAACAGCGCCGTACGGCTGCCGCGTTCGACGATGCGGCCCGCATACATGACCATGACCCGATCGGCGAGTTCGGAGACCACGCCCATGTCGTGCGTGATGAAGACCACGGCCGATTTGTGCGTCGCGCGCAGCTTGCGCACGAGATCGAGAATGCCGGCCTGCACCGTGACGTCGAGCGCGGTGGTCGGCTCATCCGCCACCAGCAGCGCCGGGTTGCACGACAGCGCCATCGCGATCACCGCCCGTTGGCGCATGCCGCCGGAGAGCTGGTGCGGATAGCGCGACATCGCTTCGTGCGGGTTGGGAAAATTCACCTCCGCCAGCAGTTCCTCAACCCGCTCCATGGCCTTGGATTTGCTGATGTTTCGATGCGCGCGGATCTGTTCGGCGATCTGCCAGCCGATCGTGTAGACCGGGGTCAGCGCCGTCATCGGGTCCTGGAAGATCATCGCGATCTCGTTGCCGCGCAGGCGCCTGAGTTCGCGCGGGGGCAGCCCAACCAATTCGCGGCCCTTGTAGCGGATCGAGCCTTCGATGACGGCGTTGGGGTCGGTGATGAGCCCCATCACCGCCAGCAGCGACACTGTCTTGCCCGAGCCGGACTCGCCGACGACCCCGAGGATCTCGCTTTCCGCGAGGTCGAAGGAAACGCCGTCGATGGCCCGCACCAGACCATCATCGGTCCGAAACGATACTTTGAGATCGCGCACCGACAGTATCATGATGTCCTCAGGCGCGGATCGAGAAGGATGTAGACGAAATCGACCACCGCGTTGGCAACCACCACGAACATCGACGCGTACA
The DNA here is from genome assembly GCF_020164775.1 of Mesorhizobium sp. ES1-6. Classification (NCBI taxonomy): domain Bacteria; kingdom Pseudomonadati; phylum Pseudomonadota; class Alphaproteobacteria; order Hyphomicrobiales; family Phyllobacteriaceae; genus Mesorhizobium; species Mesorhizobium sp. ES1-6. The sequence continues at coordinate 460,183 of NZ_JAIUGU010000001.1, forward strand.
TCACCGTCGCCATGATCATCGGCAGGTCGAGGTTCTGCAGCGCGTCATAGGTGAGCTTGCCGATGCCGTGCAGCCCGAACACCACCTCGGTCAGCAGCGCCGAGCCGCCCACCAGGGCGCCGAAGTCGAGGCCGAACAGGGTGACGAAGGCGATGAGCGACGTGCGCAAGGCATGGCGCAGCAGGATGCGGGTTTCCGACAGGCCCTTGGCGCGCGCCGTGCGGATATAGTCCTCCTGCAGCGATTCGATGATCGCCGCGCGCAGGACCCGCCCATAGATGCCGATATAGAGGATGGCGAGCGTGATCCAGGGTATGACCAGTGTCAGAAACCAGCCCCTGGGATCGTCGGAAAAATTCTTGTAGCCGAGCGGCGGCACCCAGGAGAACGCCCAGCTATCATGATAGCGGCTCTGGGTGATCAGGTTCATCACCTCGCCCAGCCAGTAGACCGGCATGGAAATACCGAGCAAACCCAACGCCATCAGCAGCCTGTCCAGCCAACTGTCGCGTGTGGCGGCGGCAACGATGCCAATGATGATGGAGACAACCACCCACAGGATCGCCGCCCCGAAGACCAGCGACAGCGTGACGGGAATCGAATCCATGACCGCCGGCACCACCTTCCAGCCGCGATTGACGAAGGAGGTCAGATCTCCCGTGACGAAGATCTTCTCCATCATCGTCACATATTGCACGTAGAGTGGCCGGTCGAAGCCGAAGCTGTGACGAACCGCTTCCAGCACTTCGGGCGAGGCATTGCGGCCGGCGATGCGTGCGGCGGGGTCGGCACCCGGCGTGGCGAAGAAAATCAGGAAGACGATGACCGAGATGCCGAACATCACGAACAGCATCTGACCGAAACGGCGCAGGATGGCATAGATCATCAGTCGCGCCCCAGCCGAACCTTGGAGCGCGGGTCGAGCGCGTCACGCAGCCCGTCGCCGAAGACATTGAGGGTCATGACGGAAATCGCGATCGCCAGGCCAGGCGCCAGCGCCACCAGCGGCCGTGTGTAAAGCAGCGCCTGCCCGTCCTGGATGATGGTTCCCCAGCTCGCCGCGGGCGGCTGGACACCGATCGACAGGAAGGAGAGCGCCGATTCGGTAAGCATGTTCAGCGCCATCATCAGCGGTATGAACACGATGAGCGTGGTGGTGATGTTGGGCAGGATGTCGCGCCACAAAATCCGCCACCCCGGTACGCCCAGATTGATCGCGGCCAGTACGAACTCGCTGTGGCGCAGCGACAGAACCTGCCCGCGTATCGGCCGCGCTACATAAGGCACGTAGACGATGCCGATGATGATGACCGGCAGCCACAGGCTGCCGGACTCGATTTCGATCGGTCCGATCGAAATGCCTTGCGAAATTGTGACGATGGAAAGCGATATCGCCAGGAGATAGATCGGAAACGCCCACAGCACATCCAGGAAGCGCGACAGCACCGTGTCGGTGATGCCACCGAAATAACCGGCGACCAATCCCGCCGCCGTGCCGAGGATCAAGGTGAAGATGGTGGCGGCTCCGGAGATCAGCAGCGAACTCAGCCCGCCATAGAGCATCCGGGCCATGACATCGCGCCCCTGGCTGTCGGCGCCGAGGAAATAATTGCCGAGCCGCCAGGTCGGGCCGATCGGCGTGTAGCCAAGCCCGAGTCCCTCCGTTGATTGTTCCATCACCGCAACGTCGGCGCCGTCGATCTGGATGACGGCGTCGAGCGTCGAGGCGAAGGGGTCGGTACCTGCCCAGTTCGCGTAGAGGGGCGCACTGAAACAGGCAAGGACAATGAGGAGGAACACGGCCAGGGACGCCATGGCGGCCCTGTTTCTTGCCAGCTTCGCGAACGCGACGGCCCAAGGCCCTCGCGTCCTGCGCGGCATGGCAGCGACTTGGTTCGACACGGGACGTGCCCCTCCGCGGTTCGTTACTGCACCCAGGCCCTTACTGCACCCAGGACTGGGTGATCATCCAGTTGAACTGCCGGTTGAACTTGAAATTGCCCACGCGCTTGCTGACGAAGTCAAGCCGCTTCGGGGTAAAGAGGCCGACGGCTGGCGCCTTGTCCGTGACCTGCTTGTCGATTTCAGCCCACATCTTGTCGGCGGCCTTTTGGTCGGTCACGCCGAGATCCAATGCTTTCTGCATCTTGGCGTCGATATCCTTGTCGCAGAAACCGGCGATGTTGATCGAAGCGTCCGACCCCTCACGGAACGAGGCGCAGCTGAACAGGATGTTCAGGAAGTCCGAGGCCGCAGGATAGTCCTTGTACCACTGGGTGACGGACATCTGCACTTTGTTGTTGGTATTCTGGATGTAGGTGAACTGGATGTTGGACGAGATCGGCTTGACGTCGGCGACATAGCCGATGGTGGTCAGCACGCTCTGCAGATAGACGCCGATCGACCGGGAAATGGCCGTGTCCTCGACGATGATGGTCACCTTCTGGCCCTTGGTGCCGGATTCTTCGACCAACTGCTTTGCCTTGTCGAGGTCAGGCGCCGCCCATTTGGCGCCGGGGTTCTTGGTGAAAGGGCAGTAGTCTTCGTGGCCGGGGAAATCCGGAGGCAGGACCTGGCAGACCGGCGAGGCGAGCACCTTGCCGCCGAACAGCTTGACCAGCGTGTTGCGGTCGATTGCGTAGGCGACGGCCTGGCGCGCCTTTTCATTGTCGAACGGCGCCAGGCGATTGTTGAGCGGCGCATACCACCACGCCGAAAGCGGCGAGATGTGGAGCTGGTCCATGGCCTTTGTACCGAGTTCGCCAAGGCGGTCGCTGGGCAGCGCATCGAACATCCAGTCGGCTTCTCCGTTCTGGATGGCCGTCACCGCGGCTTCCTCGGAAAGGCCGAAATCATACTGGACGACGTCGGGATAACCGTCCGGCTGCGCTTCCTCGCTCCATTGTTTGAAGTTCGGGTTGCGGGTCACCGTCATGCCCTTGTTGGGATCGAAGGCGGAGATCATGTAGGCGCCGGTGCTGGGAATGGGCTTGGAACCCATGTCTTCCGCTGGCGTATCGGCCGGCAGGACGACGGCATGCGGCAAGGCAAGCTTGTAGAGAATCTCGGCGTCCGGCTTGGTGAGATTCAACGTGATAGTGCCGGCCGCTTCGTCGCCGACGACGCCGCCTTCCAGCGCGCAGCTCTTGGTGTCGGCAAGGCATTTGTCGGCGCCGACGATGCCGGCATAGAACGTGCCCGAGGTCGGTCCCGAGACCTTGAAGATGCGCTGGAAGGAAGCAACGACGTCTTTCACGCCGAGATCCTTGCCGTCGGAGAACTTGATTCCCTTGCGCAGTTTGAAGGTGAAGGTCTTGCCGTCATTGGTCACCTCGGGCAGCGCCTCGGCCAGGTCTGGGACGATGGTGAAGCCGTCCATGCCTTCGGCCTTGCGGAAGGCGACCAGCCCGTCATAGATCGGCTGGTACATCTGCCAGCCCTGGTCCGTGTAGTTGATGTGCGGATCGAGCGTTCCCGCCGCCGAGCGGGCCAGCAGCCGAATGGTGCCGCCGCGATGTTCCTTGAGATATTCGGCCTGCGCCGGCGCCAGCCACATACCGGCCAGCAATGCCGCGGCCGAGGCCGCCAGAAGCAGTTTCTTCATGTTGTAGTTCCCCTTTTCTCAGTTGTCGTTGTCGTCCAGGAAGTCTCCCACCACCCGCATGCAAAGATCCTGCTCTTCGACATGCGGCATATGGCTGGAATGCTCGAAAATCCGCCAGCGCGATCCCTTGATGCCGTCCTCGAAAGGCTGCACGGTCGCGGGCGTGGCCTCGTCATAGCGGCCGGAAATGATCAGCGTGGGAACATCGATGGCGGGCAAGCGGTCGATGATGCTCCAGCTCTTCAGCGTTCCGATGACATGAAATTCGTTCGGACCGTTCATGACGTTGTACACGGTCGGATTGCGCACGACCTGGGCGAAGGTCTCCGTGACCTCGGGCGGGAACGGAACGATCCGGCAGACATGCCGCTCGTAAAACGCCATCGTCGCGGCCTGGTAGTCCGGATGATCCGTCGTGCCGGCCTGCTCGTGCCGGATCAACGTCTCCTGTATGTCCACAGGCAGGTCGGCGCGCAACCGGTTGGCCTCTTCCACCCACAGCTTCATGGAAGCCGGTGAATTGGCGATGGTCAGCGACTTCAAGCCCTTCGGCCGCGTCACCCCATATTCGGCGCCCAGCATGCCGCCCCAGCTTTGTCCAAGGACATGGAAGCCGCCACGGATGCCGAGATGATCGACGAGGTTTTCAAGTTCGTCGATGAACAGCCTGGGCGTCCAGAAATCGGCGCCCTTGTCAGGCAGCAAGGTGGAATTGCCGCACCCCAACTGGTCGTAATGGATGACGGCACGGCCTGTTCGGGCAAGAAGCTTGTAGGCATCGACGTAATTGTGGGCGGCACCTGGCCCGCCATGCAGGATAACGACCGGAGCCTTGCCGGCATCGAGCGCGCCGCTGATCCGATACCAGGTTTCGTAGTCGCCGAAGCCGGCCCGTCCTTCGCTGGTGACGATCTCCGATGACATTCCTATCTCCTGAATGTTTGAAGGCATGTCGTTGGCCACCTAGTTTGCAACCCGGCTCACTCGAACCCATTCTTCCAGCATCTGCACGCCGAATGCCGTGGCGCCTTCTCGGCCCAGCGGCTGATCCTTGCCGGTCAGTTCCTTGCCGGCGATGTCGAGATGCACCCAGGGCCGATCCTCGGTGAAATGGCGCAGGAACGCCGCGGCGTAGGGGGCGTCGCCGTCTTCCATGTCCTTGGCATGATGCCGCAGGTCCGCGAACGGTGATTGCAGCCCCTCGTCATACGCCCGGTCGAGCGGTAGCTGCCAGAACCGCTCGCCGACCTTCTCGCCGGCCGCGATCATCCGCGAGGCGACGGCGTCGTCAGTGCTGAAGAGGCCGGCGAACACCGACCCGAGACCCCGCATGACGGAATAGGTCAGAGTGGCGAGGTCGACGATCACCGACGGGTTAAAGCGCGAGGCGGCGTAGTAGAGGCAGTCGGCGAGGATCAGGCGTCCTTCAGCATCCGTGTCGAACACTTCCACGGTCTGTCCGGACGCCGTCGTGATGATGTCGCGCGGCTTGAGCGCGGTGCCTGACGGCATGTTCTCGGCAATGCCGAGCACGCCAACCACGTGCACGGGGCTGCCTTGCCGGGCGAGTGCGATCAGCAGGCCGACCACCGCGGCCGCGCCGCCCATGTCGGCTTTCATGTCGAACATCTGCTCGCCGCGCTTGATGCAGAGGCCGCCGGAATCGAAACAGACGCCCTTGCCGACGAAGGCCAGTGGCTGTGCCGGGGCGCCCTTGCCGCGATAACGCAGGACCGCGACGCGCGGCGGCCGCACCGAGCCCGACCCCACGGCCAGGATGGCGTTCATGCCGAGTTCCCCGAGCCTCGCCGCATCGAGGATCTCGACGTCGATGCCAGCCTCGCGCAACGGCTCCAGATGATCGTGAAAATTGTCGGGATGAAGATGGTTCGGCGGCAGGTTGACAAGCGTGCGCGCGTATTCGACGCCATCGGCGATGGCATTGATCCGCGCCAGCGCCGCATTCAGCTCGGCACCGCCGGCTCCGACCAGTTGCACCCGCAGGGTCCGATCGGCCCCTGCTCCCTGGCGCCGGTTGCGCATGTCGAAACGATAGCGCCGCAGCCGCATGCCGAGTGCGACGCGCGCCATGATTTCGGCGCCGGGCAGATCGACGCCCGCGATGGGGTCCAGGACCAGGGTAGCCGCGCATTCCCCTTTGCCTTCCAGATGCGCGGCCAGCAGACCGCCGGCGCGCGACAATGACAGTGCGGTGACGGCCTCGGCCTTGCCCAAGGCCAAGACAATCACGCGCCGGGCCGATACCGCCTGGGGCGCGATGACATCGATACAGGTGCCAGATTCAGCCAGGACCGCCGCATCGGAACAGGCTCGGGAGAGGATCCCGCCCGTTTCCGTGTCCAGTGCCGTTGCCCGTGGGCCAAAACCCGTCTGGGCAGTCTGCAAGATCACAACGACGGAGGTTTCCGCGGAAATCTCGTCCGCCGTTTCAAAGACCGGCACTGGCGATTGAGGCATAAGCGGGCATTCTCCTCATTGGCGGGGCCTTGGCCGAGGCATCGCTTGCAATTGGCGCAATGCTTCGCCCGCCACCGGTGCAGGCCGGTCAAACCGGTCGCCGCCGTTGGTGGAATGGTGCCGAAGTTCCCGAATAGTCGTTTTCTTGAGACGACTTAGTTGCTCTTGCCTCTTGGGTATCCCTGAACGACCCAAGCGATCAAACGCCAATTTTGTCCATGTCGATTGACAAAAACTCAACTGACAATTCATGATCGGCCAATGGCTCTACCCTCACTTAATGGCATGCGCGCTTTCGAGGCCGCGGCACGTCTCGGAAGCATCAAGGATGCGGCCGAGGAGCTGCATTTGACGCCCTCGGCCATCAGCCGCCACATCCGCGCGCTCGAACGCAATCTCGGCCAGGATCTGTTCGAGCGCGGCTTTCGCCAGATCACGCCGACCATTCGAGGCTCGTATTATGCGCGCAGCCTCTCCGAGGCGTTCGAGGCCATCTGGCGCGCCACCGACGATGTCAGCCTCATCGACGGCCCGAGCCACGGCAGGACCCAGCGTGTCCGGGTCCTGTGCGTGCCCGCTGTCCTGAACCTTTGGCTGGCGGACCGGTTGCCGAATTTTCGCCGGTTGCATCCAGCGGTGGATCTGGAGATCTCGACATCGGGCAAGCGAGCCAATTTCGATTTGGCCATCGTCGACGAGTTCGTCTACAAGGCCGGCCCGGCCCTGACGCTGCTGATCCCGCTGGTGCTGACGCCGGTCTGCGCGCCCTCGCTGCTCGATGGGCCGATGCCGCTGCGCTCGCCCGCCGACCTGGTCAACCACCACCTGATCCACGAATGCGAGAGCATGCGATGGAAGCGCTGGCTGGAGCAGGAAGGCGTGTTGGACACGACGCCGAAATCCTCGACGACGCTGGACGATTGCACGCTGATCATGCGCGAGGCGATCAATGGTGCCGGAATAGCGCTTGCCGACACGATGATGGCCCAGGATCTGCTGCAGCAAGGCAAGCTTGTCGCCCCGTTCAGCGCCCGCCATACCTATCCGGCCGGCATCTACCTGCATCAGCGCCGCAGCATCGGCAACAAGCCGGGTACCGGCCTGTTTCAGGATTGGCTGCTTTCCGAAGTCGAGGACCACAAGCGGGTGATGGCCATCGCCTAGGCAGCCGCGCTTGCCGACGGAAGTCGGGAACGCGCCTTCCCTCGAATTGAAGCCGTGGATCGAAACTCGAATCAACAGACAGGCGCTTTTCAAAAGCGGCTCACCACCACGGCTCATTGATAATCGCGGTTCGCATTGAATATCTTTAAGCCCAAAGCCGGCAAATCGGTTGCTTGTCGGTTCCCCTGCGTCAGGCGTAACCTGTGCGGTCAACGCGTGAGGGCGCGTGCTGCAAGAAGGGGATATTGCAATGACGATACAAGGCGCATCGCCTGACCTGTATAATGAAGACCTCGCTCCGGCCAAGGTTCGAAACTGGGGACCGTTCTCGATCTTCAATGTCTGGACGTCGGACGTCCATAGCCTGTGGGGCTACTACCTCGCCGCCAGCCTGTTTCTGTTCTGCGGCGGCTTCGTCAACTTCATCATCGCCATCGGCATCGGTTCGCTGATCATCTACGCGCTGATGAACATGGTCGGCTACGCCGGTGTGAAGACCGGTGTGCCCTACCCCGTGCTTGCCCGTGCCTCCTTCGGCATCTGGGGCGCCAACATCCCGGCCCTGGTGCGCGCCATCGTCGCCTGCTTTTGGTACGGCGCGCAGACGGCCGCCGCCTCCGGCGCCATCGTCGCATTGCTCATCCGTTCGCAATGGTTCGCCGATTTCAACGCCAACACGCATTTCCTCGGCCATTCCGGCTTGGAGGTGATCTGCTTCGTGGTCATCTGGGCGCTGCAGTTGCTGATCATCCAGAAAGGCATGGAAACGGTGCGCCGCTTCCAGGATTGGGCCGGGCCTGCCGTCTGGGTGATGATGCTGCTCCTGGCCATTTATCTCTGCGTCAAATCCGGAACCTTCGCCTTCACCAGCGATATTCCGATGGACGTGCTTCTGGAAAAGACCAAGGACGCCGGCGTGCCGGGAACGCCGGGTTCGTGGACGTCGCTGTTCGCTGTGGCCGCGATTTGGGTAACTTATTTCTCGGCGCTCTATCTCAACTTCTGCGACTTCGCCCGCTATGCCCCGGACCAGGCGGCGCTGCGCAAGGGCAATATCTGGGGCCTGCCGGTCAACCTGATCCTGTTCTCGCTGGTCGCCGGCGTCACCACCATCGCCGCCTATGACGTCTACCACGAGGTGCTTTTGCACCCCGACCAGATCTCGGCGAAATTCGACAGCTGGTTCCTGGCCGCGCTGGCCGCACTTACCTTCGCGGTGGCAACGCTCGGCATCAACGTCGTGGCCAATTTCGTCTCGCCGGCCTTCGACTTCTCCAACGTCTTCCCGCGCCAGATCGACTTCAAGAAGGGCGGCTATATCGCCGCTGTCATCGCGCTCGTGCTCTATCCGTTCGCGCCGTGGGATGGCAGCGCCGCCTCTTTCGTCAACGTCATCGGCGCGACGATGGGGCCAATCTTCGGCGTGATGATGGTGGATTATTATCTGATCCGCAAAGGTGAGGTCGATGTCGAGGCGCTGTACCGCGAAGACGGTGAATTCCGCTTCCAGGGCGGCTGGCATGTCAACGCCTTCATCGCCGCCGGCATCGGCGCCATCTTCTCCTCGATCCTGCCGAACTTCACCAACTGGCTGCCGTCCTGGTGGGGCGTCTATGGCTGGTTCTTCGGCGTGGCGATCGCCGGTGTCATCTACTACGTGCTGCGCACCGCGGCCGTTAGTGCTGGCGCCAAAACGGCGAAGGCCTGACGGACCAAATAGCGGGGCGGCCTTGAGCCGCCCCCTTACGTCGCGACCATTTCGGCCAGTTTGCGTATCGTGTTCCAGTTGCGCGAGGTACCGACGCCCAGCCGTTTATGGTTGGCTGCCGCGAGCAGGCGCGAACTTGGCCGCTCTCGTGAAAAGGCGACCCAGATGTCGCCGCCAACCAAGTGCACCTTTTCATCCTCGGCGGCACGGGTCCGAAGCTCAGATATCGCATCTTCGGCCACAGCCTTGCGCATGACGCGCACCGCCACTTGGTCGCCGGCATCGGCCGATTCGGCCGGGAACGGATTGCTGGCTGCGAGTTTCAGCCAATCCCCGGCGCTACGGACAATGATGTCGACGTGGCGGCCGAAGGCCTGTTCGAAGGCGGATTCCAGCCGCTTCTCAAGCGTGGCGATCGAAGTCTTTCCGCTCTCGAAGACCAGATTGCCGGTCGCCACCAAGGTGCGGACATTCTTCAGTCCGAGGCCTTCCGCCATCGCCTTGAGGTCCGACATGACAACCCGCCGCCCCTCTCCCAGGATAATGCTGTAGAGAAGCGCGACATAGGTTTGCATGGAAGCCGTCAGACCAGGCGGCTCTGTTCCACCGCCGCCTCGATGAAGCTGGCGAACAGCGGATGCGGATCGAGCGGCCGGCTCTTCAGCTCGGGATGATACTGCACGCCGATGAACCAGGGATGGTCGGGGTATTCGACCGTCTCCGGCAGCACGCCGTCGGGCGACATGCCGGCAAACACCAGACCGCACTCCTCGAGGCGCTGCTTGTAGTCGATATTGACCTCATAGCGATGCCGGTGACGTTCGGAAATCTGGGTGTCGCCATAGATGTCGGCGATCTTAGAGCCCTTGGCGAGCTCGGCCTGATAGGCGCCGAGCCGCATCGTGCCGCCGAGATCACCGGTCGCCCGGCGTTTCTCCAGCATGTTGCCCTTCAGCCATTCGGTCATCAGGCCGACGACCGGTTCCTTTGTCGGGCCGAATTCGGTCGACGAGGCATGGTCGACACCGGCAAGCGACCGCGCCGCCTCGATGCAGGCCATCTGCATGCCGAAGCAGATGCCGAAATACGGCACCTTGCGCTCGCGTGCGAATTTCGCCGCCAGGATCTTGCCCTCCGAGCCCCGCTCGCCGAAGCCGCCGGGCACCAGGATGCCATGCACCTTCTCCAGCCATGGCGTCGGATCCTCCTTTTCGAAGATCTCCGATTCGATCCAGTCGAGCTTGACCTTCACGTGATTGGCCAGCCCGCCATGCGAGAGCGCCTCTATCAGCGATTTGTAGGCATCCTTGAGGCCGGTATACTTGCCGACGATGGCGATTGTGACCTCGCCCTCCGGATTGTGGATGCGGTTGGAGACAGCCTGCCACGGCTCCATGCGCGGCTTGGGCGCCGGATCGATGCCGAAGGCGGCCAGCACTTCCGAATCCAGGCCTTCCTTGTGGTAGGCCATGGGCACGTCATAGATATGCGGCACGTCGAGCGCCTGGATGACGGCGCTTTCCCTGACATTGCAAAACAGCGACAGCTTTCTGCGTTCTTCCTTCGGGATGGCGCGATCGGCGCGCACCAGAAGAATGTCGGGCGCAATGCCAATGCCGCGCAGTTCCTTGACCGAATGCTGGGTCGGTTTGGTCTTCAGCTCACCCGCCGTCGGGATATACGGCATCAGCGTCAGGTGGACATAGACGGCATTGTTGCGCGGCAGATCGTTGCCGAGCTGGCGGATCGCCTCGAGGAACGGCATCGCCTCGATGTCGCCGACCGTGCCGCCGATCTCGCACAGCACGAAATCATAGTCGTCATTGCCGTCGAGAACGAAGTTCTTGATCTCGTCGGTAACGTGCGGAATGACCTGGACGGTGGCGCCGAGATAGTCGCCCCGCCGCTCGCGCTCGATGATGTTCTTGTAGATACGCCCGGTGGTGATGTTGTCCTGCTGGTTGGCAGAGCGGCCGGTGAAGCGCTCGTAATGGCCAAGATCGAGATCGGTCTCGGCGCCGTCATCGGTGACGAACACCTCGCCATGCTGGTACGGCGACATCGTGCCGGGGTCGACATTGAGGTAGGGATCGAGTTTTTTGATGCGTGCGCGATAGCCTCGCGCCTGCAGGAGAGCCCCAAGGGCCGCTGCGGCTATGCCTTTTCCGAGTGAGGAAACCACGCCGCCTGTGATGAATACATATCGCGCCATGGGAGTCATCGCTTAACGCGGCCGGATTGATTCCGCCAGAGAAAAAACCGCCGCGAAGGCTTTTTCCCAAGAAGGCGTCTAGGGCAGGAACAAGGCAAAACAAAAGGGCCGGCTGAGCCGGCCCTTTCGGCATGATGATGAAAACGTCAGATGATGACGACTTTGGTACCGACCCGGACGCGGCTGTAGAGATCCATGACGTGCTCGTTCATCATCCGGAAGCAGCCATTGGAGGCACTGGTGCCGATCGACTGCGGCGCGATGGTGCCGTGGATGCGCAGATGCGTGTCCTTCTTGCCGTCATAGAGGTAGATGGCGCGGGCGCCGAGCGGGTTCTGTCCGCCGCCGGCCATGCCGTCCTTGTACTGGCCGTAGTGCTTGGGCTCGCGCTTCTGCATGTCGAGCGTCGGGATCCAGCGCGGCCACTCCTGCTTGTCGCCGACCGCGACGGTGCCCTTGAACTGCAGGCCTTCGCGGCCGACGGCGATGGCGTAGCGGCGCGCGGTGGTCGACGATTCGACGAGATAGAGGCGGCGAGCGCTGGTGTCGATGACGATCGTGCCGGCGTCATAGCCAGTGAATTCCACGTCCTGCGGCACGAATTCCGGCTTCACCTTGAACGGCTTCTTGGCGTTCCTCTGGGCAAGCGCGGAGTCGAGCGCGCGTGTCTCCGGCAGATAGCTGATCGACGATCCTGACGAGGCGCCGCCGAACAGGCCGGCGAAAATGCCACCGCTGGGCTGCGTCTGGCCGCCGACGACCTCGCTGCGCAACTCGCCATTGTTGCCGGTCAAGGCGACGTTCATCGCCTCGGCGGGGATAGGCTCGGCCGATTGGATCGGCGCCACCGGCGTCACGGGCTCGATGATCTTGGTGGTCTTCTTGGCTGGCTTGGCCTCGGCCACTTCGGTTGCCGGAGCGCTCTTGCCTTTCTGGGCCAGGAAGGCCTGACGATCCGCGTCAGCCCTGGCCTTCGCGGCCTCACGCATCGCCATCTTCCTGGCTTCAAGTGCCTTGGCCTTTGCATCTTCCTTGTCGGCGGTGATCTTGGCCTCGATCTTCTTGATCTGAGCGAGATCGTCCGGCGTTGGGCTTTTCTTCTTCTTGAGAAGCTTCAACTGCGCCGCATCGCTTTTGGCTGCGACGGGGATGGCGTCGGTTTTTTCAAGCGACACCGAATGTTGTGCGGCCATGTTTGCCGGCATGGCGGCGAAGGCCGGGGAACTCAGGCCGATTGCGGCGCAAAGTCCCAGGAAAATGAAGCTGCGAAGCTGCATGGCGAAGATCCGATCGTTCAATGCTTGTTGCCCACGGCGTCGCCCGGCGTCCCCCAAGGACACCGAAAATGCCGCGTGCAATCTATAGTCGAATAAGCGCGGATCCCTCAAGCGCGGGCCCGCAACAGCCCCCGTCGAATCTTCGTGATCGTGCCGCATTTGCCGCGACTGTGTTCAAACGATCACAGATCGCGGCCTGGAGAAGTGGAGGTTACTGGTTCGGGACCTGCGGCGTCGCTGGCGCTGTGGTCGCCGGCGCGGCGTTGGTAGCGCCGTTGGTGGCAGGTGCCGTCGAACCGGCGGCGGGTGCCGTGGCCGGAGCGTTTGCCGGGGGCGTCGCGCCGGCATCGTTGCCGGACGGCGGCGTCGGCGTGGCGTTGCCGGCGGGCGCCGGGGTGGTCGTGCCCGGCAATTGGTTGAGCACGCCCTTGCCGGCATTGTCCGAAGTCGCCGGAACCCGGTCGAGAATGTCGATCGGCTTTTCGCCATAGCGGGCGATGATCGACAGGGTAAGCGACGTGACAAAGAACGCCGCCGCCAGGATCGCCGTCGCCCGGGTCAATGCGTTGGCGGCACCGCGCGCCGTCATGAAGCCAGATCCGCCACCAATGCCAAGGCCGCCGCCTTCGGAGCGCTGCAGCAGCACCACGCCGACAAGGGCGAGCACGACCATGAGATGGATGACGATCAATACGGTTTGCATAGTTTATCCTGGCAAGGCCTTGCCCGGCCGCGGACACGACCGGTGAATTGGAGGCGGCTCAATACAATGCTTTCACGGCATTTCCAAGCCCGTGGCCGGAATATGGGAAGCAACGCACCCTTTGCAACGAATTTGGATGGGACAAGCCCCGCCCGTCCCAGTGAATCTCACCCCGCAATGCTGCGATAGGCTTCCGCGATACCGAGGAAATCGGCCGCTTTCAGGCTGGCGCCGCCGACAAGCGCGCCATCGACATTCCTGACACCCAGCAGTTCCACGGCGTTGGACGGCTTGACCGAACCGCCATACAGGATGCGCATCCTCGCCGCGCCGCCACCGAGCCTTTCCGACAGCTTTTCGCGGATATGCGCGTGCGCCTCGGCCACATCGGCAGCGGTTGGCGTCAGCCCGGTTCCGATCGCCCACACCGGCTCATAGGCAATGACGGTGTTGGATGGCGTGGCGCTTGGCGGCACCGCACCGGCAACCTGGCGCGACAGCACGTCGAGCGTGGCGCCGGCCTCACGTTGTTGCTGCGTCTCGCCGATGCAGACAATCGCCACGAGCCCGGCGCGCCAGGCAGCGGTGGCCTTGGCCTGGACCGTCGCATCGTCCTCGCCGCGTTGTTCGCGGCATTCGGAGTGACCGACGATGACATGGCTCGCGCCCGCGTCCTTCAGCATCTCCGCGGAGATGCAGCCGGTATAGGCGCCGCTCTCCTTGGTGTGGCAGTCCTCACCGCCGGCATGGACGGGGGTGCGCGACAGAATCTCCGCCGCATGGGAAAGCAAGGTCGCGGGAACGCAGACCAGCGCCTCTGTTTCGGCGTCGAGCCCGCTCATGAAGCCGTTGCCGATCATCCTGAGTTCGTTGAGCGAGGCGCTGGTGCCGTTCATTTTCCAGTTGCCGGCGACAAGCGGACGAATTCCAGGGGTCATTGGGCGGTCTCTCCAGGCGACATTAAGCAGCGCCCTCACTACCAAAATCAGGCCACAAAGCAATCGACAGTGGGCCGGAAGGGCGCTATTGCGCTTGTTTCAGACTCGGCGCATGCGAAAATGCGCATAAATCGGAATTGTCCATGCTTGGTATATTGAGAAACGCGGCGGGCACTTGGGTCGCGAAGACATTGCTTTCGCTGCTGGTGGTCAGTTTCGCTGCCTGGGGTATCTCCGGACGCCTGATGGGCGGATTTGCCGGCCATGATTCAGTGATAACGGCCGGCGGCACCAAGGTGTCGATCAACGAATACCGCCTCGCCTACGACCGGCAGCTCGCCGTCATGTCGCAGCAATTCGGTCAGCGCCTTACCCATGAACAGGCCAAGGCGCTCGGCATCGACAACACGGTTCTGGCGCAACTCGTCTCGGGCGCGGTTCTCGACGAACAGGCACGCAAGCTCGGGCTCGGCTTCTCCAAGGACAAACTGGCCGAACTGACGCGCGAGGAACCCGCTTTTCGGGGTCCAGACGGCCAATTCGACCGCAGGGTCTTCGAGGGGCGGCTTCGTGACCTGGGCATGCGGCCGGAGGACTATTTGAAGAACAAGGCTCAGGTCGCGGTACGCCAGCAGATCGTCGAGGCGGTCTCTGACGGCCTCAAGGCGCCGGATACGTTCTTCAAGGCGGTCGCTCTCTACCGCGGCGAAGACCGGACGGTCGACTATGTAACCTTGCCCAAGACGCTGGTCGAGCCGATCGAGGCGCCGAGCGACAGCGTGCTTCAGGCCTATTTCGAAGCCAACAAGAAAACCTACGCCGCACCCGAATACCGCAAATTCTCCTATGTCCGCCTCGAGCCCGCGGACATCATGGATACGACCGCCGTCACCGACAGCCAAGTCAGCGACGACTACAACAAGAACAAGGCGCGCTACACCACGCCCGAAATGCGTACCATCGAGCAGCTTGTGTTCAAGACGCCGGATGCCGCCAAGGCAGCGTTCGATTCGCTCAAGGCGGGCGCCACTTTCGAAAAGCTGGTGACCGCCGAAGGCAAGACCCCGGCCGACACGCTGCTTGGCACGCTTGCCAAGGACAAGATCGCCGACAAGGCGGTTGCCGATGCCGCCTTCGCGCTCGCCGCCAATGAAGTCAGCCCGGTCGTCCAAGGCGCCTTCGGTCCAGTGCTGCTGCGTGTGACCGAGATCAAGCCCGAGGTGGTGAAGCCGCTGGCGGAAGTGTCCGATCAGATCCGCAAGGACCTGGCTTTGGGTGAGGCAAGCCGCATCCTGCTGGATGTGCACGACAATTATGAGGACACCCGTGCATCGGGCAGTTCGCTGGCCGACACGGCCGCCAAATTGAAGCTCAAGGACGTCACCATCGACGCCATCGACCGCAGTGGCCTCAGGCCCGATGGCTCCATCGTCAAGGACCTGCCGGAATCGCCGGCGCTGATCAAGGCCGTCTTCGATGCCGAACCCAACACTGAAAACGAAGCGCTGACGACGGCGGACAACGGCTTCGTCTTCTACGAGGTCGGTTCGATCACGCCGGCGCGCGACCGCACTCTCGACGAGGTGCGCCAGAAGGTCGTCGCCGACTGGACAGCGGCCGAGACCACCAAGCGGCTTGCCGCCAAGGCGGACGAATTCGAGAAGCGGCTCAAGGCCGGCGCCACGCTCGACGTCATCGCCGGTGAACTCAAGCTGGAAAAGCAGACCAAGCGCGGCTTGAAGCGCGAAGCCGATGATGCCGATTTCGGCAAGGAGGGCGCCGCCGTGATGTTCGGCGTCGGCGAAGGCGGCACCGGCTTGATCCCCTCGCCCACCGGCGACGGCCAGATCCTGTTCAAGGTCGCCGAAGTGTTCGAACCGGCCGGCGCCGATGCCAGCTCAGTGCCGGACGACGCACAGAAATCCTTCACCGCCGGCATGTCCGACGACCTGCTCGACCAATTGGTGGCGCAGTTGCAGACGCAGTACGACGTCCGCATCGACCAGGCCGCCGTGGCCCAAGCCTCGACAAGATGAGCGCGCTGAAAACCCATATCGCCAAGGTCGCGACCGGCACCGCTCTTTCCTTCGAGGAAGCGCGCGAGGCTTTCGACATCATCATGTCGGGCGACGCGACCCCGGGGCAGATCGGCGGCTTCCTGATGGCGTTGCGCGTGCGCGGCGAGACGGTGGGCGAGATTTCGGGCGCTGTCGCCACGATGCGCGCCAAGATGCTGCGCGTCGACGCGCCAGATGGCGCGATCGATATTGTCGGCACCGGTGGTGACAATTCGCACTCGGTCAACATTTCGACGGCTTCCGCCTTCGTCATCGCCGGTAGCGGCGTGCCGGTCGCCAAGCACGGCAATCGCGGCCTGTCCTCGTTGACCGGCGCGGCCGACGTGCTGATTGCGCTGGGCGTCAAGATCGACATCGCGCCGGAGACGATTGGCAAGTGCATCCATGAAGCCGGCGTCGGCTTCATGTTCGCGCCGGCGCATCATCCGGCCATGAAGCATGTCGGCCCGACCCGCGTCGAACTCGGCACCCGGACCATTTTCAACCTGCTCGGCCCCCTCTCCAATCCGGCCGGCGTGAAACGGCAGATGGTCGGCGTGTTCATGCCGGAATGGATCATGCCGGTTGCCGAGACGCTGCTGGCGCTGGGCACCGAGCACGCCTGGGTCGCCCATGGCGATGGCTATGACGAGATCACCACCACCGGCGAGACGCAGGTCGCCGAGTTGGTCGGCGGCGAAATCCGCAGCTTCACGCTGACCCCGGAAGAGGTTGGGCTGAAGCGCCATACCAAGGACGAGCTGCGCGGCGGCGACGCCGCCTACAACGCCAAGGCTTTGCGCGACATGCTGGGCGGTGCCGCCGGCGCCTATCGCGACACCGTGCTGATGAATGCCGGCGCCGGCCTGGTGATTGCCGGCAAGGCGACGACGCTGGGCGACGGCATCGCCATTGCCGCGCAGGCGATCGACAGCGGCCGGGCGCTGCGGGTGCTCGACCGGCTGGTCGAAATTTCGAACGGGTGAACCGTGTCTGACATTCTGCGCAAGATCGAAGCCTACAAGCGCGACGAGATCGCCGCCGCCAAGGCACGCCTGCCGCTGGCCGAGATCAAGGCGCTCGCGAAAGAAGCCGACGCTCCGCGCGGCTTTCTCGCGGCGCTTGAAGCGAAGCGCAATTCAGGCGATTTCGCCCTGATCGCCGAGATCAAGAAGGCAAGCCCCTCCAAAGGTTTGATCCGTGCCGATTTCGATCCGCCGGCACTGGCGAAAGCGTATGAAAAAGGCGGCGCCGCTTGCCTTTCCGTGCTGACGGACGCGCCATCCTTCCAGGGTGCGCCCGAATTCCTCACCAAGGCCCGGGCAGCCGTCACCCTGCCCGCATTGCGCAAGGATTTCCTGTTCGATCCCTACCAGGTCCATGAAGCCCGCGCATGGGGCGCCGACGCCATCCTGATCATCATGGCCAGCGTCGACGACGCCCTGGCGAGCGAGCTTGAAGCGACGGCGTTCGAACTCGGCATGGATGCGCTGATCGAGGTGCATGACGAGGCCGAGACGGAGCGCGCGCTGAAACTGTCGTCGCGGCTGATCGGCATCAACAACCGCAATCTGAGAACGTTCGAGACCAGCATCCAGACCTCCGAACGGCTGGCGGCGATGGTACCCTCCGATCGCCTGCTGGTCAGCGAGAGCGGCATCTTCACCCATGACGATTGTCTCAGGATGCAAAGGAGCGGCATCGGCACCTTCCTCGTCGGCGAAAGCCTGATGCGGCAACAGGACGTCGCCGCCGCGACGCGCTTGCTCCTGACGGGCAAGGCAGCAGCCGAGGCGATCTGATCGTGGCGGCCACCCTCACGCACCTTGGCGCACAGGGCGAAGCCAACATGGTCGATGTCGGCGACAAGGATGAGACGACGCGCACCGCGATCGCGGAGGGCTTTGTCTCCATGCAACCAGAAACATTGAAGACCATCCTCGCCGGCAATGCCAAGAAAGGCGATGTGCTCGGCACGGCGCGCATCGCCGGCATCATGGCCGCGAAAAAGACGCATGAGCTGATCCCGCTCTGCCATCCCCTGCTGCTGACCAAGGTTTCCGTCGACATCGAGCCAGACCATGCACTGCCGGGCCTGAAGGTCACGGCACTGGCGCGTGTCACCGGCAAGACCGGCGTCGAGATGGAAGCTTTGACCGCCGCGTCCGTGGCCTGCCTGACCATCTACGACATGGCCAAGGCGGTCGACCGCGCCATGGTCATTTCCGGCATCCGGCTGGTGGAAAAGACCGGCGGCAAATCAGGCGACTACAAGGCAGACGCCTGATGGCGCTGGTTCCGGTCGCCGAGGCGCTCGAACGCCTGCTGGATGGCGCCGCACCGCTGGCCGGCGAAAGCGTCCCTCTCATCGAGGCGGTCGATCGTGTGCTGGCCGAACCGGTCGTGGCGCTTCGCACCCAGCCCCCCTTCAACGCATCGGCCATGGACGGCTATGCGGTCCGCGCGGTTGATGTTGCCTCGGTGCCATCGAAACTCTCGGTGATCGGCATGGCGCCGGCCGGGCGCGGCTTTGACGGCGCCGTCGGCGAGCGACAGGCAGTACGCATCTTCACCGGCGCGCCGCTGCCTGACGGCGCCGACACCGTCGTCATCCAGGAGAATGTCAGGGATCTCGGCGGCGGGGAAATCGAAGTGATCGAGCCCACCGCCGAATGGCGCAACATCCGCCGCGTCGGCCTCGACTTTTCCAAAGGCGACGTGCTGCTGGAAAAAGGACGCGTGCTCGACCCGGCTGCGTTGTCGCTGGCGGCGTCGGCAAACCACCCGCGAGTGAGCGTGGTGAGACGGCCGCTGGTCGCCATCATCGCCACCGGCGACGAGCTGTTGCCGCCCGGCAGCGAACTCGGCCCGGACCAGATCATCTCGTCCAACGCCTATGGCGTTGCCGCGGCGGCGCAATCAGTCGGCGCCCGCGCGCTCGATCTCGGCATCGCCGCCGACCGCAAGGACGCCATCTCCGCCTTGGTCAGGCAAGCGGTGGCCGCCGGTGCGGATGTCATCGTCACCCTTGGCGGCGCCTCGGTTGGCGACCACGATCTGATCCATGATGTGCTGACCGGCGAAGGCATGACGCTCGGCTTCTGGAAGATCGCCATGCGTCCCGGCAAGCCCCTGATGTTCGGCCGCCTCGGCGACATCAGGTGCATCGGCCTGCCCGGCAACCCCGTGGCAAGCCTGGTCTGCTCGCAATTGTTCCTGAAGCCGCTTCTGGCGAGGCTTGGTGGCCGCGAGCATCGTCAGGACATCCGCCCGGCGAGGCTGGGGAGCGCGATGCCGGCCAATGACCTGCGCCAGGATTATGTACGGGCGGTGGTTCGGCAAGACGACGGCGAACTGGTGGCGACGCCGTTCGGCATTCAGGATTCTTCCATGCTGAGGATGCTTGCCGACGCCAACGGATTGATCGTACGCGCGCCTTTTGCGCCTGCGTCTGTCGCCGGCGATACTTGTAGCGTTCTGATGTTGCGCTGAAGAATTGCTCCATAAATAGCTGATATCGGGACGAAATTAATGACTAATCCGAGATCAAGGTCCGCGTCAGCGGATGCGCGGGATCGGCGAGGCCATCGACAACGTCGTAATGATGCCTGTCGGGCTCGACCACGGTATTGGTGATTGCGCCAAGTCCGGTCCAGATGTTGGCCAGCAGAGCATTCTGGCGCAGGAACTCGGAACGCTCGCCGCCGCCGGCCCAGCAGGTGATGCGGACACCATCCAAGGGGCGCAGCAGCGCCGGGCTTTCCGTCAGCGCCTCATGCTCATCGATTTTCAGCGCCGCGTTCATGTCGGTGCGCATCAGCGGGCGCAAATCATGCAGGCCCGAGATCGAGACGACATGGCGTACGCGCCGCGCGACGTCGGTCGCCAAAGGCGTTGATGTCGTCACCATGCGGCTGGCGAGGTGCCCGCCGGCCGAATGTCCGGTCAGCATCAGCGGTCCGTCGATCATGGCGGCGGCCGTGCCGATGGCCGCCGCGATTTCAGTGACGATCCCGGCGATGCGTATATCGGGACATTGTGTGTAGGACGGCATCGCCACGGCGAAGCCGCTGCCGACCGCGCCATTGCCAAGATGCGACCACAAGCTCTTGTCGGTCTCCATCCAATAGCCGCCATGGATGAACACCACGAGGCCCCTCGGCGTGGCTTTGGGAAGGAAAAGGTCGAACCGGTTGCGCGGCCGATCGCCATAGGCGATGTCGAGGCGTGCCCGGCCCTGCGCCGACAATGCATCGCGAAAGGCTTGCGCCGGTTCCGACCATGCGGCGGGCCAACGGTCGCTGCGCGCGATATTGTCGCCATTGGCGTAGGCATTGTCCCAGTCGGCAATGCGATGGTCTGGCATCGGCACCCTCCCCCGAAGCGGCATCGTTTCCGCGCTAGCAATGGCCGCCGACACGTCATGCGTCAATGCTCCAGTGGCAATACATTTTAGGCTTGAAACAAATTTCGACTGGTGCGATCCTGCCTGCGGAACAGCTGACAAGATGGGAGGTCCGCTGTGCTGTTCGGACGTGTCGACGGTCACCTTTCCTGTGGCATGTCGACAACACGTTTGCCGGCCGCACGAAGCCTTCCGCGACGGACAGGAATTCAATCCACCGGCCAGGTGCCCCGCACGTAGGCCGGGCAGCAGATGGGGTAGCGGCGAGATGCTTGGGCCTTCAGCGCATACCGACACATTCACGCGCGATCATCTGCCGCCGCTCGAACAATGGCCCGACTTCCTGCTCGACGGCTTCGACTATCCAGAACACCTCAATGCCGGTGTCGAATTGACCGACAGGTTGGTCGAGAAGGGGCTCGGCGACCACACCGCCCTGATCGGCAATGGCCGCCGCCGCACGTACAAGGAACTGTCCGACTGGACGAACCGGCTGGCCCATGCGCTGGTCGAGAATTATGGCGTCAGGCCGGGCAACCGGGTGCTGATCCGCTCGGCCAACAACCCTGCCATGGTTGCCTGCTGGCTGGCCGCCACCAAGGTCGGCGCCGTCGTCGTCAACACCATGCCGATGCTGCGCGCCGGCGAACTCACCAAGATCGTCGACAAGGCCGAGATCACCACAGCGCTCTGCGACACCAGGCTGATGGACGAAATGACCGCCTGCGCCAAGGACAGCGGGTTTCTCAAACAGGTCATCGGTTTCGACGGCACCGCCAACCACGATGCCGAACTCGACCGCGCCGCCCTCGACAAGCCGGTCACCTTCACCGCGGTCAGCACCGGCCGCGACGATGTCGCCCTGCTCGGCTTCACCTCGGGCACCACGGGCGTGCCGAAGGCGACGATGCATTTTCACCGCGATCTGCTGATCATCGCCGACGCCTATGCGCGCGAGGTTCTGCAAGTGACACCGGACGATGTCTTCGTCGGCTCGCCACCGCTCGCCTTCACCTTCGGCCTTGGCGGCCTCGCCATCTTTCCCCTGCGCTTCGGCGCGGCGGCGACCCTGCTGGAGCAGGCGACGCCGCCCAACATGATCCACATCATCGAGACCTACAAAGCGACCATTTCCTTCACCGCGCCGACCGCCTACCGCGCCATGCTGAAGGCCATGGACGAAGGCGCCGACCTGTCGTCGCTGCGCGTTGCCGTCTCGGCCGGCGAGACTTTGCCGGCTCCAGTCTTCGAAGAATGGACGAAGAAGACCGGCAAGCCCATCCTCGACGGTATCGGCGCCACCGAAATGCTGCACATCTTCATCTCCAACCGCTTTGACGACAGGAAGCCGGCTTCGACCGGCAAGCCTGTTGGCGGCTACGAAGCGCGCATCGTCGACGACGAAATGCGCGAGGTGCCGCGTGGCGAGCCAGGACGGCTGGCGGTGCGCGGGCCAACCGGCTGCCGCTATATGGCCGACGACCGGCAGAAGGACTATGTGCGCGACGGCTGGAACCTCACCGGTGACACTTTTTGGCAAGACGAAGACGGCTTCTTCCACTTCGCCGCGCGTTCCGACGACATGATCGTCAGCGCCGGCTACAACATCGCCGGCCCGGAGGTCGAGGCGGCGTTGCTTTCGCATCCCGATGTCGCCGAATGCGCGGTCATCGGCGCCGAGGATGGCGAGCGCGGCCAGATCGTCGAAGCGCATGTCGTGCTGGTGCAAGGCGTTTCGCCGGACGCGATGACCGTCAAGCGCCTGCAGGACCATGTCAAGGCAACGATTGCGCCCTACAAATATCCGCGCTCGGTGAAATTCATTGCCGCTCTGCCCAAGACCCAGACCGGAAAAATCCAGCGGTTCCGGCTGCGCACGGAGAAAATCAATTGAGCGAGCCCTACGATCCGGCGTCAGAAGGCGCACAGATGTCGTTCAAGGAACGCATGTCCTACAGCGACTACCTGCACCTGGAGAAAGTACTCGACGCGCAGGAGCCGCTGTCGTCGGCGCATGACGAGATGCTGTTCATCATCCAGCACCAGACATCGGAACTCTGGATGAAGCTCGCCTTGCACGAGATTGGCGCCGCGATCCGCTCGATCCGTGCCGATCGGCTGGAGCCGAGCTTCAAGATGCTGTCGCGCGTCGCCCGCATTTTCGAGCAGTTGAACAATGCCTGGGATGTGCTGCGCACGATGACCCCAAGCGAATACACCGAGTTCCGCGACGCGCTCGGCCAGTCCTCGGGTTTTCAGTCCTGGCAATATCGCGCCATCGAATTCATGGCCGGCAATCGCAACCTCGCAATGCTCGGGCCGCACAAGCAC
Source organism: Mesorhizobium sp. ES1-6 (assembly GCF_020164775.1). Lineage (NCBI taxonomy): Bacteria > Pseudomonadati > Pseudomonadota > Alphaproteobacteria > Hyphomicrobiales > Phyllobacteriaceae > Mesorhizobium > Mesorhizobium sp. ES1-6. Next base: position 483,060 of record NZ_JAIUGU010000001.1, read on the forward strand.
CGGCCGGACCTGACGGACCGATTGGAGGCGATCCTGGCGGCGCCGTCGCTCTACGACGAAGCGCTGCTGCTTCTGGCGCGCAACGGCTTCGACATCGGGGCGGATGCGAGGCGCACGGACTGGCGCGAGACGCGGACCGAGAACGAAGAGGTCCTCGTCGCCTGGCAGACCGTGTACCGCGACCCACAGCGCTACTGGATGCTCTACGAGCTGGCCGAGAAGCTGGTCGACTTCGAGGACTATTTCCGCCGCTGGCGCTTCAACCATGTCACCACGGTCGAGCGCATCATCGGCCTGAAGCGCGGCACCGGCGGCACATCGGGCGCCTCTTACCTCAAGAAGATGCTGGAGGTCGTCCTGTTTCCGGAACTGTGGACCGTCCGCACCCGGCTCTGAACGCTCTGTTCGACGCAATTCCCTACGGAAAAATGTGCCGACTTTCAGGTCACCGCCGTCTTGACCGCGAAGCGCACGTCCTGCCAGGCGTCGGTGCGCAGGATGTCTTCCAGCACCTCGACCGCCTGCCACACATCGGCGTAACCGACATAGAGCGGCGTGAAGCCGAAGCGGATCGTCGAGGGCGCACGGAAATCGCCGATCACGCCGCGGTCGATCAAGGCCCGCATCACCTGGTAGCCGTGCGGGTGGAGGAACGAAACCTGGCTGCCGCGCTGCTTGGCATCGCGCGGGCTTTCGAGTTCCAGGCCGTAGGCGCCGCACCTGGTCTCGACGAGATGGATGAACAGGTCGGTGAGCGCAATGCTCTTCTTGCGCACCGCTGCCATGTCGACATCGTCCCAGATATCCAGCGCACCTTTCAGCGCCCGCATCGACAGCACGGGCTGCGTGCCGCACAGGAAGCGGCGGATGCCGTTGCCGGCCGCATAGCCCTGTTCGAAGGCGAAGGGCCGTGCGTGGCCCCACCAACCGCTGAGCGGCTGCTGGACCTTGTCGTGATGACGCGTGGCGGCGTAGATGAAGGCCGGCGCGCCCGGACCGCCATTGAGATATTTGTAGGTGCAGCCGATGGCGAAATCGGCATTGGCGCTGTCGAGCTCGACCGGCAGGGCGCCGGCCGTATGGCAGAGATCCCAGACGATCAGCGCGCCGACCTGATGGGCCTTGCATGTCAGTGCCGCCATGTCGCGCAACTGTCCGGATTTGTAGTTGACATGGTTGACCAGGACGACGGCGACACGCTCGTCGATCAGGTCCTCAATGTCAGGCGCATCAACGCCCTCGAGCCGCAGCACCGTGCCCGGCCGCGTCGAGGCCACGCCTTCGGCCATGTAGAGATCGGTCGGAAAGCTGTCTCCTTCGGCCACGATGACCGAGCGGTCCGGCCGCATGGCCAAGGCCGCATGCAGCACCTTGTAGATGTTGATCGAGGTCGTATCGCAGACCACCGTCTGGCCGGGCGCGGCGCCGATCAATCGGCTGAGCTGGTCGCCAAGTGCCACCGGCATGTCGAACCAGCCGGCGGTATTCCAGGCGCGGATCAAATCCTGCGCCCACTCCTGCGTCGCTGCCTTCTGCAGCTCGCTGAAGACGGCGGGCGCCGCGGCGCCGAGCGAATTGCCGTCGAGATAGATGACGCCTTCCGGCAAGATGAACCGGTCGCGCATGGCACGCAGCGGATCCGCCGCATCCATGGCCTCGACGGCTGCGAGATCGAGCGGTGCACGCATCATTGTGACATTCCCTGATTTATTCACGCCCTGATTATTCACGGATCGCTTCGCGGGCAGGCGCCGGCCCACGGCCGCGCTTGAGGCTGGGCAAGGCAAGCATGGCCAGCACGAACAGGCCGGTGGCAAGCTTCAGGTCGGGCGGCGGCATGCCGGCGGCAAGGCAGAACGACACAAGCTGGTAATAGATGATCGCGCCGGCAAAGGGCGCCAGCAACTGGCGCCAGACCGTCTGCTTGCCGACGACGGCCTCGCCGATCATCAGCGCGGCAAGACCGTTGATGAGGATCCCCAGCCCCATATTGACGTCGGCAAACCCCTGCGACTGCACCATCAGTGCGCCGCTTGAGGCCGAGAACGCGCTCGCCAGCCCGACGCCGCCTATGGTGGCTGCCCAGACATTGATGCCTTGCGCCTCGGCCATGTCGGGATTGGCGCCCACGGCACGCACCGCTGTCCCCTTCTCGGTCCGGAAGAACATGTAGAGCAACGCGAAGGCGATCAGCGCGAGGAGGCCGGCGACCACGATCTTGCTGGCGGGAAAACCTGGCCGCGCGAACGGCACCCAGTCGAAGACGGCTGGCGAGCCGAAGACGGAGAGGTTGGACTTGCCCATGATGCGGAGATTGATGCTGTAGAGCATCGTCATCATCAGGATGCCCGCGAGAAGCGTGTGGATACGGAAGCGCAGATGGATGAAGGCGGTGCAGCAGCCTGCCGCGAAGCCCGCCGCGAATGCGACCACGATGGCTGCCAGTGGCGATACGCCGGCAGCCAGCAGCACACCACAGACGCAGCCGCCCAGTGGAAAGGCGCCCTCACTGGTGAGATCGGGAAAATTCAGCATCCGAAACGGGATCATGATCCCGAGCACGACAAAGGCCAGGATCAGGCTTTGCGCCAGCGTGACCGGAATGATCGCGACGAAGCTGGTGAGAATTTCCTGAACAAAACCCATGTCGGTCAGCTCGCCAGCAACATGCGGTCGGTCTTGACGGAAAAATGGCCGATCAGATCGAGAACCGTGACCCTCGCCTTCTCCTCGCCGGTGACCTCCAGTAAGACCCGGCCCGCGTCGAGCATGATCACGCGACTGCCGTAATCGACGGCGTGCTGCATGTTGTGGGTCACCATCAGGGTCGTCAGCTTCAGCGCGTTGACAGCCCGCACCGTCGCCCGCATGACAATCTCGGCCGTGCGCGGGTCGAGCGCCGCGGTATGTTCGTCGAGCAGCAGCAAGTCCGGTGACCCGCCGACCGCCATGATCAGCGACAGCGACTGCCGCTGCCCGCCCGAAAGCAGGTCGACGCGGGTATCGAGGCGGTTTTCAAGGCCGAGGCCAAGTATCGACAGGCGTTCCTTGTAGGACGCGAGCCGGGTGGCGTTCAGCCCCTGGCGCAAGGTGCGCTTGCTGCTGCGCAAGTCGGCCAGCAGCATGTTTTCCGCGACCGTCATGCTGGCGGCGGTGCCGCGCATCGGATCCTGGAAGACGCGCGCCAGTTGCGCGGCGCGCTTGTGTACGGGCATTCCAGTCACATCGGCGCCGTTGATCAGGATCTGGCCGGAATCGAGGATCAGGGCGCCGGAAATGGCATTGAGCATGCTGCTTTTGCCAGCACCGTTGGAGCCGATGACGATGCCGAACTCGCCCGTGGCCAACGACAGGCTGAGACCGTCCAGCGCGACCTTCTCGTCGGCCTGGCCCTTGTAGAATACTTTGCGCGCCGATCGGATTTCGAGCATCGTTCCTCCCTCACCTCAAGGATGACGGCGCCGAGGCCGTCACCCCTTGCGGTTCCGATGTCAGTCGACGATGCAGCCGCAATCGGCCATCGAAGCGGGTATCTCGATACCGAACGCGGCCATCGCCTTGCGCGAGATCGTTGCCATGTGGTCCTTGTAGGCCGGGCGCGACGGCGCGATCGTCTTGGGGTCCTTCCCCTTCAGGATCTCGGCGGCGATGGTGCCGGCGTTGACGCCGACCTGCGTGTAATTGACCGCGAAGCTCGCCGGCACGGTGCCGTTGCGGACCGCGCTGTCATCGGAGTTGACGACCGGGATACCGGCCTGGCGGGCGGCCGCGGAGACAGCGGCGATCGCCGGCTGGATAAGGTTCGAGGCCGGGCCGTAGATCACGTCGGCCTTGCCGGCGAGCGAAGCGATGCGTTGCTGAATGTCATTGACGTTGTCGATGCCGACCTCCACCACCTCGAAGCCGGCCGCAGGCGCCGCCGCCTTGATCTTTTCGACCAAGGCAACGTCGTTGGCCTCGCCGGGATTGTAAGGCACGCCGAAGCGCTTGGCGTTGGGCAGCAACTTCTTGGTGAAGGCCATCACCGCGGCGACGTCCTGCAGATCGCTGGCGCCGGTCATGCCTTCGTCTCCGGCGTCCCATGAGGGCACCAGCTTGGCCGCCACCGGATCGGTGACCGCGGAAAAGACGATCGGAATGCCGGAACCGGCGAGCGCCTTCTTGGCGATCTGCGAAACCGGCGTGGTGATGGTGTAGATCAGCTTGGGCTGCTCGGCCTGCAGCTTGGCGATCATCTGCGGCACCAGCGATGCATCGAAATTGGTATGGCTCTCCGTATAAACGACGTCCTTGCCTTCGACGAAGCCGTTGTCCGTCAGCGCCTTCTTGAAGCCGGCTATGGCGGCGTTGAGCTGCGGATGTTCTCCGAAATTGGCAATGCCGATGCGGATCTGATCGGCGGCGGCACTGCCGGCGCTCACCATCAACGCGCCAGCCAGGAACAAACCCGACACCCAAGCGGATTTCGACTTCAACATCATGTCCTCCCAGATTTGATCAGCGCCGCTTGCAGCGCGGCTACTGCAACGATCATGGTCAGTCGGCCGTCCCCTGTCAAACATTATATATAATTCTTGCCACGGTCGGACATCATATATAATTTCTCTTTGCCGGACGACGGATGGACCGCGATGCAGGATGAGACGAACTCCACGAAAACGGAGGCAGCCTATCAGCTGTTGCGTCGGGATATCCTGACCACGCGCCTCATGCCCGGCGCGCCCCTCAAGCTGAGCGCGTTGCGCGGCACCTATGGCGTCGGCTGGACGCCGTTGCGCGAAGCCTTGTCGCGGCTCGAGGCCGAACGCCTTGTCACCGCCATCAGCAACCGTGGTTTTACAGTCGCTCCCGTATCGCGGGCCGAACTGGAGGATCTGGCGCGCGCCAGGATGGTGGTCGAGATCCCCTTGTTCCTCGAATCGATGGAGAAAGGCGGCAAGGAATGGGAGGATGCCGTTGTCACCGCCCACTACCGGCTCTCCCGTTGCAAGACCGCGGTCGACGATCCCTCGGATGCGGCCGTCGACAAATGGGACGAGAACCACGAGGCTTTCCATGCGGCGCTGCTGAGCGCCGCCACATGCAACTGGCTGATGCGTTTCCGCTCGACAATCTCGGATCAGCTACGCCGGCATCATCGCTTTCTTGGCCTGGCGCCGACATTACGGGCCGCGGCTGGCCTCAAGGATGGCTATGAGGAGGCGATGGAGGCATTGCGCGAAGCGATTGCCATCGAGCATCACACCGCGATCATGGAAGCGGCACTCGATCGTGACGTCGAACGGGCCAAGGCGCTGATGACGGCCCATATCGGCTACACGCTGCATGTCTATGTCCACAGCGAAGACAGTAGCGCGACCAAATACGCCGCCCGCGCCGGCAGCTTGAAGGCTGTCGCCGGATGATGTCGGGCCCGTGCACCGGCCGACGCTTCAGGAATAAAGGCCGCCCGTGAGCGGCTTGCCGGCCGTTGGCGTTTTGATTTCGTTTCGTTCCGCCGGAGATGGCACGAACACTTGCTGGAGCCTCTTACCTGGATCCTTCGAAAGGGCTGGCGCCAAGCCTCCTTCAGGGTTAGGCCGCAAGCCATTAACCATAACGATTTCAAGGCCCATGCGGAAACGAAAGGTCGTCTGCCGGCCGCAGTCGCGAGCCAAAAGCTTCTGACGCCTTAACAAATTCACTAAACTTTAAACGGTTGCAGAACACAACTGGAACAGATAGTGTTTGTTCTGGGTTTGTTTTTCGATTCTGAATCAGACCGTTGTTCAATGCCTTGGGGGCCGCGCCATGCTGACACGCAAGCAACATGAACTGCTGATGTTCATCCACGAACGCCTCAAGGAAAGCGGCATACCGCCGTCCTTCGACGAGATGAAAGAAGCGCTCGATCTTGCCTCCAAATCGGGGATCCATCGCCTGATCACGGCGCTGGAGGAACGCGGCTTTATCCGGCGGCTACCCAATCGGGCGCGTGCGCTGGAAGTGCTGCGGCTGCCGGATTCGATCGCGCCCGGCCTCAACGCGGCAAAGAAATTCTCGCCAAGCGTCATCCAGGGCAGCCTGGGTCAAAACAATCTCGGTCGCCAGATCAAGCCGGCGGCCGCACCTTCGCGACTGCCCGCGGCCGGCAATGACGACGATGCGGTTTCAGCCGTGTCCATCCCGGTCATGGGCCGTATCGCCGCCGGTGTGCCGATCGACGCCATCCAGCATCAGACGCATACGATCTCGGTGCCGCCGGATATGATCATGGGCGGCGAGCACTATGCGCTGGAAGTCAAGGGCGACTCGATGATCGAGGCCGGCATCTTCGACGGCGACACGGTCATCATCCGCAATGCCGATACGGCAAGCCCAGGCGAAATCATCGTGGCGCTGGTCGACGAGGAGGAAGCGACGCTGAAGCGGTTCCGCCGCAAAGGCGCCTCGATCGCCCTCGAAGCCGCCAATCCGGCCTATGAAACCCGCATTTTCGGGCCGGACAGGGTCAAGGTGCAAGGCAGGCTGGTCGGCTTGATCAGGCGCTACTGAGCCTGTTTGCCATCGGGCTTGTCGGGCTTGTCGGGCTTTTTATAGGGCGGCAGTCCCCTCGCCTCGCGTGAGAATTTTCGTTGCTCATGCCAGGGCCGGTATGGTTGGTCGACGGCGAATTCGATCTTGGCCGGGGTCGTGGCCGACCGAGGATCGAAGAAGACCGCGGCACTTCCCTTGCGGGCGAGCTGCCGTTTGGTGACGACGAGAACCAGCGGATTGTGGCAGGCATCGTAGGCGGTCGCGTCATTGACGACGATGAGGTCGGCGAACGCGCAGGCCTTCCAGGTGTCCTTGCGGTCTTCGACATGCGCTATGATCGCACCGGACGGGTGTCGAGCGATACAGACGCCTTCGGTGCAATAGAACGGCGCTCCCGCCGGCAGGTTTACCGCATCGGCGATGGCGAATTGCCCACCTGCCTTGTCGAACATCTCCGGTACGACGATGGCTTCGGATGTGAGCGCGCGTTTCCAGTTGTCGACGGTGAATTCGTTCGGGCGAGCCCGGTTGACCGCGAGTTCGCCGCCGCCGATCGGCAGCGCGACCAGCCGCGCATCTTCCGAGATCAGCACATCGGGGGTGCGCGTATCCGACACAGTCAACAAGCTGGCAAGCGCGAATGGCAGTGCCGCGAGCCGCAGCCGGGTCGTCGCCATCGTCGCGATGACCAATGCGACGGTCACCAGCAGCACGGATTGCCGCGAAATCAACCCGACACCATCGATTGGCGAGCGCTCCGATATCCACGCCGATACGGCAATCATCGCCGTCAGGCCTTTGCCCATGAGGTAAAGAGCCGGCCAATCCAGTCCGAACGGCATCAGCAACGCACTGGCGACGGCCAGGAACATCACGACCGACACGATCGGCATGACGGCCAGATTGGCGAACAGGCTGAGCGGCGACACCCGCTGGAAATGCCAGATCGCAAACAGCGCCGTGGCGCTGCCGGCGATGATGGACGTCATGGCCAGTCCGCCTGCCCCCAAAAGGAGTTTTCGCGTCAGGAACCCAGCCAGGGATCGCTTTGGCGCCGGTGGCCTCGTCTTTCCCGCATGGTGATCCGCCCAGCCCGCATAAGCGCCGACCAGCGCCGCGGTCGCCGCGAAAGACATCTGGAAACTCGGACCCACGACCTCGTGCGGGGACACCGCGATGACGGCAATGGCCGAGATTGCCAGGTTGCGCATTGTCAGCGCCGCCCGGTCGAACAGAACGGCGATCAACATCACGGCCAGCATGATGAAGCTGCGCTCGGCGGCGACGACGACACCCGAGATGACGAGATAGGCCGCGATCGAGAAAAGCGCGGCGGCGGCGGCGTACTTCTTGACCGGGCGGCGTGAGGAAAAATCCGGAAACAGCGCGAATACGCCGCGCATCAGCATCATCATGGTGCCCGCGACCAGCGCCATGTGCAGTCCGGAAATGGAAATGATGTGATAGATGCCTGTCCGCCGCATGGCTTCGTTGATTTCATCAGGAATGCCCGCGCGCACCCCGACCATCAGCGCCGCCGCGATCTCACCCTCGGCGCCACCGACACTGGCTCTGATGTGGTCAGCGATGTCCTGCCTGGTATTTTCGACCGACGAGGCAAGGCGGGACCACAGCGGCGCCTCGTCGTCGTCGGGAACGATCCTTGGCGTTCCCATGAAGAAGCCGCTGCCGCCGATCCCAGCGAAATAGCTGTCGAAGGAGTAATCATAACTGTCCGGGCGCACCGGACCGGTCGGCGGCAACAGCCTGGCGTAGCCGCTCACCAGCGAACCGGCCTTCACGCCGGCCGGTATCTTGGCGGCGGAAATGCGAACCCGTTCCGGTGCATAGCGCAATTTCGGCCGGGCGGTCGACGTCACGTCGATGGTCAACCGGATACGTCCGGTCTCCATATAGTCGAGCGACACCACTCGGCCGGTCACCTGCGTGGCGATTTCAGAGCCAAGCATCGGCGTCCCCGCCCGCCACGTCTCGACCTTGGCGGCGAGCACGCCAAGGGCGCAGAGCAGCGCGGCCATCAGACATAGATGGGTCCTGGGCCAGGATCGCGAGGCGACCGCACAGAGAGCCATCAGCACGACGGCGGCGATGGGCTGGACGAACCCAGGTTCGGCCGCCATCGAGAAATAGACGATGACGCCCGTGGCCAGGAACACCGGCACCAACAGGAATGCGATGCCGCGATCGAGCTCCAGCGTGGCCGCCGAAGCCACGCCCGCCTGTATTTGCGGCCATGAAAGGCGGCCGAGATGACGTCGCAAGCGAGCGATCGCACCGGTTCTGGACACGGTGACCGGCGCGTTGATGCCCTCGGGCAAGGACTGCTCGCCAGGGCGCGATACAGGCGGTGCCGCCGGCGCCGATGGTGCGAGCGCGGGATTGGCAAACAGGGATCGTTCGCTGACGCCGACAATGGCGTCCTCGCCCTGTTCCGAGCCCCGGCTCCGTCCAGCCATCGGGTCTGCCCCTTGCACCCTCGACGCCCTATGCTACATGAACGCGCGACGCGCGAAAGTCCGCGCACGCCGCACCCCGCTTCAGACGTTTTCCGAGAGTTCCATGTCCGACAAGGTCATCACCCGTTTTGCCCCCTCGCCGACCGGCTATCTGCACATTGGCGGCGCGCGCACGGCGCTGTTCAACTGGCTCTATGCCAAGCACACCGGCGGCACGATGCTGCTACGCATCGAGGACACCGATCGCGAACGCTCCACGGATGCAGCCACCGCGGCCATTCTCGACGGGCTGACTTGGCTCGGCCTGTCGTGGGACGGGGATGCGGTCTCCCAGTTCGAGCGCGCGCCACGCCACCGCGAGGTGGCCGAGGAACTGGTGCGCCTGGGCAAGGCCTATTACAGCTACGAGACACCAGCCGAACTCGAGGCGATGCGTGAGGCCGCGCGGGCCAAGGGCCTGCCGCCGCGCTACAACGGCCACTGGCGTGACCGCGATCCGTCGGAGGCACCCGTCGGCGTCAAGGGCGCCATTCGCATCAAGGCGCCGACCGAGGGCGAGACGGTGGTGCAGGACCGGGTCCAGGGCGAGGTGCGCTTTCCCAACAAGGATCTCGACGATTTCATCATCCTTCGGTCGGACGGCAACCCGACCTACATGCATGCCGTTGTCGTCGACGATCACGACATGGGCGTCACCCACATCATCCGTGGCGACGACCACCTGACCAACGCCGCCCGCCAGAGCGTGATCTACAACGCCATGGGCTGGGACGTGCCGTCGATGTCGCACATCCCGCTGATCCATGGTGCCGATGGCGCCAAGCTGTCTAAACGGCACGGCGCGCTCGGTGTCGAGGCCTATCGCGCCATGGGCTACCTGCCGGAGGCGCTGCTCAACTACCTGGCGCGCCTGGGCTGGAGCCATGGCGACGACGAGATCATGTCGATCAAGGACATGATCTCCTGGTTCGACATCGGCGACGTCAACAAGGGCGCGGCGCGATTCGATTTCGCCAAGCTCGAGGCGCTGAACGGCGTCCATATGCGCCGCATGGCCGATTCCGAACTGTTCGACATTTTCATCGCCACCTTGCCCTATCTGGAGGGCGGCCCGGCGATGGCGGCGCGCCTCGACGAGAAGAACAAGGCGCAGTTGCTGGCGGCACTTCCGGGGCTGAAGGAGCGCGCTAAGACGCTGGTCGAGCTCGTCGATGGCGCCGCCTTCCTGTTTGCCGCGCGGCCGCTGCCGATCGACGACAAGGCGGCACTGCTGCTCAACGACGATGCCCGCAAGATATTGCGTGGCGCTCACGAAGCTTTGAAGTCGCTGGCGGGCGACTGGACGGCGGCCACGGCCGAGGCCGCGATCCGCGACTATGCGCTGGCTGGCGGCTACAAGCTTGGCGCCGTGGCCCAGCCGCTGCGCGCCGCCTTGACCGGCAAAAGCACCTCGCCCGGTGTGTTCGACGTGCTGGCCGTGCTGGGGCGCGAGGAAAGCCTGGCGCGCATAGCGGATCAAATCGATTAGGAGCAAACTGGCCCAAGAAGATTGGCATTGAAAGGCGGGTTTCGCAGTGCAACATTAGGCCTTGGCCCAATCTGGCACGCACCTCCTAGAATGCGGTGGCGAATAAGCGCATTGCGGTGATTTCGACGTGTCGCTCTGCGGAATTTGCCTTTGCCGGCATGAGGAAACAAGAAGGAGTTTGCAATGACCGAAGCTGCGAAAAAACTGGATGTGGGCGGCCAGGAGGCCACGGCAACGCTGGAATTCGCCGGCAAGACCCACGAGTTCAAGGTGCGAAGCGGCTCGGTCGGGCCCGACGTCATCGACATCGCCTCGCTCTACAGCACCACCGGCGCCTTCACCTATGATCCCGGCTTCACCTCGACCGCGAGCTGCGAATCCGAGATCACCTTCATCGACGGCGATGCCGGCATCCTCCTGCACCGCGGCTATCCGATCGACCAGCTGGCCGAGCACGGCGACTTCCTCGAAGTCTGCTATCTCCTGCTCTATGGCGAACTGCCCACCAAGGCGCAGAAGGACGATTTCGATTACCGCGTGACGCGCCACACCATGGTGCACGAGCAGATGTCGCGCTTCTTCACCGGCTTCCGCCGCGACGCGCACCCGATGGCGGTTATGTGCGGCGTGGTCGGCGCCCTGTCGGCCTTTTATCACGACTCGACCGACATTTCCGACCCGTACCAGCGCATGGTTGCCTCCATGCGCCTGATCGCCAAAATGCCGACGATCGCGGCCATGGCTTACAAATACCACATCGGCCAGCCGTTTATTTACCCGAAGAACGATCTCGGTTTCGCGGCAAACTTCCTGCATATGTGCTTTGCCGTGCCGTGCGAGGAGTACAAGATCAACCCGGTGCTGGCGCGCGCCATGGAGCGCATCTTCATCCTGCATGCCGATCACGAGCAGAACGCTTCGACCTCGACCGTTCGTCTCGCCGGCTCGTCGGGCGCCAACCCGTTCGCCTGCATTGCCGCCGGCATCGCTTGCCTGTGGGGTCCGGCGCATGGCGGCGCCAATGAAGCGGCGCTCAACATGCTGGGCGAGATCGGCCATGTCGATCACATCCCGGAATTCATCGCCCGCGCCAAGGACAAGAACGATCCCTTCCGGCTGATGGGCTTTGGCCACCGCGTCTACAAGAACTACGATCCGCGTGCCAAGATCATGCAGAAGACCGCGCATGAGGTGCTGGGTGAACTCGGCATCAAGGACGATCCGCTGCTCGACATCGCCATGGAACTGGAAAAGATCGCGCTGACCGATCCCTATTTCATCGAGAAGAAGCTCTACCCGAACGTCGACTTCTACTCCGGCATCACGCTGAAGGCGCTGGGCTTCCCCACGACCATGTTCACCGTGCTGTTCGCCGTTGCCCGCACGGTCGGCTGGATCGCGCAGTGGAAGGAAATGATCGAGGATCCGCGCCAGAAGATCGGTCGTCCGCGCCAGCTCTACACCGGAGCGCCGGAGCGCGATTACGTTCCGATCGCCAAGCGGTAGAATCAGGCGGTAGTGAATAGGGAGTAGTTAGTAGTCAGATTGGAGATTTTGCTACTCACTACTCACTACTCACTACTGCCTACTCACTCTCTTCACGTACCCCATCACGACCTGCGCCGCGATCTCACCGGACGGCCTGTCCGTTGCCATGCGCCGTGAGATCTCGGCAAACCCGTCTTTCTGCCAGGCGCGCATTCCTGTGTCGGCCAGCAGCGCTTCCAGCTGGCGTGCCAGATTGTTCGGTTTGACATACTCGTTGTAGAACTCCGGGATCAGCGCGCGATCCGAGATCAGGTTGGGCAGCAGGGCCGACCAGACGGAGACGAGATAGGGCGCGACGACGCGCGCGACAGGGTCGAGCCTATAGCTGGAGACCATCGGCACGCCGGACAAGGCCAGTTCCAGGGATACGGTGCCGGACGCGATCAACGCCGCGTCGGCCTTGCCGAACGCCTGCCATTTGCGATCGGGCTCAAGGATGATCTCGGGTTTCTCGTCCCAGCGCGTGACAGCGGACCGCACGGTATCGGCGACATGCGGCACTGTCGGCAGCATCAGCCGGAGCCGGTGCCCGCGAGCCCGCAACATCGACACGGTCTCGCCAAACGGCTCGAGCAGCCGCCGCACCTCGCCGCGCCGCGAGCCGGGCAGGACAAGCAGTGTCTTCACGCGATCGGCCGAGAGGTCGCGCGGCTGACCTTGAGCCTTGGCGGCCGACAGCACGCCCGCGTCATGGGTGAGACGATGTCCGACATAGGTGCCAGGCGGGCCGCCCAGTCGCGCGAGTTCCTTCACCTCGAAGGGCAGGATACACAGGATGTGGTCGACATAGGGCTTCATCGCCACCGCCCTGCCCGGACGCCACGCCCAGACGCTCGGGCAGACATAGTGGATGATCGGGATCGACGGGTTGGCCGCGCGCACCTTCCTGGCGACGCGCAGTGAAAAATCGGGGCTGTCGATGGTGACGAGGCAGTCAGGCCTGGCTTCGGCAACCATGCTTGCCATCTGGCCGATCCGCCGCATCAGGCGCGGCAGATCCCGCAGGACGGCACTGAAACCCATCAGGGCGACCTCGCCGGCGTCGAACGGAGGAACCAGCCCAAGCGCCTGCAAATGGCGGCCGCCGAGACCGACCAGTTGCACCTCGCGGCCCGTCATCTGGCGGAGCGACCGGATGATGTCGGCGCCAAGCAGGTCGCCTGATTCCTCGCCCGCGACGATCGCGATCTTCAACGCCCTATCAGCCATATCAGGACTCCGCTGCGGCCAGGCCGACGATGAACAGCCCAAGTTCGTTGGCGCGCGAGAGGGTCGCGGGGCCTTCGAGGATCAGCGAGCGTCCCGCCTCGACGGCAATGCCGGCAAGCCCTGCCGCATGCGCTGCTTCGACCGTTTGCGGTCCCATGGAAGGAAGGTCAGCGCGTAGCTCCTGGCCTGGCTTGGCGCATTTGACCAGAACGCCGCGCGTCTTGCCGGCGATACGGCCATGGCCGCGCAGCAGCCTGGCGCGGTCCAGCAATCCGGCCGTGCCCTCGATGCCTTCGAGCGCAATGGTCCGGCCGCCGACCGCGATCGCCGCCTGACCGATATCCAGTGCCCCGATGGCCTTTGCCGCGGCGAACCCTGCCTCGATATCGCGCCAGTCCGTTTTCCGAGGCCCGGCCTTGGTCAACACGCCTTCGGCGGCGACGAGGCTCGGCACGATTTCGTGAGCGCCCACGACCTTTATCCCCCGGGCCTCGAGCCCGCGCGCCACCACCTTGAGCAGCCCGTCGTCGCCGCGCGCCAACGCCATGACAACGACCGGTATTACGGCGAGCAGGCTGAGGCTTGGGCGCAGATGTGTCAGTCTGGGCCTGCGCTTTATCTCGCCGGCAAGCACCAGATGGGTAATCCGGTTGCGCTTGAGCAGTGGAACGAGCGACCCTATCGCCTCCAGGGCAAGTGTATCATGCTCGTACCGGGACAACTCCGCCAGACGGTCGGCCTCGCCGGCCATGAGCACGATGAAGGGCGCATGACCCTGTTCGGCCAGACCGGCAGCGACTTCGACCGGAAGGCTGCCGCCGCCGGCGATGATGCCGACCTTGGCATCAGGCGGGAGATCGAGACCAGCCGCGGCTGTCTCAGCCTTCGTCATCGGTATCGTCGTCATCGCCGCGCTTGAGCGATGGCACGGCAAAGTGCCGCTTGCCGCGACTGGTGATGAAATCGATGATCTTCATCGCGGCTGGGGAAGAGGCGAATTCCGCCTTGGCGAACTCGACGTTTTCGCCGACGGTGCGGGCGCGGTCGAAAATCGTCTTGTAAGCCTTGCGCAACAAATAGATTTCGGAACGCGGCAGGCCGGCCCGCTTGAGGCCGATGATGTTCAAGCCGCGCAAGCTGGCGCGGTTGCCCGCGGCGATGGCATAGGGAATGACGTCACCAACAAATGCCGAGCACCCGCCAAGAAAGGCATTGTCGCCGACGCGCACGAATTGATGAACGGCGCTGAGGCCGCCAATATAGACATTGTTGCCGATCTCGCAGTGGCCGCCCAGCGTCGCCCCATTGGCGAAGGTAGCGTTGTTGCCGACGGCGCAATCATGGGCGATGTGGGCATAGGCAAGGAAATTGCCATTGTCGCCGACCGTCGTTTCGCCACGGCTGGTGTCGGTGCCGACATGCATCGTGACGCCTTCGCGTATGGTGCAATTGGCGCCGATGACGAGCGTGGTGCGCCCGCCCTTGTGCTTGGTGTTCTGCGGCGGGGCGCCCAATGTCGCCATCGGATAGACCTTGGTCGAGGCTCCGATGGTGGTGGCGCCCATCACCGAGACATGGCTGACCAGTTCGACACCGTTGCCGATCACCGCCTCGGCGCTGACATGGCAGAACGGCCCGATGCGCACACCCTCGCCGATTTGAGCGCCTTCTTCCACGACGGAGGAAGGATGGATTGACGTCTTGATTTTCATAGGCACTCGATCGTCAGTCGCCGGTGACCATCATGGCTGAAATCTCGGCCTCGGCTGCCTTGGTACCTTCGACCAGGGCCTCGCAGGCGAATTTGAGCAGGTTGCCGCGCTTCTTGATTTTCTTGACATGGATCTTCAACTGGTCGCCGGGAACGACCGGTTTACGGAATTTGGCGTTGTCGATGGTCAGGAAATAGACCAGCGAGGGTTTCGACGCCCCAAGGCTGCGGATGCAGATGGCGCCGGCCGTCTGCGCCATGGCCTCGACGATCAGCACGCCCGGCATTACCGGCTGCTCCGGGAAATGGCCCTGAAAATGCGGCTCGTTGATGGTGACGTTCTTGATGCCGATGGCGGAGTCGTCGCCATCGATGTCGACGATGCGGTCGATCATCAGGAAGGGATAACGGTGCGGCAGGAGCTTCATCAGCCCCAATATGTCGACCGCTTCCAGCGTTGTCGCCGCCACCATGTCAGCCATTGTCCTTGCCCTGCTTGCGTGCCCTGGCCATCGTGCGCAACATGGCTATCTCTCGCATGGCTTCCGCCATCGGCTGTGCCGGGTAGCCACCCCATATCTCGCCGGCGGGAACATTGCTCATAAATCCACTTCTGGCGGCAAGCTTGGCACCTGAACCAATCGTCAGATGATCCGCGAGCCCGACACCGCCGCCCATGGTGACATTGTCCCCCACCACCACGGAACCTGAAATACCTGAAAGCCCGGCTACTATGCAATTGCGGCCGATGCGGACGTTATGGGCGATCTGCACGAGATTGTCGATCTTGGTGCCTTGCCCGATGATCGTGTCGGACATGGCGCCGCGATCGACCGTGGAATTGGAGCCGATCTCGACATCGTCCTGGATGACGACCCGTCCGATCTGTGGAACACGCTCCGGCCCCTTGGCGCCGCCGACAAAGCCAAAGCCGTCCTGGCCGATCCTGGCGCCGCCATGGATGATGACCCGGTTGCCGATCAGCGCGTACTGGATGCTGGCGCCCGGGCCCACATAGCCGTCACGGCCGATCTGGCAGGACTGCCCGATGACGGCATTGGGTGCAATGACGGTGCCGCTGCCGATCGAGACCCCTGGCCCGACGACCGCGCCGGCCTCGATGATGACGCCGGCTTCGACATGCGCGGTCGGGTCGACATGGGCATGCGGCGAAACACCGGTTTCGCCGGTCATTGGCCCTGGCGTGGCGGCCGTCGGGAACAAGAGGCGCCCAACCAGCGCGAAAGCCTGTTGCGGCCGTGGATGGGTCAGGACAGCGATGCCGGAAGGCGCCTTGTTTGCAAACTCCGCCGGACACAGCACCGCTGCGGCCCGCAGCGACGGCATCAGCGCGGAATTACGCCTGCCGTCGACGAAGACCAGCGCGTTGGCGCCGCCTTCATTGGCTGGCGCCAGTGCATCGATCACAACGTCGGATTGGCCGGAATCGACTAGCACCGAGCCGGTCAGATTCGCGACTTCGGCCGCCGTATACCGGCGTGATGGCGCGAAGAACACCGGATCGGTCATTCCAGAAGCTATATCCAGCTAGGTCGGAACATTTCTCCCGGATCGAAAAAACCCGGGAGCATCGTTGGCCGCCGATCAGAAGCGGGTCGATATGCCGAAGTTGAATTCCTGCACGTCGTCGCTCGCTTCCTTCTTGACCGGAATCGCATAGTCGATGCGGATCGGGCCGAACGGCGAGGCCCACATCAGGCCGAGACCCACGGAAGCGCGCAACTTCATGCCAACCGACGACTGATCAACCAGGCTCTGGTTGCCGATCTGGCTGCCGTAGAGCGTTGCCGCGTCGGCGAACACCGCGCCACGCAAGCCGAAGCTCTCGGGAACGACCGGCAGTGGGAACTGAGCTTCGGCCGACGCGTTGAAATAGGTTGTACCGCCCAGGTGATCGCCTACACCGGCGGAGTCAACGGGACCGATGCCGCCGTAGGCAAAGCCGCGGATCATGCGGTCGGTGCTCTGGAACTGATCGAAGATACGCAGACCGCCATCGCCACCATACCCCTCGACATGGCCGGCGCCGCCCGAAATGAGGCCGACGAGGTCAAGCTGTTCGGACAGCGTCTGATAGATGCTGCCGCGCCCCGTGATCTTCACGAACTTGGCATCGCCGCCGAGACCGGCAACTTCCACCGTCGTGTTGGCATAGATACCCTCATGCGGGTTCTTCATGTCGTCGATGGTGTTGTAGACCAGCCCCAGGCTGACCGACGACTTGATCCAAGGGCTTTCGGCGATGCCATCCAGAATGGCCGGCGAAATCGTGCAGGTGCCGTCCGGATCTCCAACAGTGGTAGGACCGCAGCTATCGTCGACCTTATATTTCTCCTGCGAGATATTATACGCCAGCTGGGTCGTGATGCTGTTGGTGATCGGCAGTCCGAAACGGATCGTCGCGCCGGTGGTGTCGCTGTCGTAATTGTTGTTGTATTCCCGCGTCGACTTGTAGATGTCGAAGCCGGCAGCGATACGCCGCCCGAGGAAATACGGCTCGGTGAAGGACAGGCTGTAGTCGCGCGAGTTCTTGCCGCCGCCGGCCGACAGCTTGATGAACTGGCCGCGGCCGAGGAAGTTCCGCTCGGTAACCGATCCTTCGACGGACGGTCCAGCCGAATCGCCGCCGGTCGAATAGCCTGCGCCGACCGAGAACTCGCCAGTCGATTTCTCGACAACGTCGACCACAAGCACGACCTGATCGGGGGCCGAGCCCGGCACCGTGGAAATGTCGACTTTGTCAAAGTAATTGAGGTCTTCCAGGCGTTTCTTGGCGCGCTGGATCAGCACCTGGTTGAACGCATCGCCTTCGCTGACATCGAACTCGCGGCGGATGACATAGTCACGCGTACGATCGTTGCCGCGGATTTCGATGCGCTCGACATAGGCCTTGGTGCCCTGGTCGACGGTGTAGACCACCGAGATCGTGTGATTCTCGAAGTTGCGGTCGCCGCGCGGCGTCACCTGGGCGAAGGCATAGCCGGAACCGGCCACCTTCTCGGTCAGCGCGATGATGGAGTCTTCCACGTCCTTGGCGTTGTAGACGTCGCCCTTGCGGGTTTCGACCACCGATTCCAGCGACTTCGAATCGACTTCCGGAATGGTGCTTTCGACGCTGATGTCGCCGAAATTGTAGCGCTCGCCTTCCTGGACGGTGATGGTGACCGTGTATTTGTTGGTCGCATTGTCGAGCTCGCCGACAGCGGAGACGACCTGGAAATCGGCGTAGCCGTGATTGTAGTAGAAGCGGCGCAGCAGTTCCTGGTCGGCACGCAGCTTGTCTTCGTCATAGACGTCGTCGCGCAGGATGAACGAGACCCAGGACGAACGCTTGGTGTTGATCACGTCAGACAGGCGGCGGCTCGAATAGGCGCTGTTGCCGACAAAATTGATGGCCGCGATCTGCGTGCGGTCGCCTTCGGTGATGTGGAACACCACATTCACGCGGTTGTCGCCGAGATCCATGACCTGCGCGGTCACGCCTGCATCGTCGCGGCCGATGCGCCTGTAGGCGGCCTTCACCGCCTCGACATCCGAATCGAGCGTAGCCTGAGAGAAGGTACCGCGCGACTTCAGCTGAACCGCGGCCTGAAGCGCGTTGTCCTTGAGCTTCTTGTTGCCCTGGAACAGCACCTGATTGACGACTTTGTATTCGGAAACCTTGACCACCAGGGTCGAGCCGACCTGGTTGATCTGGACGTCCGAGAACAGGCCGGTGCCGAACAGCGCCTTGACCGCGCTATCGACATCGGAGCTGGAGAAGGCCTTGCCGGGCTTGATGGTGATGTAGTTGCGAATGGTGTCGGCGTCGACACGCTGGTTGCCGCTCACTTCCACCCTGCTTACGACAGCGGCTTCGGCCGCCGATGTGGCAACGAACTGCACTGCGAGCGCACCTGGTACGACCAGAGCGGCGGACAGTGCCGCCGCTGACGCGGCGTTTAGAAACTTGGATGCTGCCTTCATCGGGCTTAATAACCTTTTCTCGTAGTCCCCACGGCGAGAAAACCGGACGTGCGGTCATTTCCCCTACCGTATTAACCGGATTTTCCCTACACGCAAGGCTTCTGGTTAATTTGTATTTACTTAACCCTGTTGCGTGGCTTTCGCGTCACTCATATCCCCGTGCATGGTAAACGGCGTCTCAACATCGACCATGCCCAGGCCAAATTCCTTCATGATTTCAGCACCCAAAGAGATCGTTCCAGAAGACGAACCCCATGAAGCACAACACCAGAAGCAGACCGGCCCGATAGGCCATTTCCATCATCCGTTCCGACACCGGCCGGCGGATGACGGCCTCCACCCCGTAGAACAACAGATGGCCGCCGTCGAGGGGGGGAATCGGCAAAAGGTTTAGAATGCCTATCCCCACGGACAGCAGCGCGACGAGCTGCACCAGCCATTCGAAACCCAATTTGGCGGCCCTGCCGGCCATGTCGGCGATCTTGACCGGGCCACCCAACTGGCACTTGTCCTCGCGCCCGACGGCGAAGCGTTGCATGAACTGGCCGGTGCGCTCGATGACGTGGCCGGTTTCCTCAATCGCCGCCGCAACGGCTCCGACCGGGGTGTAGGTGATGAGACGAGGCTGGCCAAGTTCCTTGTTGTTGACGACGCCGATCACCGCGATCTTGACCTTGTTGCCGAGCGCGTCCTCCTGCTCCATCAGTTGCGGCGACGCGGTCACCGTGACCTCCTTGCCGTTGCGCAGCATGACGAAGGTGATGGTATCGCCGGCCCGGCCCGAAACCAGCCGCTGCACGTCGCCGAAGGTTTCGACCTTGCTGCCGTCAACGCTGACGAATCGGTCGCCAGGCAAGATGCCGGCCTTGGCCGCGGGACTGTCGGTGGTGACCTCCGCCACCATCGGCTCCGCGACATAACGCCCGTAGGAGGCAAACAGCACGGAAAAGACGACGATCGTCAGCAGGAAGTTGAACAGTGGCCCGGCCGCCACCGTTGCCGCGCGCTTCCAGATCGGCTGGGTGTGGAAGGCAATCTTGCGTTCCGCGTCGGTCAGCGTCTCGAGCTCTTCCGATGTCGGCTGGCTGGAGGTGGCGTTCATGTCGCCGACAAACTTGACATAGCCGCCAAGCGGTATGGCGCAAAGCTTCCAGCGCGTGCCATGGCTGTCGTTGAAGCCGATAAGTTCGGGACCAAAGCCGATCGAGAAGGCCCTGACGCCGATGCCGCACCAGCGACCGACGAGGTAGTGGCCCATCTCGTGAACGAACACGACCACGGTCAGCACGAAGAGAAACGGCACGAGCGTGCCGAGAAAGAAGCCTTCCGTGCCGAAAATCGCGTGAAGAATCTCGTTCAATTCAAGCCCTCAAATTCTTCCGCGGTCGCGCCGTGACTGTGACATCAATCCAGGCGAATCCAAGGCAGATCCGCCCGCGATCGTGCAACGACACCATTCAAATGGGAAACAACCCCTGTGCCGGATGCTCGGCGCCCGCCGAAATCCAGCCGATGACGTATAGGGCGATAGCGGCCGCGACAAGCCCGTCGACACGATCCATGATGCCGCCATGGCCAGGAATGAGCACGCCCGAATCCTTGCGGCCATGCCGCCGTTTGACCCAGGATTCGAACAGGTCGCCGGCTTGGGCGACAACAGACAGCACCAGCGCCACAAGGCCGAGCAAAGCCAGATTGCCGGCGCCGGCGACGGCGGCCAGCAGAAGTCCCGCGACGACGCCACCGACCGCCCCGCCGAGCGCGCCGCTACGCGTCTTGCCCGGCGAAATCGACGGCGCCAGTTTGGGACCGCCGACGGCGCGTCCGACGAAATAGGCGAAGATGTCGGTCGCCCAGACGACCGCGAACAGGAACAGGATGGCGACGAGCCCCGAATGGTCGCCGTCGCGCAAAAGGGCAAGCGAGAGGCCCGATACGCAGGCATAGGCAAGGCCGCCGGCGTCCCACTGGCCGATCTTGCGAATGCCGGCGGTGGTCGCCGTTATCGCAACCAGGACCACGACGAGCGGCAGCAGCCAGAATGCGGGCAGGCCGGCGATCAGGGCGCCGACGAAAATGACCATCAGCGCTTCCGGCAGAAAACCAAGCCCGTCGGCCGCAACGGGCCGCGACATGCGGGTCCACTCATAAAAGATCATTGCCGACATGAGGGCGCACAGCAGCCGGAAAGGCAGGCCACCGAGCCAGGTCAGGCCAAGCGCGACAATCGCGAGCACGACCGCTGAGATGACACGCAGCTGAAGGTTGCTCATCCCGCGGCCGGCCGCGAAGCGACGTCTTGCGGGCCCAGTCCGCCGAAGCGGCGCTCGCGGCCGGCAAATTCGCGCAAGGCCTCGGCGAAGTGCTCACGGTTGAAGTCCGGCCAGTAGCACGGCAGGAAGACGAGTTCGCTGTAGGCAGCCTGCCACAAGAGGAAGTTGGACAGGCGAAGCTCGCCGCTGGTGCGGATGACCAGCTCCGGATCGGGAATGCCTTGCGTGTCGAGAGCGCCGGCAAAGCTTTCGGCCGATATCGCCTCGCTGTCGATTTCACCGCGCGCCACGGCCAGGGCGAGCTTGCGCGCGGCGCGGACGATCTCGTCGCGCCCGCCGTAGTTGAAGGCGATCACCAGCGTCAGCGAGGTGTTGTGGATCGTCAGCGATTCGGCTTCGTCGAGCAGCCCTCTGATGTCCGCCTGCAGCCCTGCCCGGTCGCCGATGATCCTCACCCGCACGCCGCTCTGGTGCAGCTCGGCGAGGTCACGGCGGATGAACAGCTTCAACAGACCCATGAGGTCGCTGACCTCGGACTTCGGCCGCGACCAGTTCTCCGACGAGAAAGCGTAGACGGTCAGGAAGGAGATGCCGAGACCGGGGGCGGCGCGCACCGCCTTGCGCAGAGCCTCGACGCCGGCGCGATGACCCGCGAGCCTCGGCATGCCGCGCGCCTTGGCCCAGCGTCCATTTCCATCCATGATGATCGCGACATGCGCGGGCGTTGTCATGATCTCGCTTTCGGGTCAGCCAAGGGCCAACCCTAAACCTGCATGATTTCAGCTTCCTTGTCGGAAAGCAGATGATCGATGGTGCTGATGGTTTCGTCGGTAAGTTTCTGGACCTGGTCGGAACGCTTGCGCTGATCGTCCTCGCTGATCGTGCCGTCCTTCTCCGCCTTCTTCAGGAAATCCATGCCGTCGCGGCGCACATGCCGCGCGGCGACACGGGCGTTCTCCGCGTAGCCGTGCGAGATCTTGACCAGTTCCTTGCGGCGCTGTTCGTTGAGTTCCGGCAGCGGAATCCTCAGATTGGTACCGTCGACGATCGGGTTGAAGCCCAGATTGGATTCGCGGATCGCGCGGTCGACGGCGCCAACCATCGACTTGTCCCAGACCGAGACCGCGATCATGCGCGGCTCCGGAACGGTGACGTTGGCCACCTGATTGATCGGCATGGTGGTGCCATAGGCCTGCACCTGGATCGCGTCGAGCAGATTGCTGGAAGCGCGTCCGGTCCGCAGCGAGGCCAGATCGTGCTTGAACGCGGCGATTGCCCCATCCATGCGCCGCTTGAGGTCGTCGTACTCACCACTCATTCTAGTCTCCTCGACCCGTCTGCCGCGGGTTCACTGCTTCGGGGCACGGCCCCGTTTTCGAGCCTGATTTCGAAGACCGGTTTCCCTTCTCTCCAGGGATCAGGCCCGGATCACTCGTCCGCGACGACCGTGCAACGGCCGCCGCCCCTCAGAATATCGCCGAAACCACCCTTTTCGTGGATCGAATAGACGATTATCGGAATGTTGTTTTCACGCGCAAGTGCAATCGCAGCCGTATCCATGATCGAAAGGCCGCGATTTATGACTTCGGCGTGGCTGATGCGCTCGAAACGGGTCGCGTTCGGGTCCTTTTTCGGGTCGGCCGAATAGACGCCGTCGACCTGCGTGCCCTTGAACAGCGCGTCGGCGCCGATTTCGGCCGCACGGAGCGCGGCGGCCGAATCGGTGGTGAAGAACGGATTGCCGGTACCGCCGGCGAAGATCACCACCTTGCCCTGGTTCATGTAGGCGGTCGCCTGGCGCTGCGAAAAGCTCTCGCAAAGCTCGGGCATGGCAATCGCGGACAGCACCACGGCGTCGACGCCGATCTTGTTCAGCGAGGTGCGCAGCGCCAGCGAATTGATGACCGTGGCAAGCATGCCCATATGGTCGCCGGTAACGCGGTCTCCACCCTTGGAAGCGACGGCCACGCCGCGAAAGATATTGCCGCCGCCAATGACGACACCCACCTCGATGCCCAGCGCGCGCGCTTCGGCGATGTCGCCGGCGATGCGGTCGACGACCGAGACGTCGATGCCGAAATGCTGTTCGCCCATCAACGCTTCGCCTGAAGCTTTCAGCAGAACACGTCGGTAGAGGGGCTTCACCGTCATCTGGTTCCTCGAAAATCCCGGCGCGGCAAACTTTGAAGGCGAAAAGGGCCTCCTGCTTCGTCCGGCGGTGCTGTCATGACGGGTTGACCGGATACACGAAGGGCGCGGCGATGTCACGCCGCGCCCTTGTGCAAAATTCCAGGCTTTTTGGATCAGTTGCTGCTGATGGCAACGGCTTCGCCTTCGACCACGACCGGCGATGCGTAACCGGACGGCTTGTCGCCGGTCACGACACCGCCGGCGACACGGACCTGGATCTCGGGACCGAAAAAAGAATGCGGGAACGGCGCCGGTGTGCCGCTCACCTTGTCCAGCCGCTGGCGAAGCGCGGGCGGTATGGAGAAATCGAGCGCCGCAAGATTGTCCTGCAACTGCGAAAGCCTCGTTGCGCCAAGGATGACGGTGGCGATTCCTGGCTGTGTCGCCACCCAGTTGAGCGCCACCTGAGCCATACCGCGACCGAGTTCGGCGGCGACTTTCTCCAATTCCGCCACAACAGCCCAGTTGTGCTCGTTGAATTTCTGGAAACCTGGATGGGTGGTGTCGCGGAAGCCATCGAGCCGGCCGGCATTGCCGGCTTGCGCCGGGCGGTACTTGCCGCTCAACAGTCCGCTGGCCAGCGGACTCCAGACCATGATGCCGGCGCCATGGCGTGTCCCGAACGGCACGAATTCGTGCTCGATGGCACGCTCCGCCAGGGAGTATTCGAGCTGCAACGCCGAGATCGGCTCATAGCTGCGCAGCTCGGCGATCGCCTGTGCCCGCCCGGCATACCAGGCCGGCACGTCGGACAGGCCGATGTGCCGTATCTTGCCTGCCCGCACCAGATCGTCGAGCGTCCGCAGCACCTCCTCGGCCGGCGTCAGCCTGTCCCAGATATGCATGAGATAGAGATCGATGTAGTCGGTGCCCAGCCGCTTCAGCGAGGCGTCGACGGCGCGCATGATGTTCTTGCGGCCATTGCCGCCGGCGTTCGGATTGCCGGGGTTCGAGTTCATGGTGAATTTGGTGGCGATCACCGCCTTGTCGCGCAAGCCGCGCTCGGCCACGAATTCACCGAGCCAGGTCTCGGCCGTGCCGCCGGTGTAAAGATCGGCGGTGTCGAAGAAATTGCCGCCAGCCTCGACATAGGCGTCGAACATCGCGCGCGCCGTGTCCCGGTCCGCGCCCCAGCCCCATTCCGTGCCGAAGGTCATCGTGCCCAGCGCCAGCCGGCTGACGCGCAGGCCGCTGTTGCCGAGTGTGTAATAGCTCATCGTCATTGCCTTTTCCGATCCTGATCCGGTTGATGCGGGCGTCATTGGCCAGGCGTCGCCTTGACCCAGGGATTGCCGCGTTCATGCGTCATGCGGAAGGTGAAGCCATCGACCTTCCAGGCGGTGCCAGAACGCGTCAGGTGGTGCTCATACGTGCCCCAGACTTCCCACAGCGGATCGCCATTGCCCTCCATCCGGTTCCAGGCATAGCCGTTCGACAGAACAGTCGCCGTGTCCGCTTCGAGGACGACCTGGTGATTGGTGCGCAGGTGCAGGCTGGTCTTGCCGGCCTTGAGATTGCCGGCCCAGGCGCCGATCAGATCGTCGGAGGCAATGTTGGCCGCTGGCTGCCCGGACAGGCTGCTGAAGTCGGCGGTGACGCGATCGGCGAAATAGAAGCGGGCAAGCTTCCAGTCCCGCGCGTCGACCGCGCGGTCGATGGCATCGGCGATGCGGATGACGGCGCGCTCATCGGCCAGCGCCTGCCAGCCGGTCGGTTCGGCGCCACCGGCATCGGCTGGCGCCAGTGCGATACCGGCCGCGAAAGTGACGTGCTTCAACGCATTCATGTCCTTGCTCCCTGATCTGGCCCATGGCCGTGCTGTTGGGGACAATGTGGGGCAATGCGTCGACATCGATAAGGTTGCATTGTTTGCAAGGACCATGCGATATCATTCATGAATGGATCGCGATCTCCTCAGCCACCTGCCTGTCATAGTCGCCGTTGCCCGACGCGGCGGCTTCGCGCTTGCCGCGGCCGAACTGGGCATGAGCCCTTCGGCGGTCAGCCATGCGGTGCGCCTCGTCGAGGAGCGGATCGGCCAGCCGCTGTTCGCGCGCACGACGCGAAGCGTCTCGCTCACCGAGGCCGGCAAGGCGCTGGTGGAGACGGCGGCCCCTGCCCTCCAGGATATTGCCGAGCGCATGGACCGTATCCGCAGCGTCAAGGGCAGGCCGTCCGGCCTGCTCAGGATCAACGCCTCCAACATCGCGATCCCATTGGCCGTGACGCCGGTCGTCGCGGCAATGGCCGAGCGTTATCCCGACATTACGGTGGAGATTTTTGCCGATCAGGGGTTGGTCGACATCGTCGGCGAAGGTTTTGACGCCGGCATCCGGCTGGGCGAGATGATCGCGCAGGACATGGTGGCCATCCGGCTGACGCCGCCCTTCAAAACCGTCATCGTCGCCTCACCCGCCTATATCGGGCGACGTGGCCGCCCGCGCGGAATCGCCGATCTCGCGAACCACAATTGCATCGGATACCGGCTTGTCCGCTCGGGTGCGCTCTATCGCTGGGATTTGACCTGGGACGGCAAGGATGTGGTCATGGAGACCAGCGGTACGGCCATCGTGACCGACTCGCTCGCGGCAATCGATCTGGCTCTCGCCGGAGTGGGCCTTGCCTATATGTTCGAGCCGTTGGCGCGCGCCGATCTTGCGGCCGGGCGCCTGGTGCAGGTTCTGCCGCAGTCGGCGATCGAGGAACCCGGGCTTTTCCTCTATTTCCCGCGCCGCGCGGCGATGGCGCCGAAGCTCAGGGCCTTTATCGACACCGCAAACGAAATCGGCCTGACATCCCTGCGGACATCAGGCCGAAAAACGCAGTCCCAATAACGCGATAGGACGCTTACTTCTTGACCGCCGCCGCCACTTCCGCGGCGAAGTCGGTCTCTTCCTTCTCGATGCCCTCGCCCAGCGCGAAGCGCAGATAGGCGGTGATCGTGGCCGGCGCGCCGATTTCCTTTTCGGCATCCTTCAGCGCCTTCTCGACGGTGATGTCGGGATTGAGCACGAAGGCCTGCTTCAGGAGCACGACTTCCTCGTAGAACTTGCGCAGGCGGCCCTCGACCATCTTCTCGATGATGGCTTCCGGCTTGCCGGACTGGCGCGCCTGGTCGGAGAAGATCGCCTTCTCACGCTCGACGGCGGCCGGATCGATCTGCTCGGCGGTCAGCGCCAAGGGGTTGGTGGCGGCGACATGCATGGCGACCTGGCGGCCGAAGGCGTTGGCGGCATGCTCGTTGCCCGTGGTCTCGATCGCCACCAGCACGCCGAGCTTGCCGAGGCCATCGGCAACCGAATTGTGGACGTAGGTCGCGACCGCGCCATGCGGCACGGTGAGCTTGGCCGAGCGGCGGAAGCCCAGGTTCTCGCCAATAGTGCCGACAGCGTCCTTGATGGTGTCGGTGACCGACTTGTCGGAGCCCGGATACTTCGCGGCGGCCACGGCTTCCGTCGTGCCATAGGCAAGCGCCACCTTGGCGACGTTGGCGACGATTTCCTGGAACGCCGCATTGCGAGCGACGAAGTCGGTCTCGGAATTCACCTCGACGATGGCGGCTTCGCGCACGCCGTTGTCGACGCCGATGAGGCCTTCGGCGGCGGTGCGGCCGGCCTTCTTGTCGGCCTTGGAGATGCCCTTCTTGCGCAGCCAGTCCACGGCTTCTTCCATGTTGCCGTTGGTCTCGTTCAACGCCGTCTTGCAGTCCATCATGCCCGCGCCGGTCAAGTCGCGGAGTTCTTTGACCTGTGCAGCCGAAATGCTCATTGTCGCCTCTTTGTTTTAAATGCACCGACGCACCATCGGTACTCGATGGTGCGTCTGTTTAGCGTGCCAAAATATGAGAAAGATGAAGGCCGCTGCCGGCCTTCGATTATCAAGCCCGGATGTTTATCAAGCTTCTGGGGCTTCCGACGCCGGGGCCGGATCGAGCGCCGGCTCGACCGGAGCTTCGACCGAAGCGCCGATATCCATGCCGAGCGCGCCCTGCTGGCGGGCGATGCCGTCGATGGCGGCCTTGGCGATCAGATCGCAATAGAGCTGGATGGCGCGGGCCGCGTCGTCATTGCCGGGGATAGGGAAGTCGATCTTGTCCGGATCGCAGTTCGAATCGATGATGGCGACGACCGGGATGCCGAGACGCTTGGCCTCGAGGATGGCGATCGCTTCCTTGTTGGTGTCGATCACGAACATCAGGTCGGGCGTCGAGCCCATGTCCTTGATGCCGCCGAGCGCCTTGTCGAGCTTCTCGCGCTCGCGGTCGAGGTTCAGGCGTTCCTTCTTGGTCAGGCCTTGCGCTTCGCCGGCCAGCATCTCGTCGAGCTTGCGCAGGCGCTGGATCGAGTTCGAGATCGTCTTCCAGTTGGTCAGCATGCCGCCGAGCCAACGCGAGTTGACGTAGTACTGAGCAGAACGCTGCGCGGCATCGGCAACGATGTCCGACGCCTGGCGCTTGGTGCCGACGAACAGCACGCGGCCGCCCTTGGCGACGGTGTCGGAAACCTGCTTCAGCGCCTGGTGCAGCAAAGGCACCGTCTGCGAGAGGTCGATGATGTGGATGTTGTTGCGGGCGCCGTAGATGTAGGGCGCCATCTTCGGGTTCCAGCGGTGGGTCTGGTGGCCGAAGTGAATGCCAGCTTCCAAAAGCTGGCGCATGCTGAAATCAGGCAGTGCCATTCTCATTTCCTTTCCGGTTAGCCTCCACGGACACAGGCATTTTCGGACCGAGGTCCTTGAACGCCACCGGAGGTTTCAGCCGGATTTCTCCCGGGCAGACACCAAAGTCCGTGTGTGGAATGAGCGGGCATATAGAGGGGAAGTCCGACAAACGCAAGCGGGACGGTGCTTTAACGCCTAGCGTGCGGCAATCAGCGCTCCGGTGCCGATCATCGCGCTGCCGGCAAACCTGTTCATCAGCCGCATCCGCCGCGGCGTCCTGAACCAGCCCGAAGCCCGGCCGGCGAGCGCGGCATAGACCCCCATGGTCACGATATTGACGCTGATGACGGTCGCCACCACCAGCAGGCCGTCGAAAAACGTCATCGTATCGAGGTCGAGAATCAGCGGCATGATCGAGGCATGGAACAGGATCGCCTTCGGGTTCCCCAATGCGATGGATGCGCCCAGCAAGAATGATCGGGACAATTTCGCCTGCCCCGTCCCCTGCTCGTTCGATTGCGTGGCCGAGGCCCGCCACATCCTGACGCCGAGAAAGATCAGATAGGCGGCGCCGGCGTATTTCAGTAGGAGAAAAATCCATTCGAAGGTCTGGGCCAGGGCCACCAGCCCGAGCAGCGCCAGAGTGACGAGCACGGCATCGCCGGCGGCGACCCCAACGCCGGCCATGAAGGCCCGCAGGAACCCACGCGATACGCCATTGGTGATGACCGCGAACATTGCCGGTCCCGGCGTGGCGGCGGCGAGCGTGACGGCGGCGCAGTAAGCCAGGAATGCCGTGGGTGTCATCGCTTGGCCTTTCCGTTGGGCACCCGCACGCGCCGGAAGATGGCGACGATCTGCTCGCGGCTGCACTCGATGGCGCCGAGCCGCACCGCACGGTCGCGCTCGAAGCCGGTTATGTCATAGTGTGGAGCGGATGTCTTGGGCGGGCCCTGGTAAGACGAGCGCTTGATGCCGAGTTCAGCCGCAAAGCGATGCAACTCGTCGGTGTCGTCGGCCAGGAGATGGCACCATAGATGACCGGCCCATTTCCAGATCGCCGCATCGACATAGACCGCCATCAAGCCCGCCGCGGCCAGCTCACTTGCGCCTCGCTGCTATTTCGATACCGGGCAAGGCTTTGTCTGGTCGAACAGCGACAGGTTGACCAGCTTGCCGGTCATGGAGAAGTCGCCATAGTCCATGGTGAGGTCGCGGGTGATGCCGTTCTCGTGCAGTTTGAAGCTGATCCGGTATTCCGGCACTTCCTCGCCGTTCTGGGCGCTGTCGTCGAAATAGGCGATGTCGACCGGCCAATATTTGTCGGTGGCAAGCTTCGCCAGCGCCGGCGCTTCCGGGTCGGCCTCGTCGGCTTCGGTCTTCTTGCCGACGACAACCGTGGTCGTCATCACCTTGTTGGCGTCCTCCGAGCCGTCGAACAAATTGGTCTGGTAGAAGTTCTCGCCCTTTTCCGCCTTGCCGATCAGCTCGACCAGATGCTGGGTCGGAAACTGGGTGGCCGCGAGTTCCAGGCTGTTCTTCTCCGGCTTGTCGATATCGACCTTCAGGCCCTTGGGATTCTTCGTCGCGACGCCCTTCACCTCCTTGTCGAGGTTCTGGTCGACGAAGGACTTCGTCACGAAGGAAAACATCTTGCCTTCCGCGTCCTCGAAGGTGGTGGTCTGCTGGTCGGTCAGCTTCGTGTTGTCGTTGGTGGCGATCTGGGTGACGAAACGGAATTTCACCGTATAGCCTTCGCAGGCCGAGCCATTGAACTCGTAGACCATGCGGCCGGTGATGCCGGTGATGCCGGATCGGTCATCCGCCTTCTTGAGAGTGAGATCATAGACGGCGCGATGCGCCTGCAGCGCCGGGACGGCGAAAGCGGAGCCTACGGGGAAGAGCGCCGACAACAGAGCGGCGTGGACTGCAAGGCGCACTGCGCGCATGAGGTACTCCAATCGTCGCGGCTGATGGCAGGCCGCAGGGAAAGATGGTCCAGCTTAAAAAAAGTCGTGGCGGAAGCGAGGCAAAAATAGCAATTTCGGCCCGGCCAGCGCGGCATCTTCCAGCAATAGGGAAAAGCAATGAGTGAAACAATCGAAAAGCGGCTAAGCGATCTCGGCGTGACGCTTCCTGTTGCCGCCGCGCCCGCCGCCAACTACGTGCCCTATTG
This sequence comes from Mesorhizobium sp. ES1-6, assembly GCF_020164775.1. Taxonomy (NCBI): domain Bacteria; kingdom Pseudomonadati; phylum Pseudomonadota; class Alphaproteobacteria; order Hyphomicrobiales; family Phyllobacteriaceae; genus Mesorhizobium; species Mesorhizobium sp. ES1-6. The sequence goes on from NZ_JAIUGU010000001.1 coordinate 513,334, forward strand.
CAGATCAGGCAACCTGCTGTTCACGGCGGGGCAATTGCCGCTCAGGGACGGCAAGCTGCAGGCGAGCGGCCTGCTCGGCCGCGACGTCGACACGGCAACCGGCAAGGACGCGGCGAAATACTGCGCCATCAACATCCTGGCGCAGGCCAAGGCCGCACTTGGCGACCTCGAGAAGATCCGCCGCCTGGTGAAGATCACCGTCTTCGTGGCCTCTGCCCCCGACTTCGTCGAGCAGCATCTTGTCGCCAACGGCGCCTCCGATTTCCTGGTTGCCGTGCTTGGCGAGGGCGGCAAGCACGCTCGCTCCGCCGTCGGCACCGCCTCCCTGCCGCTTAATGCGGCGGTCGAAATCGAAGCGATCTTCGAAGTCGAATGAGTGAAGGTGAAGACATGACCGACCTCTCCTGGCTGACTGCCCGGCCGGTTGCCCATCGCGGCTTCCATGACATGAACAAGACGCGCTGGGAAAATACGCTTGCCGCCTTCGCTGCCGCGGCCGAACGCGGTTACGCGATCGAATGCGACGTGCATCTGTCGTCCGACAGCGTTCCCATCGTCATCCATGACGACGATTTGCAAAGGCTGACCGGGCAGGACGGTTTCGTCTGGCAACGCAGCGCGGCTGAACTGACCGCGCTCACGGTTGGCGGCACGGCCGATCACGTGCCGACGCTGCAAGAAACGCTCGATCTCGTCGATGGCCGCGTGCCCATGGTTATCGAGCTGAAAGGAACCCCTGGTCGCGACGAAGGGCTGGTGGCGCGCGTCGGCAAGATGCTCAAGCGTTATAAGGGCAAGGCGGCGATCATGTCGTTCGATCACTGGCTGATCCGCGATTTCCCTAGGCACGCGCCCGGCATTCCGGCTGGATTGACCGCCTACGGCAAGGACGCCAAGCTGATCGAAGCCCATTTTTCCATGCTGGCGCACGAGCTCTCCTTCACCTCCTATGCCGCCGGCGACCTGCCCAACCCGTTCGTCAGCTTTGTGCGTGAAAGGCTCAAAATGCCTGTCATCACCTGGACGGTCCATGATCAGCCGGCGATCGACCTGACGTTCAAATATGCCGACCAGATGACGTTCGAAGGGTTCGAACCCGACCTGGTCGAGGTCGCCTGAGCAGAGTGTCTGAAACGTGACTTGTAGCGGCTTGGATGGAGCTTAAATAAGCCTCATGGATCAGGGCGACGATGGCGACGAACAAACGGCTAATGCGGACTATTCGATCCGCATCGCCGCCGGCATCGGTGCCTTTACCCGCGACGAATGGAACGGCTTTGCCGGAACCACGCGCGGTGACGGAGAGACGGACTACAATCCGCTGGTTTCCTTTGCTTTTTTGAGCGCGTTGGAAGATTCCGGCTGCGCCGTGCGGCGCACCGGCTGGCAAGGCCATCACCTGCGGCTGGAAACAGCGCAAGGCAGGCTGCTCGGCGCCGTTCCCTGTTATCTCAAGTCGCACAGCCAGGGCGAATATGTGTTCGATCACGGCTGGTCGGATGCCTTCGAGCGCGCCGGCGGCCGTTACTACCCCAAACTGCAAAGTGCCGTGCCATTCACGCCCGTTACCGGCCCTCGCCTGCTGGTCGGGAAAGGCGAGGATCAGGATGCGGTGAAGGCCGGGCTTGCCGCCGGTCTGAAAATGGTGACGGACAAGCTCGGCGTATCCTCGGCGCATGTCACCTTCGCGCAGGAGAGCGACGTCGCGACGCTGGAGGCCGCGGGCTTCCTGCATCGCACCGACCAGCAATTCCATTTCTTCAACGAAGGCTTCTCCACCTATGACGACTTCCTCGCCACGCTTGCCTCGCGCAAGCGCAAGGCGATGAAGAAGGAACGGCGCGAAGCGCTCGCCGATGGCATCACGATCGATTGGCTCACCGGCAAGGACCTGACCGAAAAGGCCTGGGACGATTTTTTCGCCTTCTATATGGACACCGGCAGCCGCAAATGGGGCCGCCCCTACCTGAACCGCCAGTTCTTCTCGCTGATCGGTGAACGCATGGCGGACGACATTCTGCTGGTGATGGCCAAGCGCAACGGACGCTACATTGCCGGCGCCATCAACTTCATCGGCTCCGATGCGCTCTACGGCCGCAACTGGGGCTGCATCGAGGATCACCCCTACCTGCATTTCGAGGTCTGCTACCACCAGGCCATCGACTTCGCCATCGAACGCAAGCTGAAGGTGGTCGAGGCGGGCGCGCAAGGCGAGCACAAGCTGGCGCGCGGCTATCGGCCGGTGACCATGCATTCGGCACACTACATTTCACACCCGGGCCTGCGCAATGCGGTCGCCGACTATCTCAAGCGCGAGCGGCGCGAGGTCGAGCGGATGGGCGAATATCTGGAAGAACATACCCCGTTCCGCAAAGATATTGGCGATCTCGACTGATCGCGCCGCGGCTTCGTCTTGCCGCTCGGAAGCGGCTTCGCTACACCGGATTTCAAGGCACACTCCGGAGCGTTCGCCATGGCTGAGGCCGCCTATGACACCGACAACATCTTCGCGAAGATCCTGCGTGGAGAAATCCCCTCGCACCGCGTGTACGAGGATGAGGCTGTCGTGGCCTTCATGGATGTGATGCCGCAAGGACCGGGCCATACGCTGGTGGTGCCGAAGGCGCCGTCGCGCAACCTGCTCGATGCCGATCCGGCAACGCTCGGCGCCTTGTTCACGGTCGTGCAGAAGGTGGCGGTGGCGGTGAAAAAGGCTTTCGATGCCGACGGTCTCACGCTGATGCAGTTCAACGAACCGGCCTCGGGCCAGACCGTCTATCACCTCCACGTCCATGTCCTTCCGCGCTTCGACGGCGTGCCGCTCAAGCCGCATACCGGGCAGATGGAGGAACCGGAAGTTCTGGCCGAAAACGCCGGCAAGATCCGAGCGGCTCTGGCGGGCTGACGCGGCGAGCAATCAAAAGTTCAGGTAAAGTCCGGCCAGCAGCAGAAGCTCGGCTGTGGCAATGCCGACGACCATGCGCTTTCCCGACGCCAGATAAGCGACGAAGCCCAGGGCGACCGCCGCTATCCTCAAGGCAACCGACGTATGCGCAAGCGCGCCGCCCGGAAAGACAATCAAATTGCCGATGACGGCGGCGACAAGCGCGGTCGCCATCGTGCGAACCAGCACCAGCAGGTCTGAATCTTCGGAAAGCTTGCCGCCGAGATAGACACCGAGGATGCGCCAGACATCGGTCGCGGCGAAGCCGGCAACGAGAATGAACAGGTATGGCCACCACCAGGCGCCGTTGGAAAAATAACTCACGCCGCGCGCGCCTTGCGCCGCCACAGGTGCCAGCCATAGGCGGCCGTACCACCGATAAGTCCGGCGGCCAGCAAGTCGATCCGCGGCAGCAGGATGTGGAAGAACGGCCCGAGGACGAGGCCCAGGACCATTGCCACATGCCCTACCCGTTCGCGCGCGGAACCCCACAACGAGGTCAGGAAATACATCGGCGTCAGCATAAGCAACGCCGCTGAAACCGCGGACGGCAGCGCATCCGCCACGGCATACACGACTGTCACGACAATGACGTTCGTCATCACCAGCATCGCGCCAAGGCCGGCATAATATGTCGTACGCATGCTGGGCGGAACGCGCTTCAGGCGCTCCATGGCGAGCACCCAGGACGTCACAGCGACGAAATGCGCGAGGAGATAGAGCACGTACTGCCGGGTCGTTCTGGTGCGCATCTCGGGTACCAGCACCATTACCATCGGCATCAGACGTATGGCGGACAATGTGACGGCCAACATCGCCGCAGGCAGCGCTGCACCCGATGTGACCGCGCCCACCAGCACGACCATCGATGGCAACGCCCACACCGTCGCGGTCATGAAAGCGGCCTGTGTCACTGTGACCCCGGCGTCTTTCGCCAGGGCGGCGAAGCCGATAAACGAGCTGATGAGGATAAGGCCAGGCAGGGAAAACGCCGCGCCAACACCACGCAGGAACCAGGTGGAACGAGGCGCTGTAACGTCTGGGGTCGACATGTGCCGGCCATAGCATGCGCGGCCACCGGATGCGACCGCACCGAAAGCCGCGTATCGTCTTTCCATTGATCCAAGAGACTGGTGGGAGTCGGCTTCCGGTTTGATCGAAGGTGCGACAAACAAGTTGGCGCGGCGCTCGGGAACTGACCTTTACTGTCCGTCAATCGGCAATTGCGCCACAGTCTGGAACGCCGATGGCTCCGGTGCGCCGGCCAGACGCTGCAGGATTGCCCCGGCACAGTCGTGCGGGCTCAACAGCGAGGTATCGACTTCCAGGTCGTAGATGCCGGGTTTGTGCACTTCTTCCTGCCACAGGCGGACGGGCGAAGGCACGGGATCACCAGCCGAGGCGGTGACGTAGCCCCTGCTCGGCTCGCTGGCAGCGCGCCGTTCCATGATGACCTCGATCGGACAGCGAACGCCAACAAACAGGACCGGCAGGCCGGCAAGCCGTCGCGCGCAATCGGCCAGAATGTGGAGCGGTTTGGAATAGGCTTCGTGGTGACCGACATCCGCCACGACATTCTCGCCCAACCGGCTATGGGCGGCGATCGATTCATAAAGGGCCGCATAGAAGCGCTGCACGAAAACTTCGAGATCGGGCCGCTCGCCGCCAGGGCGCAAGCCTATTCCGGGACGATATGGCGGCGGCGTGATCCGCTCATAGCTGTCGACGCCCAGGTTCATCCATGGGCCGTCAAAGCTCTCCCCGATGGCCCGGGCGATGCTCGACTTTCCCGAACGCGGCGCGCCGTTGAGGATGATGATTTGCCCGGCCATGCGCACCTCGTTGTGCCAATGAAAAAAGCCCCGTTTCCGGGGCTCTCTTCGACTTCTTGTCAGGCTCAGCCCTTTCTGGGCAGTTGCGGCACCAGGCTGCGCTTGCCGCCGTCCTTGCCCTTGGGCTCCGGCTTCTGCGCCACGGCCTTCTTTGCCGCGGGCTTCTTGGCCACGGCCTTGGGCGGCTGCGGCGCGTCTTCCGGCTCTTCCTTCTTCGGCTTCACCGGCGCCTCGTCGGCGAGCGATTCGAGCTTCAGGCCGGTCTCGCCGGTTTCCTTCTTCTCGACGGTGACGCGCACCGTGCCGCCCTTCTTCAGCTTGCCGAACAGCACCTCGTCGGCCAGCGGCTTCTTGATGTGCTCCTGGATGACACGGCCGAGCGGCCGAGCGCCCATGCGTTCGTCGTAGCCCTTGTCGGCCAGCCAGGCGATCGCGTCCGGCGACAGGTCGAAGGTGACGCCACGCTCGGAAAGCTGAGCTTCCAGCTGCATGACGAACTTCTGCACCACCTGGTGGATCACCGGCACCGGCAGCGAGCCGAACGGGATGATCGCGTCGAGACGGTTGCGGAACTCCGGCGTGAACAGCCGGTTGATCGCCTCGACATCGTCGCCTTCGCGCTTGGTCGAGCCGAAACCGATCGCCGCGCGCTGGGCATCGGATGCGCCCGCATTGGTGGTCATGATCAGGATGACATTGCGGAAGTCGATCTGCTTGCCATTGTGGTCGGTGAGCTTGCCGTGGTCCATCACCTGCAACAGAATGTTGAACAGATCCGGATGCGCCTTCTCGACCTCGTCCAGCAGCAGCACGCAGTGCGGATGCTGGTCGACACCGTCGGTCAAAAGACCGCCCTGGTCGAAGCCGACATAGCCGGGAGGCGCGCCGATCAGCCTGGAGACCGTGTGGCGTTCCATGTATTCCGACATGTCGAAGCGGATCAGTTCGACGCCGAGCGAGGCGGCCAACTGCTTGGCGACTTCTGTCTTGCCGACGCCGGTCGGGCCTGAGAACAGGTACGAGCCGATCGGCTTTTCCGGTTCGCGCAGGCCGGCACGCGCCAGCTTGATCGCCGAGGTCAGCGCCGTGATGGCGGTGTCCTGGCCGTAGACGACGCGCTTGAGCTCGATATCGAGGCCCTGCAGCACCTTCTCGTCATCGGCCGAAACCGTCTTCGGCGGGATGCGCGCCATGGTGGCGATCGTGGCTTCGATCTCCTTGATGCCGATGGTCTTCTTGCGCTTGGCCTCCGGCACCAGCATCTGCGAGGCGCCGGTCTCGTCGATCACGTCGATCGCCTTGTCTGGCAGCTTGCGGTCGTTGATGTAGCGCGCCGACAGTTCCACCGAGGCCTTGATCGCCTCGTTGGTGAACTTCACCTTGTGGAATTCTTCATAATAGGGCTTCAGGCCCTTCATGATCTCGATGGCGTCCTCGATGGTCGGCTCGTTGACGTCGATCTTCTGGAAGCGCCGCACCAGCGCGCGGTCCTTCTCGAAGAACTGACGGAACTCCTTGTAGGTGGTCGAACCGATGCAGCGGATCGCACCCGAAGACAGTGCCGGCTTCAACAGGTTCGACGCATCCATCGCGCCACCTGAAGTCGCCCCGGCGCCGATCACCGTATGGATCTCGTCGATGAACAGCACGGCGCCCGGATAATCCTCGAGCTCCTTGACGACCTGCTTCAGCCGTTCCTCGAAATCGCCGCGGTAGCGCGTGCCGGCCAACAGCGTGCCCATGTCGAGCGCGAAGATGGTGGCATTGTGCAGCACTTCCGGCACGTCGCCCTCGACGATGCGCTTGGCCAGCCCCTCGGCGATCGCCGTCTTGCCGACGCCGGGATCGCCGACATAGAGCGGGTTGTTCTTGGAGCGGCGGCACAGCACCTGGATGGTGCGGTTGATCTCGCTCTCGCGGCCGATCAGCGGATCGATCTTCCCGGCCTTGGCCTTGTTGTTGAGATTGACGCAATAGGCGGTCAGCGCGTCCTGCTGCTGCTTCTTCTTGCCGCCTTCCTCCTGCGGCTCGGCGCCGTTCTGGCCGCCCTGCTCGTCATCGGCGCCGCGCGGGGTGCGGCTCTCCGATGCGCCGGGGCGCTTGGCGATGCCATGCGAGATGTAGTTGACCGCGTCGTAGCGGGTCATCTGCTGTTCCTGCAGGAAATAGGCGGCGTGGCTTTCACGCTCGGCGAAGATGGCTACGAGCACATTGGCGCCGGACACTTCCTCGCGCCCCGACGACTGCACATGGATCACCGCGCGCTGGATGACGCGCTGGAAACCAGCCGTCGGCTTGGAGTCCTCGTCGTAGCCGGTGACCAGATTGTCGAGCTCGGTATCGATATAGGTGAGAACCGTGTGCTTCAGCTCGTCGAGATCGACATTGCAGGCGCGCATGACGGCGGCCGCCTCGGTGTCGTCGATGAGCGCGAGCAGCAAATGTTCAAGGGTTGCGTATTCATGGTGCCGCTCGTTGGCGAGCGTCAGCGCTTGATGAAGCGCCTTTTCCAGGCCTTGGGAGAAAGCCGGCATGTTACCTCACTTCTTCTCCATCACGCATTGCAGCGGATGCTGATTCTGTCGGGCGAAATCCATGACCTGAGACACTTTGGTCTCGGCCACCTCGAATGTATAGACCCCGCACTCGCCCACCCCATGATTGTGAACATGAAGCATGATGCGTGTGGCGGCTTCGCGGTCCTTCTGGAAAAAACGCTCCAGCACGTGAACCACGAACTCCATCGGAGTGTAGTCGTCGTTGAGGATGAGAACCCGGTAAAGGCTGGGCTTCTTGGTCTTGGTCTTGGTGCGCGTGATCACCGCCGTCCCGCGGCCGGCTTCGTTGCCGTCGCCGCCGCCGTTTTGCATACGCGCCACGCGTCTCGTGGCAGTCAAACCTGAAGTCACGTAATCCTGCCTCTTTCGAATCCTCATGCGAGTTCGACATGTAGGTGTTCGATGGACGATTTTAAGCCCTTCTGGTTAGCTGACAATATGGCTAGGTGACCAACTTCGCTGATTTTCTTGGCGGATTTTCGCAATCGTGAAGCGGTACGCCGTCGCGGATCGGAAATTGGCATGAAAAAGCCCGGCCGCGTTTCCACGACCGGGCTTTTCCGCGCCCAAAGGGCCGGATTTGAAATTCCAGGGCGAAATCACTCGCCCGGACGAAAATTACTTCGCCTTGGCAACGACCGATTCGAACGGCTTGTAGGCTTCCTTAGCGAGTTCGGCATAGAGGTCGCCGATCTTGGTGGCCTCGGCGACGAACGCCTCGTAGGACTGCTTGGCATAATCGGACTGAATCTCGATCGCCTTGTCCAGCGACTTGGCCGAGAACAGCTTCTCGACGGCGGCGCTGCCGGCTTCGAAGCTCTTCTTGGTGTATTCGCCAGCCTCGGTGGCGATCGCCTGCGCGCCCTTGGACAGCGAGGCGAAGCTCTTCAATCCGGTATCGGCGAACTCCTTGCCGTATTTCGAGAAGTCCTCATAGGTCTGGGTCATTTCATACTCTCCCTGGACGGTTGAAGCGCCCTGCCCCGAGCGCCGTTGTGCAATGCATGATAATATATTGTGCGCCGCACAAAAGTCAAGAATTCAAGGCCTCGCGACCTCGCCGGCACAGGCATTGGCTAAAATTCGAATAAAGAGAGGCTCAAACCGCCAGAAAATGGTGAACGCGGCGGTTACCATAAACGGATTGGTAACGCTGCCCCGCTAGCTTGGCCGGAAGTGAGGCAGGATCCCTTTGCCGCCTCCAGCGCAACGAGAAATTCAAAGGAACTACCAGTGCGTCAGGCGTTGTCGGGCATCGTTTCCAAATCCGCGTTTCCTTTCAAAACGATCATGATCCTCGCCATGGCGATGACATTCGTCGTCGCGGGCGCAGCCTCGTCGCTGGCGGCGAAGTCGGCTGCCATCGTGGTCGATGCCAAGACCGGCAAGGTGCTCTACTCGGCTAACGCTGATGGCCGGCGCTACCCTGCCTCGCTGACCAAGATGATGACGCTCTACCTGACCTTTGAAGCGATGGCGAAGGGCAAGATCAACAGAAACTCGCCGGTCGTATTTTCGGCCCATGCATCCGCCGAGGCGCCGACCAAACTCGGCGTGAAGCCGGGCGGATCGGTCACCGTCGAGACCGCGATCCTGTCGATCGTCACCAAGTCGGCCAACGACTCGGCGACCGCGCTCGGCGAAATGATCGGCGGCAACGAAACCAACTTCGCCCGCATGATGACAGCCAAGGCGCGGCAGCTCGGCATGGACGGCACGGTCTTCCGCAACGCCAACGGCCTGCCGGATCCGGGGCAGTTCACCACCGCGCGCGACATGGCCACGCTCGGCATCGCGCTCAGGGAGCATTTTCCCCAGTACTATGGCTATTTCGCGCAGCGGTCGTTTCTCTACGGTCGCCAGCGCATCAACGGCCACAACCGTCTGCTCGGGCGCATCAAGGGCGTCGACGGCATCAAGACCGGTTATACCCGCGCCTCCGGCTTCAATCTCGTCTCGTCCGTCAATGACGGCAACCGGCGTCTTGTCGCCGTTGTCATGGGTGGCACGTCGGGCGGCAGCCGCGACAACCAGATGGCTGGCTTGATCAACACCTATTTGCCGAGAGCCTCGACTCGTGGTGGCGGCGATCTGGTCGCCAACGCTGATAGCAACCCCATCAAGGCCCTTGCGAAGGTTCTCCTGCCCAAGCACGACGCGCCGACCCCCGACGAAAAGCCGGTGACCGTGGCCGAAGACGATACCGCTGTCGCGGACGACGCGACCGTTGCCCAGGGCGACAGCGAGGACGAGGATTCGGCCGAGGCCGAGGCGCCCAAGCTGGTTGTTCCGGCAAAGAAGGTAAAGACGGTCATCGTCGCCGCCCCCAAGGTCGCCACCGCGCAGGTCGTGGCCGCCTATGCCGAGCCCACGCCGGCCGTTGACCCCGTCAACACCGCTTCGGTTCCGTCGGGCTGGGCCATCCAGGTCGCGTCGTCGCCCAAGCAATCCGAGGCCCAGGCTTTCCTCGACAAGACCACCAAGCAGGCTCCCAAGGTGCTGGCCGATGCTTCCGGCTTCACCGTCGCTTTCGACAAGGACGGCGTCACCTATTACCGGGCCCGTTTCGGCGGTTTCGGGTCGAAGGACGCCGCCTGGAAGGCCTGCACCGCTTTGAAGAAGAAGAAAATCGAGTGCTACGCCGTCCAGCAATAGGACGGCGCGGCAACAATCTCCCGGAAAAATACTGCGTCGAAGGAGACTAATTGTGGTTGGAGAGCAAGACGTCCTTGGCTTCGTTAATCCGCGCCGCCAGGAAAGACGTGCCGCCGATATCGGGGTGCAGGCGCTGCATCAGGCGGCGGTGCGCCTTGCGGACATCCGCCGCGGCGGCCCCCGCTTCAAGACCAAGGACCTTGTAGGCCTCCTCCTTAGTCATGGCGCCCGGACCTGGCGCAACACCCAGCCTTTCGCCACCGTTCGTCTCAGCGTGTTTGCGCCAGACGGGAAATCTGCCGTCAAGATACGTCTCTAGCAGTTGCCGGCTCTCCGCATCGCCGGAGAGTTCGCGGTAGAGATGCTGCAACTCCGCAAGGGTCATCGAGCCAAGCATCTTGCCATCGTGGCGGCCAGCCAGGACCAGTCCTTCAAGGCCGCCCGTATCGTGATCGAGTTCCATCTCGAGTGCCGCCGTCCGCACGGTTGCGCGTTTTCCAGCAACCGGCCTGGCCTTTGGCCGGCCCGTGTGCATGGCGCCATACCAGGCGATTGCCACGAACAGGATGACGCCGCCTATGCCTTGGCGACCGACAAGGAGCACGGCGGCGCCGACCAGCGCCAGCAGGATCGGCCCCAGTTTTCTCATCCCGCTTGCCAGTTGCGCCGGATCCGCGCGGAGAAAGGCCGTGGCTGCTCCCAGGAGCACCAGCAACAACGCGACCACACCGATAATTGCGCCTAACATTTCCCGTCGCCCCACCGATATCCTGTCCGCCTGGACAGCCGCGTGATGTCCTTCAACACTTTTTCTGCGCCAGAATCATGGCCTTTACCCCAGCGGAAGAGGACCGTCATGCGAACTGGTTCCCGCACGCCGCTGGCCATACCGACCTCGACAGTTCATCATCGCGCATCGATTCAAGATGTGGCGTTGTCGCACTGCTTGCAAGTCCAGCGCGAGGCAAGATTGAGGGCCAGAAAAGACCTGCGCGGGAACAGGCAATCCTTACCGCCCAATGTCTAGAGCAAGCCGAGATCGGCCAGTTCGCGCCTGAGTTTCGGCGGCATCTCGACCAAGCCGGCCTTGCCCTTGCCGAGATCGGCCGGCGCGTCCGCCGGCTTCAGGTAGCGCCAGCCCTGGAAGGCGCGGCGCGGCTGCCAGTCGGTGCGCACCACCTGGGGGTCGAGCATCAAATGGCAGCGGCCGATGCCGTCGTCATCGGTAAACGGCCGGATTTCCGTGATCAATTGGCGGCATTGCACGCTGCCCTTGATGACCCAGTAGAGCGAGCCGCCGTCGGTGACCTCGTCGCCACGCGTGGGCATCATGCGGGTGGTGTGCCAGTGTTCGGCTGGTTCGCCGGCACGGCGGCGCTCGTCAAGACGGAAGGCGATCCACTCTTCGAGATCCTCGACGCTGTCGCAGCCGACGCAAAGCTTTAGGAGATTGAGAGCCATGCGCTAAGGTTTAGTCCGGGGCGCGAACGCGTCAACGGCCTGTGCGAGTTCTCCACAGTGCCAGACGTTCGTCCTCAGCATTCCACGACATTGACCGCCAGGCCGCCAAGGCTGGTTTCCTTGTACTTCTCGTTCATGTCGAGCCCGGTCTGGCGCATGGTCTCGATCGCGGCGTCGAGCGGCACGAAATGGGTGCCGTCACCCTTAATCGCCAGGGACGCGGCGGTGACCGCCTTGACGGCACCCAGCGCGTTGCGTTCGATGCACGGCACCTGCACCAGCCCGCCGACCGGGTCGCAGGTCATGCCGAGATGATGTTCGAGCGCGATTTCGGCGGCATTCTCCACCTGTTCGGGCGTGCCGCCCATGACGGCGCACAGGCCGGCGGCCGCCATCGCCGAGGCGGAACCCACCTCGCCCTGGCAGCCGACCTCGGCGCCCGAGATCGACGCGTTGGACTTGATGATGCCGCCGACGGCGGCAGCCGTCAGCAGGAAGTCGCGAATGCTCGGCTGGTCGGCCTCGGGATGGAAATGCAGCCAGTAGCGCAGCACCGCCGGCAGCGTACCCGCGGCACCATTGGTCGGCGCGGTGACGACGCGCCCGCCGGCCGCATTCTCCTCGTTGACCGCCATCGCGTAGATCGACAGCCAGTCATTTGCGAGCAGCGGGTTCGGCCGGTTCTGCTGCCACTGTTCCTGCAGCTTGTCATGCAGTTGCCTGGCGCGGCGCCGCACCTTAAGGCCGCCCGGCATGATGCCGTCCTGCGACAGGCCGCGGTCGATGCAGCCCTTCATGGCGTCCCAGATGGCATCGAGGCCGGTGTCGAGTTCCTCGCGCGACATCTGCGTCTCCTCGTTGACGCGCTTCATCTCGGCGATGGAAAGGCCGCTCTTGGCGCCCATCTTCAGCATCTCGGCCGCATTCTTGAAGGGATACGGCACTCGTCTGCCCTCGGTCGTGACCGAGCCCTTGGTCTTCAGCCGCTGCAGCTCTTCTCCCGAAACCACGAAGCCGCCGCCGATCGAATAATAGATGCGCTTGAGCAGCAGCCGGCCGCCGGCGTCGTAGGCATGGAATGCCATGCCGTTGGCGTGACCGGTGAGCGGTGTCTTGCGGTCGAGCACCAGATCGGTGGCCGGGTCGAAATGATAGGTCGGGTGACCGGGCGGTGAAATCCGCCTGTCGGCGGTGATACGGGCGACAATGCCGTCGGCCTGGTCGGGATCGACCGTTTGCGGCGTCTGGCCGGCGAGGCCGAGAATGACCGCACGGTCGCTGCCATGGCCGATGCCGGTATAGGCCAGCGAGCCATGCAGGCTGGCGCCGATGCGGGCGACCTTGGCGCCTACGGGGCGCGGCCAATCATCACCCGCTATCTCGTCGAGGAAGCGGCGCGCGGCCGTCATCGGCCCCATCGTGTGCGAGCTCGAAGGGCCGATGCCGATCTTGAACAGGTCGAAAACCGAAAGGAACACTTTGTCTCCTGGGGCGCGCTTCGAGGACTACATATAGGAATTCCCCCCGATGTTTCCGCTCTTTTGACAATCGCGGCGCAACGCCTGCCGACCTTGTTTGCTCCGGCAGCGACATTGGTTGTCTGTCTCCATAGCCGGTGACCGAAGCAATCGCGGGATATGGTAAGCTCAACCATGGGCGATTCCTCCTATCTGTCGACGACCGATCTCGCGGCGCTGGGCTTTTTCCTCCTCGCATGGCTGCTGCACACGCTCGCATCCGACGGCAAGCTGGTCAGCCGCATGTCCCTGACGACCGCCATGAATGCGCAACGCGAGGCCTGGATGCGCACCATGGCCGAGCGCGAGATCCGCATCGTCGATACCGCCATCATGAGCGGCCTGCAGCAGGGAACCGCGTTCTTCGCGTCCAGTTCGCTGATCGCGCTGGGCGGCTGTTTCGCGCTGCTTGGTGCGTCCGACCGCGTCATCGAGGTGCTGAGCGACCTGCCGCTGGGCGGCGTGCCGGATCGGGCGGCTTTTCAGATCAAGGTGCTGGGGCTGGTGCTGATCCTGGCCTTTTCCTTCTTCAAGTTCGGCTGGGCCTACCGGCTGTTCAACTATTGCTCGATCCTGATCGGCGCCGTGCCGATCCCGCATGGCGAAGCCTCGCGCAACCCGGTCACCGAGACAGCCGTGTGGCGCGCGACGCAGATGAACATGCTGGCCGGCAAGCATTTCAACTCGGGCCTGCGCGGCGTCTTCTTCTCGATCGGCTATCTCGGCTGGTTCGTCGATCCGGTGGTGTTCGTGCTGTCGACGCTTCTGCTGCTGGCCGTGCTGGTGCGGCGCCAGTTCTTCTCGGCGGCGCGGCGCGCCGTCATCGGTCAGCCGCCCGGCGCCGGAAACGGCCGGTCTATGCGCCCGGAAAGCCAATAGGCGAACAGCCCGATCCACTCGCGGACCGCCATGGTCGTATTTTCGAGCGAGTCGGCCGCATTGTCCCGGAACAGGCCGACGCCCTCCTTGCCAGAAGTGCGATAGTCGACCGGCCACGGAACGGTTGGAAAGCCGGCCTTGTCGAACAGCGCCTTGGCGCGAGGCATGTGGAAGGCCGACGTCACCAGCAGCCAGGTCTCGCCCGGCTTGGGTTCGACAAGTCCGCGGCTGAAGACCGCATTCTCGTAGGTGTTGCGGGATTTATCCTCGAGAACGAGGCGATCGGCCGAAACACCCAGCGCGCCAAGCAGGCGCGGCGCGGTGTCGGCGTCGCCCTCGCCATCGAGGAAAAGCGAACCGTTTCCGCCCGACACGACCACTTTGGCCTGCGGGAAGCGCCGGGCAAGGATCGCCGTCTCGACCATGCGATCGCCGCCGCTGCTCAATTCATAGCCGCCACGCGCGAGGTTGATGGCGCCCTCGAAGCCGCCGCCGAGCACGACGATGCCGTCGACTTTCGCCGGCAGAGGCGGCTTGGGGAAGCGTTCCTCCAGCGGATTGAGCATCATGGCGCCGAGCGACGTCCAGGCCGACAACGCAAGGATCAGAAACGCCAGCGCACTTCCGGTGACGGCAAGCCGCCGCCGGCCGGTCACCCCGGCGATCAGCCCCGCCAAAAGCAGGAAGATCGTCAGGTTAAGCGGCTGGATGAAGAACCAGAAGACCTTGGAAAGATAGTAGAACATCGCTCCTCCCTCGAGACGGGCGAAATCCTTACCACCATTTCTCCGGCTGGAATGTGCCGGCCGCCTGCTCGATGACGGCGGCGGTCTGGAACAATGTCTCTTCCTCGAACGGCCTGCCGATCAGCTGCAGGCCGAGCGGCAATCCTTTGGGATCGAGGCCGGCGGGCACCGCGATGCCCGGCAGGCCAGCCATGTTCACGGTCACCGTGAAAATGTCGTTGAGGTACATCTTGACCGGATCGGCGGCCATGTCCTCGTCGGCGATGCCGAAGGCGGCCGACGGTGTCGCCGGGGTCAGGATGACGTCGACGCCGGCGGCAAAGACGTTTTCGAAGTCGCGCTTGATCAGGTTGCGCACCTTCTGCGCCTGCAGATAGTAGGCGTCATAGTAGCCGGCCGACAGCACATAGGTGCCGATCATGATGCGGCGCTTGACCTCGCGGCCGAAGCCGGCGGCGCGGGTCTTCTCGTACATCTCGACGATGTCCTTGCCCGGCACGCGCAGACCATAGCGGACGCCGTCATAGCGTGCGAGGTTGGAAGACGCTTCCGCGGGCGCGACGATGTAATAGGCCGGCAGCGCGTATTTGGTGTGCGGCAGGGAGATGTCGACGATCTCGGCGCCCGCATCCCTGAGCCAGGCAATGCCCTTCTGCCACAGGGCCTCGATCTCTTCAGGCATGCCGTCGACCCGATACTCCTTGGGAATGCCGACCTTCATGCCCTTGATCGGCTTGCCGATCGCGGCCTCGTAGTCCGGCACCGGCCGGTCGACGGACGTGGTGTCCTTCGGGTCGACCGAAGCCATCGACTTGAGCAGGATGGCTGCGTCGCGCACGTCACGCGCAATCGGGCCGGCCTGGTCGAGCGACGAAGCGAAGGCGACGATGCCCCAGCGCGAGCAGCGGCCATAGGTCGGCTTGATGCCGACGGTACCGGTGAAGGCGGCCGGCTGGCGGATCGAGCCGCCTGTGTCGGTCGCCGTCGCGCCGGCGCACAGGAAAGCCGAGACGGCGGTCGCCGAACCGCCGGACGAGCCGCCCGGCACCAGCTGCGCATTGTCCAGGCTGCGCTGGGTTTTCGTGCCGCCAGCCGATACGAAGCCGCCGTCACCCTGATGCGTCGTCGGCATCACCACCGTATCGAGGCGCGAACGCCGCCAAGGGTTGATGACCGGACCGTAATAGGATGTCTCGTTGGACGAGCCCATGGCGAATTCGTCCATGTTGAGCTTGCCCAACATGACAGCGCCGTCAGCCCACAGATTTGATGTGACGGTCGATTCATAGCGCGGCTTGAAGCCGTCGAGCACGTGGCTGCAGGCCTGAGTATGGACGCCCTCGGTGCCGAACAGGTCCTTGATCCCGAGCGGAATGCCTTCCAGCGCGCCGCCCTCGCCCTTGGCCAGCCTGGTGTCTGATGCCTTGGCCATGTCGCGCGCCTTATCGCCGGTTACCGCGACATAGGCATTGAGCGCCGGATTGGCGCGGTCGATAGCCGAGAGGTAGCTTTCCGTCAGCTCGGTCGCGGTGATTTCCTTGGCGCGCAGCTTGGCGCGGGCCTGCGAAATCGTCAGTCGGGTCAGGTCGCTCATCAAAGGCTCTTTTCGTAAAACACCGACCACTCGGAATCGGGATAATCCAGCACCGGCCCGCAGCGCGAGAACCCGGCACGTTCATAGACGGCCCAGGCGGCAGGATGGCGATCGCCGGTCTCCAGCACCAGCCGCTTCAGCCCTTCCCGCCTCGCCAGCGCCTCGACCAGCTCGACGATCCTGGCGCCGATCTTGCGGCCACGATGCGAAGGCCGCGTGTACATGCGCTTGACCTCGCCAACGGCGTCGCCATGGCGCTTCAGCGCCCCGCAGCCGATGGCGATGCCCTCATCGCGGGCGATGAAAACGGTGGTGTCCTGGCCCGCCATCTGCTCGACCGTAAGATGATAGCAGTGCTCCGCCGGCGTCAATTCCAGCAAGGTCTCGTTGAGTTCCTTGACCAGGCCGCGCACGTCGTCCTGCAGCGGTGTTTCGACGGCGATCTCGATTGCCATCGGCGCCTTACTCCACGACCTTCGGCACGAGGAAGAAATTCTCGTCGGTCGCCGGCGCGTTGGCGACGATGTCGGCCGCCTTGTTGCCGTCGGTGACGACATCGCCGCGCTTCTTCATCTCCATCGGCGTCACCGACGTCATCGGCTCGACGCCGGAAACATCGACCTCGTTCAGCTGCTCGACGAAGCCCAGTATGGCGTTCAACTCGCCGGTCATGCGTTCGGCATCCTCCTCGCTCACGGCGATGCGGGCGAGATGCGCGACGCGCTTCACTGTCTTGACATCAACGGACATGGACTTGCCTCGGGAAAACCAGTCCGGGCTATAGCGGCGCGGCGCGCGGCGCGCAACATGCGCCGGCCGACAATCGGGCAAACAGCTTCACGGCGGGGCAATGCCCTCGCACAGATAATAGCTGCCGCTGTTGCCGCTCGCCTCGCTTTCATCGTCGATGGGCCGGACCGACACGAGATCGACCTGCGTCGGGTTCATCTGCGTCACCGACAGGACATCGGGAAAGACATAGCCTGGCTCCTGGCAGATAGCCGTCACCGCCCAGCTTGGCGAGCGTGTCGCCTTGCTGATCTGCAGGAACTCGCAATTGTATTCCACGCCCTGCAGGCCATTCTTCGAAAGAACGATGTTGCCGGCATCGATCAGCGTCTGCAGCGTATCCTTCTTGGCTTGCGCGCAAAGTTCCTCCGACTGGAGATAGACGCCTTCGATGAAGTCATCGGCGGCAAGCGCGGGCGACGCCGCGACAAACATCGATACGCAAAGAGATCGCCCCAACGCCATGGATTTGTTCCGCTTTGACCGTTTCTAGATGGTAATCGTCTGACCGATCCGCGGCAAGGCCACCTTGACGCCGGACCCTTCCATGCCGGCTTCGAACTTCTCCGGCGTCGGATCGATCATCGGAAACGTGCCGAAATGGCAAGGGATGACCGTGTCGAACTTGAAGAAGCGGCGGCAGGCAAGGGCCGCCACGGCGCCGCCCATGGTGAAGCGGTCGCCGATCGGCACGATGCCGATCTTCGGCTCGTGCAATTCGTTGATCAGCGCCATGTCGGAAAAGATGTCGGTATCGCCCATGTGGTAGAGCGTCCTGTCTTCCGGGAAATGCAGAACCAGCCCACCGGGATTGCCGAGATAGACGTTCTTGCCGCCGTCTTCGCCAAACGAGGAGGAGTGCAGCGCCTGGACGAAGGTGGTGGTGAAGCCGCCGCAATCGACGGTGCCGCCGATGTTGCCGGGATTGATCTTATCGCCGCTGATGCCCTTGCCGACCAGGTACATGCAGATCTCGAAATTGGCGACCAGTTGCGCGCCGCTCTTGCCAAGCACTTCGACGGCTCCGCTGATATGATCGCTGTGTCCATGGGTCAGCAGGACATGCGTGATCCCTTCGGCCGGTCCTTCCCATCCGCCTGTCCAGGACGGGTTGCCAATCAGATAGGGGTCAATGAGGACCTTCGCGTCACCGGTTTCGATGCGGAAGGCCGAGTGGCCGTACCAGGTCAGTTTCATGAATGCATTTCCTCGATTTTTGCCTTGCCGCAGGATAGAACGCCGATAGCCCTGAGATCAAAGGGTATCGAGATCAAAGGGTATAGTGTCGGCCACGCATGCGGAAAGATGCGTGCCGCCGAAAAGATGAAGGAAATCCGTTGGCTGTCATCACGATTGAGCAACTACCGGCACGGCTCGCCAACGGCACGACCCTGGCGGGGCTCGATCTCGGCGACAAGACGATCGGCGTCGCGGTTTCCGACCGGGGTTTCTCCTTCGCTCATCCGCGTCCGGTCATCATGCGGAGGAAATTCTCGCTCGACGCCGCCGTCCTTTTGGCGTTGCTGAAGAAGGAGAATGTCGGTGCGGTGGCGATCGGATTGCCGATCAACATGGATGGGTCGGAAGGTCCGCGCGCACAGAAATCGCGCGCCTTCGTGCGCAACATGGCGCAGCTAAGCGACCTGCCCTTCGTGTTCTGGGATGAGCGGCTATCGACCGTCGCGGCCGAACGGACGCTGATCGAGATGGATTTCTCGCGCGCCAAACGCGCCGGCAAGATCGATTCGGCGGCGGCCGCCTTTATTCTGCAGGGAGTTTTGGACCGGCTTCAGTCGCTCGATGCAGCCGCTCGAACGGAATCGGACCCGTCCAGCGCCGCCTGACCCAGCCGAAGATCTCGCGGCGCCTGCGAAACGCCCATATCGCCATCAGCAGCAGGCCGTCGAAGACGCAGGCCTTCGCCACCATGCCCGGGATGATGGCGGGATCGATGCCGAGCATCTGCCCGTAGAGCTGGAACACGAAGTCGTGCAGTTGGCGCGTCAGCATCACATAGCCGAAATTCATGTCGTTGAGCGACAGGTAGAACCAGCCCCAGAACAGCGCCATCGGCGCCGCCCACAATGCGAAGATGTAGCGCATCAGCGGCCTCCCTTCCTGGCCGGCCCGGCACGGCCCGATATCAGGGATAGCAGTGAGTTATGCGCCGCGGCTTTTGCCATGTTGTGCGCCGTTGCGTGGAAATCGTCCTCATCCAACGCGGCTACCGAACGCCGTTCGGCGAGCATCGCGACATAGGAGGCCAGAAGTGCGGCCAATTGCACGGCCACCACCATGAACAGGCCGTTGATACCCTGTGCCGCGCCGCCGATCAGGATCACCGACATTAAGCCCGAAGCAGAGATAAAGGCGATGCGAACGACGCTGTCGGCGCCCGGGCTGGACGCGTCGCTGATCAGCGAATCGACAAAGGCCCAGAAGAACAGCACCGCCACGACCAGCAATGCGGTCGCCAGCGGAGCGACCACGACAATGTTCTCCAGATTGACGGCCCGCGCGCCCTCGGCGGTCACTCCGAGTAAGCCAAGCGCCGCCGCCACACCTCGGTTTCCGTCGATGCAGATGAGCGCCAGCAAGGCGAAAACGATCGCCCAGTGCGCCGACAGAAAGGAGGTCAATACGTGTCGCATCGTGATTCCTGTTTCGCCAGGAATGACAGTGGGCTTTGCGCTTCGCCGTCGCAATCGAAACCATTTGTTAAGGTTAACGGCGACGACCCGGCCGGTGAAGACTCCATCGACGTGCCTCGAAAATGAATGGCGTCGCGGTCAGTTCACCGGTGGGTAGAGCGTATCGATGATCATGCGGGCGTCGTGACGGGCATCAATCATGCCGTAGGTGTTGCGCCATTGGCCGGCGAGCCGCGTCTCCACGAAGGCATCGGCAATTCGCCCTGCCCCCAGCCGGCGCAACTCGGCGGCCGCGGCCGACAGCGCCAGTTGTTCCGTCAGCAGCCGAGCCGAGCCCTCGTCCGTCGAAGCCACCTGCATGGCCGCCTTCAAAACGCCAATCGTGCCGCGCCCGCCGGCGCCAAGGTCACGGTCGATGCCGGCCAGCACTTCTTCGAAGAGGCCCGGCGCGCGGCCAAGCACGCGCAGCACATCGAGCGCCATCACATTGCCCGATCCTTCCCAGATCGCGTTGACGGGCGCCTCGCGGTAGTAGCGGGCGAGCGGCGCTTCCTCGACATAGCCATTGCCGCCGAGGCACTCCATCGCCTCGTAGAGCAGCGGCGGCGCGATCTTGCAGACCCAGTATTTGACGACCGGCGTCATGGCGCGGGCGAATGCCGCCTCGCCGCGATCGCTCGCCGCCTCGTCGAAGGAACGGGCCAGTCGGAATGACAGGGCGGTCGCAGCGGCGACATCGAGCGCCATGTCGGCCAGCACGCGCTGCATCAAAGGCTGTTCGATCAGGGTCGAGCCGAACACCTGGCGATGGCGGGCATGATGGATCGCCTCGGCCAGCCCCGCCCGCATGATCGCCGAGGACGCCACCGCGCAGTCGAGGCGCGTCAGCGTCACCATGTCCATGATCGTCTTCACGCCGGCGCCGGGCTCGCCGACCATCTCGCCGATGGCGTTGACGAATTCCACCTCGGAAGACGCGTTGGAGCGGTTGCCGAGCTTGTCCTTCAGCCGCTGGAAGCGAAAGCCATTGCCCGACCCGTCGCCGAGCACACGTGGCACCAGGAAGCAGGACAGCCCCTCCGGCGCCTGCGCCAGCACCAGGAAGGCATCCGACATCGGCGCCGACATGAACCATTTGTGTCCCGTCAGGCGGTAGAAGCCGTTGCCGACACGTTCCGCCCTGGTCACATTGGCGCGCACATCGGTGCCGCCCTGTTTCTCGGTCATGCCCATGCCGAGCGTCAGCCCGGTCTTCTCGACCGGCGGCTTCTGGCTCTGGTCGTATTTGCGCGTCGTCACCCGCGGCGCCCATTCACGAAACAGCTTTGGGCTGGCCATCAGCGCTGCCAGCGAGGCGCTGGTCATGGTGATGGGGCACAGGTGCCCGGTCTCGAGTTCCGCCGTCAGGTAGAAACGGGCGGCCCGCACCTGATGGCGGCGGCCGATCTCGGCGTCGCCATTTTCCCAGACCGAGGAGTGCAGCCCGTTGGCCACCGAGCGGCGCATCAAGGCGTGGTAGGCAGGATGGAATTCGACCAGGTCGATGCGCCGTCCCTGGCGATCATGCGTCCTGAGTTTCGGCGTCTCGACATTGGCCAGGCGCGCCAGTTCCTGCGCTTCCTGCGTGAGCACGAAACGGCCGAGCCCGTCGAGATCCTTGCGCACCGGATCCGAAAAGCGCTCGGCAAGCTGGATCAGCAACGGATCGCCTCGCCAGGCGTTGCCGCCCGTCAGCGGCGGCGGCTGGTTCGTTACGTCGTCGGTCACGCCCAATCCTCTATCGGTAGAAAGGCCCTTATCGTCCGAAAGCCACGAATCCAAGGCCATCGGCTAGATATAGCCAAGCGTTGCCGCGCGCGCGATGAAAATACCGGCCGGTTTAATCGGCTATCTACACGAAAAAATTGAGGAGAACGGCCCCAATCCAAGGCAGGCGCTTGCGGGCGCGAAATCCGCACCCTATAGCAGCCCCTTGAGATGACCGACGCTTCGTCCCTGCCACTCTATCCTCACCGCCATCTTCTGGGCATCAGCGATCTTTCGCCCGCCGACATCGAGCTGCTGCTCGACAGGGCGGATCGGGCCGTCGCGATCTCGCGGCAATCCGAGAAAAAGACCTCGACCCTGCGCGGCCGAACCCAGATCAACCTCTTCTACGAAGCCTCGACCCGCACGCAGTCCTCGTTCGAGCTGGCCGGAAAGCGGCTTGGCGCCGATGTCATGAACATGTCGGTGGCGAGTTCTTCGGTGAAGAAGGGCGAAACGCTCATCGACACCGCGATGACACTGAACGCCATGCGGCCCGACATATTGATCATCCGCCACCAGTCGGCGGGCGCCGCGGCCCTTCTGGCGCAGAAGGTCGGTTGCTCTGTGGTCAATGCCGGCGACGGCGCCCATGAACACCCGACACAGGCGCTGCTCGACGCGCTCACCATTCGCCGCGCCAAGGGTCCGCTGTCGAAGCTGATCGTGGCGATCTGCGGCGATATCCTGCATTCGCGCGTGGCGCGCTCCAACATCATGCTGCTCAACGCGCTTGGCGCACAGGTGCGGGTGGTGGCGCCCTCGACGCTGCTGCCGTCGGGCATCGACAGGATGGGCGTGATCGTTTGCCGATCGATGGCGGAAGGCCTCAAGGACGCGGATGTGGTGATGATGTTGCGCTTGCAGCGCGAGCGCATGGAAGGCGCGTTCGTGCCGTCGGTGCGCGAATATTTCCGCTATTTC
This sequence comes from Mesorhizobium sp. ES1-6, assembly GCF_020164775.1. NCBI lineage: Bacteria > Pseudomonadati > Pseudomonadota > Alphaproteobacteria > Hyphomicrobiales > Phyllobacteriaceae > Mesorhizobium > Mesorhizobium sp. ES1-6. The sequence goes on from NZ_JAIUGU010000001.1 coordinate 535,690, forward strand.
GGCCTCGATGCCGAAAAGCTCAAGGCGGCCAAGGACGATGCTCTGGTCATGCATCCTGGCCCGATGAACCGGGGGGTCGAGATCGCCTCCGAAATCGCCGACGGCCCGCAAAGCGTCATCCAGGAACAGGTGGAGATGGGCGTCGCCGTGCGCATGGCGGTGATGGAAGCGCTGCTCGATCCGCGTCGTAATCAAGAGGGCCGTAATCAAGAGGGCCGCGGCGCATGAGCATCACGGTCTTTGAACGTGCCCGCATCGTCGACCCTTCGCGCGGGATCGACGAAGTGGGCTCCGTCATCGTCGATGGCAAGAAAATCGTTGCCGCGGGCAAGGCGGCGCTGAACCAGGGCGTCCCCGACGGCGCCACGGCAATCGACTGTGCCGGCAAGGCGATTATCCCGGGTTTGATCGACGGCCGCGTCTTCATCGGCGAACCGGGCGGCGAGCATCGCGAAACCATCGCTTCGGCAAGCATCGCCGCGGCCGCCGGCGGGGTGACGTCGATCGTCATGATGCCCGACACCGACCCGGTGATCGACAATGTGGCGCTGGTCGAATTCGTGCTGCGCACCGCCAAGGATACGGCCGTCGTCAACATCTTTCCGGCCGCCGCCATCACCAAGGGCCTCCACGGCCGCGAGATGACGGAGTTCGGCCTGCTGCGCGAGGCAGGCGCCGTCGCCTTCACCGATGGCCGGCACACCATATCGAGCGCACTGGTGATGCGCCGCGCGCTGACCTATGCCCGCGACTTCGGCGCCACCATCGTCCACGAAACGCAGGATGCCGACCTCGGCTCGTCCGGCGTCATGAATGAAGGCCTGTACGCCAGCTGGCTCGGCCTTTCCGGCATTCCGCGTGAAGCCGAATCCATCCCGCTCGAGCGGGACCTTGCGCTGGCGCGGCTGACGCGCGGTTCATACCATGCGGCGAAGATCTCGACGGCGATGGCCGCAAGCGCCATGGCGCGGGCGAAGGCCGATGGCGCGGCGGTGACGTCGGGCGTCTCGATCCACAATCTGTCGCTCAACGAAAACGACGTCGGCGAGTATCGCACCTTCTTTCGCCTGACGCCGCCGCTGCGGGCCGAGGAAGACCGGCTGGCTGTCATCGAGGCGGTGAAGGACGGAACGGTCGACATCATCGTCTCCTCGCATGATCCGCAGGATGTCGACACCAAACGCCTGCCCTTCGCCGACGCGGCAGCAGGAGCCATCGGCCTCGAAACCCTGCTGGGCGCGGCCTTGCGCCTCTACCACAATGGCGATGTGCCGTTGCTCAGGCTGATCGAAACCTTGTCCACCGCGCCGGCGAGGCTTTTTGGATTGCCAGGCGGCACGCTGAAGCCGGGTGCCATTGCGGACCTTGCGCTTGTCGATCTGGACGAACCCTGGATCGTCAGTGAAAGCGGCATTCGTTCGCGCTCGAAGAACACCTGTTTCGAAGGGGCGCGGCTGCAAGGCAAGGTCTTGCAAACGCTGGTGGCGGGCCGCACAGTGTTTGCAGCCTGAACCGGCAGGGCCATGTCACGTGGGGTATGGTTGGGGGAAATGCGGGGGAACCAATGACTTACGGCCTGATCCTGGCACTGGTTTTCGGCTATCTGCTGGGCTCAATTCCGTTCGGCCTGCTGCTCACCCGCGCCGCCGGCCTCGGCGACGTGCGCAAGATCGGTTCCGGCAATATCGGCGCCACCAACGTGCTGCGCACCGGCAACAAGGGGCTTGCCGCCGCGACCTTGCTGCTCGACGCGCTGAAAGGCACCGCTGCCGTTTTGATCGCCGGCCATTTCGCGCCCGAGACGGCGGTCTGGGCCGGCCTTGGCGCCTTTCTCGGTCACCTCTTCCCTGTCTGGCTGGGCTTCAAAGGCGGCAAGGGCGTCGCCACCTATCTCGGTGTGCTGATCGGCCTCGCCTGGCAGGTGGCACTGATCTTCGCCGTCGTCTGGCTGGTGATGGCTTTCTTGTTCCGCTTCTCCTCGCTGGCGGCGCTGGCCGCGGCCGTCGTCGTCCCGATCGTCCTCTATTTCATGAGCACACCCCAGATTGCCGCCCTGTTCGTGGTCATGAGCATCATTGTTTTCATCAAGCATAGAGCCAACATCTCGCGGCTGCTTGCCGGCACCGAGGGCAAAATCGGAGCCAAGGGGTGAGCGAACCGGCCGCAGGGCCGCGTCTCAGCGATCGCCAGCGGCTGAGCTGGCTACGGCTGATCCGTACTCCGAATGTCGGCCCGGCCTCCTTTCGCGACTTGATCAACCGCTTCGGTTCGGCGGAAGTCGCATTGGAAATGCTGCCGGAACTGATGATCTCCGGCGGCGCCAACCGGATCGTGCGCATCCCTTCCATTGCCGAAGCCGAGGCCGAGATGGAAGCCGCACGACGGATCGGTGCACGCTTTGTCGGCATTGGCGAGGCAGACTATCCGCCGTTGCTGCGCAGCATGGACAATCCGCCGCCGCTGCTGGCGATCAAGGGCAATGCCGCGGTGTTCCGGTTGCCTGGGGTCGCGATCGTCGGCGCGCGCAACGCGTCGCTTGCCGGCATCAAGATGGCGCGCATGCTGGCCGCCGATCTCGGAAGGGACGGCTACGGCATCATCTCCGGCCTGGCACGTGGCATCGATACGGCGGCGCATCAGGGCAGCCTCTCGACCGGTACGGTCGGAGTGCTCGCCGGCGGGCTCGACCTGCCCTACCCGCCCGAAAATGCCGGCCTGTGCGATGACATTGCCGAGCGCGGCGCCATCCTGTCGGAAATGCCGTTCGGCTGGCAGCCGCGCGCCCAGGATTTTCCGCGCCGCAACCGCCTTGTCGCCGGTGCTGCGCTTGGATTGGTCGTGATTGAAGCAGCGCAGCGCTCAGGTTCGCTGATCAGCGCCAGGCTTGCCGGCGAGATGGGCCGGCTGGTCTTCGCGGTACCCGGTTCCCCGCTCGATCCGCGCGCCGCCGGAACCAATGGCCTGCTCAAGGACGGCGCCACGCTGGTGACGGAAGCTTCAGACATTTCCCGGGCGATCGCGCCGCTGACCGGAATGCGCGCGCCCGAGGTGCCGCCGTTTGAAGATCCGCCTGACTTTTCAGCCACCCCGCCACCGGGCGAGAGCGACCGCGCCAAGGTGATCGAGACACTGGGGCCGACACCCGTGCCAGTCGATGAAATCATTCGCCACACCGGTCTGCACCCCGCCCAAGTCTTCATGGTGCTCCTGGAACTTGATCTCGCCGGCCGCCTCGAGCGTCACGCCGGCGGCAATGTTTCTCTTGTTTTCGGGGAAGGCTGAGCCGCCTCAGCGGACCTGAGCGAGGCTTACCGCACCCAGCCAGGCCAAGGCCTCGTCCACGCCGGCAAGCGTGTATCGCGCTGCTGTCGGCCCGCGCGGTTTGATGCGAATCGAAATGCCGTCCATCTCATTGACGGCCTCGAACCCGTTCTCGTCGGACGTGTCGTCGCCCAGAAACACTGGCCGCTTCCCCTCGAAAGCCGGCAGATCCAAAAAGCGCCTGATTGCCGCGCCCTTCGCTGCCTCCAGCGGCATCAATTCAACGCCGGCATTACCCGCCAGCACCCGATATCCCACGGGCAACCTCTCCAGCGCCTGTTCGACCAGTTGCGTCGCGCGCTGCAACAAGTGCGGCGCCGCGCGTGTGTGGATTGCCAGGATCGGACCCTTGCGCTCGATATAGACGTCCGCGCTGGCCAGTTCCGCTTCGACTTCCTCGGCAAGCGCGGCAATGTCGGCCGGCTCGCCAGCCGCCTCCACCGGACCGTCACGCGTGAGCCTGTGCTCAAGCCCATAGAGCCCGGCGGCGCGCAATCTTAGGGGCTGGAAGAGATGGTCGACCGCGGCGATCGACCGTCCCGTGATGAACGCCAGGGCTCCGTCCAATTGCAATTCGAGCCCCGCCAACAGCGTACGCAGCTCATCGCTGACAACCACCGCGTCGGGATGCGCGGCATGTTCCAGAAGCGTGCCGTCAATATCCAGGAAAAGGCACCACGGCCCTCTGGGGACTTCAGGCGCGGACAGTTTTGGCAAGGACGACATCACAGCGCCGCCACGCGTCTGCGATCAAGCAGCGATATCACATTGCCTGATGACGTCGGGGCCGCGCCGACGGCGCGATCGACCGCAACGCGTTTGCGCAAGCGCGCGGCATCGAGAAGCATGCTGCCTGCCCACCGATAGACATTGTTCTCGCGAACGATCTCACGCATCCGTTGCATGCGCTGCCGCTGCTCATCCGCCGACATCGTCAAAGCCTGCAACAAGGCGTCTCCCATCATCGTGGCGTCGTAGGGGTTGACGATCAGCGCCTCCAGCAATTCCTTCGAGGCGCCGGCGAACATGCTCAGCAGGAGGACACCTTGTTCGTCATCGCGCGCCGCGACAAACTCCTTGGCCACCAGGTTCATGCCGTCATGCAGGCTTGTGACCATGCACACGTCGGCCGCCCGGTAGATTTCGTAGACCTGATCCTGCGAATGATGCTCCGTCACCATGAGGACGGGAGTGTAGCCGTCACGGCCATAGCGCCGGTTGAGGTCCTCGGCTTGGCGCAGACATTCCTCGTGCAGCTGTTGATATGCGGGCAAGCTTCCGCGGCTGGGGGCCGCGATCTGCAGGAAGGCGACCTTGCCAATCCATTCCGGATGGAGCGTCAGCAGCTCATCGAGTGCGGTAAAGCGATCGAGGATGCCCTTGGTGTAGTCGAGACGTTCGACGCCGACGCACAGCCTGACATCATCCGCCAGCCCGAATTTCTCACGAACAAGCCGGCGGCATTGCGCCACATCGGGCAGCTTGGCCTGTCGCGCCGGGTCCCATTCGATCGAAATCGGATAGGCATGAACCAGGCTGATCTGGCCGCCATAGGAGATGGCGGAATCCTCGCGCTCGATCCTGCTCTCCAGGAAGCGGTCGACGCTGTCGATGAAGTTGTTGCAATGAAACTGGGTGTGGAAGCCGACGATTGAACTGCCAAGCAGCCCTTCGAGAATCTTCTCGCGCCATGGGCAGATGCTGAAGACCTCGGAGTTCGGCCATGGAATGTGCCAGAAGGTGATGATGATCGCTTCCGGCAGGCGCTCCCGGATCATCCGCGGCAACAACGCGAAATGATAGTCCTGGACCAGAACGATCGGCCGTTCGTTGCGGGCCTCGGCGACAACCGTCTCGGCGAATTTGCGATTGACCGCCTCATAGGCCTCCCAGTCCGAAGCGCGGAAGGTCGGGCGGGTGAAGGCAATGTGGCACAGCGGCCAGAGCCCTTCATTGGCAAAGCCCAGATAATAGCCCTGCAGTTCTTCCTCGCTCAGCCAGACGCGGCGCAACGTATAGGAAGGATTTTCCGGCGGCACCTCGACGCGGTCATTTTCATCGACGACAAGTGCATCGGCCGAGCCGCCCCCATAGGCGATCCATGTGCCGGCACAGGCGCGCGTAATCGGCTCCAGGGCCGAGACCAAGCCGCTGGCGGGCACGACCAGCTGGATTTCGTCGCCGTTGCGGTTGTGGATATAGGGTTCACGGTTCGAGACCACGATCACCTGCGCGTCCGGAAGTTCCTTCGCCAGAATGTGACGCAAGGTTTCCGGCGACCATTGGACGAGCGCGGCGGTAGCGGATTGCCCATTCTTTTCGAATTCCGGCAGCGGACTGCGGGCGAGCCCTGCTTCGAGGCGAGTGCGCTTCGCGTTTCTGGCCCGATTCGCCCGCGAAACCGCCAGCGTCAGGGCGATGCACAAGGTACCGACAATTGCGATGATGAAGAGCCACGTTGCAGCCGAAGGGACGACCAGATACGAACTGTTGTCGGGCATTTCGAATTGATTACCTTTCAATGCGATGCGGCAAATCCACCGACAGGAACTCCAGCATCCTTGGCATGGCAATCCAACGTTCCGGACCCCTGATGGTTCCGATTTTTCAGCTCCTGACCACCAGAGGGACCAGACCCTCATGCGCATCGGCGAGGAAGGCGCCGACACGATCTCCCACGCGTTGAAACGTCAGATCCACCGCCACATCTCCTACCGAGAGATGGCGAAGGACGAGGTTGTCGATACCGATCGGCAAGCGCGGCTGGGTCACGTGAATTTCGTTGGTCCGGCCGTCGATCTGGAGGCCCAGGCAGGCCTGCATGAGCATGAAGGCGGAGCCCGCGGACCAGGCCTGCGGCAGGCAGGCCACCGGATAGGCGATCGGCGCTTCGCCGGCCGCGCGCGTGAAACCACAGAACAGTTCGGGCAGCCGCATGTTGAAGTGAACCGCGGATTCGAAGGTTCCGCTCATCAACCGCACCACGCTGTCGCGGATCCCGTATCGTGCCAGTCCGGCCGCGCAGATCGCGGTGTCGTGCGGCCAGATCGACCCGTTATGATAGGACATCGGATTGAAGAAGATCGCGTCGTCGGCCAGCGTTCTCAGTCCCCAGCCGGAATGGAACGAAGCCGACAGCAACTGGTCGGCGACCATGCGTGCGCGATCCGAACTGGGAAGGCCGACATAGAGCAGGTGACCGGCATTGGACGTGCGCACCTTGCAGGGCTGGCCATCGCCATCGATCGCCAATGCATAATAGCCGAGGTCTTCGATCCAGAAGTGGCGTTCGACGTGTTGGCGAATGGCATCCGCGCGCATTTCCCAATCCTGCGCCCGCTCCTCTTCGCCGCGCAACCGCGCAAGCTTTGCCAATCCCTGGAACGCCGCGAAGACGTAGCCCTGGACCTCGACCAGCGCGATCGGTCCTTTTGGAATGCGGCCGTCGGCATGGAAGACGGAATCGAAACTGTCCTTCCACCCCTGGTTGGCAAGCCCTGATTCCGCGGCGCGCTGGTAGGTGAGGAACCCTGTGGAACGGCTCGCTGTTTCGATCCACTCGGCCGCCGCGCACAGCGATGGCCAAAGGCTGTCGATGAAAGCCGTGTCTCCCGTGCGTTCGGCATAGGCGCAGGCGAGATGGATGTAGAGCGGCGTCGTGTCGACACCGCCATAGTAGCGGCCGAACGGCAGTTCGCTGAGCGCCGCCATCTCGCCCTTGCGCGTCTCGTGCATGATCTTGCCGGGTTCGGAATCGCTGAAGAGAGAGGTCTCGGTCGCCTGGTGCTGCGCCAGAAACGCAAGCACGCCGCGGGCCAGGCCTGGATTGAGCCAAAGCATCTGCAAGGCGGAAATCACCCCGTCCCGGCCGAAGGCGGTGGAAAACCATGGAATGCCGGCATAGGGGTAAGGGCCGGTCGCCAATTCCGTCGTGAGCAACGCCACGTCCGCGCGGGCGCGTTCCATCCAATCATTGAAAACGCGGCCCGAGCTGTGCAGCGTCGCGCCATGCCGGCGCTTGGCGCGCATGCCGAAACGGGCGCGGGCGGCGGCGGCCCGGAACCGGCCGCTTTCGGGCCGGTCTGTCGTCTCGCCGCCCACTTCCACGTAAAGCGTCTGGCTGCTACGCTTGGTGATCGCGATGAAGAAATCCGCCCGCTCGGAGGTCAATTGATCGGGGGTCTGCGAAAACGATATCGCGGACGTGCGCACCACCTTGTCCAGGCCTTCATAGCGCAGCACGACCGAGTTCCGATCGATCTCGGCCGTGTGGGCAGTTCCCCGCTTGGGACGAGTCGAACCCCGAACCTCGAACATGTCGCGGAAATCGACACCGAAGCGCAGTGACAAAAGAATGGTCGAATGCTCTCGGCTGTAGTTGGAGAGCGTTATGCGTTCATACAGTCTTTCCTGCCACAGCAGTCTGACCCGCTCGATATGAAGGGCACCTTGCGGAATCTGTCGGCCAGCGGCGCTCTCGATCGGCAGGTTGGTCAGATTGCTCGTGAACAGGACGTTGTCCTGGCTAAGCGATGCGCCAAGCAATGACAGCGACCGTCCGCCGACGGTCAGGCGAAATTCGGAGAGCATCCGCGTGTCGTCACGGAAGAAGCCGTCGCCGGCACCGCGTATGTCGCCATAGGCATCGGCGACGGCAAAGCAGTCACCGTGCTTGAGGGCGTAAAGCCGATGCGGCTCCCGGGGCGCGGTTTCGTCGAGTGAAGCCAGTGCGATTGCAGGATCGAGCTTGCGCTCGTCGAGTTGGGTTATGGTCAAGAAGATTGTCCCGTGTTGGTTTCCGAACGGGTGAAGGTCTACGAAGCTCTGCTTTCTTCGAGACCATCGTTCAGCCGCGAATAAGCCGCGACATAATCCCTGGCCATTCTGTCGGCCGAAAACCGCCTTTCGAAGGCCGTTCTTATTCGTCGCCTGTCGAGTTGCAGGAGAGCAGGCATCGAGGCGACGGCATCCTCGATGGTCTCGACGACAAAGCCGGTGGCCCCGTGATCGATGATCTCGGGCATGGCGCCGCAACTCCAGGCCATGACCGGGGTTCCGCAGGCCATGGCCTCGATCACCGCAAGCCCGAAGGGTTCGGGCCAATCGATGGGGAACAGCAAGGCGGCCGCATTGCCCAAGAACCTGGCCTTCTGGTCCTCGCCGATCTCGCCAACATATTCGACCCGGTCGCCATCGATCAGCGGCTGCACGACTTCCTCGAAATACGCGCGGTCGCCATCGCCGACCTTGGCGGCGAGCTTCAGTTTCAGGCCGGTGCGGCGGGCGATCTCGATCGCCCGATCCGGCCGCTTGTCGCGCGACATTCGGCCGAGAAACGCAAGGTAGGTGCCGTCCGAGCCCGCTTCGAAATCGGGCTCATAAAGCCCAAGCGGCAACCCGTGATGGATTGTCGCCAGCCAATTGGCGGACGCGAACCGCGCCCGCTGGCTGCGGGATATGGAAATCATGGGGAACCGCGGAAACCGGTCATAGGCCTGCGCGAGATCCACGTAATCCAACCTGCCATGCGGGGTCGTCACCGTGCGTTGCGGCATATCGCGGAAAAACGGGAAATGCAGGAAATGGCTGAGATGGAAATGAACGACGTCGAAGTCGTCGGCGCGTTTCCTCACCTCGTCGAGCATGGACAGATGCGCCGCGATCTCCGACTTCAGCGGGCGGGGATCGAGACGAAGCGCCCTTTCGCGGCACGGCACGAGCTTGGCCGAGGTCTTCGTATCGCCGCTGGCGAACAAGGTCACCTCGTGGCCGAGGTCGACGAGCGCTTCGGTAAGGTATGAGATGATGCGCTCGGTACCCCCGTACAGTCTTGGCGGCACCGATTCGTACAGCGGCGCGACATGGGCGATCTTCATGTCCCGGCGTCCCTCAATAAGCTGGTCATAGAGCCAAAATGCATCAGGGCCGGGATCGTTCCGGAATCATTGGAAGGTGCGGCGAATGATCGATCCGTCCCCTGTTTGGCTCGATGCAGCCGCCCTATTTCCTGTTGTTGCCGCCGACCTTGCGCTTACGGCGGTCGAAGGAGGCCCAGATGCAGGAACCCAGGGATATCGCAGCCCGGCGTCTGAGTATGATCATCGAGCAATATGTCGAGGCCAGAAAACGGCATTTCGGCTTTGTGTCCACGGACCAGGCTGCCCGAGTGATCCGCAGAACCCTGAAACCTGATCCTTCTGAGCCAGCGCTTTCCGATCACGACCTCGACGACATGGTCGCCTCCCTCGCTGTGAAGAACGGCTTGGCCGTCATCTTCGACCGCGGCGTAAGGGGACCGGCCAACGGCGCCGAGGCCGACCTGAACAGAAAGGAACCGATTATGCGAGCACCGACCGAGACCCCCGATGTTGCCGGCGCGGTGGACGCCATCCTGAGCGATCGCACGGCGCGGCTTTCGATGAGCGCCGTGATCTCGTTGCTGCGCGAACGGACGGGCACGAAGCGATCCGACGCGGATCTGGAAGGGCTGATCGCCAAGAAAGCCGCCGTTTTGGACGTGCACCTGTCATGAAGCATCTGAACAGTCGTTGAGTGCGACAAGATACACGGACAAATCAAAACCGCTGGCAAGACATTTGACGATGGTGAGCGCGATGGGATTCGAACCCATGACCTACTGATTAAAAGTCAGTTGCTCTACCGGCTGAGCTACGCGCTCCCGCGGGCTCGAAAAGGCCGCCCTCGAAATTGCGCGGAACATAGGGAGAGTGCCGCGACCGGTCAACCGGAAAAGAGCGTCAAAAGGCCAGCTGTTTCAAGCATGGTCACTTCGCCTGATAAGACGCCCCGAAGGCTCCAAATCCCCCGAGCAGCCGGCAGAACTTTTCGATGGGCTGCCGACCCAACCGAGAAACATTACAAATCAGCAACTTGGCGGTTCATGAGGAACCATCGGTAAGATCGCTCGTTACCTCGCCACAAGGGACGTCAATCACCCTTTCGAAGGAGAAGACCATGAACAAGCTCGCAACGGGTATACTGGCGACCACGCTATCAATATCTTTTGCCGCGGCGGCCGCCATGCCGGCGGAAGCAGCCCAGATGTTTGTGCCGCGGACGTCATCAGCTTCTAGCGATGCACAGAACGTCGACTACAAGCCCTGGATGAACAACCGCCACGGCAATCGAAACTTCAGCAACCGCAACTTCAACCGCAATCGTAACTTTGCGCGAAACTATGATGGTGGAAGTTATTGGAACGGCCATCGCGGCTATCGTGAATACCGTCGCGGTTACCGCCGCCATGGCGATTACTGGTTCCCGCTTGCCGCTTTCGCGACTGGCGCATTGATCACCGGTGCGATCGTCAACAGCGAGAGCAATCGTGTCTATGAAGGCAACTCGCACGTCCAGTGGTGCTACGACCGCTACAAGAGCTACCGGGCATCGGACAACACCTTCCAGCCGTACAATGGGCCGCGCCAGGAGTGCCGCTCGCCGTACTGATCCGCGGATAGTGTGAGTGGCGTATGAGTAGCGTATGCTTGTGAGTAGAAGGCCCGCGCCAAAATGGCGCGGGCTTTTTTAGGTGCTCAGTGTCCTGCGCACGGCATCGCGCCAGCCCGACAGTTTCGCCGCACGGCTGGAAGCGTCCATCTCCGGCTGAAAGCGCCGCTCCAGCGCCCAGCTTTTTGCGAATTCTCGCGCCTTCGGCCACACGCCGGCTCTCGAACCGGCGAGCCAGGCCGCTCCCAGAGCGGTCGTCTCCAGTATGGTCGGCCGATCGACCGGCGCGTCGAGAATGTCGGCCAGTCTCTGCATGGTCCAGTCCGACGCCACCATGCCGCCATCGACCCTGAGCACGGTCTTGGCGGAGGCGCCCTTCCAGTCCTTGCGCATCGCATCCAGCAGGTCGCGGGTCTGATATGCGACAGATTCCAGAGCGGCGCGGGCGAACTCCGCCGGGCCGGAATTGCGGGTCAACCCGAAGATCGCGCCCCTCGCCCCGGCGTCCCAATGCGGCGCGCCGAGCCCGACAAAAGCCGGCACCAGATAGACATTCTGGGTCGGATCGGCCTCCGCCGCCAGCCTGCCGCTCTGTTCGGCCTTGCCGATCACCTTGATGCCATCGCGCAGCCATTGCACGGCGGCCCCGGCAATGAAGATCGAGCCTTCCAGCGCGTAGGTGGTCTTGCCGTTCAACCGATAGGCGATGGTCGTCAGCAGCCGGTTCTTCGAGCGCACCAGATCGCTGCCGGTGTTGAGCAGCGCAAAACAGCCTGTGCCGTAGGTGGATTTCATCATACCCGGCTCGAAGCAGGCCTGCCCGATGGTTGCGGCATGCTGGTCGCCGGCGACGCCGAGGATTCTGATCTCGGCGCCAAAGAGGCTTTTCTCTGTGATTCCATATTCATCGGCGCAATCCTTGACCTCGGGCAACATCGCGGCTGGAATGCGCAGGATGGAAAGCAGTTCGTCGTCCCAAGCATTCTCGGCGATGTTGTAGACGAGCGTGCGGGACGCGTTGGTGGCATCGGTGGCGTGCACCTTGCCGCCGGTCAGCCGCCAGATCAGAAAACTGTCGATGGTGCCGGCCAGCAATTCGCCCTTCTCGGCCCGCTTCCTTGCGCCTTTCACCTTGTCCAGCATCCAGGCGATCTTGGTGCCCGAAAAATAGGGATCGAGCAGCAGGCCGGTCTTGCGCGTGAATTTCTTTTCCAGCCCTTGTTTCTTGAGCTTCTGGCAAAGCGGCGCGGTGCGCCGATCCTGCCAGACAATCGCGTTGTGAATCGGTTTGCCCGTCGCCCTATCCCAGATGACGACGGTCTCGCGCTGGTTGGTGATGCCGATGGCCACGACATCGGCAGCCGTACAGCCGGCCTTTTTCAGTGCGGCCTTCACCGTCGTCACGACGCTTGCCCAGATCTCTTCCGGGTCGTGCTCGACCCAGCCGGAGGCCGGATAGTGCTGGGTGAATTCCTTCTGCCCGCTGCCGGCGACTGTCATGTCCTTGTCGAACAGGATCGCCCGGGTCGATGTCGTTCCCTGGTCGATGGCCAGCACAAAACCGCTCATCCCAACGTCCTCCGCCTTGATACAAAGAAGGGAGACGGCAACGCGCCGTCTCCCCTGTTTCACACGGGCGCGAACGCCCGCATAGACCGTCTTACTTCTGCCAGCTCTTGACCAGCTCGTCATAGTTGATGGTCTGCGGCTTTTCCTTCTCGTTCTCGATCTTCAGCTGAGGCGCGAGATTGCCGGCCTTGACCGCGTCGGCATTCCAGTAAGCGAGATCATGTTCCTCGGCGAGCTTCGGCCCGATGTCACCCTGGACGCCGGACTTCTCGATGCGGCCCATGACCTTTTCCTGCTCGGCGCAGAGCGAGTCCATCGCTTCCTGCGCGCTCTTGGCGCCCGACGACGCATCGCCGATCGCCTGCCACCAGAGTTGTGCCAGCTTCGGATAGTCAGGCACGTTGGTGCCGGTCGGCGACCACTGCACACGGGCTGGCGAACGATAGAACTCGATCAGGCCGCCGAGCTTCGGTGCGCGTTCGGTGAAGCTCTTGTCGTGGATCGTGGAGTCGCGGATGAAGGTCAGGCCGACATGGCTCTTCTTCACGTCCACGGTCTTCGATGTCACGAACTGGGCATAGAGCCAGGCCGCCTTCGCCCGGTCTTCGGGCGTCGACTTCATCAGCGTCCACGACCCGACGTCCTGGTAGCCGAGCTTCATGCCGTCCTTCCAGTAGACGCCATGCGGCGATGGGGCCATGCGCCACTTCGGCGTGCCATCGTCGTTCATGACCGGCAGGCCAGGCTTCACCATGTCGGCGGTGAAGGCGGTGTACCAGAAGATCTGCTGGGCGATGTTGCCCTGCGCCGGAACCGGGCCCGATTCGGAGAAGGTCATGCCCTGCGCTTCCTGCGGCGCGTAGGCCTTCAGCCAGTCCAGGTATTTCTGGATCGAATAGACCGCGGCCGGGCCGTTGGTGTCGCCGCCGCGCGCCGTGCAGGAGCCGACCGGCTGCGATTTCTCGTTGACCTTGATGCCCCATTCGTCGACCGGCAGCCCGTTGGGCAGGCCCTTGTCGCCATTGCCGGCCATCGACAGCCACGCGTCGGTGAACCGCCAGCCCAGCGACGGGTCCTTCTTGCCGTAGTCCATGTGGCCATAGACTTTCTTGCCGTCGACGTCGCGGCCGGTGAAGAACTCGGCGATATCCTCATAGGCCGACCAGTTGACCGGCACGCCGAGGTCGTAACCGTACTTTGCCTTGAAGTCGGCCTTGTTCTTCTCGTCGTTGAACCAGTCGTAACGGAACCAGTAGAGGTTGGCGAACTGCTGGTCGGGGAGCTGATAGAGCTTCTTGTCCGGCGCCGTGGTGAAGGAGGAGCCGACGAAGTCTGCCAGGTCGAGGCCCGGATTGGTGACGTCCTTGCCTTCACCAGCCATCCAGTCGGTCAGGTTGCGCACCTGCTGGTAGCGCCAGTGGGTGCCGATCAGATCGCTGTCGTTGACCCAGCCGTCATAGAGGTTCTGACCGGTCTGCATTTGGGTCTGGATCTTCTCGACGACGTCGCCTTCCTGGATGACGTCATGCGTGACCTTGATGCCGGTGATGGCGGCAAACGCCGGCGCCAGCACCTGCGATTCATACTGGTGTGTCGTCAGCGTTTCCGAGACAACCTTGATCTCCATGCCGGCGAACGGCTTGGCGGCGTCGATGAACCACTGCATTTCCTTTTCCTGGTCGGCGCGCGAGAGCGTCGACAGATCGCCTATCTCCTTGTCGAGAAAGGTCTTTGCTTCATCCATTCCGGCATAGGCGTGGCCCGCGCCGAGCAAAAGGACAAGGGCAGTCGTTGACGTTAAAAATTGCCGTCGCATTGTGTCTCCTCCAAGTTTCTAAAAAGGTTTCAAGTGCGATCTGGAGCGTCCGCCGATACGCGGCCGCCCCATCAGTTTCCCCCTCTATACGTAGCGGAACACGCCAATGGCGTAGACCACGGAGAGAGCGAGAGCCCACCACAGGCTGGGCCCAACCAGACCCAGCCAAGCGAGATGGATAAAGGCGCTGCCAAGCAGCGAAACGAAGAGGCGGTCGCCGCGCGTCGTCTCGAAGCGCAGCACGCCGATACGCGGATGACCGCCGGGCGAAGCGTATTCCCAGACACCCATGCCGAGCAAAAGCAGCGCGATGACGCTGAAGAACGCCGCCGTCGGCCAGGTCCACGCCATCCAGGAGAAATCGAGGTCCATGGATCATACCCTCCCCAGGGCGAAGCCCTTGGCGATGTAGTTTCTGACGAACCAGATCACGAGCGCACCCGGGATCAGCGTCAGCACGCCGGCGGCGGCGAGCAGCCCCCAATCCATGCCCGAGGCCGACACGGTGCGGGTCATCGTTGCCGCGATCGGCTTGGCGTCGGTCGTGGTCAACGTGCGCGCGATCAAGAGCTCGACCCACGAGAACATGAAACAGAAGAAGCAGGCGACACCGATGCCGCTGGCGATCAGCGGCATGAATATCTTGATGAAGAAGCGCGGGAACGAATAACCGTCGATATAGGCGGTTTCGTCGATTTCCTTCGGCACGCCCGACATGAAACCTTCGAGAATCCACACCGCCAGCGGCACGTTGAACAGGCAGTGCGCCAGCGCCACCGCGATGTGCGTGTCGATCAGGCCGAAGGCCGAATAGAGCTGGAAGAACGGCAGGGCGAACACCGCCGGCGGCGCCATGCGGTTGGTCAGCAGCCAGAAGAACAGATGCTTGTCGCCAAGGAAGCGGTAGCGCGAGAAGGCATAAGCCGCCGGCAGCGCCACGGTGACCGAAATCACCATGTTCATCACGACATAGGTGATCGAGTTGACGTAGCCGGAATACCAGGCCTTCTGCGTGAAGATAGTGACGTAGTTGGCGATTGTCGGCGCATGCGGGTAGAGCGTCAGCGAGTTGACGATCTCGGCATTGGTCTTGAAGCTCATGTTGATGAGCCAGTAGATCGGCAGCAAAAGCACGATGATGTAGAGCGTCGGCACGATCCACCACCAGCGCGATTCCTCGCCGCGGCGGCGCATGCGCCTGTCGAGTTCGCTCTGCGACAGCGAACTGGCGAGCCCTTCGGAAGCGGCCGTGCCGTTCATCGCGTTGCGTTCGGTGCGTTCATTGGCGCCTGCCATCTCAACGCTCCGCGTCGTAGTTGGTCATCACGGTGTAGAACACCCACGACAACAACAGGATGATGAGGAAGTAGACCAGCGACATTGCCGCCGCCGGACCAAGGTCGAACTGGCCGAGCGCCGTCTTGACGAGGTCGATCGACAGGAACGTCGTCGAATTGCCCGGACCGCCACCCGTAACGACGAAAGGTTCGGTGTAGATCATGAAGCTATCCATGAAGCGCAGCAGCACGGCGATCAAAAGCACACGCTGCATCTTCGGCAGCTGGATGTAGCGAAAGACAGCCCAGCGCGAGGCGCCGTCGATCTTGGCCGCCTGGTAGAAGGCGTCTGGGATCGAGACCAGGCCGGCATAGCAGAGCAGCACGACCAGGCTGGTCCAGTGCCAGACATCCATGACGATGATCGTGACCCAGGCGTCGAACGGATCCTGCACGTAATTGTAGTCGATGCCGAGCGCGTTGACGTAGTAGCCGAGCAGGCCGATGTCGTTGCGCCCGAACACCTGCCAGATGGTGCCGACGACGTTCCACGGGATCAGCAGCGGCAGCGACATCAACACCAGGCAGACCGGTACGCCCCAGCCCTTTTTCGGCATGTTGAGCGCGATGAAGATGCCGAGCGGCACCTCTATCGCCAGGATGATGAAGGAAAAGACCAGGTTGCGAACCATCGCTTCCCAGAAGCGGCTGGATGAAAGCAGTTCCTCGAACCACTCGGTGCCCGCCCAGAAGAAGACGTTGTTGCCGAACGTGTCCTGAACCGAATAGTTGACGACCGTCATCAGCGGGATGACGGCGGTGAAGGCCACCAGCACCAGCACCGGCAGCACCAGGAACCAAGCCTTGTTGTTCCAGGTCTTGTCCATCTATGCCACCCCCATCTCGACACGCCCCATGTCAACTAGCCAGGAATCGGCATAGATGTTGATGCCGGCCGGATCGAACCGCACCTTCGGTTCGGCAGGCACTGTCTCGTCCTCGCCGATGACCGCCGCGATGTCGCGGCCCTCCAACTTGGCACGCACCACCTTGTGTCGGCCGACATCCTCGACCTTGCTGATCGAAACGGCCATGCCGTCGCGGCCGAGCCGCACATATTCCGGCCGGATGCCAAGCTCGATCGCGCCACTGCCCGCCTTGGGCGCGCCCGGCAGCTCGATCCGCTGTGAGCCGAGCGTCGCGGTTTTGCCGTCGATCGCCACCGGCATGACATTCATGCCGGGCGAGCCGATGAAATAGCCGACGAAGGTGTGGCGCGGCCGCTCGAACAGTTCCGCCGGCGTGCCGATCTGGACGATGCCGCCATCATACATGACCACCACCTGGTCGGCGAAGGTCAGTGCCTCGGTCTGGTCGTGCGTGACATAGACCATGGTGTAGCCGAAGCGGCGATGAAGCTGTTTCAATTGCGAACGCAGCACCCATTTCATATGCGGGTCGATGACCGTCAGCGGTTCGTCGAACAGGATGGCGTTGACGTCGGAACGCACCAGCCCGCGACCAAGCGAAATCTTCTGTTTCTGGTCGGCGGTCAGGCCCCTCGCCTTCTTCTTGGCCCACGATGCCAGATCGATCATCTCCAGCGTCTCGCGCACCTTGCGGTCGACGTCGGCTTCCGGCACGCCGCGATTGCGCAGCGGGAAGGCCAGATTGTCGTAAACGGTCATGGTGTCGTAGATGACCGGGAACTGGAACACCTGCGCGATGTTGCGCTCCTGCGTCGACAAATTGGTCACGTCCCTGCCGTTGAACAGCAGCTGGCCATGCGAGGGATGGAGCAGGCCTGAAATGATGTTGAGCAGCGTTGTCTTGCCGCAGCCGGACGGCCCCAGCAGCGCATAGGCGCCGCCATCCTCGAAAATGTGGTGCACTTCGCGCAGCGCGAAATCGGCATCCTTTTGCGGGTTCGGCAGGTAGGAATGCCTGACATGGTTGACGTCGATGCGTGCCATATCGCCCTCCTCAAGCCGCCAGCTTCGGCGCGGTCATGGCCCGGCCGTGCTCGTCGAAGACCATGATGTGACGCGGATCGATGAACACCTCGACCACCGCGTCGGTTTCGAAATCGCGGATGCCATGGGTCAGCATGACCCAGCGCGCATCGGCGAAATCGAGATGGATGAAACTTTCCGACCCGGTGATTTCGGTGATGGTGACCTTGGCTCGCACCGGCACGGCCAAGGCATTGGGCCGCTCGAGCGAGAGGTGATGCGGTTGGAAGCCGATCGTGTAGTTCGTATCGGCTATGCCGGCGAGTTCCACGGGCACCGGCAGCTTGACGCCCCCCTCGAGCAGGAAGTCCGGGCCCTTCTTGGCCAGCACGATGGTGTTGAGCGGCGGATCGGCGAAGGTCCTGGCCGTAACCAGATCGACCGGCCTGCGGAAGACATCGATGGTCGGGCCGAACTGGGTGATCCGGCCTTCCGACAGCGTCGCCGTGTTGCCGCCGAGCAGCAACGCTTCGTGCGGTTCGGTGGTGGCGTAGACGAAGATGGTGCCCGCGGCGGCGAAGATCCTCGGCAGTTCGGCCCGCAATTCCTCGCGCAATTTGTAGTCGAGATTGGCCAGCGGCTCGTCGAGCAGCACCAGGCTGGCATTCTTGACGATGGCGCGCGCCAGCGCCGTGCGCTGCTGCTGGCCGCCCGACAGGCTGAGCGGCGTGCGGTCGAGATAGGGCGTCAGCTTGAGAAGTGCCGCCGCTTCGCGCACCTGGCTGTCGATCTTGGCCTGTTCGACGCCGGCCACGCGCAATGGCGAGGCGATGTTCTCATAGACTGTCATCGCCGGATAATTGATGAACTGCTGGTAGACCATGGCGATCTTGCGCTTCTGCACCGGCGTCCCGGTAACGTTCTGGCCGTCGAACCAGACCGAACCGGAGGTGGGCACGTCGAGGCCGGCCATCAGCCGCATCAGGCTGGTCTTGCCCGACAGGGTCGGCCCCAGCAGGACGTTGAGCGATCCATGCTGGAGCGTCAGCGACACGTCGCGGATGTGCTCGGCCGCGCCGACCGCCTTGGTGACGTTTCTCAGTTCCAGCATGACGCCTCCTCCCAGGCCTTCCGCATCAGCTCGAGACCCTCTTCATTCGGCGGCCGCGACGTGCCGCCGGCTGATGCCGCGCATGAATTCATCCAGGGCGGCAACCTGCTCACGCGCAAGATGCAGGCCGCGCTTGGTCCGGCGCCACAGCACATCTTCCGCCGTGACAGCCCACTCGTTTTCAACGAGATAGCGCACCTCGGCCTCGTAAAGATCGCCACCGAAATTGCGGCCGAGGTCGGCAATCGACTTGGCAAGGCCGAGCAGCACCTGGGCGCGCGTCCCGTAAAGCCGGGTCAGGCGACGGGCGAGGCGCTGGTCGAGGAAGGGATAGAAACCCTTGAGCTTCGCCACCTGCGCGTCGAAACCGGTGGCCGGAAAATCGCCGCCAGGCAGCGGTGCGTTCGATGTCCACGGCTTGCCGCGCTTGCCAAGAAAACCCTCGATCTTCTCAAGCATCGATTCCGAAAGCCGGCGATAGGTGGTGATCTTGCCGCCGAAAGCGTTCACCATCGGCGCGGCGCCTTCGCCGCCATCGGCCTTCAGCACATAGTCGCGGGTCGCCTCCTGCGCCTTGGAGGCGCCGTCATCGTAGAGCGGGCGCACGGCCGAATAGGTCCAGACGATGTCCGAGCGCTTGACGGGAACCGCGAAATACTCGCTGGCCGCGGCGCAGAGATAGTCGATCTCGGTGTCGCTGATCTTCACATCATGCGGATCGCCGGGATAATCCTGATCTGTGGTGCCAATCAGCGTGAACTCGTCCTCGTAGGGAATGGCGAAGATGATGCGGCCATCCCTGTTCTGGAAGAAATAGGCGCGCGGATCGTCGAACTTCTTGGCGATGACGATGTGGCTGCCCTGCACCAGGCGTACATTGTGCACGTCGTTCAGCCCGACGACGCCGGACAGCACGTGATCGACCCAGGGCCCCGCCGCGTTGACCAGCAGCCGCGCCTTGACCTCTTCGGTCTCGCCGGTCCGCAGGTCTTCGACCCTGATTGTCCAAAGGCCGTTTTCGCGGCGCGCGCCGACCACCTTGGTACGGGTGCGGATCGTTGCGCCGCGATCGGCGGCATCACGTGCGTTGAGCGCCACCAGACGCGCGTCGTTGACCCAGCCGTCGGAATATTCGAAAGCCTTTTTGAACAAAGGTTTCAAAGGCTTGCCGGCCGGATCGCTCGTCATGTCGAGCGTCCTGGTCGCCGGCAGCAATTTGCGCCCGCCAATGTGATCGTAGAGAAACAGGCCAAGCCGGATCAGCCAGGCCGGGCGCAGGCCCTTGGCGTAGGGCAGCACGAAACGCATCGGCCAGATGATGTGCGGCGCGTTCTTCCAAAGCACCTCGCGCTCCATCAGCGCTTCGCGCACCAGACGGAATTCGTAGAATTCGAGATAGCGCAGGCCGCCATGAATGAGCTTGGTCGAGCCGGATGAAGTTCCGCTGGCGAGATCGTTCATCTCGGCCAGAAAGACCGAAAACCCGCGCCCAACGGCATCCCGGGCAATGCCACAGCCGTTGATGCCACCGCCTATGACGAAGATGTCACGGATTGAAGATGCGTCCACCAGTTCCTCCACGATTTCGCATTGCACCATTTTTGTCTTTTGCGAAACCGTGGCGGAATTATTTCGAACTCATAACGAATGTCAAACGAAATATCACAAGCCCGTGAAACAGCCGTGAAAGCGCTTAGCCGAGCGACGTCTCGATCAGTTGAACCTCGGCCTCCTGGCAGATCCTGCGCACCGAGGCAATGTCGCAGCGGTCGGTGATGAAGGTGTTTACCTGGGACAGATGGCCGATCCGCACCGGCGCCGTACGCTCGAATTTGGTCTGGTCGGACACCAGGATGACATGCCTTGCATTGGCGATGATCGCTTGCGCCACCTTCACCTCGCGAAAATCGAAATCGAGCAACGCGCCATCATGATCGATAGCCGAGGCGCCGATGACAGCATAATCGACCTTGAACTGCCTGATGAAATCGACCGCCGCCTCGCCGACGACGCCGCCGTCGGAACCACGCACAACCCCGCCCGCGATCACCACCTCGATCGACGGATATATGCGCATCCTATTGGCAACATTGATGTTATTGGTGATGACCATCAGACCGTTGTGGTCGAGCAATGCCTTGCTGACGGCTTCCGTCGTGGTGCCGATGTTGATGAACAGCGAGGCGTTGTCGGGGATAAGCCTGGCCGCCGCGCGGCCGATCGCTTCCTTCTCGTCGGCCGCGATCTTGCGCCTTGCCTCATACTCCATGTTCTCGATGCCGGACGGGAACAAAGCGCCGCCGTGGATGCGCGAAAGCAGGCGCTGGTCGCAGAGATCGTTGAGATCCTTGCGAATGGTCTGCGGCGTCACGTTGAAATGGGTCGCCAGATCGTCGACCAGCACACGGCCATTGTCCTTGGCCATCTGGATGATTTCGGCATGGCGCGGCGACAGATACATTTCACAACCTCCCCTTTTCGTTTTTCTTGATTATAACTGAAAACGAAAACGATGAAAGGGTATAAGCCGGCTAATGGAAATCACATGATTGCAAAGGCAAACTCCGGCACAACTCCACAAGCCCGGTTCAGGTCAGGCTACGCGCGATTTCGGTGATGACGGCAAAAGCCGAATCGACATCGGCGGCGGTTGCCTCGAACTGGCCGACCTGGAAGCGGATGGCGACGCGGCCATTCACACTGGTCTGCGTCAGGTAGATGCGGCCGTCATCGTTGATGGCATTGACCAGGCGAAGATTGTGACTGTCGGGCTCGGTGCCGGTGGGAGCGGCATGGCGGAATGAAAACAGCGACAGCATCGGCTCGGTGACGATCTCGAAATCCGGCTCGCGGGCGAGGCGCGCGGAGAGGCCTTCGCTCCAGGCGACATGGTTGCGGATCATGGCGCGCAGATTCTCCAGCCCGTGGGCACGCAGCAGGAACCAAAGTTTCAGGGCGCGGAAGCGTCGGCCGAGCGGCACCGACCATTCGGAGTAATTGATGATGCCGTCGCGGCCATGTGTCTTGAGGAATTCGGGCTTTATGGCCAGCGTGCGAACGAGGTCCTCGGGCTGGCGAATGAACTGTATCGAGCAGTCGAATTGCGCGCCCAGCCATTTGTGGGGGTTGAAGACGATGGAATCCGCCAGCTCGGCGCCGGCCCAGAAATGGCGAAACTCCGGGCAGATCATCGCCGACCCGGCCCAGGCGGCATCCACATGCAGGTAGAGCCCGTGCCGCCCCGCGACCGTCGCGACCGCTGCGATATCGTCCGTGCCGCCGGTGCTGGTGCCGCCGACGCTGGCGACGATGCCCGCGGGCAGCATGCCGGCTTTCCGGTCGGCGATGATGGCCGCTTCGAGAGCCGCCGTATCCATGGCGCGAAAACGGCCGGCGACCGGAATGCGCACGAGATTGTCCTCGCCTATGCCTGACACCCAGATCGCCCGATCGATCGAAGTGTGCACCTGATCCGAGCAATAGACGCGCAACCGCTCCTGCCCGGCCAGTCCCTTTTTGTTGCCCTGCCAGTCCAGCCCCCGCTCGCGCATGGTCAGCACCGCATTGAGCGTCGCCGAAGAGGCCGAATCCTGGATGACGCCGGAAAAGCCTTCCGGCAGGCCCAGCGCCTGGCGCATCCAGTCCACGGTGCGGGTTTCGAGCTCGGTTGCGGCCGGCGATGTCTGCCAGAGCATGCATTGCGCGGCCATCGCCGACACCAGATACTCCGCCACCACCGAGACCGGCGCCGCGTTGGCTGGAAAGTAGGCGAAGAAGCGCGGATGCTGCCAATGGGTCATGCCCGGTACGATCTTGGCTTCGAAGTCGGCGAAGATCCTGTCCATCGGTTCCGGGTCTTCGGGTGGCGACGCTTCAATGCTCCTGAAAATGTCGCCCGGCTCGACCCGTGGCCGCACCGGCCGCTCACGCAGATTGTTGCGGTAGTCGGCGCCCCACTCGGCGGCGCGATGCGACCATTGCCGGAAATCGTCGTTGTTCATCCTGCCCTCCCCGCATGATCGCCACGCCAGCACCCATCGCCCGGCTTTTAAAAAGAGCCGCGGACTCCGCGGCCTCCTAGCCAGGGAAATCTGGCAGGCTGGCGAAGGCCGTCTTCAGCGCATTCGACCATCCGTCGGAGATCGTGCGGTAATAAGGATCGTCCTGCCCGATCCGCTTCTTCAGCCCAACCTTGAAGGCATCCTGCTCCAGGAAGAGCAGGTCGAGAGGCAGGCCAACCGACAGGTTGGATTTCAACGTGGAATCGAACGACACCAGAAGCAGCTTCACCGTCTCGGCCAGGCTCATCGTGCGCTCATAGGCGCGGATGATGATCGGCTTGCCATATTTGGTCTCACCGATCTGGAAGAACGGCGTGTCGTCGGTCGATTCGATGAAATTGCCTTCGGGGTAGATCATGAACAGGCGCGGCGGGCTGCCCTTGATCTGCCCGCCCAGGATGAAGGAGGCGTTGAAATAGGAATCAGCCTTTTCGCCGGCCGGCGACGATTGCTCGATCACCTCTTTCACCGTGTCGCCGACCAGCCGCACCGTCTGGTACATGGACGGCGTTTCGAGCAGCTTCTCGTGACGGTCTGTCACCGCCTTGGTGCGCTCGTCGAGCAGGCTGACCACCGCTTGCGTCGTCGCCAGATTGCCGGCCGACATCAGCACGATGACGCGCTCGCCCGGCTGCTCCCAGACATGCATCTTCTTGAAGGTCGAGATCGAATCCATGCCGGCATTCGTGCGCGTGTCCGACATGAACACGAGCCCGCGATCGATCTTGAGGCCGACGCAATAGGTCATGGAATCTCTTGAAACGGTAATCCCTGGGGGATTACTGCTCTACCGTGACCGTGACCGCAAGCAGTTCTTCCGCCTGTCCCAGTCGAATTCCCGACACCGGCGAAGCGTCGCGATAGTCGCGGCCGGTGGCCACCTTCACATAGCGTTCGTCGGGAGAAATACCGTTGGCGGGATCGAAGGCAACCCAGCCGAGGCCCGGAACATGCGCTTCGGCCCAGGCGTGACTTGCCGCCTGCTCGACAGCCGCATCCATCATCAAATAGCCGCTGACATAGCGGGCCGGAAACCCCATCGCACGCGCCGCGGCGGCAAAGACGTGGCTATGGTCCTGGCAAACCCCGGTTTTCAGCACCAAGGCTTGCTCGGCCGACGTCGTCGCATTGGTGGTTCCTGGCGTGTAGGCGACGCGCTCGCCGATGGCGGCCATCAGCCGATGCAGTCTTTCAAGGTCGGTGCCCTTGCCGACCGCCTCGGCAAGGGCACGGATGCCGTCGCCTATGGTGGTCAAGGCGGTCTCCTGCGCGAACAACCAGAGTGGTGCGAAGCCCTGATGCGGCCCGCAAACACCCGACGTATCGCGCGTCACCACCTCGCCCGACGCCTCGACCGTAATGAAGTCGTGGTCACCCTCGACGCTCAACAGCCTGGTATCGTTGCCGTAGTGGTCGGTAAATCGCACCTCCTCGCGCGCGCCTTCGACCTTTAGCGCCCAGGACAGCACGGTCTGCGTCGGCCCGCTCACGGGCAGCAGACGAAGCCGCTGGAGCAGATATTGCACCGGCGCGTCGTAGCGGTATTCGGTCCGGTGGGTGATTTTCAGCCGCATGGCTATCTTCCGTTCGCGTGCATGATCTCTAGCGAAAACCGGTGTCCACGTTCAATCATGCTCAATAAAACCTGTAGTCCAGCGCGATCTCGTCGCCGAGCCTTGTGTTATCGCGAATGAACCCGGCCAGGAACTCATGCAGGCCGGCGTCGAATATGTCCTTGATCGACCCCGCCCTCAGCATCGCCTGCGTTTTCTCCGCCGTCGCGTGGCAGGCATGGCGCTCGCCATAGTCATCGGAGAGAAATTTCAGATGTTCCGCCAGGAAGCGATAGCAGAAGGTCAGCGATCGTGGCATGCGGACGTTGAGGATCAGGTAGTCGGCAATGTTGGTCGGCTTGTAGTCGGCATCGTAGACCCAGCGATAGGAGCGATGCGCCGACACCGAGCGCAGGATCGATTCCCACTGGTAATTATCAAGGCTGGAGCCGACCCAGGAGATCGACGGCAAAAGCACATAGTATTTCACGTCGAGGATACGCGCCGTGTTGTCTGCGCGCTCGACATAGGTGCCGAGCTGCGAGAAATCGAAGATCTCGTTGCGCAGCATGGTGCCGTAGAACGAGCCACGGATCAGCGCCGTCTCGCGCTTGATGGCGTCGAGCACGCTTGGCAGGTCGCGCTCGTCGATCGGCCTCGCCAGCATCCGCTTCAACGCCATCCATGCTTCATTGATGCTTTCCCACGTTTCGCGTGTCAGCGCGGTGCGCACCATGCGGGCATTGTTGCGGGCCGTCTCGATCGACGACATCGTGCTCGACGGGTTCGAGGTGTCGCGCAACAGGAAATCGGAGACATTGGAGGCGGTGTAGTCCTGGTATTTCTGGGTGAAGGCGGCATCGGAGCCGGCACTCAGCAGGACCGAATTCCATTCCTCCGACGCGCTTTGGGTGCGGGTCAGCGCCATCCGCAGGCCGGCATCGACCAGCCGCGCCATGTTTTCCGCCCGCTCGATGTAGCGGTTCATCCAGTAGAGCCCGTTGGCGGTGCGGCCTAGAAGCATGTCAGGCCTTTCGGGCTAGTGAGCAGGGAATAGTGAGTAGGAAATCGCAAGCGCTTGAATCTCAATAGAATATGGCATTTCGTCCCTCTTTGCCTCACGACTGACTAGTCCCTACGCACTCATCTCAATCATCCAGCACCCAGGTATCCTTGGTGCCGCCGCCTTGCGAGGAATTGACGACCAGCGAGCCTTCCTTGAGCGCGACGCGCGTCAGCCCACCAGGTACGATCTGGATGCGGTCGGAAACCAGAACATAAGGCCGCAAGTCGACGTGACGCGGCGCCAGGCCCTTTTCAGTCAGGATCGGGCAGGTTGAGAGGGCAAGCGTCGGCTGGGCGATGTAATTAGACGGTTTGGCCTGCAGCTTCTTGGCAAAATCCTGGCATTCCTTCTTGGTCGCCGCCGGCCCGACCAGCATGCCGTAGCCGCCCGAGCCATGGACTTCCTTGATCACCAGTTCGTGGATGTGTTCGAGCACGTATTTCAGGCTGTCCGGCTCCGAACAGCGCCAGGTCGGGATGTTGCCGAGGATTGCCTTGCGGCCGGTATAGAATTCGACGATCTCGGGCATGTAGGAATAGATCGCCTTGTCGTCGGCAATGCCGGTTCCCGGCGCGTTGGCGATGGTGATGTTGCCGGCGCGGTAGATATCCATGATGCCGGGTATGCCAAGCGCCGAATCCGGCCGAAAGGTCAGTGGGTCGAGGAAGGAATCATCGACGCGGCGGTAAAGCACGTCGATCTGCTTGTAGCCTTCGGTGGTGCGCATCGCGACATGGCCGTCGACGACCCGCAGATCCTGGCCCTCCACCAGTTGCACACCCATCTGGTCGGCCAGGAAAGCGTGTTCGAAATAGGCGGAATTGAAGCTGCCGGGTGTCAGCACGGCGATGGTCGGCGCGCCCTTCGTGCTCTGCGGGCGAACCGCCGCCAGCGACTGGCGCAGCAGCTGCGGGTAGTTCTCCACCGGCCGCACCTTGATCTTCTGGAACAGCTCGGGAAAGAGCTGCATCATCGTTTCGCGGTTCTCCAGCATGTAGGAGACACCGGACGGGGTGCGCGCATTGTCTTCCAGAACGTAGAATTCGTCCTCGCTGATGCGCACGATATCGACGCCGATGATGTGCGTGTAGACGCCGGCCGGCGGCCGCACGCCGATCATCTCCGGCAGGAAAGCCTCGTTTTTGGCGATCAGGTCCCGGGGGACGCGGCCGGCGCGCAGGATTTCCTGGCGATGGTAGATGTCGTCGAGGAAGGCGTTCAGAGCCTGCACGCGCTGCTCGATGCCTTGCGTCAGCCTGCGCCACTCATTGCCTGAAATGATGCGTGGGACGATATCGAATGGGATCAGCCGTTCGGAGGCTTCCTGCTCGCCATAGACGGCGAAGGTGATGCCGGTCTTGCGGAAGACGCGTTCGGCGTCCTGCATCTTCTCGGTAAGCCTGGCTGGATCCTGCTCCTTCAGCCAGCGATCGTAAGCCGAATACGGTCTTCTCAGTCCGGATACCTCCGGAAGCATTTCATCGAACGCTGCCAATCGCATACTCCCCTGTGACGCCATTTCACTGGCGTCGCCCGAGAAAATCAAGCGCAATCGATGATTTGGGGTAAGCGGACGATCAGTATGTTGCGGCTGCCTAAAATTAAGGCAGCCGCAACAAGCGCTTGATCAGCCTTTGCCTCGTGCCCGGGCAAGCGCCTCGAGCTGCTAGAAGGCGCGGAAGGTGACGACGGTGAACGTGTCCTTGATGCCGGGGAGAATCTGCACCTTCTCATTGACGAAATGGCCGACGTCTTCCTCATCGTCGACATAGAATTTGGCGAGCAGATCGTAATTGCCGGCGGTGGAGTAGATTTCCGAGGCGATCTCGGCGTCGGCAAGCGCGCTGGCAACCTCATAGGATTTGCCCAGCTCGCATTTGATCTGCACGAAAAACGCCTTCATGGCTTCGTCCCGCTAAACTTCCAGGTCCAAGCGGCCCTTCTGGCAGACTGGAGGCGGGCTTTCAAGCGTTGGAATCCGCACTTAGCCGGCGCGAGCCCTGGCCACGGCCTCGCGCAGCTCCGCAACCGGCATGCCGCGCTTGAACAGCCTGCCACCGATCACCAATGCCGGCGTACCCTGCAGCCTGAACGCCGCGGCCTGGGCGTCGTTGCGCGACAGCAAGGCATCGATCCGCGGCTGGTGGCCGGCGAGACCGGTGCGCGCCTTTGCAACCTCGACGCCGACAGATCCGAGAATATCGTCGGTCCGACGCTCGGAAAGCCCACGCTCATTGGCCATCAGCGCATCCACCGCGGCTGCATAGCGGTCGCCGGCCGACAAAGCCATCCTTGCGGCGTCGCGCGAGACATCGCCAAAGATCGGCCAGTCCTTCATCACCAGCCGGATGCCGCCATCCTCGGCCATCAGCTTCTTCAGCTCGACAAAGACCAGCTTGCAGATAGGGCATTGATAATCGACGAATTCGGCGATGGTCACATCGCCCTCGGGATTGCCCAGTGCCGGGATCGCCGGATCGAAGGCCACCTCGGTGACAGTCGGTGCCGCCCTCGCCCAGGCCGGCAGCGGCGCCAGGGCGACAAGACTGGCGGCACCTTTCAGCAACAGGCGTCTACCAACCGGATGCGTGAAAATCATGTGTCCCATTGCACGCTCCTTCCCCGAATGTACGATGAGCGCCCCATCTTAAAGGAGGCTTAAGCATAAGGAATCCGGCGGGACGAGTACGAATATCGGCGGCCGCTGAAACCGTGAAGCGCCCTCGCGCGTATGTTAGGATGTCTCCTGAAAACTTCTGGAGGCGGTTCGAGGGACGGCGGAGACAGGCCATGCGCCGCGGCATTTTCGCATTCGCGTTCGTTTCGCTCATGCTGGCTTCCCCGGCATTTGCCGGAGATGCCGAGGTCCAGGCTGGCCAGGCCGTCATCGACGGTCAATTGAAGGCGCTCATCGCCAATGACGGCGCCAAGGCCTACAGCTTCGCCGCTCCGAACGTGAAGCAGGTCTTCCCGACCGTCGATGCCTTCATGAACATGGTGACCAATGGCTACCCGCCTGTGCGCAAGCCGCAGTCCTACGCTTTCGGCAAGGTCGAGCAGACTGGTCCCGGTTCGATCGTCCAGCAGGTGCTGATCGTCGGTCCCGACGGCAAGGATTATGAGGCGGTCTATACGCTGCAGCAGCAGCCTGACGGCACATTCCAGATCACCGGCTGCAGCTTGCGGGCATCGAACTCGCTCAGCACCTGAACGGCTACGGCACCGGGGCGTTACAGCGCCGGGATATCGCCCCTGGCCCAGCCCTCGGTGATCTCGGCTCCACGCGCCTCGAAGGCGCCGGCTTCGATCGCGGCCCGGATGTCCTGCATCAACTTCTGATAATAGGACAGATTGTTCCAGGTCAGCAGCATCGCGCCCAGCGCCTCCTGCGAACGCACGAGATGGTGTAGATAGGCGCGCGAATAGGCGCGCGCGGCGGGGCAATCACTTTCTTCGTCGAGCGGGCGCGGATCGTCGGCATGCCGGGCGTTGCGCAGATTGACCTTGCCGCGCCTGGTATAGGCAAGGCCGTGCCGGCCAGCCCGCGTCGGCATCACGCAGTCGAACATGTCGATGCCGCGCGCCACTGATTTCAAGATATCGTCCGGCGTGCCGACGCCCATGAGATAGCGCGGCTTGTCCGCGGGCAGTTCGGGACAGGTGATGTCGAGCATGTCGAGCATCACGGCTTGCGGTTCGCCGACAGCCAGGCCGCCAACCGCATAGCCCTTGAGGTTCATCGCGCCCAGTGCCTGCGCCGAACGCACCCTGAGTGTTGCATTGTCACCGCCCTGCACGATACCGAACATCGCCTTGCCCGGCTGGTCGCCGAACGCCGTCTTGCAGCGCTCGGCCCAGCGCAGCGACAGTTCCATGGCGCGCTCGATCTCTTTCAATTCGGCCGGCAGCGCCGTGCATTCGTCGAGCTGCATCTGGATGTCGGAATCGAGCAATCCCTGGATCTCGATCGACCGTTCCGGCGACATCTCATAGGCGGCGCCGTCGATATGCGAGCGGAAGGTGACGCCCTTTTCCGTCAGCTTCCTCAGCTTCGACAGCGACATCACCTGGAAACCGCCGCTGTCGGTCAGGATCGGGTGCGGCCAGCGGGCGAATTCGTGCAGCCCGCCAAGCCGCGCCACGCGCTCGGCGCCGGGGCGCAACATCAGGTGATAGGTGTTGCCCAGGATGATGTCGGCGCCGACGCCGCGCACCTGGTCCATATACATGGCCTTGACCGTGCCGCCGGTGCCGACCGGCATGAAGGCCGGCGTGCGGATTTCGCCGCGCGGCATGTCAATCAGGCCACGCCGCGCCCTTCCGTCGGTCGCCAGAACCTTGAAGGTGAACGTCTCAGCCATTGAATTCCTTGTCGTGGACCGGGGCATCCGGCGCCTGCCTGTCGAGCGACTGGCGGTATTGGATGCAGCCGCGCATAAATTTTGGCCAGGGCGGCACGGCGATCGCCGGCTCGGTCTTTTCAGGCAGCAGGTCCCACAGGTCGGGGTGATGCCAGCAAAGATCATGGCCCGAAGTATCGCGGTGGGCGCGGATGCCGGCGCGCAGCTTTTTCACTTCCGCGACAAGGCTTTCGCGATCGAGGGTTTGCAGATCATCGTCCATCGTTCTCCTCCCTGAACAGAAGACTGGCGTCTCCATAGGAATAGAACCTGTAGCCGCTCTCGATGGCGTGCGCATAGGCCGCTCGCATCGTGTCGAGGCCGCTGAAGGCCGAGACCAGCATGAACAATGTCGAGCGCGGCA
This sequence comes from Mesorhizobium sp. ES1-6, assembly GCF_020164775.1. NCBI lineage: Bacteria > Pseudomonadati > Pseudomonadota > Alphaproteobacteria > Hyphomicrobiales > Phyllobacteriaceae > Mesorhizobium > Mesorhizobium sp. ES1-6. The sequence goes on from NZ_JAIUGU010000001.1 coordinate 565,647, forward strand.
GATGGAAATTGGTCATCAGCATGTCGGCGGTGCGAAAACGGTAGCCGGGCGTGATGAAGATATCGGTGGGGCCGGACCAGGCAGCGAGCTTGCCGTCCTCACGCGCCGCGCTCTCCAGCAGGCGCAACGACGTCGTACCGACGGCAATGATACGCCCGCCCCTCGCCTTGGCCGCGTTGAGCGCCCTGGCTGTCGCTGCGCTGACCGAGCCGATCTCGGCGTGCATCTTGTGGTCTGATGTATCGTCCGCCTTCACCGGCAGGAACGTACCGGCGCCGACATGCAGCGTGACGAAATGGCGCTCGATCCCCTTGGCGTCGAGCGCCGCGAAAAGCTCCGGCGTGAAATGCAGGCCGGCGGTGGGTGCTGCTACCGCACCTTCCTCCCGGGCATAGATGGTCTGGTAATCGGCGCGATCGCGCTCGTCGTCATCGCGCTTCGAGGCGATATAGGGCGGCAGCGGGATGTGGCCGACGGCGTGCAGCGCCTCATCGAGGAAAGGCCCCGCTAGGTCGAAGCCAAGCAACGCTTCGCCGCCCTCGCCCTTCTCGATCACAGTCGCGTCGAGCTGGCCGAGGAAACAGGAATTGCCATCATGGCCGAAATGGATGAGGTCGCCGGCGGCAATACGCTTGCCCGGCCGCATGAACGCCAGCCATCGATCCGGCGCCACGCGCATGTGCAGCGTGGCCTCGACCTGCGCCTCTGCCCCGCCACGCCGCCTGATGCCCTTGAGCTGTGCGGGGATGACCTTGGTGTCGTTGAAGACCAGCACGTCGCCGGCACGGAGCAAGGATGGCAGGTCGCCGACGGTCCGGCCTTCCAGCCCTTCGCCCGGCTTGACCACCAGCATCCTGGCGCTGTCGCGCGGTTCCGCCGGGCGAAGCGCGATGCGCTCCTCCGGCAGGTCGAAGTCGAAGAGGTCGACGCGCATCGGGGCTCAAAACAACCGGACGAGCAGCGCTCCGGCCAAGAGCAGCACTGCCCCGGCGATGCGGCCGAGCGAGATTTCACGCACCGCGACTCCAAGGAAGCCGACGCGGTCGATGAGCACGCCGGCGAGCAACTGACCAGCCACCAGGAATGCCATCAGCGCGGCGGCGCCGATGCGCGGCGTCAGGATGGTGGAGAGCGTGACATAAAAGCCGCCGAGCATGCCGCCGGCGACGAACAGCCATGGCGCCGGGGCCTTCCAGTCGAGCGAGATGCCTTGCAGCTTCACCACGGTGACCGAGATGATGCCAAGCACGATCGCACCCGACAGGAACGAAAACGCGGCCGCCGCGACCGGGAGACCCAGGCCGCGCGCCAGCTGCGAGTTGATCGGCGCCTGAATGGCAATGAAGGCGCCGGACAGGATGCCGAGAAGGGACCAGACGACGCCCATCATTGTCGTTTCGCCTTACTTGACGTCCGCCGCGACCTTCAGCGACACGATCTTGTCGGGATCCTGCACCGGCTCGCCGCGCTTGATCTTGTCGACATTGTCCATGCCTTCGATGACCTGGCCCCAGACCGTGTACTGGCGGTTGAGGAACGCGGCATCGTCGAAGCAGATGAAGAACTGCGAGTTGGCCGAGTTCGGGTTCTGCGAACGGGCCATCGAGCAGGTTCCGCGGCCGTGATTGGCGTTGGAGAATTCAGCCTTCAGGTCGGGCTTTTCCGAGCCGCCCATGCCCGCGCGCGACGGCGCGAAGGAGGGCTTGCTCGAATTGCCGAACTTGACGTCGCCGGTCTGCGCCATGAAGCCCTCGATGACGCGGTGGAAGACCACGCCGTCATAGGCGCCTTCGCGCGCCAGTTCCTTGATACGGGCGACATGGCCGGGGGCCAAATCGGGAAACAGTTCGATGACGACCTTGCCCTTGGTCGTTTCCATGATGAGCGCGTTCTCGCGGTCCTTGATCTCAGCCATGTCAGATATCCTTTTGTAAAATGGAACTATTTGTCGGCGGCGATGCGCACCTTGATCATCCGGTCGGGATCGGTGACCGTGCCATTGTCCGCCTCGTCGCCCTTCTTGATCTTGTCCACCAGGTCCATGCCGCTGACGACATTGCCGACGATGGTGTACTGGCCATCGAGCGGCGGTGCCGGTGCGAACATGATGAAGAACTGCGAATTGGCGGAGTTCGGATCCTGCGAACGGGCCATGCCGACCACGCCGCGCTTGTAGTGCTCGGTCTGCGAGAATTCGGCCGGCAGATCAGGCAGGTCCGAGCCGCCGGTGCCGACGGCCTGGGCGTTAAATCCCTTCTCCATGTTGCCGAACTTGACGTCGCCGGTCTGCGCCATGAAGCCGCCGATGACGCGGTGGAAAGCGACATTGTCATAGGCATGATCACGCACGAGCTTCTTGATCTGCGCGACATGCTTGGGTGCCAGATCAGGGCGCAACGCAATGGTGACGTCGCCGCCCTTCAGCGTGATGATCATGGTGTTTTCCGGGTCGGCGGCATAGGCCGAGACCGATGCGGTCACGAGACCGGCAAGCACGACGAGGAACGAGGCAAGCTTCTTCAGCTGCATGGAAGGTCTCCGGAATTTCTATTTCGCGAATTTGGCGGTGAGCGCGCCGGCAACGGCAGCCGGCACGAAGGGGCGGATGTCGCCACCCATCGAGGCTATCTGGCGCACAAGTGTGGCGGTAATGGTGCGCACCGACGGGCTGGCGGGCAGAAAAACGGTCTGCAACTCCGGCGCCATGGTCTCGTTCATGCCAGCCATCTGCATCTCGTAGTCGAGGTCGGTCCCGTCGCGCAGGCCGCGGATCATGATCGAGGCCCCCTCTCTCCTGGCGGCGTCGATAACCAATCCATCGAAGGCGACAACCTTGATGCGGGCGCCATCGCTGCCAAATTCCGCCTTGGTCGCGGTTTCAATCAGCCTCACCCGTTCCTCGAAGGAAAACAGCGGCTTCTTGCCCGGATGAATGCCGATCGCGGCATAAACGATATCGGCAACCGCCAGTGACGCCTTCAGCACATCGAGATGGCCATTGGTCAGCGGGTCGAAAGAGCCGGCATAGAGGGCGATGCGTTCGGTCATGGCGCAGCTTCTAGCGAGCCTCTCTCACAAAGGCAAATCCGATTGGCGCACGGGCCGTGAACCTTTTCCGGCACATGAACGACAGATGAACACGCTGATCACGAAGCCTTCACGCAGCGTTCACTAGGTTGCACCTTAATAAGATGAAACCAAAATCCCATCTATCCGTTGTAAGGCGCAGGAGAACACGCATATGCTGATCTACATGCTCGCCACCGCAATGACCGTCGCCATGCTGATCGCCACAGTATTCGGGCTGCATCAGGAGGCACAGCGCATCCGCGTCAAGGCAACCACCAAGCGCTTCGAAGGCTTCGGCCCGCGCAAGCCGTATCGCCACTACTAAGTCAATCTCGCATTGCTGCCGCGCCGGCCATCAGGCCGGCGTTGCTATGTCTGGGCCAAGATTATTCGGCGCTATCCGGGCCGGCATCAGTCGTCGGATCGGATTCAGTGCCACTCTCGACGGCCTCTTCCACTTCCTCGTCCGATTGCGGCTCCGAAATCCGCTCGACCGAAACCACCTTTTCACCTTCAGCCGTGTTGAAGATGGTCACGCCCTTGGTGGCGCGGCTGGCGAAACGGATGCCGTTGACAGGCACCCGGATGACGGTGCCGCCGTCCGACACCAGCATGATCTGATCGTCATTGCCGACCGGGAAGGTCGCCACCAGACGGCCGATCTCGGCCGTCTTCGAGACGTCGGTGGCACGAATGCCCTTGCCGCCGCGTCCGGTCAGCCGGAAATCGTAGGACGAAGAGCGCTTGCCGTAGCCATATTCGGTCACCGTCAGCACATACTGTTCATGCGCCTTGAGGAATTCGTAGCGCTCGTCGGAAAGCTCCGTCTCCTCGCCGACCTCTTCATTGGTGAGCGCGATCTCTTCTTCCTCTCCGGCCGTCTCGGCGGCAAGCCGCCGCTCCGACGCCGCCCGCTTGAGGTAAGCGGCGCGTTCCGCCGGTGAAGCATTGACATGCTCGATCACCGACATGGAGATGATGCGGTCGGTTTCAGCCATGGTGATGCCGCGAACGCCAACCGAATTGCGGCTCTGGAAGACGCGCACGTCGCCGACGGAGAAGCGAATGCACTGACCCGAATTCGCCGTCAAAAGCACGTCGTCATTGTCGGTACAGGTCTCGACGCCGAGAATCTCGTCGCCCTCCTCCTCCAGCTTCATGGCGATCTTGCCGTTGCGATTGACCTGGACGAAGTCGGACAGTTTGTTGCGGCGCACGGTGCCGCGCGTCGTGGCGAACATCACGTCGAGATCGCCCCAGCTGGTCTCGTCCTCGGGCAGCGGCATGATGGTGGTGATGCGCTCGCCCTGCTCCAGCGGCAGCATGTTGATCAGCGCCTTACCTCGCGACTGCGGGTTGCCGATCGGCAGGCGCCAGACCTTTTCCTTGTAGACGATGCCGCGCGAGGAGAAGAACAGCACCGGCGTATGCGTGTTGGCGACGAACAGCCTTGTGACGAAATCCTCTTCCTTGGTCGACATGCCGGAGCGGCCCTTGCCGCCACGTCGCTGCGCCCGGTAGAGCGACAGCGGCACGCGCTTGATGTAGCCGGAATGGCTCACCGTCACGACCATGTCCTCGCGCTGGATCAGGTCCTCGTCTTCCATGTCCGCGCCACCGTCGGTGAGCTCGGTGCGGCGTGGCGTGCCGAACTCGTCGCGCACGGCGGCGAGCTCGTCCTTGACGATCTGCTGGATTCGGGCGCGGGACGACAGGATGTCGAGGTAGTCCTTGATCTCGTCGCCGATCGTGTTCAACTCATCGGCGATTTCGTCGCGGCCAAGCGCGGTCAGGCGCTGCAGGCGCAGTTCGAGGATGGCGCGCGCCTGTTCCTCGGACAGATTGTAGGTGCCGTCCTCATTGATGCGATGGCGCGGATCGTCGATCAGCAGGATCAGCGATTCGACATCGCCGGAGGGCCAGCGCCGCTCCATCAACTGCTCGCGCGCCGTCTGCGGATCCGGCGCGGTGCGGATGAGCTTGATCACCTCGTCGATATTGGCGACGGCGATGGCGAGGCCAACCAGAACATGGGCGCGGTCGCGCGCCTTGCGCAGCAGGAACTTTGTCCGCCGGCTGATCACTTCTTCGCGGAAGGTGACGAACGCCTTCAGCATGTCTGTGAGCGTCAGCAACTCCGGCTTGCCGCCATTGAGCGCCACCATATTGGCGCCAAAGGATGTCTGCAGCGGCGTGAAACGGTAAAGCTGGTTGAGGACCACGTCGGCGACGGCGTCGCGCTTCAGCTCAACCACGACCCGGTAGCCCTGGCGATCGCTTTCGTCGCGGATGTCGGAAATGCCCTCGATACGCTTGTCGCGCACCAGTTCGGCCATCTTCTCGATCATCGAGGCCTTGTTCACCTGGTAGGGAACCTCGGTGATGATGATCGATTCGCGGTCGTTGCCGCGCTGTTCGATATTGACCTTGCCGCGCATGACGACGGAGCCGCGCCCGGTCGAATAGGCGCTGTAGATGCCGGAACGGCCAAGCACGATGCCGCCGGTCGGGAAATCGGGACCCGGAATGATCTCCATCAGCGCCGGCAAGTCGATCGCTGGATTGTCGATGACGGCGATGGCGGCGTTGCAGACTTCACCGAGATTGTGCGGCGGGATGTTGGTGGCCATGCCGACCGCGATGCCGCCCGAGCCGTTGACCAGCAGATTGGGAAAGCGCGCCGGCAGAACCTTCGGCTCGGTGTCCGAAGCATCATAGGTGTCCTGGAAATCGACGGTGTCCTTGTCGATATCCTCCAACAGCTCGTGCGCGACCTTGGTCAGGCGCGATTCGGTGTAGCGCATCGCCGCCGGCGGATCGCCATCGATGGAACCGAAATTGCCTTGCCCGTCGATCAGCGGCACGCGCAGCGACCAGTCCTGCGCCATGCGCACCAAGGCGTCATAGATCGAGGCATCGCCATGCGGATGGTATTTACCCATCACGTCGGCGACAGGACGTGCCGACTTCACATATTTGCGGTTCCAATGGTAGCCGCTCTCATGGGCGGCGTAGAGAATGCGGCGGTGCACCGGCTTCAGGCCGTCGCGCACGTCGGGCAGCGCACGGCTGACGATCACGCTCATGGCGTAATCGAGATAGGAACGCTGCATCTCCTCGATGATGGAGATCGGCTCGATGCCGGTGGGTCCGCCGTCGGCGCCGCGCGGTGTTTTTTGGTCGGTCAAATCGGATCACAATCTATTCAGGAATCACTGACCGCTTATATAGGAAGCAAGGGCGAAACTCCAATGTCCGCGGCACTTTTCCAGTGTCCTTTTTAGTGGTAATTTCAAAAGGATACCACTGATTGCGACGATATGGCCACGATGCTTTTCGCCGCCACCAAGGCAAAAGCCGGCAATGGACCAACTTCCCCGAACAAAAGCCGCGAGCGCGATCAACTGGAGCTCGTGGCTGCCTTTGCGGGCGCTGGTTGGCTGGACGCCGCGGGATCTCAATGGCGATCTGATCGCGGGTATAACATTGGCCGCCATCGCCATTCCCGAGCAGATGGCAACGGCCAGGCTCGGTGGCTTTGCGCCCGAGATCGGCTTCTTCGCCTTTGTCGCCGGTTCCGTGGCGTTTGCCCTGTTCGGCGCCAACCGCCACCTTTCGGCCGGCGCGGATTCAACCATCACGCCTCTGTTCGCCGGCAGCCTGGCCCTGCTCGCATCATCAGGCTCACCGCATTATCTGGCGCTGGCTGCCACCCTGGCGCTGATGGTCGGGCTGATCGTGATGCTGAGCGGTGTCTTTCGCCTTGGCTGGATTGCCGACCTGCTCTCCGTGCCGGTCACCACGGGCTTTCTGGCCGGCATCGCCGTCCACATCATCGTTTCGCAACTGCCCGGGCTGCTCGGCCTGCCCGCCGAAAGCGGCGAAACCGTGCGGCGCATCGGCGAGATCGCCGGCAGCCTCCATCTGACCAACCCCTGGAGCCTGACGCTCGGCCTTGGGGTATTCGCGATCGTGTTGTTTTCCGAGCGCATCAGCGCCCGCATCCCGGGCGCGCTGATCGGCATGGTGCTTGCCACGACAGCGGTCGCCGTCTTCGGCCTCAAGGATCGTGGCGTCGAGGTGCTTGGCGCCTTGCCCAACGGCCTGCCGCGGGCAGGCTCGCCGCTGGCCGGTCTCGACGACGTGCAGGCGCTGGTTCCATTGGCCTTGCTGATCGCCATCGTCGTCATGGTGCAGACGGCCGCCACCTCCCGTTCCTTCGCCCCGCGGGGCGACGCGCCTGACGTTAACAGGGATTTCGTCGGTGTCGGCGCCGGCAGCATCGCGTCCAGCCTGTTCGGCGCCTTCGCGGTCAACGCCAGCCCGCCGCGCACGGCGATCGTCTCCCAGTCGGGCGGCCGCTCGCAACTCTCCGGCCTCATCGCCGCGGCCATCGTTCTGGCGCTGGGTGCCTTTGGCGGCGGTCTGCTCGCCGATGTTCCGCAGGCCGCCCTTGCCGGGGTTCTGATGTTCGTCGCCCAGCACATTCTGCGCTGGAAGGTTTTCGCCAGCGTCTACCGGCAGGCGCCGGTCGAATTCGCGTTGATCCTGATCACCATGGCGGCCATCGTCGCGCTGCCGATTGAAACCGGCGTGGCTATAGGCATCGGCCTGTCGCTGCTGCATGGGATCTGGAGCGCGACCCGCACGCTGCCGATCGAACTGGAACAAGTGCCGGGAACCTCGGTCTGGTGGCCGCCGGCCAAGCCGAGCGGTGGCGAACAACTTCCCGGCGTGCTGGTCGCCGCGTTCCAGGCGCCGCTGTCCTTCGTCAATGCCGACCGTTTCAAGCGCGGCTTTTGTGATCTGGTCGACGCCGGCCAGGGCGATGTGAAACTCGTCGTGCTGGAGGCCAGTAACATTGTCGAGATCGACTACACCGCCGCCCAGGCTTTGATCGAAACCATCACCCATTGCCGCAATGCGGGCGCAATATTCGCCATTGCTCGGATGGAATCGGTGCGTGCCCAGGCAGCCCTTGCGCGGTTCGGCATCATCGATCTCGTCGGCCCGCAGCGGATCTTTCACAGTGTCGATGCCGCCATCAGGGCTCTGCATTCCGGCCCGCCGGAAAACCAGGAGAGTGCGTCATGATCGTACTGAGAGAGCCGCTGGTGACCCCGGTTCCGGTCAAGGAACTGCGGCCGACGCAGATTACCGTCGGCATGCGCGAGGTGGAGATCAAACGCCAGTTGATCCGCTCGCAGAGCGCCGCCAAGACAGGCGCCTTTCTGGGCAAGCACATGATCCCGGTCGTGTTGGGTCCCAAAAATCGCAACTACGTCACCGATCACCATCATCTTGCCCGCGCTTTGCTCGAGGAAGGTATCGAGAATGTGCTCGTGACGGTGATCATGGACCTGTCGGCGCTGGACAAGGACGCGTTCCTTTTCATGCTCGACAACCGCGGCTGGATGCACCCATTCGATGAGAATGGTCAACGACGCGACTATGCGGCCCTGCCGAAGACCATCGGCGGCCTCGTCGACGACCCCTACCGGAGCATGGCTGGCGAACTGCGCCGGCTGGGCGGCTACGCCAAGGACACCACCCCGTTCAGCGAATTCCTGTGGGCGGATTTTTTGCGCCGGCGCATCGACAAGGCTGCGGTGGCGAAAAATTTCGACAAGGCGATGAAGGATGCGCTCGTGCTGGCCAAGGGCAAGGACGCGGACTATCTGCCCGGCTGGTGTGGTCCGACCATGGACTGATGCCGGCGGGGCAACTTTTCAGCTGTAGCCCGCGCGCCTGGCACGATACCGGCCCGGTGTCTCGCCCATGACCCGCCGAAACCGGCGGTTGAAGGTCGACAGATCGTTGAAACCGGCCTCGAAAGCAATTGCCGAGATGGCATCGTTCGACATGCGCAAGCGCACCGCCGCGCGGTGCAACCGGGTCCTGAGCAGGTATTGATAGGGCGTCATGCCGACGACCTGCCGGAAGGCGCGCAGGAAATGATAGGGGCTGGTCGCGGTACCGTCCGCCAGGGCTGAAAGCGAGATAGCAGCCTCGGCGCCCAGTTCGATCCGCCGTACCGCATCAGCAACCCGTTGCTGATCGCGGCGGCTCGGGCCTCGCCTGACCTCGGTGACGCCGGACACCATGGACACGGCGACCCCCGCGATGCGCAGGCCGAGTTCCTCGAACGCATCCGCGTCGCAAATCTCGCGCGCGGCTTCCGCCTCGGCCAGCAACGGCGCCAAGGCCGGCGACGGCGGCAGGCGTGGCGCCGCGAAAGTGAGTGTCCTGGCGCCCGGTACATCGGCCACGATCTGGTCCATATAGGCAGGCCCGAAATGGAAAGAGAGGCAACGGTCGCCGCTGCCATGCTCGTGCCCGCACTCATAGCATGTCCCGGAATTGCCGAGCAGGAGACTGCCAGGCGCCAGCATTGCCGTGCCTTGCCGGGCGCGGTAGCGGAACGTGCCGCTGGTGACGGCCGCGACGCAGAAATCCCGATGCTCTTCCTCGACCGGTCGATCGCCGGCGCTGGCCGTGCAGATCACATCCGCCACGTGCCAGCCAGGTCCCGATGCAAGCGTATTCGCGGTCGCCGTCATGGCCGAAATATAGCAATTTTTCCCAAGCCCAGAACCCTGCCAGGGCCTATTCCTCGCGGTCTCCTGACAAGAAGAGGCCGCAGCCATGTTCGACCAATCCTCATTTGCCGAAGCCTTGCACAGTCCCGGACCGATCGAAGGGCTCGCTGAAAAACTGGACCTTTACGGCCGCTTCGTCGGCGCCTGGACGTTTGACGCGGCGCGTCATCTCGAAGACGGCACGGTGCTGACTGGCCGAGGCGAGGTGCATTTCGGCTGGGTATTGGAGGGCCGCGCCATCCAGGATGTCTGGATCCTGCCCGCGCGTGACGCCGGCCCCTCGCCGTCGCTGGGCAAATGGACCTTTTACGGCACGACGCTCAGGGTCTACGACCCCGGCACGGACGCCTGGCACATCTTCTGGAGCGACCCGCGCAACCAGTATTTCAGCCGCCAGCTCGGCCGCGCCGAAGGCGACACCATCGTGCAGGTCGGCGCCGACGGCACCGGCGCCTCGGTGCGCTGGAGCTTTTCGCGCATCACTGAAAATTCCTTCCGATGGCTCGGCGAGCGCTCGCAGGACGGCGCGGACTGGCACCTCGAAGTCGAGTTCCTGGCGCAGCGCGAAAATGAAGCTCGATGAGTCTTCGAAAAGTCGCTCGAAATAATCGATGGCGATCCTTCGCGCCCCCCTCTATCCGGCAGGACCGAGAGGGGCGCTGTCCCGCCAGCATTAAAAGGGAAGCAGGCATTCACACCGCTGACAGTTCCCAACGGCCGGGCTTTGCTTTACCAATGTCCCCAAGCAACTCCAGGAAAAGTGTGAAACGGTTTTCCGCCCGGAATTGCGTCAAAACAAGGAGATAGAGCGGGTCCGCGTTTCCACGAAAACGCTGAGCCGGTCTAATACGAGCAAAGCCCGGCGGGAGGGGTCAGCGATGCCGAGTTTCGACAGCCTGTTCAACGCCTTCGTCACGATTCTCGTGACCATCGATCCGCCCGGGCTGGCGCCGCTGTTCCTGGCCGTGACACGCGGCATGAACCGGGAGGAGCGCCAGCAGGTGTCGGTGCGCGCCTCGGTCATCGGCTTCCTGGTGATGGCGCTGTTCGCGGTGGCCGGCGCTTCGATACTGTCGGTGTTCGGCATCACCCTGCCCGCCTTCCGCGTCGCCGGCGGCTTTCTCTTGTTCTTCATCGCCTTCGAGATGGTGTTCGAGCGCCGCCAGGACCGCAAGGAGAAGATCGGCGACGTCGCCATCACCAAGGACATGATCCACAACATCGCCGCCTTCCCGCTGGCGATCCCGCTGATCGCCGGCCCCGGTGCGATTTCGGCGACCGTGCTGCTGTCGGGACATTTTGAAGGCTTTGCCGCCCAGGCGGCGCTGGTCGGCATCATCTTCGTCTGCCTCGTGATCACCTATCTGGTGTTCGTGCTGTCGGAACGCATCGACCGCATCCTCGGCCAGACCGGCCGCTCGATCCTGACCCGCCTGCTCGGCGTCATCCTGGCGGCGCTGGCGGTGCAGTTCGTGGCCGATGGCATCAAGGCGCTGATGGCTGGTTGATCCGTATCCCTATTGCCTATTGCCCTACTTCGCCGTCGTATCGACGATCTCGAAATCATGCGTAAGCACGGCCGTCTTGGCCATCATGGCGCTGGCAGAGCAGTATTTGTCGATCGAGAGGTCGATCGCGCGCTTGACCTTGTCGTGCGACAGCGCGCGGCCCTTGACGATGAAATGCATGTGGATCCGGGTGAACACTTTCGGGTCGATTTCGGCCCGGTCGGCGTCGAGTTCGACCACGCAGTCCTCGACCGCCTCGCGGCCTTTTTCCAGGATATGAACAACATCATAAGCCGAGCAGCCGCCCGTGCCGATCAGCACCAGCTCCATCGGGCTCGGTCCCGGCGTCTTGCCTTCCGGGCTGGACGCCGTGCCCAGCACGAGCTTGTGGCCGCTACCGGACTCGCCGACGAAGGTGCGCTCCTCGACCCATTTTACCCGAGCCTTCATCGCCATGCCCTTTCAGTCCTTCGATCCCAAATCAACAACGCAAAACCCCGAAAGTCCATGCCGGACCTTCGGGGCACATCAAGCACAAGCGTTAGCCGTTTGGTACGGCTTCCGATCAGAACGGAATTTCGTCGTCCAGTTCGCGCGACGAACCGCCGCCACCGCCGCCCCGGGGAGCACCGCCACCGCCACCACCACGGTTGAACCCTTCGTTCGGGCTCGACTGGCCGAAATCCGACCCACGGCTGTTGCCACCGCCGGAATAGCTCCCGACCTGGCCGCCCTCACCCTGGCCGCGCGCGTCGAGCATCTGCAGCTCGCCACGGAATTTCTGCAGCACGACTTCCGTCGTGTATTTGTCGGCGCCGGTCTGGTCCTGCCATTTGCGGGTCTGCAACTGGCCCTCGACATAGACCTTCATGCCCTTCTTCAGATACTGCTCCGCCACCTTGGCGATGCCCTCATTGAAGATGACCACGTTGTGCCACTCGGTCTTTTCCTTGCGCTCGCCGGAATTTTTGTCGCGCCAGCTTTCCGACGTGGCGATGCGGATATTGACGACCGGCTCGCCCGAATTCAGGCGGCGGATTTCAGGGTCGGCGCCGAGATTGCCGACCAGAATGACCTTGTTGACGCTACCCGCCATGATATTTCTCCGCGCTCATCCGAAACAAATTTTCGTCGCAGCACCTTACAGGTTACCGAAGTCAGCCGCCTGCCAAGGCTGGCTTTTCCCACAAGGTTTTTGTTCCCTTTTCGTTCCTATATGGACCGCTGCTGATTGTCAAGGAATGGCAGCAATGGCCAAGGCCTTGATATGGGTTTCAAAACAGCGCTTGCCAAATCGATAAGTATCGACTTATGCTTTTGTCATGATCGAAGCAGAAATTTTCCGCGCCCTGGCCGACCCGACGCGCCGCGCCGTCTTCGAGCGCCTCGCGACCAGCGAGATGAGCGTGTCGGAACTGCGCAACGGCCTGACGGTGTCGCAGCCGGCCGTGTCGCAGCATCTGGCGGTGCTGCGCGCTGCCGGCCTCGTGGTCGAGCGCCGGGCCGGGCGCAACGCCTATTACCGCGCCGATCCGCGGGGGCTTGCCCCACTGCTCTCCTGGATTGAACGCTACCGGACGTTCTGGCCGGAACGCATCGAAAAGCTGAAGACGGTCTTGAAGGACATGGATCAATGAACGACCAAAGCGAAGTCGCGGCAGATGCGCTCGAATTCGAATATGACCTTGCCGAGCCGCCTGAAAAGGTGTGGCGGGCGTTGACCGTGCCGGAACTGCTCGCCGCCTGGATGATGCCCAATGATATCAGGCCTGAAGCCGGCAGCCGCTTTGCCTTCGCCGGATCCGACGCGGCGATCGAATGCGAGATCCTCGACGCCGAGCCCGAGCGCCTGCTGCGCTATTCCTGGCGGGAGCAGTCGAGGGACGCCGCGCGGCGTGATCCGCTCGACAGCATCGTCACCTTCACGCTTGCCCGCACCGTTTCCGGTGGCACGCATCTGCGCATCGTCCATGACGGCTTTGCCCGCAAGGCGATGCCGGCGGTTGCCATGGCGAGCGCCGGCTGCCGGCTTTCGCTGCGCGGAGCCGGAAAGCCCATCGTCGCCAACAACACGCAGCATCTTCTGCTGCGCGCGGCCTGAACACGGGAAATCGGAGAAGAAAAATGAGCGGTGTTGCCAGTCTGGTGCCGATGGTGATCGAGCAATCGAGCCGCGGCGAACGCGCCTTCGACATTTTCTCGCGGCTGCTGCGCGAGCGCATCGTCTTCATCAATGGCGAGATCAACGACGACGTCTCGGCGCTGGTCTGCGCGCAACTCTTGTCGCTGGAATCGGACAATCCCGACAAGGAAATCTCGCTCTACATCAACTCGCCTGGCGGCGTGGTGACCAGCGGCTTCGCCATCTACGACACGATGCAGTATATAAGTTGCCCGGTGTCGACCGTGTGCATGGGATTCGCGGCCTCGATGGGATCGTTCCTGCTTATGGCGGGCACGCCGGGGCGCCGCATCGCGCTGCCCAACGCCACCATCCTGCTGCATCAGCCGCTGGGCGGCTTCCAGGGCCAGGCTTCCGACATCCAGCGCCATGCCGAGCGGATCAGCCAGACCAAACGCCACATGACCGAACTCTACGCCCAGCATTGTGGCCGCACCTACGAGGAGGTCGAACGCACGCTTGACCGCGACCATTTCATGACAGCGCGCGAGGCTCAGGCATGGGGCATTGTCGACCATGTCTTCGATACCCGCAAAAAGGCGGCGTGAAGCCCAGGTGGCGTGAAGGCCAAGTCGAATTCCTGTCGCTGTCGAAGATTTGACGATACCGGTCTGGTTCCGGTGGCGGCAGGTCCCTATAACAGGGAGATGACCGATACTCATCGATCAAGGACATCCCGCCGTGTCACCGCCGCCATGGCGCTTGCCATCGTCGGCCTTGCCTCCAGCCCGGCGCTTGCCGACGACGCCTCGTCGTCTGTGCAAAAGGGTGCCCTGCCCGGCGTGACCGGCGACTATCGCATCGCCAAGCCGGCCCCGGTGCCCGAACCCGACGACGCGTTCCCCAGCAGCGGCAACGGCCAGTTCAAGATCGGCAATACCGATGTCAGGATTTCCGGCAGCATCACCGTCGATGTCGGCGTTGGCGGGATCAAGCCGCCCAGATAGGCAAAAGCACAGGCCTGCCAAATCGAGCCCGCACAAAAGAACAGCCCCGCCGTGCCTGGGGCAAACGGACGGGGCTTTTCTGGATCTCAAATCCATTTTTGCCGGGAGTGTACTGCCGGCGTTGGAATTCGGATGCTTCGCGGCATTCAGCCGACGATCCGACTAACGTCTCTGATTTTGGGGGATATGGCAGGTCACGGTTTGTCGGGTGGCGCAAACGCTATACCCTGGCACTTATGCCTGCCGCGGCTCCAACGAGACGTGGAGCCCTGGGGGACTGTCCGGTGGCGTCATGCTCCGCTCCTTTTGTCCGTTGCGACATTGCCGTCGCGAAGCGCAAATCGCAAATGCCTGCGGCGTCTCGCAGGCCGCCTTGGGGCGGCGAGGCCATCGATAGACGGCCGGCTTCACTGACCTGAGGAGACTGCTCCCGTGAGCCGGCCGCGTCAACCATCAATAGCCGGTTACGGAAAAATGTGATCGCCGGGAGGTTACGTCAGGGTCAGTTTCCGCACAGCTTTGTCAGGAGCGTGTTCGGCCTTTGTTCTTTCCGCTTGCCCCTTCGCGTGAAAGGCGGTTAAACGACTTCTGTCGAGAATTGTGGCGTCTCTCGACGTGGCGGCAAAAATACCTACATAGGGGATGGCCGGGGAAACCCGCCGATCCCACAAATTCCAGATCTGAGGCGGCGACCTGACATGGCCGACCATAAATACCTTTCCATTCGCGGGGCGCGCGAACACAATCTGAAGAATGTCGATCTCGATTTGCCGCGTGACAGCCTGATCGTCATGACCGGGCTGTCGGGGTCCGGCAAATCGTCGCTCGCCTTCGACACCATCTATGCCGAAGGCCAGCGCCGCTACGTCGAGAGCCTCTCGGCCTATGCCCGGCAATTCCTCGAAATGATGCAGAAGCCGGACGTCGACCAGATCGACGGTCTGTCGCCGGCCATCTCCATCGAACAGAAGACGACGTCGAAGAACCCGCGCTCGACGGTCGGCACCGTCACCGAGATCTACGACTATATGCGGCTTCTGTTCGCGCGCGTCGGCGTGCCCTATTCGCCGGCCACCGGCCTGCCGATCGAGAGCCAGACGGTCAGCCAGATGGTCGACCGCGTGCTGGCGGTCGAGGAAGGCACACGCCTGTTCCTGCTGGCGCCGATCGTGCGCGGCCGCAAGGGCGAGTACCGCAAGGAACTGCTGGAGCTGCAGAAAAAGGGGTTCCAGCGCGTCAAGGTCGACGGCGTTTTCTATGAAATCGGCGACGTTCCGGCGCTGGACAAAAAATACAAGCACGACATCGATGTCGTCGTCGACCGCATCGTCGTGCGCGGCGATCTTGCCGCGAGGCTTGCCGATTCCATCGAGACGGCGCTGAAGCTCGCAGAGGGGCTGGCGGTGGCCGAGTTCGCCGACAAGCCGCTCGATGCCAGCCAGACCGGCGAGGATTCGGTCAACAAATCCAAGAACGAGACGCATGAGCGCATCCTGTTCTCGGAAAAATTTGCTTGCCCGGTGTCCGGCTTTACAATTCCCGAGATCGAGCCCAGGCTGTTCTCCTTCAACAACCCGTTCGGCGCCTGTCCGACCTGCGACGGTCTCGGCAGCCAGCGCGCCATCGACCCCAATCTCGTCGTGCCCGACGAGAACGTGTCGCTACGCGACGGTGCCGTCAGCCCGTGGGCGAAATCGACCTCGCCCTATTACTCGCAGACGCTCGAAGCATTAGGAAAAGCCTACAACTTCAAGCTCGGCGACAAGTTCAAGGATCTTTCCGCGCAGGCCCAGGAAGCGATCCTGCGCGGTACCGGCGAACGTGAAATCACCTTCCAGTATGATGATGGCCTGCGCTCCTACAAGACGACGAAGACCTTCGAGGGCGTCATCCCCAATCTCGAACGGCGCTGGAAGGAGACCGAATCCGCCTGGATGCGCGAGGAAATCGAGCGCTTCATGTCGGCAACGCCCTGCCCGGTCTGCAAGGGCTACCGGCTGAAGCCAGAAGCGCTGGCGGTGAAGATCGCCGGCAAGCACATCGGCGAAGTCACCGAACAGTCGATCCGCAACGCCGACAAGTGGTTCACCGACCTGCCGGCGCAGCTCAACGACAAGCAGAACGAGATCGCTGTCCGCGTCTTGAAGGAAATCCGCGAGCGGCTGCGTTTCCTCAACGATGTCGGGCTCGATTATCTCACGCTGTCGCGCAATTCCGGCACGTTGTCGGGCGGCGAGAGCCAGCGCATCCGGCTGGCCTCGCAGATCGGCTCGGGCCTGACCGGTGTGCTCTACGTGCTGGACGAGCCGTCGATCGGCCTGCACCAGCGCGACAACACGCGGCTGCTGGATACGCTGAAGCACCTGCGCGACATCGGCAACACGGTGATCGTCGTCGAGCATGACGAGGACGCCATCCTGCATGCCGACTATGTCGTCGACATGGGTCCGGCCGCCGGCATTCATGGCGGCGAAATCATCGCCCAGGGCACGCCGCAGCAGGTGATGGCCAATCCCAATTCGATCACCGGCAAATACCTGTCGGGTGCGTTGGAGGTGGCGACGCCAGCCATTCGACGTGAGGCCAAGAAGAACCGGCGGCTGAAGATCGTCGGCGCGCGCGGCAATAATCTCAAGAACGTCACCGCCGAAATCCCGCTCGGCACCTTCACCGCCGTCACCGGCGTGTCGGGCGGCGGCAAGTCGACCTTCCTGATCGAGACGCTGTTCAAGGCGGCGTCGCGCCGCATCATGGGTTCGCGCGAGCATCCGGCCGAGCATGACCGCATCGAAGGGCTCGAATTCCTCGACAAGGTCATCGACATCGACCAGTCGCCCATTGGACGGACCCCGCGGTCGAACCCCGCCACCTACACCGGCGCCTTCACGCCGATCCGCGACTGGTTCGCGGGCCTGCCGGAAGCCAAGGCGCGCGGCTATCAGCCCGGGCGCTTCTCCTTCAACGTCAAGGGCGGCCGCTGCGAGGCCTGCCAGGGCGACGGCGTCATCAAGATCGAGATGCACTTTTTGCCCGACGTCTACGTCACCTGCGACGTCTGCCACGGCAAGCGCTACAACCGCGAGACGCTCGACGTCCTCTTCAAAGGCAAGTCGATCGCCGACGTTTTGGACATGACGGTCGAGGAAGGCGTCGATTTCTTCGCCGCCGTGCCCGGCGTGCGCGACAAGCTCGAGACGCTGAAGCAGGTCGGCCTCGGCTACATCCATATCGGCCAGCAGGCGACGACGCTGTCGGGCGGCGAGGCGCAGCGCATCAAGCTGGCCAAGGAACTGTCGCGCAAGGCCACCGGCAAGACGCTCTACATCCTCGACGAGCCGACCACCGGCCTGCATTTCCACGACGTCGCCAAACTGTTGGAAGTGCTGCATGAACTGGTAGACCAGGGCAACACGGTGGTCGTCATCGAGCACAATCTCGAGGTGATCAAAACCGCCGACTGGGTGCTTGACCTCGGCCCCGAGGGCGGTGACGGCGGTGGCGAACTTGTGGCCTCCGGCACGCCGGAAGCCATCGTGCGGGAAAAGCGCAGTTACACTGGCCAGTTCCTCAAGGAACTTCTGGAGCGGCGCCCCGGAGGCAAGCGCGAAGCGGCGGAGTGATGGGCAAGGATGGTCTCATCACGGTCCAGAGCCGCTTTGGCGTGAGGCTGGCCCACCTCGAGGATCTCGCCGCGATCGTCGCGCTGACGCAAGCGGCCTATGCGCCTTATAGTGCCATACTCGACGCACCACCGATCCCGGTTACCGAGGACTACGCGCCGCGCATTGCCCAGGGCGAGGTCTGGCTGCTGGAGAGCGGCGGCGTACTTGCCGGGCTGATCACACTGGAACGCCATCCTGACCACGCCATGATCTTCAGCGTCGCCGTCTCCCCTGCTTTTCAGGGCAAAAAACTCGGCATCGCGCTGCTCGATCACGCGGATGAACAGGCGCGCCTGTGGGATCTGCCGGAGGTGCGGCTCTACACCAACGCCAAGATGGAACGGAACATCGCGCTCTATCTCGCCTATGGTTTTCACGAAACGGGTCGCCGACCCAATCCCTATCGGCCAGGGTGGATACTGGTCGACATGGCCAAACCCGTCGACAGGCCCACAGCGGCCTGATCGCTTTAGAAATCTGGGAGGACGACGATGAGCAAATCGGGAACAATCCGCGCCGGCATGGGCGGCTGGACCTTCGAGCCCTGGGACACGTCCTTCTATCCGGACAAGTTGTCGAAGGCGAAGCAACTGAACTACGCCAGCCGGCAAGTGCCGAGCATCGAGGTCAACGGCACCTATTATTCGAGCTTCAAGGAGCCGACCTTCGTCAAATGGGCAAACGAGGCGCCGGACGGTTTCGTCTATTCGCTGAAGGGCAACCGCTTCGTCACCAATCGGCGCGTGCTGGGCGAGGCCGGTGAATCGATGATGCGTTTCCTCGGTTCCGGCGTGGCCGCGCTCGGTGAAAAGCTGGGACCAATCCTGTGGCAGTTCGCGCCGACCAAGAAATTCGACCCTGACGATTTCGAGGCGTTTTTGAAACTGCTGCCGGAAAAGCAGGACGGCGTCGCGCTGCGCCACGCGCTCGAAGTGCGCAACGACAGCTTCATCGTGCCGGAATTCGCAGCGCTCGCGCGCAAATACAAGGCGGCGATCGTCTATGCCGACCACGCCAAATATCCAGATATCGCCGACATCACCGGCGATTTCGTCTATGCGCGGCTGCAGACCGGCAGCGACGACAATCCCGATTGCTACACGCCGAAGGGCCTCGACGAATGGGCGGCCCGCGCAAAAACCTGGGCGGAAGGTAAGCAGCCGGCCGATCTGCGGCGCGCCGATCCGGCGACGGATGCGCCGGTCAAGCCGCGCGACGTGTTCGTCTACTTCATCACCGAGGGCAAGGTGCGCGCGCCTTTCGGGGCGATGGCGCTGATGAAGCGCGTGGCCGACTGAAAAAGCATCAGCCGGCTTCAAGCTACACACTATAAGTCCCTCGCCTATGCGTTTTGCGCGTAGCGGAGTGCCCATTCCAGGGCATCTTCGCCATGATCGTAACCTTATCGACACTTCCTTGCCGCATGAATACGGGGACGCCAAACCGCAGGGCTTGAGCCGCCGCCGGCAGGGAAAGAGGGGCATGTCGCTCGACTACACTTCACTTCTGCTGGCTGTCGGGTTCTCCGCCGCGTGCCTCGGTCTGACATTGTTCGGCATGTGGCTGACCGCCCGCTCGGAAAAATTCCTCCTGACCTGGGCAATCAGCTTGGTGTTCGTGGTCGGCGACATTTTTATCTACGACGCCTATATCGACATGCCCGGACGCCTGCTCGGCGTCGCCACCTCGGCGTTCCTGCTGATCGGCTTTTCGGCCATGCTGGGGGCTGCCTATCAGTTCCGCACCGGGGGCTCTCCGCTGCCGCGGGCGCTGTGGGGTTGCGTTTCCCTGGTGGTAGCGCTGCCTCCCATGGCTTTGGGCTATGATGGCATCGGCTTCATGTTCGAGAACATGTTCGCCGCCTTGCTCCTGTTCGCCACGGCGTTCGAATACTGGAGGGGCCGCGATGAAGCGCCCGCTTTGACGACCGGCATCACCGCGCTCTATTCGGCCACGGCCACATCCTTCGCGCTCTGCGCCATGGTTCTCGCCTGGGACGGCAAACTGATCCTGGGACACGCACCAAGCAACTGGGCCGAGGAGCTCAGCCTCATCGTGGTGATCGCCAGCATGACCGGTATTGGCGCGCTCTCGCTTGCCCTCAACCAGGGGCGCCTGGCGCGGCACCACCATCGGAACGCCCTGACGGATCCCCTGACCGGCCTGCTCAACCGGCGCGCTCTGTTCGACATGCATGGCCATGTCCCGGTCGGCGCCTTTACCGCGGTGGTGGTCTTCGACCTCGACAACTTCAAAGCCATCAACGACGAATTCGGACACGCCGCGGGTGACGCGGTGCTGAAGGTGTTCGCCAGTGAACTCGCCGGCAATCTTCGCCAGACCGACGTCGCCGCGCGCATGGGCGGCGAGGAATTCGCACTGGTGTTGAAGCGCACCCTGCCGGAAACGGTCGAGGAATCGGCGGAGCGCATCCGCGCCGCTTTCGCAACGCGGCTGATAGAAACCGAAGCCGGCTCGCTGAGTTGCACGGTCAGTGCCGGTTTTGCGTTTGGCAGCAAGGAAGGGCTCAGCTTCGACAAGGTGCTCAGCGCCGCCGACAAGGCGCTCTACGATGCCAAGCGCGGCGGCCGCAACCGCGTCACCGCCTCTCCCTTCCGGCGCGCGAGCTGACGGCGCGTATCAGTGCCGGTCGGTGATTGTCGAGTTAGGCGAAGCAGCCCTTAGGCCGCCATCACGATCTCATTGAAGGCATCGAGGTCGACGTAGAAGACCTTGGTGATCTCCTCGATCAGATCGTCATAGTCGCAGCCCTGTGACCTCAGGATGTTGATGGCGGCGATGATGTCGACACGCTCGGTAAGCCGCCGCTTCTGGTAGTCCTCGACGAAACGTTCCATGGCTGTCCCTTAGCCTGTGTGCTCAAACGCGTTTGAACGACAATCACACCGGGAAGCTAGGAAGCCTTGCTTGCGTGGAACTTGCAGAGCCTTCGCCGCGCCTCGATCCGTGATAACCAGACTGATACGGAAGCGGCCGACTCACAAAGCCAAGACAAGACTAGCATCAGATATTGCGTGTGCCAGGGATACGGATGACCAGATCGGAGAAATATTGGACTT
The DNA here is from genome assembly GCF_020164775.1 of Mesorhizobium sp. ES1-6. Classification (NCBI taxonomy): domain Bacteria; kingdom Pseudomonadati; phylum Pseudomonadota; class Alphaproteobacteria; order Hyphomicrobiales; family Phyllobacteriaceae; genus Mesorhizobium; species Mesorhizobium sp. ES1-6. The sequence goes on from NZ_JAIUGU010000001.1 coordinate 586,694, forward strand.
GCCAAGGACTTCGGATCTTCAACCGAAATCCGGTGCCGATTCTAGACCGTGAGGAATTTGCGAACATCAGCCCGGTCTAAATCTTCCGCCGGACCGGTATGCACGATCTGGCCGCGGTCCATGATGTTGACCTCGTCGGCAAGCTCGCGGCAGAAATCGAGATACTGTTCGACCAACAGCACCGCGATACCGGCCTGATCGCGCAGATAGCGGATGGCGCGGCCGATATCCTTGATGACGGAGGGCTGGATGCCTTCCGTCGGCTCGTCGAGCACCAGCAGCTTCGGCCGCATCACCAGCGCCCTGCCAATGGCGAGCTGCTGTTGCTGGCCGCCGGAAAGATCGCCGCCACGGCGGCCAAGCATCTGCTTCAGCACCGGAAACAGTTCGAAGACGTGCGCCGGCACGTTGCGGTCGGCGCGTTTCAAGGGGGCGAAGCCGGATTCGAGATTTTCCTGCACGCTGAGCAGCGGAAAGATCTCCCTGCCCTGCGGCACGAATGCGATGCCCGACCGGGCGCGGTCATACGCCGCGCTCCGGTCGAGCGCCTTCCCCTCGAAGGCAACGCTTCCGCTCGTCAGCCGATGGTGGCCGACGATCGATCTCATCAAACTTGTCTTGCCGACGCCGTTGCGGCCGAGCACGCAGGTGATCTTGCCGGCGCCCGCCTTCAGCGACACGCCGCGCAGCGCCTGGGCGGCGCCGTAATGCAGCGTGGCATCGGAAACTTCGAGCATTCTCAGCGCCTTCTCCAGACCTTCAGGAAAGACAGATCGAAGCGATGGAATTGAACCCGCCAGTGCATGCTCATCTCCCCAGATAGACTTCGACGACGCGCTCGTCGGCCGAAACAAAATCGAGCGTGCCTTCGGACAGAACCGAACCCTCATGCAGGCAGGTGACCTTGACGCCGAGTTCGCGCACGAAATGCATGTCGTGCTCGACGACGATGACCGAATGGTCGCGCGCGATATCCTTGAGCAGACGTGCGGTTTCCTCGGTCTCGGCGTCGGTCATGCCGGCGACCGGCTCGTCCACCAGGAGCAGCTTCGGATCCTGCGCCAAGAGCATGCCGATCTCGAGCCATTGCTTCTGGCCGTGGCTGAGATTGGCGGCGAGTTGACTGCGCTTGTCGCCCAAGCGGATGATGCCAAGGATATCATCGATCTGCCGCGCCTCGGCGGCCGAGCGGCGATGAACCAGCGCCGGGAAGATCGAACGCGGTCCCTTCAGCGCCAGCAGCAAATTTTCTTCGATCGTGTGGCTTTCGAAGACGGTCGGCTTCTGGAATTTGCGGCCGATGCCCATCATGGCGATCTCGGCTTCGTCATGCCTGGTGAGGTCGACCTGGCCGTCGAAGAACACTTCGCCCTCGTCGGGCCGGGTCTTTCCGGTGACGATGTCCATCATCGTCGTTTTGCCGGCGCCGTTGGGGCCGATGATGGCGCGCATCTCGCCCTTGTCGAGCACCAGCGACAGATTGTTGATGGCGCGAAAGCCGTCGAAGGACACCGAGACGCCATCGAGATAGAGGATGGTGTTGGATTTGCTCATGGCCGCTTACTCCGCCGCCTGCGGTTCAGGGTCGGACCATGACCATTCGCCCGGATTTCTCGCCGGCGAGCGAGCGGGCTTCGAGGTCGCGGACGCGACCCGAACCTCGGTGCCGGCCTCTTCGGCCAGGGACGCCGCGCGCAACGCCCTCGCATTGCCGCGCCAGCCGTCCCACATGCCGATGATGCCCTTCGGCAGGAGCAAGGTGACGGCGACGAAAAGGCCGCCGAGCGCAAACAGCCAGAATTCAGGCAGCACGCCTGTGAACCAGGATTTGCCGGCATTGACGAGCAGCGCCCCAACGATCGGCCCGACAATGGTGCCGCGCCCGCCGACAGCAGCCCAGATCACGACCTCGATCGAATTGGACGGTTCGAACTCGCCGGGATTGATGATGCCGACCTGCGGCACGTAGAGCGCGCCGGCAATGCCGGCCATGATCGCCGAAACCGTGAAGGCGAACAGTTTTACATTCTCCGCCCGCCAGCCGAGGAAGCGTGTGCGGCTCTCGGCGTCGCGCACGGCCATCAAGAGCTTGCCGTATTTGGAGCCGACGATTGCCCAGGTGACGAAAACCGCGAGCGCCAGCATCACCGCGCTAGCGGCGAACAGCGCGGAACGGGTCGCGTCGGCCTGCACGTTGAAGCCCAGAATATCCTTGAAATCGGTGAGGCCATTGTTGCCGCCGAAACCCATGTCGTTGCGGAAGAAGGCAAGCAGCAGCGCATAGGTCATCGCCTGGGTGATGATCGACAGATAGACACCGGTGACGCGGCTGCGGAAGGCGAACCAGCCGAAGACGAAGGCAAGCAGGCCGGGCACCGCCAGCACCATGATTGCCGCGAACCAGAAATGGTCGAACCCGGTCCAGAACCACGGCAATTCCTTGTAGTTCAGGAACACCATGAAATCGGGCAGGACCGGATTGCCGTAGACGCCGCGCGAGCCAATCTGGCGCATCAGATACATGCCCATCGCGTAACCGCCGAGCGCGAAGAAGGCGCCGTGGCCGAGCGAAAGAATGCCGCAATAGCCCCAGACCAGGTCGAGCGAGAGCGCCAGCAGCGCGTAGCAGAGATATTTGCCGGTCAGCGCCACGATGTAGGACGGGATATAGAAGGCGCTGGTCGGCGAAACAGCCAGGTTGAGCAGCGGCACGATGAGGGCCACCGCCAGCAGGATGAAGATGGTGATGGCGATGCGGCGGTCGGCACCGGCGGCAAAGAAATGTCCTGTGATCATGCTTCCACCGCCCTGCCCTTGAGCGCGAACAGGCCGCGCGGGCGCTTCTGGATGAACAGGATGATCAGCACCAGCACGACGATCTTGCCGAGCACGGCGCCGGCGTACGGTTCGAGAACCTTGTTGACGATGCCGAGCGAAAAGGCGCCGACCAGCGTACCCCAGAGGTTGCCGACACCGCCGAAGACGACGACCATGAAGCTGTCGATGATGTAGCCGCGGCCGAGATTGGGCGAGACATTGTCGATCTGGCTGAGCGCGACGCCGGCAATGCCGGCAATGCCCGATCCCAGCGCGAAGGTCAGCGCGTCGACCCATGGCGTCCTGATGCCCATCGAGGCCGCCATGCGCCGGTTGGCGGTGACGGCGCGCATCTGCAGACCCCAGGACGTGCGCTTCATCACGTAGAGCAGCACGCCGAACACCGTGAGTGCGAAGACCAGGATCCAGAGCCGGTTCCAGGTGATCGCCAGTTGCCCGACGTCGAAGGAGCCGGACATCCAGGAGGGATTGCCGACCTCCTGGTTGGTCGGTCCGAAGATCGAGCGCACGGCCTGCTGCAGGATCAGCGAGACGCCCCAGGTCGCCAGCAGCGTTTCCAGCGGCCGCCCATAGAGGAAGCGGATGACGCCGCGCTCGATGGCGAGGCCGACGAATGCCGCGACCAGGAAGGCAAGCGGCAAGGCTATGACCAGCGACCAGTCGAACAGGCCGGGAAAGGATGTCCTGATCACCTGCTGGACGACGAAGGTCGTATAGGCGCCGAGCATCACCATCTCGCCATGCGCCATGTTGATGACGCCCATGACGCCGAAGGTGATGGCAAGCCCGATCGCCGCCAACAGCAGCACCGAGCCCAGCGAAATTCCGTACCAGATGTTCTGGCCGGCATCCCACAAGGCCAGCGTCGAACTGATATCGGCGATCGCGGCCGTCGCCGCGTCCTTGACCGCGCCTGACGCGCTGGCTTCGACCGAGGTGAGCAGCGAAACCGCATCGCGATCGCCGCGCGCCCCGATCAGTGCGACCGCGGCGAGTTTGTCGGCCTCCGGCCTGTCGGAAACAAGCACCGAGGCCGCACGAGCCTGTTCGAGCAGAGCCTTGACGCTGGCCACCGTTTCACCGGCAATCGCGGTTTCGAGCGGTCCAATATTCGCGGCATCGGGCGTCTTGAACATGGTATCGGCGGCGGCGATGCGCACGGCCGGATCCTTGGCGCCAAGCGTCAACGTGCCCAGCGCATCGCGGATGACGCGGCGCAGCGTGTTGTTGACCTTGATCTTGGTAATGTCGTCCTTGGCCGCCTCACCAGAGGCGTCGCCGCTCAGCGGGTCGAAAAGCTGGACGCTTTCGCCGGTTTCCTTGCCGATGAACACCAGGGAATCGGCCTTGCGGACATAGAGGTTGCCGTCGGCAAGTGCTGAAAGCGGGCGTTCGACGGTCGGATCGCCGGCGGCCGTCAGTTCGTGGACGACAGCTCCTGTCTCCGAAAAACCCTTGGCCGTCGCGAATTTGGCGATGATGGCGCGCAGATCGGACTCCGCGGCGCCCGATGGCGACAACGTCGTCAGCAGGAACAGCAGCGTCAGCCCAATCGCATGCAACACGTTCATCTGCTTTCAGTGACCCCTGAGGAGTGAAGTGGGCGTCCGGACAGTGGAGGAAACCGTCCGGACGCGCGCGGTCTTGGTCATGGACCTGACGGTCCAGACCGACAGACCTGGGAGGATCAGTTCGTCCCCTTGCCGCCGCACTTGCCGGTGGCAACGTTGAAGTTGCCGCAGGACAGAGGCGCGCGCCAATCGGAGATCAAATCCTTGGAGTCCGGCAGATAGTCGGACCACTCGTCGCCCATCACCAGGCCGGGCGTGCGCGACACCGTCTCGAACTGCCCGTCGGCCTGGATTTCACCGATCAGCACCGGCTTGGTGATGTGATGGTTCGGCATCATCGTCGAATAGCCGCCGGTCAGATTCGGCACCGAGACGCCGATCATGGCGTCGATGACCTTGTCCGGATCGGTGGTGCCGGCCTTCTCGACCGCCTTCACCCACATGTTGAAGCCGATATAGTGGGCTTCCATCGGGTCGTTGGTGGTGCGCTTGTCGTTCTTGATGAACTTGTGCCAGTCGGCGATGAACTTCTTGTTTTCGGGCGTATCGACGCTCTCGAAATAGTTCCAGGCGGCGAGATGGCCGACCAGCGGCGCGGTGTCGAGACCGGCCAGTTCTTCCTCGCCGACCGAGAAGGCCATGACCGGAATGTCCTCGGCCTTGATGCCCTGGTTGCCGAGTTCCTTGTAGAAGGGCACATTGGCATCGCCATTGACGGTCGAGACGACGGCGGTCTTCTTGCCGGCCGAGCCGAATTTCTTGATCGCCGAGACTTCAGTCTGCCAGTCGGAGAAGCCGAACGGCGTGTAGTTGACCATAATGTCCTCGGCCGCGACCCCCTTCGACTTCAGATAGGCCTCGAGAATCTTGTTGGTGGTGCGCGGATAGACGTAGTCGGTGCCTTCGAGCACCCAGCGTTTCACCGAGCCGCCATCCTCGCTCATCAGATAATCAACGGCCGGAATGGCCTGCTGATTCGGAGCCGCACCCGTGTAGAACACGTTGCGCTCGCTCTCCTCGCCCTCGTACTGGACGGGATAGAACAGGATGTTGTCGAGTTCCGAGAACACCGGCAGTACCGATTTGCGCGACACCGAGGTCCAGCAGCCGAACACCGCGGCGACCTTGTCCTTGGAGATCAGTTCGCGCGCCTTTTCGGCGAACAGCGGCCAGTTGGAAGCCGGATCGACGACGACAGCTTCGAGCTTCTTGCCGAGCAGGCCGCCCTTGGCGTTCTGCTCGTCGATGAGCATCAGCATGGCATCCTTCAGCGTCGTCTCCGAAATCGCCATCGTGCCCGACAGCGAATGCAGAATGCCGACCTTGATCGTGTCGTCGGCGGCCTTGGCCGGAGCGGCCATCATCAGACCGGCGGCGACCACGCTCGCCGAGACCATTTTTGGTATTGTCGAGAAATTACCCCTCATCGGAAGACTCCCAAGCTGGTTGATTGCGCCGCAACAATGCAATGCAACCCCCATGCCAACCGCTTCGGGCATGCCGTATACAGGGAAATAATCAAACATTATCAGGTATTTATAATATCAGATTGAATCTGACAAAGAGAGCTGGTTAACAATTGATTGAGGGAAATTTACGCAGCGCAAAAGGCAAACGCCTAATTTTTGCCCAATTTTTCCAAATGCCTAGATTTTGATCTCAACACACCCTTCGCAGTCGACGCATGTTGCGGCACCGCGCAAAAATGGGGCAAGCTCGCTGCTTAACCGAGCGAAGTCATGACATCAGGCATTTCACGCATAGTCATCGGCATATTGTTTCTGGCGGCCGCAACCGGATCCGCACGGGCCGACTTCAGCGACGGCAAGATGCCCGATGGCACCTATCACTGCGAAGTCTACCTGCTCGGCATTTTCCTCAACCTCGGCGACATCACCATCAAGGGAAATGTCTATACCGGCCCGGTCACCTTCGGCACGGCCCGGCAGGGCTACAATTATCAGATGGACGCAAATGGCGTGATTTCGTGGCTGGGCCCGCTCGGTGGCTACACCGCCGGCGGCAACTCGCTCTCCATGACCCAGGCAACGCTGGACGGCCAAAGCCCGCCCTCCTTCGACATTATCATGAAGCAGCCCGATGGCGCCTTCACCGCCTCGACCTGCACCAGGGGAGACAATCAGTAAGCCCTTGCCCGGCAAGGCAGCCGCCTCCATGCGGTCGGCAACCCCTGCCCGCCTCCTCTCATGTCATCTGGATGTTGCCGAAGCTGGATAGGCAGCGGTGCGCCGTCACATCCACCTCGAGAGGCAGACACCATGGCCAATTCCCCGTCTTCATCCTCCCCCGTCATTCGCGACGTCATCGCCGAGCGCGTTTCGCGCCGCGCGCTCCTGAAAGGCAGCCTTGCATCCGGCGCATTGATCGCCGGCGGTAGCTTTGTCGGCTCGCTATTTGCCGACGAAACACATGCGGCCGCTGCTCTTTCCACACTCGGCTTCCCCGAACTCAAGCGCGTCTACGACAAGACCCACGCCGCCGCCGATGGCTATGAAACAACCATCGTTGCGCGCTGGGGCGATCCGCTCGCCGCCGGCCTGCCGGATTTCGACGGCAATGCGATCGCGGCCGACGAGCAGGAGAAGCGTTTCGGCTATAATTGCGACTACATCGCTTTCATGCCGCTGCCCAAAGGCTCGGTGAATTCCGACCACGGCCTGCTTTGCGTCAACAACGAGTACATTTCGCCGAACGTGATGTTTCCCGGCATGACCGAGGACGGCGCCGGCAAAATGATGAGCAAGGAACAGGTCGATCTCGGCCTCGCGGCGATGGGCCACTCGATCGTCGAAGTCATTCTCAAGGATGGCAAGTGGCAAACCGTCGAGGACAGCCCGCTCAACCGCCGTATCACCGCCAACACGGAAATGACCGTCTCCGGGCCGGTGGCCGGCCATGCGCTGCTCAAGACCGCCGCTGATGCGACTGGCACAAAGGTGCTCGGCACGAGTTACAATTGCAGCGGCGGCTTTACGCCTTGGGGCACCGTGCTGACCTGCGAGGAAGGCGTTTCCGACCTGTTTGGCGGTGACCCGAAAAAAGCGCCGACCTCGGACATTCTCGACCGCTATGGCTTTGACGGTTCCGACATTTACGGCCGTGGCCGCTTCCATGACCGCTTCAACATCGACAAGGAGCCGAACGAGCCCAACCGCTTCGACTGGGTGGTCGAGATCGACCCCTATGATCCCCAGTCCAAGCCGGTGAAGCGCACGGCGCTCGGCCGCATGTCGCATGAGGCGTCTACGGTCGTCCTCAACAAGGACGGCCGGATCGTCGTCTATATGGGCGACGACGACTATTTCGAATACATGTACCGCTTCGTCTCGGCCGGGGCCTACGATAAGGCGAACCCGGCTTCGGCCAAGGATCTGCTGGACGACGGCGTGCTCTCGGTCGCCCGCTATGACGCCGATGGTTCGATGACCTGGCTGCCGCTGGTTCATGGCCAGGGCAAGCTCACCGCCGAAAACGGCTTTGCCGACCAGGCCGAGGTGCTGCTGAAGACACGCCTTGCGGCCGACGCGCTCGGCGCGACCCCGATGGACCGGCCGGAGGACATCGAGACCAATCCGGTCACCGGCCGCGTCTACGCCGTCATGACCAAGAACAAGAAGCGCGACGAATCCAAGGTCAATCCGGCCAACACGCGGCCGGAAAACCTCTGGGGCCACATCGTCGAACTGATCCCTCCGGGCGGCCGCGGCGCCGATGCCGACCACACCGCGGACAAATACGCCTGGGACCTGTTCGTGCTGTGCGGCAACCCCAGCGATGCCAAGGTCGGCGCCACCTTCCATCCCGACACCTCGGACAATGGCTGGTTCGTCTGCCCCGACAACATCACTTTCGACCCGGCCGGCCGCCTCTGGGTAGCGACCGACGGCGCCAATGACTTTGGCCTGCCGGACGGCGTCTATGGCGTCGATACGGAAGGTGCCGCGCGTGGCCTGCCGAAACTGCTCTTCACCTGCCCGCACGGCGCCGAAGCAACCGGACCGTGCTTCACGCCGGATGGCACGACGCTGTTCCTTTCGGTTCAGCATCCGTCCGAGGATGCCGAAACGCTCGACAAGGCGCAGTCGCTATGGCCCGATTTCAGGGATGGCCAACCGCCTCGACCGTCGGTCGTCGCCATCCGCCGCAAGGATGGCCAGCCGGTCGGCGCATGAAGCCGTAGACTCACAAAAAAGGCGCGGAACCCTCTCGGGTCCCGCGCCAGCAGGCAGTCGGGAGGTCAAATGGTCTTGGCCGACATCTGCGCGGCGATGTATTCGGCCTGGCGGATCGCCAGCGACACGATGGTCAATGTCGGGTTTTCAGCCGCACCGGTCGTGAACTGGCTGCCGTCCGACACGAACAGGTTCTTGATGTCATGCGCCTGGCCATGCTTGTTGACGACGCCGTCGGCCGCCTTCTCGCTCATCCGGTTGGTGCCGAGATTGTGGGTCGAGGGATAGGGCGGGGTCGGGAAGGTGCGCGTGGCGCCGACCGCGTCGTAGAGCGCCGAGGCCTGCTTGTAGGCGTGATTGCGCATCGCCGTGTCGTTGGGATGATCGTCGAAATGCACGTCGGCGATCGGCATGCCGTGCTCGTCCTTCTCGTCGGCATGCAACGTGATGCGATTCTCCTCGCGCGGCATGTCCTCGCCGACGATCCACAGGCCGGCCATGTGGTCGTAATGGTCGAGTGCCGTGGTGAAGGAACGCCCCCAGCCGCCGGGGTCCAGGAAGGCAGCCATGAACGGCAGGCCAAGCGACAGCGTCTCGAACTCGTAGCCGCCGACGAAGCCGCGCGATGGATCATGGCGCGCCTCGTCGCGAATGATGCCGGCCATGGTGGTGCCGCGATACATGTGCACCGGCTTGTCGAAGATCGCATAGACCGATCCCGTCGTGTGGCGCATGTAGTTCTTGCCCACCTGCCCCGACGAATTGGCAAGCCCGTGCGGAAATTTTGCCGATTGCGAATTGAGCAGCAGCCGCGGGCTCTCGATCGAATTGCCGGCGACCGCCACGATCCGGGCCTTCTGCTCCTGCAGCTTGCCGTCCTTGTCGGCATAAACGACGCCGGTGACCTTTCCGCTGGCGTCGTGGTTGATCTTGATCGCCATGGCGTTCGGCCGCACTTCGAGATGGCCTGTCGCCTCGCCCTTCGGGATTTCGGTATAGAGCGTCGACCATTTGGCGCCCCATTTGCACCCCTGGAAGCAGAAGCCCGTCTGCTGGCAGGAATTGCGGTCGTCGCGTTCCACCGAGTTGATGGCCATGTTGCCGGTATGGCATTCCTTGTAGCCGAGCTTGTCGGCGCCGGCCTTCAGCACCTTGAAATTGTTGTTGCCCGGCAGCCTCGGCCAGTCATTGGTGCCGGTGACGCCCATCTTGGCTTCCGCCTTGGCGTAATAGGGCTCCATTTCGGCAAGCGTGATCGGCCAATCCAGAAGATTGGCGCCTTCCAGTTTGCCGTAGGTCGACAACGTCTTGAACTCATGCTCCTGGAAGCGCAGCGATGCGCCCGCCCAGTGCGTGGTCGAGCCGCCAACCGACTTGACGATCCAGGCCGGCAGATTGGGAAAATCCTTGGCCACGCGCCAGTCGCCGGATGTGGTGCGCTTGTCCGTCCAGGCGAGTTGGGCGAAGGAATCCCACTCGTCGTTGATGAAGTCCTCATATTCGTGGCGGGCGCCGGCCTCGAGGATGACGACGTCGATGCCCTTCTGCGCCAGTTCGTTGCCGAGCGTACCGCCGCCGGCGCCGGAGCCGATGATGACGACCACGCCGTCGTTTTTCAGATCAAATGCTGCTGCCATGGTTTCCTCCCATGAAATCAATTGGATGCGGTTCGACCAAGCAGCTCAGAGCCACTCGATGTCGCTGAAGCCGCGCGCGATGTAGCCGCCCTTGGAGTAGGACTCGCCCTCGTAACCGAAGATCGGCCACACCTCTTTCTGGTTGTAGAGGCTGACGACCAGGCCGCCGCGCACCGCCTGGAAGAAGGGCGTCTTCTCTATCTCGGTGAGCAGCGCCACACGCTGCTCTTCCCAGCCGAGCCCGCGATAGCCGCCCTCGCCGGCCTTCTTGTCGAGATCGGCAATGCCCTTCTCGATCAGTTCCTTGTGGGCGGGATCCTTGGCGGCTGTCTCGTCATGACCCTTGACAGCGATGGCATAATATTTGTCCGGCACCTGGTCATGCGGATAGATGTCGCGCGCCACCTGGATCAGCGTCGCCATCGTCTCGGGCTTCAGAGACGAGGTTTCCAGCCCCCAGGCGTGCTGCGGGCTGATGATCGCGCTGCCCGAAATGACAAGCAACGCACCCGCGCCGCCGCGTTTGAGAAGCTCGCGCCGTGAAAGCCCTGGCTTCCTCTCGTAGATCGTGACCATATTTTCCTCCCTGCTTGCTGTTCGCACTCGAAAGAGTGCCGTTGCTGGCGCCGCGCCGGTCCGCGCGGCCGGTTGTTCCCTATTGGAAGCGCCCTCCGCGCTGCAGGACCTCGATCTTGTAGCCGTCGGGATCCTCGATGAAGAAGAAGCGGGCGATCAGCGAACCGTCGCGGTTGAACTCGACGATCTTCTTCGGGTCGAGGCCGAGCGCACCGAGCCGGTCGTGCTCGCTGTCGAGATCGGCGACCGAGACCGCCAGATGGCCGTAGCCATCGCCCAGCGCATAGGGCTCCGCACGCCCCTTGTTGACGGTCAATTCCACCTCGAAAGGTGCATCGGCATTGCCGAGGTAGACCAGCGTGAACGTTTCGAAATCCAGCCGTTGGGCGACCTCCAGGCCGAATGCCCTGGTGTAGAAATCGATGGACCGGGCTTCGTCGAGAACCCGGATCATGGTGTGGATTGCCTTCGCCAAATCGAACTCCGCAGCTTCGTGCTTCGAAGGTGATTATGCGCGCTGGTGAAGAAAGGTGGTGGCAGCCAATTACCACGCATGAGATAGCAAAAACGGCTATGTCGGCTCGTAAGGACGAAAGTCTGATTGCCGTTCTCGACCGTCCGGTCGAAGATGAAATCGCAGGCAGTGTTCAAAAGGCACCGACCGCCCCGTCGGCGCCCAAGACCAACAAAAATGGGAGGTAACGATGTGCAGAGTCTTTGCCGCACAGGATCCGGAAGGCTATCGCCAAATCAACCGGTCGATCCGCATCGACGGACATTCGACCAGCATCCAGCTCGAGGCGACGTTCTGGGCCTTGCTTGACGAAATCGCCGAAAGCCAGAACCTGACGACGCCGAAATTCATCTCGAAACTCTACGACGAAGCGATCGAGATCAACGGCGAGATTCCGAACTTCGCGTCGATGCTGCGCACCACCTGCGCACTCTATCTGCGTGGCCACAGGCCATCCATGGAGGAGGTGCTGAAGCGGGAGGCGGCCTAGCGCCCTTGCGCGGCGATTTCGAATGCCAGACGGCTCATATCGGTGAAAAGCTCCTGGCGTTCGGAATAGTCGGTCTGCTCGCCGGTCACCAGATTGTCGACGACGGTCAGCAGCGACAATGCCCTCGCGCCAAAATGCGCCGAGATGCGATAGAGCGCGCTGGTTTCCATGTCTACGGCCAGCGCTCCGAGCGCCCTCGCGTCGGCATAGCGGGCACGCGCGTCAGGGTGGTAAAATATGTCGGTGCAGGCTGTCAGGCCGGCGTGGTGGTCGATGCCGAGCTCGGCTGCCTTGGCCAATGCGCAAGCGAGCAGCGCCGGATCCGGGCCGGCGTCAGCTTCGTAAAGGCCAAAGACCCGGCCGTTCTCGGTATTTTCAGGCCGTGCCGATTGCGAGATCACAAGGCTGCGCAGCCTTGTTTCAGCGCTCAGGCCACCGCAGGTCCCAGTTCGGATCAGTGTTCGGGCGCCATAATAATCAAGCAATTCATGCGCGTAGATCAGGAACGATGAAACGCCGATACCCGTCGCCTGGATGCTGACAGGCCTGCCGCGAAACGCGCCGGTAAAGCCGAGAGTGCCGCGTCGACGATTGACGCAGCGTGGCCCGTCCAGGAATGTCCGCGCCATCCATTCCGCGCGCTGCGGATCGCCCGGCAACAAAATCGTGTCGGCGTAGTCGCCCTTGGCTGCCTCTATGTGTGGCGTCAACAGCTGCTCCCCCAAGCCGGCCTGCCGTATTGTCAATAATCATGGCGTTGTTACGGCGTTGTGCAAGGGGCGCGGTGCTGGAAATACCTAGGATTCAAGCACATCCTTGACGATCGTGGCGAGTTGCTTGAGCGAGAACGGCTTTGGCAGGAAGCCGAATTGCGCGTCCGCCGGCAGGTTCCTGGCGAATGCATCCTCGGCATAGCCGGAGACGAAGACGAACTTGATGTCCGGCTGGCGTTTGCGCAACTCGCCAAGCAGCGTCGGCCCATCCATTTCCGGCATCACCACGTCGGAAACGACGATGTCGACCTTGCCGCCCAACGCCTCGAACACTTCCAGCGCCTCGACGCCGGAGGACGCCTCATGCACGGTGTAGCCGCGCGAGGTTAGTGCCCGCATGCCGCCCATGCGCACGGCATCCTCGTCCTCGACCAGCAGCACCGTCGCCGATCCGGAGAGGTCCTTGGTGTTGTCGGCCGGCTTGGCCGGCGCCGCGGCCGGCGCCTCGCCGGGCTCGGCCGCCTTTTTCGCTTCCGCGATGTGGCGCGGCAGGAAGATGCGGAAGGTCGATCCCTTGCCGACTTCGGAATCACAGAAAATGAAGCCGCCGGTCTGCTTGATGATGCCGTAGACCATGGACAGGCCAAGGCCCGTGCCCTTGCCGACCTCCTTGGTGGTGAAGAACGGCTCGAAGATCTTCTTCAGCACGTCGGGCGCTATGCCCGAGCCGGTATCCTCAACCTCGACCACGACATAATCGGCCGCCGTGAGTTCGCGGTAGGGGAAGGTCTTGCACTCCTCGGTGGTCACGTTGCGGGTGCGCACGGTAAGATCGCCACCGGCCGGCATCGCGTCGCGCGCGTTGACCGCCAGGTTGACCACCACTTGCTCGAACTGGCCGATATCGACCTTGACCGGCCACAGGTCGCGGCCATGGTCGATCTTGAGCTTGATGTCGTTGCCGACCAGCCGGGCAAGCAGCATCCTGAGATCGGCGAGCACGTCGGTGAGGTTGAGCACCTCCGGCCGCAGCGTCTGCTTGCGCGAGAAGGCCAGCAACTGCCTGACCAGCGAGGCCGCGCGATTGGCGTTCTGCTTGATGTTCATGATGTCGGGGAAGGACGGATCCGACGGCCGGTGGTTGGTCAACAGCAGATCGGACGCCATGATGATGGCGGTGAGCACATTGTTGAAGTCGTGCGCGATGCCACCGGCGAGCTGGCCGACGGCCTGCATCTTCTGGCTTTGCGCCATCTGCCCTTCGAGCGCCTTTTGTTCGGTCGTCTCGACGGCGTAGACGATGGCCGATTCCTCGGCCCCTTCGCCGCCGGTGCCGTCGGCGACGGCGTTGACGTAGAAGCGGATGTGCCGCTCTTCATTGCCGGGCAGCACGGTGTCGATCGGATCGATGTCAGCCTGCCGCTGCCGGGCTTTCTCGAACGCGGCGGCAAAGGCCGGCCGGTCGCGGTCGTGGATCACCGTGTCGAGCCGCACGCGGCGATCGACGGCATCGCGGTCGACGACCGAGGAAAACAGCGACAGGAAAGGCGCGTTGGTGCGCAGGATGCGCCCGCTGGCATCGACACCGGCGATCGCCATCGGTGTCGAATTGAAGAAACGGGTGAAGCGCACTTCCGAAGCGCGCAGATCGGCCGAGGCATCCTCGCCTTGCGTGCGGTTGAGCACGATAGTGCGGGTTGGCCCGCTGACGCCCTCCCGGCTCGCCGAAACGCGATGCATGAAGCGCACCGGCAGTGCCTCGCCGGTCATCGTCGTCAGGTCGAGATCGACGACCGCATTGCGCGTCGTGCCGGGGTCCGCCTTGACCGAGCGCACCAGCGCCATGCCGTCGCCGGCAACGATATCGGGCAAGGTGACGGCGCCCGGCGTGAAGCTGGCAAGATCGATGCCCAGCCATCCGGCCAGCGTGGCGTTGATGTAGGTGACGCGGCCATCCTGGTCGGCCGAGAAGAAACCGGCCGGTGCGTGGTCGAGGTGATCGATGGCTTTCTGCAGATCGAGGAAGAAACGTTCCTGCTCGGCCCGTTCCTGCGAAATGTCGGCCAGCTGCCAGGCCAGCATCGGCAAGCGCTGGCCCGGAACGCTGAACGCGCGGGCGCGCGCCCGGTACCAGCGGGCACCCGGTTCGGCGCCGGGCCGGATCGATTGCGCGAGCCGGAACTCGCCGTCGCCCGGCTGCCCGTCACGCAAGCCGGATGCCAGCCGGTAAATGGTCACAGAGGCTTCGGGGACATCCGAGAGCAACCCTTCGACCGTCTTCAGGTCGGCGGCCGAAGAGGCCCCCGTCATATCGGCATAGGCGCGGTTGGCGTAGACGACGCGGCCCTTGGTGTCGGTCACCAGCAGGCCTTGGCCCATCGAATCGACGAAAGCCTTGGACAGTTCGTCGCCCGTCGAGCGCGGCGTTATCTGCACGAAGCCGATCGCGGTCGCGAACAGGAAGCCGACACCGATCATCGCCAGCACGCCGAGCATGCCGAGCAGGAAGGGATCGCCGAGGCGCTCGCGGAAAAGGCCGAAGGCGATTGCCGCGCCCGTCAGGACGACGATGAAGATGATGAGGCGGGTGACCGCGCCCGGTCGCGTATTCTGGTCGACGATCGGTACCGGATAGAAATCGCCGCGCGCTTCCTTGGCCATATGCCCCCTGCTCGTGAAATCCGAGGTTCCGACACCCGCCCCTAATGCATAT
Source organism: Mesorhizobium sp. ES1-6 (assembly GCF_020164775.1). Taxonomy (NCBI): domain Bacteria; kingdom Pseudomonadati; phylum Pseudomonadota; class Alphaproteobacteria; order Hyphomicrobiales; family Phyllobacteriaceae; genus Mesorhizobium; species Mesorhizobium sp. ES1-6. The sequence continues at coordinate 601,939 of NZ_JAIUGU010000001.1, forward strand.
CGCCCAAAAGTGACTGCGGTTTTGGGAAAACGACATGCATGAAAAACAAGAACCTGAAGCGCGTCGCATGAATCCGTTTCAGCGCGACGCGCTTTAGCCGGTTGAATCACATTCTCCTAGTCCGGAAAAGGCCCGGGCCGCAAATGTCGGATAAAAATCATGTTGGCCGGCCTTCCCAGTGTTTCAAGCTGTTCACGATGCGTGAAAGGCAACTTGCGGTAGCCAGTCGCAACGGTCTAGTGTCGCGTCACTTTCCAAAACGATCAGGGGAAACCAATGCAGTGGCTGGATAGCGTGGCGGGCCCCGGTTATGCGGCGGCACTCCTGTGGACCTTCGCGGCGCTGATCCTGCTGGTCATCGTTCTCGTCATCATCAGGCTCGTGCGCAACCTGACCTTCGGCACGTTTGTCGCCGGTGGCCGCAACCGCAAGACGCGGCTCGCCGTCATGGACGCCACCGCCGTCGACAGCCATCGCCGGCTGGTGCTGGTGCGACGCGACGACATCGAACATCTGCTTCTGATCGGCGGCCCGACCGACGTCGTTGTCGAACGCGACATCCGCCTCGCCGCGCCGCGCCGTCCGGCGTTGACCGGAGATGGCGGCCCGCAGCCTGTCGCCGCCACAGCGGCGCCGGCCGCGAAACCGCGGCCGCCGCAGCCCGCTCCCGTGCCCCCCAGACAAGCACCGCCTCCGCAGGCGGCGCCCATGGCAGCGCCTGCCCGCCCGCGTCCGGCAGCGCCGCCACCGGCCCCGGCGCCCGCACCGAAACCGCCCGTGCAAACCTATCAGTCGACCAATGTCACGCCGCTGCCTGCCTATGGCTCCGCCAACGCCAACGTGGTCAAGCACACGCCTCCGCCGCCGCCGAGGCAAGACAGCATCGACGACACGCTGATGAAGGAACTCGAGGTTTCGCTCGACCAGCCCCGCTCAGGCGGCCCGGTCGGCAAACCGGCAGCCAAGGCGCCGCCGTCGCTCGATGACGAAATGACCAGGCTGTTGGGCGAACTTTCAAGCCAGAAGAGATGATTTGGGCCGGCGGCTGCCAGTGAATTGAGCCGGTCGACGTTCAAGCGTGCCTTGGCCTGTTGCAGTGCGCGGCGAGCAGCAAACAAAAATGGCCGGAGAACCGGCCATTTGGGAATCAATGCGAAGGCGCCCCGTCAGTCGTCGCGATAGACTTTTTCACGACGCTCATGCCGCTCCTGCGCTTCGATCGACAAGGTGGCGATCGGGCGCGCGTCGAGCCGCTTCAACGCGATCGGCTCACCCGTCTCTTCGCAATAGCCGTAAGTGCCTTCATCGATGCGCTGCAGCGCCGAATCGATCTTCGAGATGAGTTTCCGCTGACGGTCGCGGGCCCTGAGCTCGATGGCGCGGTCGGTTTCCGAAGAGGCGCGGTCGGCGAGATCGGGATGGTTGGCGTTTTCCTGCTGCAGGATTTCGAGGGTTTCGCGCGCTTCGCGCAAGATGTCATTTTTCCAGGTGACGAGCTTCAGGCGGAAGTAGGATTTCTGCCGTTCGTTCATGAACGGCTCGTCTTCGGAGGGTACGTAATCGGCGGTAACGATGTCGTTCATTCGACTCACCCAAACAGCCCCAAATTTGGCGCCTATATATTCGCCACCAGACGCCTGCACAAGCGCAATCAGCCACCGACTCACGCAATTGTTAAAGTGTGTCTCCGGCCTTCTCCGGAGCCGGATAAATCTGTTTTGATGGCGAAAGTACGACGATCCACGCCGTTCCCCCTGCAGGTGATTCGCCGCGCTGACACACGCGCGCCATTGTGCCTGCGGCTTTCTCGTGGCTAATCGCGGCAGGACTTCAGCTTTCGAGCATCATTGGAGGTTGGGTGAGCAGGCTGTATCTGTTGCGACACGCCAAGGCCGGGTGGGCCTTGCCGGGCATGCGTGATTTCGATCGTCCACTCGATGCATCCGGCCACGCCGACGCCGAAAAGCTGGGGAGTGCGATGCGATCCCGCTCCTATGTGCCGGACCTGACGCTGTGCTCCAATGCCAGACGCGCCCGGGAAACGCTTGAGGGACTGGCCGGCCAGACCGATACAGGCAAGGTGCTGTTTTTCGACTCGCTCTACAGCGAGGACGCGGCCGGCTATCTCCGCCTCATCCAGGAGCATGGCGGACCCGGTTCCTTGCTGGTCATAGGCCACAACCCGATGACGGAGGATCTCGCCATGGCGGTTTCGGGCGATGGTGGCGAGACGGAACGCACAATGCTCAATCATGGCTTTCCGACCTCGGGCCTGGCGGTTGTCCGTTTTCCCGGCGATCTGGCGAAAGCGACCCAGGGCGCGGGCTATCTCGAAGCGTTCCTGACACCGGCCGATCTGTGATGCCGGTCCCCAGCGCCATTTCAAAGCCGGGTTTCAGCGCCTATATCGGGCGGATGCAAGTCCGAGAGATCATATTTTGGCATCATCGCTGACCACCCTCACCGACGAGGCAAGAATTGCCCTCGACACGTTGTCGGGACGCGCCACCGGGCTTTTTTCTCCATCGCTGCGTTTGGGGGTCACGGGTCTTTCCCGTGCCGGCAAGACCGTCTTCATCTCGGCTTTCGTCCACAATCTGATCCACGGCGGACGCCTGCCGCTGTTCGAGGCGCAGAAATCCGGGCGTATCGCGCGTGCCTTCCTCGAACAGCAGCCTGACGACGCCGTGCCGCGTTTTCAGTACGAGGACCACATCGCCGCTTTGGTCAACGATCGCGTCTGGCCGGACTCGACCCGCGCCATTTCAGAACTGCGGCTGACGATCGAATATGAATCGGCCTCCGGCTGGAACCGCATGTTCTCGTCGGGCAAACTGTCGGTCGACATCGTCGATTATCCCGGCGAATGGCTGCTCGACCTGCCGCTGCTCGGCAAATCCTTCGCCGATTTTTCGCGCGAGGCCCTGGAAATGGCCACGCTGCCGGTGCGCGAGGACCTGTCGCGGGCCTGGCGGGCGATCTCGGCGGAAATCGATCCGAATGCCGACGCCGACGAAATGACGGCACGCCGGCTGGCTGAAAGCTTCGCCGCCTATCTCAAGGCCTGCAAGCTCGACGAGCGGGCGCTTTCGACCCTGCCGCCCGGCCGCTTCCTGATGCCCGGCGACCTCGAAGGCTCACCCGCGCTGACCTTCGCGCCGCTGGCCGGCCTCGGCGACGGGCGGGCGCGCAACGGTTCGTTGCACGCCATGATGGAACGGCGCTACGAGGCCTACAAGACGCATGTCGTCAAACCGTTCTTCCGCGAGCATATCACGCGGCTGGACCGCCAGATCGTGCTCATCGACGCCATGCAGGCGCTGAACGCCGGACCCGGCGCCATGGCCGACCTGGAACGCGCCGTCACCGAGATCCTCGGTTGTTTCCGTCCCGGCCGGGGCAGCTTCCTCACCGACCTTTTCTCCCGGCGTATCGACCGCATCCTGGTCGCCGCGACGAAGGCCGATCATCTGCATCACGAAAGCCATGACCGGTTGCAGGCGATCGTGCGACGCCTGGCCGACCGGGCGGTGGCGCGGGCGAATTTCACTGGCGCCGATGTCGACGTGGTCGCCATGGCGGCGGTGCGCGCCACCCGCGAAGGCACGGTCAAACAAGGCCGGGAGACATTGCCTGTCATCATCGGCACGCCGATCGCCGGCGAGAAAATCAATGGCGAGACCTTCGACGGAACGACGGAAACAGCCATATTTCCTGGAGACTTACCGGAAAACATTGATGCTGTGTTCGACCTTTCGGGACCGGATCACAGGCGGGACTCCACCGACCCGGCAATCCGCTTCGTCCGGTTTCGTCCGCCGAAACTCGAACGCACGGCCGAAGGCGTCACGCTGTCGCTGCCTCATATCAGGCTCGACCGCGCCTTGCAGTTCCTGATCGGAGATCATCTGGCATGACCGCGCCCCGCAAACCGGCGGCATTCCGTATCGAGCCGGAAGCCGCGCTGAAACAAAACGCGCCCCAACCACGCCAGGCCGAACCGGCGCGCAAGCCCCGCCCGATGAAGGCCGATGTGGCGCTGGTCATCCCGGCGGAGGTCGACGTCTTCGACGAAACCGACATTGTTGCCGCCGAGCCGCCGCCGTCGGTCGCCCCCAGAAAACGCTCTGTTCTCGGCAGCATCTTCTTCGGCGCGTTCGGCGTGCTGGTTTCGCTGGCTGTCGGCCTGTGGACCGACCAGTTGATACGCGATCTCTTTGCCCGCGCGCAATGGCTGGGCTGGCTCGCCGCCGGCATGACGGCGATTGCTCTGCTGGCGCTTCTGGTGATCCTGATTCGCGAATTCCTGGCCATTGCCCGCCTTGCGGAGGTCGAAAAGCTGCAGAAGCGCGCCCTCGACGCCATCGCTCGCGACGATCCGAAGGCGGCACGCGCGGTGGTCGATGAGCTGTCGGCCTTTGTCGCGGCCAAACCGGAGACAGCGGCCGGCCGGCGCGCGCTGGCTGAACTGCGTGGCGAGATCATCGACGGCGCCAATCTGGTGCGCCTGGCGGAAGCCGAGATTCTCGGCCCCCTCGATGCCAGGGCCAAGGTGATGATTCTCGAGGCCGCCAAGCGCGTCTCGCTGGTGACGGCGGTCAGCCCGCGCGCGCTCGTCGATGTCGCCTATGTCGTCTTCGAGGCGGGGCGCCTCATCCGCCGCCTGTCGGAACTCTATGGCGGACGGCCCGGAACGCTGGGTTTCTTCCGCCTGGCACGCAGCGTGCTGGCGCATCTGGCGGTCACCGGCTCGATCGCCGTCGGCGACAGTTTTGTCCAGCAGATCGTCGGTCACGGCTTGGCGGCTCGCCTCTCGGCCAAGCTCGGCGAGGGCGTCGTCAACGGCATGATGACGGCGCGCATCGGCATCGCGGCCATGGAGACGGCGCGCCCTCTGCCCTTCAGCGCCGCCAGGCGCCCGGGACTGGGCGATTTCCTCGCCGCGCTGACATCGTTCGCGACAAGGAAAGGCGCCGAAACGGACGAGCCAGGCAAATGACGCGCATCTCTTTCGCGGCATTGCCGGATTGCGCTTTCGAGGCCCGAGGTGACGAAGCATTAACCAATCTTCTTCATGGTCAAACCGGTCTCAAACAGCCTCGTTGTTGCCGGTGTCGTCGATGAAAAGCGTAATTCTGTCCAGCATCCTGCCCTTGGCCGCGGCGATCACTGCAGTCGCCGGTCTTACCTCGGGGGCCAGCGCCGGAGAGCCCGACAAGCAGTTTTTCCAGTCAGCCGAAGGCAAGTGGGTCGGCCCCGGAGAAATCGTCGCCGGCAAGTACAAGGGCACGAAATTCAACTGCAGCTTCACCGGCTCCACGCCCGACGGCAAGATGGGCATGACGCTTGACGGCGGCTGCCGGGTCGGCGTGTTCACCCAGCCGATGTCGGCCAGGATCGAGCGCAAGGGCCGCGACTACAAGGGCTCTTTCATGGGCGGCTCGGCCGGGGCGGGCCTGGATATCATCGGCGGCAATGTCGTCGACGCCCGCAAGGTGGTCTTCACCATCAACCGCAACCAGTTGCGCGGCGTCATGCAGGCCCGCATTCCCGACGACAATTCGATGACGGTGACGGTCGCCGTGCGCGTGCAGGACCAGCTGGTGCCGGTCATCGGCATGAGCCTGAAGCGGGTCGACGCCGTCGAAGTCGGCTCCATCGCGCCGAACTGAGCGCGTATCGCGCCCTACCCGACCCCCTAAAACGAAAGAGGCGACGGCCCATCGCCACCGCCTCCTTTTCGAAACGGACGAACCGGGCGTCAGCCCTTGATCGCCGCGGTCACCTCGTCATACGCCTTGCAGGCGTCGGCCAAGGTCGTGGAACCCTGATACTTGGTCGTCACCGCCTGGACCTTGGCCGTCAGGTCAGCCGCCTTGGACGGGTCCTTGGTGATCGCTTCCTGCAGCGCTGCGGCCATGTCCTGCGCCTTCTTGGTCGCAATCTCGGTCGTGCATTCCGGCGCCTTTGAACAGGCCGAACCGGCAAGCACCGCCAGCCCGACGGCAACGAGCAAAAACTTCTTCATGTCAGTCATCTCCTCAAAAGGGCGCGACTTGATCGTCGCCCACCCTCCAATGGCCGAAGCCGAGCGTCCTTAGCCTTCGATTGTGGCAGGACGCAACGCGTTGCATGGCGTAAACTTGTGTAATGCGCCTGCAACAATGCGGCGGCCCGGATTTCGGGCCGCCTATGTCGACTGGGGGCAAAGTTCAGCCGCGAGGCTGCAGCAACGCAAGCACGGCTGTCGATGCGGCAAGGACGGCTGTAAGGGTCAAGGGCGCCGTGGCGCCATAGGTGTCCACGACATAGCCACCGACAACCGCGCCGATCGTGATCGCCACCTGGAAAGAGACGACCATCAGGCTGCCCGCTGCTTCCAGCGCGTCAGGTGCCGCACGCGACAGATTGGTTGGCAGCACCACCGGCCCCATGCCGAAGGCGAAGCCCCAAAGCGTGACGAACCCGAAGGCAACGCCGATGTGCACGCCCCAAAGCACCAATGCCAGCGCCGCAACCGCCATCAAGGCGGCGGTGACCACGAGAGCCATGTGAATATTGGCGTCGGCCATGCGGCCGCCGGCAACGTTGCCGATCACGGCGGCGATGCCAAACCCGAGCAGGGCCAAGGCAATAGGACCTGTCGCAAGCAGCGTCACGTGTTCGAGGAAGGGGCGCACATAGACAGAGCCAGCAAAATGCCCCGTCATCAGCAGGACAATAGCCAGCATGCCGATTTGAATGCCGCGCCGCTGTGTCAGCCGAAATACGTCCGCGAGACTGTTGCTAGCTGTCGCGGGCAAGGTCGGCAGGCTGAGCAATTGCGCCAGCATGGCCAACACGGCCAGCCCCGCAGTCATGGCCATGGCGCTGCGCCATCCCAGCCAGTCGCTGATCAACGCCCCCATCGACGGCGCGGCAATGGTGGCGAGCGAGACGCCGAGGGTGACGATAGCCATGCCCCGGCCTGTCGCATTGGCGCCAACCAGTCTCGCAACCACGGCAACCGAAAGTGCCCAGAAAGCGCTGAGCGCGATCCCCAGTCCGGCCCGGCCCAACAACAACAGCCAGAAGTTGGGCGCCAGCGCCGCAAGAATATTGGAGCCGATCGCCAAGGCCATGAGACCGACCAGCACCGTCTTGCGGTTCAATCGGCCGATGAGAACATTGCTCAACATGGCCGTCACGGCGCCGACGGAAGCGGTGGCGGTGACGACCTGACCGGCCGTTCCCTCGCTGATGCCGAGATCGCGGGCCATTGGCGTCAATAGACCTGCCGGCAGGAATTCGGCGGACACCAGGGCAAAGCTGGTGGCCGCCAGTGAAAGGACCGCGAACCAGGTGGCTGCGCTCCATGCGGCTGGAGCATCGGCATCAAGGCCGATCGCGGCGTCTTCAAGCTGTAATGTTGTGTCAGTCACGGGAAGGATCTCCAAAGGTTGGAGATCTTCATAGACGAGTCCCGTCGGATGATATGTGTCTCAAAATCCGAAATTCATATCTATTCGTCCGGGAATTGTGCGGCGCACAATGCCCGGCGAGACATTGGTGATGCGTTTGAACGCGCGAGCGAAGGATGCCTCGGAATCATAGCCCAAACGGGTAGCGACTTCGGCGACCGACAAGCCGTTTTGCCCCAACAACTCGCGGGCAAGCTGCATGCGCAGGCGGGCGAGATAGCGTGCGGCACCCTCGCCCAATACAGCGCTGAAACGCTCGGCGAAAATCGATCGCGATTGGCCTGCCACACCGGCGAGGCGTCCAGGCGTGGCCGGGGTCTCGATGCATGGCTGCCAGAGCGCGGCCGATATGGGGGTCGCGGATGGCCGCGAGCCAACCGGTGGTCGAGGCGCCGTTGCAATTGACCCAACAGCGGATGAGCCGGGCTGTCAGCAGGTCCGCCATACGCGACAGAATCGTGGCGCTGCCCATCTGCGGTTGCGCGGCCTCCACCGTCATAGCCGTCAGCAAAGGACCGACGACCGGGTCGTTGCCGGCCACATCGCAACCCTTGATGATAGGCGGCATCAACGTGATCAATGGATTAAGCGCACAGGAACCCAGGCTCATCGAGCCGCAGAAGAGCGTGCTTGTCGCGCCCGTTCCCTGCCTTATCACTTCGCAGACGTTGCCCCCCAACTTGGTCACCTGGCAACCCTCGAGGGAGGAGCCGACGACATCGGGCGCACTCGCCAGCCGATGGCCGATGCCTTGCGGCAGCAGCACCAGATCGCCGTCGCGCAACTCCTGCCATCCCTGCGCTTCGGTATGAATCCAGCATGGACCCTGGCCGACAAAGTGAAACCGAAGCAGCGGTTGTTGCGGAAATTCTATGCTCCACGGGTGTCGGAGCTCGCAGCGGCCATAGTTGACACCACTCAAGCGAAAGTCTTGCAGGACTTCACTGAGCGCATCCATCGGGATATGGGACGGCGAAGACGGCTGGGACGAACGGTCAAGCATATAGCTGATATAGATGCCGAACGTCCGGCAGACAAGCGCGGACCGTTGTTCCATCCAGGGAGTCGCGCCAACGGCACCCTACCCTTCCTGGCAGGCCTCCCGCCCTTGCCTCCCGCTCCCACTGCATGCAAGGAGTGCTGAACGAGAAGGGACAGCGCATGGCGGCAGAGGCATCGGGGAGCGATCTCATTCAGGTGGTGGCGCTGCTGGCGGCGGGCGTGGTGGCCGTGCCGATCTTCAAGCGCATGGGCCTCGGCTCGATTCTCGGCTATCTCGCCGCCGGCGTTGTGATCGGCCCGTTCGGCATCGGCGTCTTTTCCGAATCGGGAGCCATCCTGCATGTCGCCGAGCTTGGCGTCGTCATGTTCCTGTTCATCATCGGCCTGGAAATGCAGCCGTCGCGGCTCTGGGGCCTGCGCCGCGAGATCTTTGGGCTGGGCGCGCTTCAAGTCGGGGTCTGCGCGGTGCTCTTGACCGTTGTCGGCATGGCCGGAGGCTTTCCGATCGCGCAATCCTTCGTCGCCGGCGCCGGTTTCGTGCTGACCTCGACGGCCATCGTCATGCAGCTTCTGGAGGAGCGCGGCGAAATGGCCTCGCCCAAAGGCCAGCGCATCGTTTCCATCCTGCTGCTGGAAGACCTGGCCATCGTGCCGCTGCTGGCCCTGATCGCCTTCCTGGCGCCCGGCGGCGCCGACACCAGTCTGTCGGAGCGCTTGACCGAGGTCGGCATCGGCCTCGCCGCGATCGTCGGACTGGTGGTGGCGGGACGCTACCTGCTCAACCCCTTCTTCCGCATCCTGGCGGATGCCCGTGCGCGCGAGGTGATGACGGCCGCGGCTCTGCTCGTCGTGCTCGGCTCGGCGCTCGCCATGCAGCTCAGCGGTCTCTCGATGGCGATGGGTGCGTTCCTGGCCGGCGTGCTGCTCTCGGAATCGACCTTCCGCCATCAGCTCGAAGCCGACATCGAGCCGTTTCGCGGCATCCTGCTCGGTCTGTTCTTCCTCGCCGTCGGCATGTCGCTCGACCTGCATGTCGTGGCCGCGAACTGGAAGCTGATCGCCGTCTATGTCGTCGCCTATATGGTGATGAAGGCCATCGGCATCTACATCGTCGCCCGCGTCCTGAAATCAGGCCACCGCGAGGCGCTGGAACGCGCGGTCTTCATGGCGCAAGGCGGTGAGTTCGCCTTCGTGCTTTATTCGGCGGCAGCGGCCGTCGGCATCATCGACGGCCAGGCGAACGCGACGCTGACGGCGATCGTCATCATCTCCATGGTGCTCACCCCACTGGCAATCATTGCCTTGCGCTATGTCACGCCGCGCGACGAGCAATCGCTGGACGGCGTCGATGTCGCCGACGGCCTGACCGGCAGCGTGCTGATCATCGGCTTCGGCCGTTTCGGCCAGATCGCCAGCCAGCCGCTGCTCTTGCGCGGCATCGACGTCTCGATCATCGACAACGATGTCGAGATGATCCAGGCGGCGGCCGATTTCGGCTTCAAGGTCTATTATGGCGACGGCACAAGGCTGGACATCCTTCATGCCGCCGGCGCCGGCCGGGCGCGGGCCGTGCTGATCTGCGTCGACAAGGCCGATGTCGCCGTTCGCATCGCTGAGCTCGTCAAGGCCGAGTTTCCCTTGCTTACGGTCCTGGCGCGTGCCTTCGACCGCGGCACGGCCCTGCAGCTCATTCGCGCCGGCGTCGACTATCAACTGCGCGAAACTTTCGAATCGGCTTTGGTTTTCGGCGGCTCGGCCCTGGAATCGCTCGGCGTCGATCCTGAAGACGTCGCCGAGACGATCGAGGATGTCAGGCGCCGCGACACCGACCGGTTCGAAACCCAGCTCGCCGAGGGCATCCGCGCCGGCCAACGCTTCCTGAGGGGTAATATCGGTACGCCGATCCCGACCCCGCTGTCGACGCCGCGCCGTCCCGGCCAGGCGCTCAACGAGGAAACGGCCAGCGTCCTTCATAAATCCGAAACCACCGATTGAACAGGAGACCATGCATGGAACTGGACGGCAGGGCCCTGTCGGTCACCAAATTCTGGCGCGATGCCGGCGAGGACGCATGGTTCGAGAAGAACGACGCTTTCGATGCCGATTTCCGCAACCGCTTCCTCGACCTGCACTACGCCGCCGCGCGGCGTGAGTGCGACGACTGGTCGGATCATGCAGAGGGCTCACTGGCGCTGATGATCCTGCTCGACCAGTTTCCGCGCAACTGCTTTCGCGGTACCGGACACATGTGTGCGACCGACCCGCTGGCAAAGCATTTCGCTGAAAAAGCGGTCGACGCCGGCCACGATATGCTGCTGGAACCGGCGGTCCGCGTGTTCCTCTATTTGCCGTTCGAACATTCGGAAAACCTTGCCGACCAGGAGCGGTCGGTCGAACTTCACACCGCCAGGGCCGAGTTCAATCTGAAATACGCGCTGGAGCACCGCGACATCATCCAGCGCTTCGGCCGCTTTCCGCACCGCAACAGGATGCTCGGACGCGAAACGACGGCGGAGGAAAAGGCATTCCTGGACGAAGGTGGTTTCGCGGGCTGACGCTTTCCGCTGCAGCGTGCGTCGCCATTGCAGCGGACTGCAATCGAGGGCCAGTCACCTCGCGAAGAGGTGAACGGACGAGCCCTCAAATCAACCATATTCCGGTCGATCGCCAAGCTCATCGCCGCCAGGGCGACCGGAGAATCCCATGTCCACTGTTGCCGGGGTCACCTCGGATACGCCAACCCCGCGCTACCGGCTGTCTCAGCGCATCCTGCACTGGCTGATGGCCGCCATCATCATTTCAGCGCTCGTCATCGGCCTTTACTGCTCGTATCTTGAGCAGGGCACGGCGCTGCGCCGCGCATTGCTCGACGTGCACAAGTCGCTCGGCATGACAGCGCTTGTCTTGATCGCGATCCGCCTGCCGCTCAGGCTTTCTTTCGGTGAACCCGCAAACCGGCAACCGCTTGGCACCTTGATTCACTATGGCGCTCGCCGCACGCATGTCCTGCTTTACGCGCTGATGATCCTGGTGCCGCTCGCCGGCTACATCACCTCCGCGGCAGGCGGTCACGATCTGCCATGGTTCGGACTGTTCCAATGGCCTGACGTCCTGCCGCTCGACAAGCCGCTGGAGAGGGTCGCCGCCCAAATCCATGAGTTTGGCGCCTATTGCCTGTATGCGATCCTTGGCCTCCATGTGCTGGCTGCCCTTTGGCATCATCTTTTCCGCAGGGATGATGTGCTGGGGCGGATGCTGTAACCGGCTCGGCCCTACCGCAGCCACCAGTCGCGGCCGGATGGCAGTCGCTCGATGCCGGCCGCGTCGACCGAGCCCAGCCGATCGACCACGCTTCTGCCGGCGATGGCAAGATCCGGCGCGATCTCGGCCAGCGGCGCCAGCACGAAGGCGCGCTCCAGCATGCGCGGGTGCGGCACTTCCAAGCCCGTTTCATGGATGATGCGGTCGCCGAACACCAGGATGTCGATGTCGATCAGGCGCGGCCCCCACCGCTCCTCGCGCACGCGTTTGAGCTTCCGCTCGGCATCGAGGCAAAGGTCGAGCAATGCCCGCGGCGCCAGCCGCGTCGACAGTCCGGCGGCCGCGTTGAGGAAATCCGGCTGGTCGAGCTTGCCCCAGGGCGGCGTCCGGTAGAGCGAGGAAACGGTGGCCACGTCGGTATCGGGATCGGCGTCGAGCAGGCGCAACGCGGCCCCCATCGACGTCGCCGGATCGCCGAGATTGCCGCCGAGGCTCAGATAGACGGTGTTACTCGGGCCAGACAACGGTCACCTCGACGTAATCGAGCACGCCGGGCACCGGCGCATTCGGCTTGCGAACGGTAATCTCGGCTTTCCTGATCTGGGGAAAGCGCCCGGTGAGAGCCTTTGCGACTTCAAGGGCCAAGGCCTCGATCAGGAAGCGCCTGTGTCCGGTGATGATCTCCTCGATGACGGTGAAGGCAACGCCGTAATTGACGGTTTCCCCGATGGCGTCGTCAACGAGCGCGCGCCCGGGCTCGACGGTGAGCGAGGCATCGACATAGAAGCGCTGCCCCAGCGCTTCTTCCTCATCCAGCACGCCGTGCCGGGCAAAGAAGGCGCAATTCTTCATGCGGATGACATACATGGCTCAGCGTTCCGATCCGACGGTTTGTCGCGCCAGCATAGCATCCGCCACCGCCAGCGCGTCCACGTTGATTGCGACATCGTGGACGCGAAACAGGTCGGCGCCCTCAAGCCGCAGGATGACGCTTGTCGCCGCCGTGCCCGCCCCTCTGTCGGCCGGGTCGCGGCCGGTGACCGTGCCGATGAAGCGTTTTCGCGAAGTACCCGCCATCAGCGGGAAGCCGAGCGCCGAAAGTTCGCGAAACCGCGCCATCAGATCGAGATTTTCCTCCGCTGTCTCCTTGGCGAATCCGAATCCGGGGTCGAGCACGATTTGGTCGTCGGCGACGCCATGACGTCGGGCGATTTCGAGCGATTTTTCCAGGAACACGACCTGGTCCGAAATCACGTCGGACAATTTTTGGCGCCCCCTGCCCGTATGCATGATGATCAATCCGGCACCGGTCTCGGCCGCCACCCGCGCGATGTCCGGCTCGCGCTGCACGCCCCAGACATCGTTGACGATATGCGCACCGGCCTTGACGGCGAGCCGCGCGGTGTCCGCACGATAGGTGTCGACCGAAATCAGCACGTCGCCGGCCCGCGCCAGCGCTTCGATCACCGGCAGAATACGGGCCTGCTCCTCGCTGGCCGAGATCGCGGCGGCGCCCGGCCGGGTCGATTCTCCCCCGACATCGACGACCGCGGCGCCTTCGCCGATCATGCGGCGCGCCTGGGCCAGCGCCGTCTGGGGTGCATCAAACAGGCCGCCGTCGGAAAAACTGTCGGGCGTGACATTGAGGATGCCGACGACCACGGCCTTGCCGCCAAGCTCGAGATGACGCCCGTGCGCCAGCCGCCATCGCCTCGCCGTCATTGCTCATCTACCATGGGGTCATCAACGATGTGTGATGCACATCGGATCAGTTCCGTTGCGCCGGCAAAGGCCGTAAAGCAAGGTGACCGAAGAGGCAACACGATGAAACGATCCCTGCTCTGCGCATTGCTGCTTACCGTCGCCGCCGTTCCGGCGGATGCGGCCAATCTGGTGAAGACCTACAGCTATTTCCCAATTGGCGGCAGAACGCTGGAGGACATCGAAAAACAACTCGCCAAACATGGGCCGCAGGTCAAAAGCACGGGGTCGCGCCACCCTGGCGCCACCCAGATGGCCTTCACGACACGCATCAGCTACGCCAGCCAGCCCGGCTCCTGCCGGATCGCCGACGCGGTCGTGACGGTCAAGGTCAAGGTGATCCTTCCCGAATGGCGCCGCCCGCGCAGAGCCGACGCCGACGTGCGGCTGTTCTGGGATACATTGTCCGCCGACATCAAGCGCCACGAGGACCGTCACGTCGAAATCGCCAAGAACCACGCCCGCGCGCTGGAAGACGCACTGAAGGCAACCTATCCGCGCAAGGATTGCGACGCCGCCAAGGCCAAGGCCGCCGAGATCACGGCGGCAGAGCTTGCCAGGCATGATCAGGACCAGGTGCGGTTCGACCGCGTCGAAGGCGTCAATTTCGAAAGCCGCATCCTGCGGCTGCTGCGCTACCGTATGCAGCGCATCGAAAGCGGCCAGTTACCGCCGCCGGCGTGAACCTCGGGTGTGAGCAACGGGACCGGCGCAGGCCAAACGGACCGAAGCATAGGACCAGATTCGAAAAATTTCGGACGACGGTCCAAATCGGCCTATATCGGACGACATATCACGGGTTGGCAGGGCACAACCTTCGACACGAGCACCAAGGCCGATCGCGCGGCGGTAGCACCAGACAAGCCCAACCGGTGACTAACCGCACGGCGCGCAAGCACACGGACAAACGATTATGGACCAGGCTGTCGACAAGCAGACCATGGCGGTTGCAGCCACGCCGCTGAGCGAAAGCGAAAAGAACGCCATCATTGGCGGCGTCCTCCTGTCGATGCTGCTGGCAGCCCTCGACCAGACCATCGTCGCGCCCGCGATGCCGACAATCGGGCGCTCGCTCGGCCATGCCGACTACCTGCCCTGGATCGTCACCGGCTACCTCTTGACCGCGACCGCCGTGGCGCCGCTCTACGGCAAGATTTCCGACGTCTATGGGCGCCGGCCGACCGTCTATGCGGCAATTCTCATCTTTCTTGCCGGGTCGCTGGTCAGCGCAATGGCCCCCAACATGTTCGTCCTTATCCTGGGGCGCGCGATCCAGGGGGCCGGTGGCGGCGGCCTTTTCGCGCTGACGCAGACGGTGGTCGGAGACCTTGTTCCGCCGCGCGAGCGGGCGCGCTACGCGGCGTGGTTTTCCGGCACGTGGGCCGTCGCCAGCGTCGCCGGGCCGCTGCTGGGCGGCACCTTCGCCGAACATCTGCACTGGTCACTCATCTTCTGGATCAATATTCCGCTGGGCTTTGTTGCAATGGCGATCATCAACAAGCCGCTCAAGAAGCTGCCGATCGCGGCCAAGAACCACAGCATAGATGGTCTTGGCGCGTTGCTGCTCATCGTGGCCACGGCGCTGTTGCTGCTGGCGTTGAACTGGGGTGGCAGCGCCTACCTCTGGATGTCGCCGGAAGTCATTGGCGTCCTGGCCTGCTCCGCGCTTTTCTGGGGCGCTTTTGCCCTGCGGCTGATGCGGGCGGCTGAACCGCTCATTTCGCTCGAGGTACTGGGCAACCCGATCGTCCTGGCCGGCACCCTGTCGATGTTCCTGCTCCAGGCCTCCAGCGTCGGCCTTGCCGTCTATCTGCCGGTCTATCTGCAATCGATACTTGGCCTGACGGCCAGCCAGTCGGGCATAGCAATGCTTGGGCTTCTGCTTGGAACCGTGGGCGGCGCCGCTTCCAGCGGCCGGCTGATACCGCGCTTCACCCATTACAAGCGCATCGCCATGGTTGGCGTCATCTTCGCCATCCTGTGCATGGGCCTGCTGGCCTTTGTCGCCGGCCATGCATCGCTGCTTGTCGTCGAAGTCCTGACCATCTGCATTGGCCTCGGAACCGGGACGACATTTCCGGTGACCACCGTGTCCGTGCAGAACGCCGTCGACCGCATGCATCTTGGCGTGGCGACGGGGGTGCTAACCTTTCTGCGTTCGCTGGGCAGTGCGTTGGGGGTCGCGATGCTCGGTGCCGTCGCTCTGGGCTTTGGGCTGCCGCTGGCGGGCGAAGGTATTCAGGCGGCTGGACATGCCGTATCGGCCCAACCCTTCGTGATGATCTTCCTGGTCGCGGCCGGCACTCTGGGACTGGGCCTCGTCACGCTGACACTAATGCCCGAGAAAGAACTTCGCGGCCATGTCGACGATACGGCCCCTATCCTAGCGGAGTGATTAGCCGGAGACGCCGAGCTTCTTCTGCAGGCTGGTGGACGAAGTCGTATACTGGAACACGATGCGTTCGCCGGGGCTGATGACGCGCTTGGCGGCCTGCGCCATCAGCGCCACCTCGTGGAAACCCGACAGGATCAGCTTCAGCTTGCCCGGGTACCAGTTGATGTCGCCCACCGCGAAGATGCCTGGCACCGAGGTCTGGAACTTCTCGGTGTCGACCGGGATCAGGTTCTCATGCAGATTGAGCCCCCATTCCGCGATCGGGCCGAGCTTCATGGTCAAGCCGAAAAACGGCAGCATGCGGGTACAAGGCACCTCGACGTCGCCATCGGGGCCACCCTTGATGGTGGCCGATGCCAGCTGGCCATCGGCCCCGGTGAGCCCGGTCACCTGACCGACCCGAAATTCCAGCTGCTTCATCTCCTGCATGGCGTACATCTTGTTGACGCTGTCGGGCGCCGCGCGAAACTCGGGCCGCCGGTGAACGAGCGTCACGCTCTTCGCCACCGGCTGCAGGTTCAGCGTCCAGTCCAGCGCCGAGTCGCCGCCGCCGACGATAACCAGGTCATGGTCGCGAAAATCCTCCATCCGCCGAACGGAATAGAACACGCTCGTGCCTTCATAGGCCTCGATGCCGGGAATTGGCGGGCGCTTCGGCTGGAAAGAGCCGCCGCCGGCGGCGATCACCACCACCTTGGCCTCGAACACCTCGTTCTCGTCCGTGGTCACGCGAAAGCCGCCGTCCTCCAGCTTTTCGAGGCTGGAGACCATGCGGTTGTAGGTGAAGTCGGGATTGAACGGCGCAACCTGTTCGAGCAGCTTGTCGACGAGCCCTTGCGCCGAGATCGAGGGCCAGCCGGGAATGTCGTAGATCGGCTTTTCCGGATAGAGCTCCGCGCATTGGCCGCCGGGCTTGTCGAGAATGTCGATCAGGTGGCACTTCAGGTCCAGCAGGCCAAGCTCGAATACGGCGAACAGGCCGACCGGCCCTGCCCCGATAATGAGGACGTCTGTGGTGATGATGCCGGTCATGATGCGCCTCGCTGCGAAAGACCAGGCGAGACTGCATGAGCATTGCCCCGCTGCCAAGCGTCAGCGGGAAAAATCACCGAGCTGATTCAGCCCTGACGTTCGGGCACCCGCACGACCAGGCCGTCGAGCGCGTCGCGCACCTTGATCTGGCAGGACAGGCGCGAGTTCGGCTGGACGTCGTAGGCGAAGTCCAGCATGTCTTCTTCCATCGCCTCGGGTTCGCCGACTTCGGCCGTCCATGCCTCGTCGACATAGACATGGCAGGTCGCGCAGGCGCAGGCGCCGCCGCATTCAGCCTCGATACCCGGTACGGCGTTGCGGATGGCGTTTTCCATGACCGTCGAGCCGTTGTCGGCGTCCACGTCGAACTGTGTGCCGTCATGGGCGATGAAGGTCAGCTTGGTCATTTGTCACCTGAAGGGAGTTTCACCCGGGACGAAAAGAATTTCGCCCCGACGAAGGGGAGTTTCGCCGGAGATAATCACTCCGGCAAACATGTCAACTGCCGCGCGAAAGCGGCGCTCGGTGACGTTTTTGTCGCAAACCCGGTTCAGCGATTGATGGCGGCGATGAAGTCGCGCACTTCGTCGATCAGCCGGCCAAGCCGCTTGAGGGTCTGGACGTCCTCCGGCCGGCGCTCGATGTCTGTGGCGCAATCGGCGATGGCAAAGGCGCCAACACCGCGGGCCGATCCCTTCAAACCGTGAGCCAGCAGAAGCCGGTCCTTGATGTCGGCGTCGACAATTTTGTCGCGCACCGACAATGCCTGCTGTACAAACAGCGCCAGCACCTCTTGCTCGAGGGCGCGATCGCCCATCGTCTGGCGGGCAAGGTGTGCCAAATCGACCGGCCGGGACTGCCTGGTTCCCGATACGTCGCCCCCGGGCATTGAGAAGGCAATGCCGCTTTCGCCACGCATGAACTCGAACTCCATTTTCTCTCGGCCGCCAAAAGCTAGGCGAATCCAGTGGACAACGGGTTAATGAATGGCCCGGAAAAATGTTGCGAAAACGGCCCCCAAATCACAGTTCCGTTAACCTTATATTTAAAGTTTTACGTATCCCGCGGAATGCATGTTTTCTTTACCCCCCTGTGTCATTACGATACGAGGGTCCATTTTCAGCCTCCTGCGCGGGGGTAAGACAAACAGAATTATAAGCCCCCGCGGCAGCTAGTACAGGGTAGCGAAGGCATGGCGAAGAAACCAACGACGACCAGAACTCTCGACAGCGACGTAGCCAGGGAGCTCGAAAAAGCGCTCGATCTCGACCTGAGCAGCGATACCGACAGCGGCGACCTCGATATCGCGGCTTCGATGGAAGATCTGGAAGCGCAGATATCGCAGGCGGCAGACGAACTGGCACGCGAGGGACGCAATCAGCAGTCGACGCCCGTCGCGCCGGCGCCCGTTGTCAATCAGACCCAGGCCGCGAAGCCTGCGCCAAAGGCCAAGCCGGCCGAACTTCGCCCCGTGGAGACGCGCAATGGTGGTGGCCAGCCGACGAGCTTCGCGCCAGCCAACGACGATCGCCAGAAAGATTACAAGACCCTCCTGCACAGCCTGAACAGGCGCGCCTCCAACACCATCTACTGGGTCATCGCCTTTGTCTCGCTCGCCTGGATCGCGGGCGCTGGCGGATTGGCCAACCTGCTTTTTGGCCCGAGCATCTGGCGCATCCGCACGCTGGACCAGTTCTTTGCCCGCCCCGAACTGATCGGCCTCGCCGTCGCGGCAATCGTGCCGGTCATCCTGTTCTGGGCCTTCGCGGCGATGATTCGCCGCGCCCAGGACATGCGCATCGCCGCGCAGTCGATGACGGAAGTGGCCTTCCGCCTGACCGAGCCGGAAAACATGGCCCAGGATCGCGTCATGATGATCGGCCAGGCCGTCCGCCGCGAGGTGGCCGCCATGGGCGAAGGCATCGAACGCACGCTTGCCCGTGCCGTGGAGCTGGAAACGCTGGTCCACAGCGAGGTCAACCAGATCGAGCGCTCCTATTCGGAAAACGAAACCCGGATTCGGTCGCTGGTCGACGGACTGGGCAGCGAACGCGAAGCCGTGGTCACCCATGCCGAGCGCGTCCGCGCCTCGATCTCCGGCGCCCACGAGACGTTGCGCGATGAAATCGGCGCGGCGAGCGACATCATCCGCGACAGCATCCTCAATGCGTCGACCAAACTGTCGATGACGATCACCAATTCCGGCGATACGCTGATCGACCGCATCAACGAAAGCTCGATGTCGATCTTCGATTCGGTGGAAGGCCGGCTCGACACCATCACCGACCGGCTTTCGACCTCCGGCGAGGCTTTCGCCAGCCTGCTCGACACCCGTATCGCCAAGCTGACCGACACCACGGACGGCCTGACCCGCTCGTTGACCGACCTGCTCGACGACCGCACCACCGGCATGGTGTCACTGCTCGGCGGCGCCGCGCGCACCCTCAATTCCGAGTTCGAGGCCAGCCTCAATGGCATCGAGCGCACTTTGGCCGAACGCGGCCAGGCGCTGATCAGCGAGTTCCAGACCCGCGCCGAAGCGCTGGATACGGGCACGCAGAAACTCAATGCCGCGCTCGAAGCCCGCGCCCGCCAGATCAACGAAACGCTGGTCGAGCGTGCGCGCGAAATCGCCCACACCTTCGCCGAGAGCAAGGACACGCTGGCCGCGATGATCGATCAGGGCAAGACCCAGATCGGCGCCGACATGGCCGACATCGTCACCTCGACCTCTTCCATGCTCGAAGCACGCGCCAGCGATTTCGCCGGCCGCATGGAGGCGGCCCGCCATGTCGTGTCGCGGTCCTTCGACAGCGACATCCAGCGGCTCGCCGATGCCCGCGTCGGCATCGAGGAAGCCGTCGAGAACCACAGCCGCAAGCTCTCCGAGAGCCGCGAGCGCATGGCGGCCGCCATGCAGGCGGACCTTGCGAAATTCGCTGAAGGGCGCGCCGGCATCGATGCCGCGGTGACCAACCAGGTGCAGAAGCTGGCCGAAGGCCGCAGCCTCATAGCGCGTGCGCTCGAAGAAGACCTTCGCAAGGTCAACGAATCGCGCGCCGCCATCGATGCGTCGCTCGGCAGCCACCTCGAAAGGCTGGAAGAAGGCCGCAACCGGCTCTCACTGGCCCTCAACGAAGACTCTGGTAAATTGGTGCAAGCTCGTACGATCATTGATGAAATGGTCGCCGGACACGTCGGAAAACTGGCTGAAGGCCGCAACATCCTGTCGCGCGCTTTGGAGGCCGATCTCGGCAAATTGTCCGACAGCCGCGCCGACATAGACGGCCTTGTCGCGGGCCAGGTCGAGAAAATCGCCGAGGGCCGCGCGGTGCTCGCCAAGGCGCTGGAAAACGACATTGCCGGTATAAAGAGCATGATCGAGGCGCATTCGGCGAAACTGGCCGAAGACCGTACCGAGCTCGGCCGTTCGCTCGAAAGCGACCTGTCGGGCATACGCGGCCTGATCGACAGCCATTCGGGGCGCCTGGCGGAGGATCGCGGCCTGCTATCGCAGACGCTGGAGGCCGACCTCGCCAAACTGGCTGAAAGCCGCTCCAGCATTGACGGGCTGGTCGCCGGCCAGGTCGAGAAGCTCGCTGAAGGCCGCGACATTCTCAAGCGTGCGCTGGAATCCGACCTCAAAACGATCAAGAGCGTCATATCGAGCCAGTCGGAGAAGCTGGCCGAGGATCGCGGGCAGCTCTCGCGCGTTCTGGAAGCCGACCTGCAGAATGTGAACAGCGTCATCGCCGATCACATGAACAGGCTGGTTCAGGATCGCTCGACATTGTCGAAGGCGCTGGAGGACGATCTCGCCAAGTTGGCGGAAAGCCGCTCGGGCATCGACGGACTGGTCGCCGGTCAGGTCGAGAAGCTTGCCGAAGGGCGCGACATTCTACGCCGCGCCTTGGAATCCGACCTCAACACGGTCAGAAACACCGTTGCCGATCAGTCGCAGAAACTGGTCGACGACCGGGCCCAGTTCGCCCGCGCGCTGGAGGCCGATCTCGAAACCGTCAACAGCCTTGTCAACAGCCACTCGGACCGGCTCGCCCAGGAGCGTTCGACACTGTCGAAGGCGCTTGAGGCCGACCTCGAAACTGTCGGCAGCCATGTCAACAGCCACACCGAGCGGCTTGCCCAGGATCGTTCGACCTTGTCGAGAGCCCTCGAGGCCGACCTGCTGACCGTTAGCGGCCACGTCAACAATCACGCGGAACGGCTCGTGCAGGAGCGTTCGACCTTGTCGAAGGCTCTCGAAGACGATCTTGCCAAGCTGGCGGAAAGCCGCTCCAGCATCGACGGTCTGGTCGCCGGCCAGGTCGAGAAGCTCGCCGAAGGCCGCGATGTCCTCAAGCGTGCGCTGGAGGCCGATCTCGCCAAGCTGGCCGAAAGCCGCTCCAGCATCGACGGGCTGGTCGCCGGCCAGGTCGAGAAGCTCGCCGAGGGCCGCGACATCCTCAAGCGCGCTCTCGAAGCCGACCTGCAGAGGTTGACTGAAAGCCGTGGCGATATCGACGACATCATCGCCGGACATGTCGGCAAGTTGTCCGAAGGCCGCAATATGCTCAGCCGGGCGCTGGAAGATGACCTCGGCAAGCTCGCCGAGAGCCGCAAGGAGGTCGATCGCTCGCTGTCTGGCCACATCGACCAGATCGCGGCCAGGAGCACGGACATTTCCGCAGCGATCGCTGCCGATGTCGACAAGATCGAGCAGGCGTTCAGCCGCCAGACCGGCATCATCGAGGAACGCGCCGGCACCATGGAGCGCGCGCTGTCGACCGGTGTCGACAATGTCCGCTCGGTGCTCGAGAAGAGCGCGGTCTTCGTCGCCGGCGCCTTGCGCGAAAAGGTCCTGGAAGTCACCAGCACGCTCCACGAGCAGGCCGGTGCGGCCTTCAGCGACGCCGATCGCAAGATCGCCGAGCGCGCAGAACAGACGTCCGCCGCCCTGCTGGCTCGGGCCGAAGACATCGCCCGCACATTCGAGGAAGCCGATCGTCGGCTCCACGCCCGTGCGGAAGATACCTCGAATGCCCTGCTCGCCCGCGCCGACGACACCTCCAGCTCGCTGCTGGCCCGTGCCCATGAAACCGCCGATCAACTGGCTGCCCGCGCCGGCGAGATCGCCGGCACATTCGACATGGCCGACCAGAAGCTCGCCGCCCGCGCGCAAGCGACCACCGATCAACTGGCCGCCCGCGCTCAGGAGACCGCGGATCAGCTGGCCGCCCGTGCAAGCGAGATCGCCGGCACCTTCGACGCGGCCGACCAGAAGCTGGTCGCCCGCGCCGTGGAGACGGCGCAGTCGTTGGCCGCCCGCGCCGGCGACATCCTGCGCAACTTCGAAAGCGCCGACCAGCGGCTCGGCATGCGCATCGGCGAATCCGCCGAGGCGCTCGCCGCCCGCGCGTCGGACCTTGGCCGCATTTTCGACGCCGCCGACCAGCATTTGGTGTCGCGCATCGCCGAAGGTTCGGACGCGCTGTCCAGCCGGGCCTCCGAAATCGCCCGCATCTTCGACGACGCCGACCAGCGCCTGGTTTCGCGCATCGCCGACAGCACCACGACGATCGGCGAGCACGCGCAGACCATTGTCGGCGCCTTCGCCAACACCGAGCAGAGGGTCGCCGATCGCGCCCGCCAGACCGGTCAGGAACTGGCCGTGCACGCCCGCGAAATCGAGCAGGCGCTTGCCGGCGCCGACGAGCGTCTCGCGTCGAGCGCGGCGGCCGCGGCCGCCCGGGTCGAAGAGCAGATCGCCGGCGTCGAAAACCGGCTCGCCTACACGGCCGAGACGATGGGACAGAAGCTCAACGAGCAGGTGTCGACCGCCGAGGCGCAACTCGTATCGCGCGCCAATGTGATCGCGGAGACCTTCACCGCGGTCGGCCAGCATATCGGCCAGAGCACCAACGACGCCGCCAAGACGATCGGCGCCAACACCCGCGAGCTCAACACCATGCTCGCGGCGCGGTCGGCCGAAATGTCGAAAATCCTCGATGAAACCGCGCGGCCCTTGGTCGAGCGTTTCGCCCAGGGCGGCTCGGAACTGCAAAAGAGCATGGAAGAGGTCACCGAGCGCGCGACCGAGAAGCTGCGCAGCGAGAACGCGGCCCTGGTCAACGCGCTCGCCAGCCGCACCGCCGAAACCTTGTCGGCTGTCGAAGGCGCACGTTCGTCGCTGTCCGATAGCGTCGCCGATCTCATCGGTCGCATGACCAACTCCAGCTCGCAGCTCGGTCAGTTGATCGAGCAGGCCGCGGTCAATCTAGGCCAGGTCGACGAACGCCTGACCGGCAGCACGCAAAGCTTCGCGGCGACCACCGAAAAGGCGGCGCAGACCTTTGCCAGCTCGGCGCGCCTGGTCGATTCGAACACCACGAGGCTGACGGAACTGTCGTCGTCGACCTTGCGCGAAGTGGCCTCCATCGCCACCAAGTTCGACGAGCACAGCCGCTTGCTGGCCAGCGCCTCGGATCTCTTGAGTTCGGCCCAGAGCAACCTCGAACACACGCTGGAAAGGCAGTCGTCGCTCGAGGATCTCGCCGTCGGACTGGTCAAGAAGTCGGAAGATCTCGAAAGGGTCATGCGCTCGTTCGAAAATCTCGTCGGCCAGACGCTGCAGAACGCCGAGGGCAAGACGATGGAGTCGGCCGACAAGATCCGCAACGCCATCACCGATGTCGTCGATTCCGCGACCAAGCGCTTCGCCGACGCGACCGAGGAGATGCGGCGCACCGCCGGCTCGATCAAGAGCGAACTCGACCTCACCCGCGCCGAACTCAAGAAGGGCGTCATCGAGATGCCGGAAGAGGCCAAGGAATCGACCTCGGCCATCCGGCGCGCCGTTTCCGAGCAGATCAACGCCTTGAAGGAGCTTTCGGATATCGTTGCCAAGTCCGGGCGCGGCGACTCTTCGGAACCGCGCGCCTTGCGCCCGGCGCCGCAGGCCCCGGCGGCACGTCCCGCCGAGCCGCAGCGTCGCGCGCCGTCAGCACCGCAGCCGGAGCTTCGCACGCCTCAGACGCCTCTGGGTGGCACCGCGTTGCGTGGCACGCTCGACCTTGAGCGTCCGGCCGAGCAGGCGCCGCGCCCGCGTCCTGACGCCAGTGCCCGTACGCCGCAGGGCGGCTGGGTGCGTGACCTGCTGACCGCCGCGTCGAACGATGCCGACCTCAGGCCGGCAGCCCCCTCGGCACCGGCCGAAGCACCGCGGGCGGCCCCTGCCCAGCGTTCGCCGCTGCATGTCGTGGAATCGCTGAACTCGCTCTCCGTCGATATCGCGCGGGCCATCGACCACGATGCCTCGATCGAGCTGTGGAACCGCTACCGGCGTGGCGAGCGTGACGTGTTCACGCGCCGGCTCTATACGCTGAAGGGCCAGCAGACGTTCGACGAAATCCGCCGCAAGTACCAGGCGGAGGCCGAATTCCGCGCCGCCGTCGACCGCTACTGCGACGATTTCGAGAAGCTGCTCAAGGATGTCTCGCGCAACGATCGCGACAACATCATGGCGCAGACCTATCTCACGTCGGACACCGGCAAGGTTTACACCATGTTGGCCCACGCCAGCGGCCGCTTGCACTAAGCGGTCGACAAGCCAGAATGAAAAAGGCGGGGGATTTGTCTCCCGCCTTTGCCTTGCAAGGACCGGCGTCACCAGCCGGAAGACGCTTCCGCGTTTATCTCGTTTTCTGGAAACCGGATCCTGAGTTGTGAAAACGGCAATCATTTTCGACTGCGAGTTTCTCTGCCTCGAGGGCTCGCAACGCAGGTTCTGGTGCGCGGCCCATGATCCCGATCCGGTCATCGCGCAGATCGGCGCGACAAGGCTCGGCCTCGAAGGCGACTTCCCCATCCTGGGCACGCACAAGGCCTATGTCGTGCCGATCGACCGGTTTGGCGAGCGGTACGCGCTCGATCCGTTCTTCACCGGACTGACCGGCATCACCGAAGAAATCATCGAAGCCGAGGGCGTCGCACTGGAAGAGGCCCTTGCCGACGTCGATCGGTTTTCCGAAGGGGCGCGGCTGTGGTCCTGGGGCAAGGACGAACTGAACATGGTCGCCATCAGTTGCTATGTCGCGAGCATCGAGCCTTCCATCCCGGCAACGCGGTTCGACAACGCCGTCAAGCTGCTGATCGCGGCAGGCATGCCGATCGAGGATCTGGCAAGGACGCCGAGCAACAAGCTTGCGGATTACTACGGCGTCGAACACCCGCCATTGCAGGGGCATGACGCACTGGATGATGCGCTCTCCCTAACCTATACGCTGCAGCATCTGATGAGGGCTGGAATGCTGCGGCCGGATGTCTTCGACCGCAAGTAGGTTGAAGATCTCAGGGAATCCGGCGCCTGACCGCTTCAGATCTGTGAATCGGTCCAGCGGACGATCTGTTTGGCCGCATCGCCGAAGGCCGCGTCGAGGGCGCCGACATAGGCCGGGTTGCCGCTGCCCGAGACCGGCGCGGATGCGGTGAAGCTCTTCGAAGCCTTCACTTCGCCGTTGCGATCGTTCAGCAAGCGCACGAACAGGTCGACCTCGGCGTGTTCGCCGCCATTGACGCGCACCTCGAAGGACCGGACCTCGACGATCACCTGATAATCGATCGCCAGCCCCTCGCCCGGCTTGCCGACGCCGGCGAAGCTGCCCGAGCGCTGGAACGTCTCGGCCAGCCGCGCCTGCACGATCAGCGGCAGCCGGTCGGCCCACTGCGCGCCCTTCAGATACTGGATCGAGCGGTCGGATGGTTTGATGACGATGTTCTGGCTGTCCAATGCCTTCAGCGCCGAAGGCTGGGCGATCAAGATTTGCTTGCGGCTATGGCCATGTGCGTCGATCGATGGCGCCGACAGTTCGAACGTGTCGAGGGGAGCCGGCTTGCCACCGAGTGCCGCGCAGCCGGCAACCGCCAGGACAAGCAGCGCCGCAGCCGTTTTCAACCCGCTCGTTCCAAGCCTACTCAACGTCACGCGTGATCCCCGTCGTGATCTTAAAGATCAACCCACATTCGCGAGCACTGTTCTTGCGGCGGGCCGGCGCGGAAGTCAACGCCGCGCCCTGCCGTCGAATTGCCGAACCTCGCCGTCGCCACCCGAAAGAATACGCTGCGGATTGCGGCTGAGATCCGTCACCGCCTCCTCTATGCGGTTGATCGAGCGGCGGCTGTCCTGCACCAGCGCCTCGACATTCTGCAGCCCCTGGCCGGAGAAGCGCGCCAGATTGTCGGTGATGACGCCAAGGCGGGCATTCAGCGTATCGGCGACCTGCTTGAAGGATTTCAGCGTAGCCCGGGCATCGGCCATCACGCCGTCGGCCTGGCCGGAGCCGAGCAGCTTGTCGACCTTGGCGAGGATGCCGTCGACCCGCACCGAGGCGTCGTTGAGCCGCTGCGCCAACTGCCTGGCGTCCTTGATTGTCTGGTCGATGTCGTCGGCGCGATTGGCGATCTTGCCGGTCACCTCCGCTATGTCGGCGGCCGCCTTGTCGGCGCTGTCGCTGGCCTTCTTGATGTTGGCGAGCGCTTCGCGCACCTGCGCCGGGTCGATGCCGTCGAGCACGCCGTCGACCTTGGCGAGTGTGCCTTGCGTCTGCTTGGCGAAATCGTTGACCGAGCCCACCGCCGTATCGACGTTCTTGATCACGCCATCCAGTTGCTGCGAGGTTTCCTTGAGGTTCCCCGTCACCGCATCGACATTGGCAACGATGCTCTTGATCTTGTCCTTGTCGACGGCATTGAGCAGGCCCTCCGCTGCCTTCAACGTGCCGTCGAGCTTGCCTGAGACGCCTTTCAGCTCATCCGACAGCGCACTGACGGCGGACAGGAATTTGTCGATGCCCTCGGAATTCTTGGCCAGCGCATCGGAAAACGTCTGCACGTTCTGCACGGTCTGCGTCAGCGGCCCGCGAACATCCTTGGTGAAGCCTTCCAGCTCCGTAAGCACCTTGTCGGCGCGTGTGAAGATGTTCTGCGCCGTCTGCAGGAGATTGGTCACGGCCGAAGGGTTGGCGACGATCTCTGCGACCTTGCCTTCCTTCTCGGCCTGGTCGAGCAGCTTCACTTCCTTGGGATCGGCGCCCTTGAGCTCGATATTGGCCTGCCCGGTCAGGCCGGCCAGGCCGATATCGGCCTGGGTCGACTTGGTGATCGGCGTCAAACGGTCGATCTCGGTGTCGGCGATGGCGACGGTCGGATTGTCGACGTCGATATAGACACGCTTGACGTCGCCGACCTTGACGCCGTTGAACAGCACGAAGCTGCCGCGGCCGAGACCCGAAGCCGAGCCTGGAATACGCACCCGCAGCAGCGTCGTCTCGCCCTTGTCGCCTATCGCGGCCGTCCAATAGACGAAGCCGAAGGCCGCGAGGATCGCAGCCAACGTGAAAATGCCGACAATGACGTAGTTGGCTCTGGTTTCCATTGCTTCACTTATGGCTATGCACGCGCCGCAAGATCAAGTTGGCGGGCGCGTTTTCCGCGGAAATAGGATTTCACCCACGGCTCCTCGCTCTTCAGCATGTCGTCGATGGTGCCTTCGACCAATACCTTCTTCTTGCCCAGCACCGCCACGTGGTCGCAGGCGGTAAACAGCGTATCGAGGTCGTGGGTCACCATGTAAACGGTCAGATCCATGGTGTCGCGCAGCTTGACGACGAGCTCGTCAAACTCGGCCGCGCTGATCGGATCGAGGCCGGACGTCGGCTCGTCGAGAAAGACGATGTCGGGATCAAGCGCCAGCGCCCTGGCAAGCGCGGCGCGCTTGATCATGCCGCCGGAGAGCTCGGAGGGGAATTTCTGCGCCGCGTCCGGCGGCAGTCCCACCAGCTCGATCTTGAGCAGCGCCAGTTCGTCCATCAGCTTCCTCGGCAAGTCGAGATATTCGCGCATCGGCACCTGCACGTTCTCCATGACGGTCAGCGCCGAAAACAGCGCGCCGTGCTGGAACAACACGCCAAGACGCATGTCGATCCGCAACCGATCGAGATCGCTGGCCTTGTCGACGTCGACGTCGAACAGCTTGATCGTTCCCGACTGCTTGGGCATCAACCCCAGAATGGTGCGCAACAGCACCGACTTGCCGGCGCCCGAGGCACCGACGAAACCCAGTATCTCGCCACGTTTGATGTCGAGCGACAGCTTGTCGAGGATCAGCTTGTCCTCGATCGCGACGGTGACGTCGCGCACCGAAAGCACGATTTCGCCTTCGTCCTCATGCTCCGCCTTGACCCCGTTGTCCTTGGTCATCCCATCAGAACTCGATCGCTGCGTAGAACATGGCGAAAAGCCCATCCAGGATGATGACGACGAAGATCGACTTCACCACCGAGGCGGTCACGTGCTGGCCGAGCGATTCGGCGCTGCCGCCGACCTTCATGCCCTCGACGGACGCAATCGTGCCGATGATCATCGCCATGAACGGCGCCTTGATCAGCCCGGCGAAAATGGTGCTGAGATCGATGGCGACGCGCAACCTGTCGAGGAACGCTGCCGGCGGGATGTCGGAGTAGAGCCAGGCCGCGACGATGCCGCCGCCGAGCGCCGCGAAATTGGCGATGATCGTCAGGCACGGCAAGGCGATCACCAGCGCCACCAGGCGCGGAAAGACCAGGACGCCGATCGGATTGAGACCGATGACCTTGAGCGCGTCAACCTCCTCGCGCATCTTCATCGAGCCGATCTCGGCGGTGATCGCGCTGCCGGAGCGGCCGGCGATCATGATTGCCGTCATCAGCACGCCGAGCTCGCGCAGGATCAGCACGCCGACCAGGTCGACCACGAAGATATCGGCGCCGAAATAGCTGAGCTGGTAGGCGCCTTGCTGGGCAACGATGGCGCCGACAATGGCCGACATCAGCACCACCACGGGGATGGCTCCCACGCCCATGCGATCGATCTGGTTGAAGATCGCCGCGGGATTGACGGCATGGCCGCGGCCGAGCTTCATCTGCGCGCCACGGATCGTGGCGCCCAATATGTTCATGGAAGCCAGGAAATCGTCACGCATCTCGTAGACGCGCCTGCCGACCGCCTCCAGCGTGCGGATAACGATGTTGGGCGGCCGCTTGGGCCCGGATTCGGGCTCGCGCCGGACGGCCTCGCTGACCGCGTCGAGCAGGATCGAAGCGATCTCGCTTTGGCCTTGCAGCCGTACCTCGACATCCTTCTTCTCGAAAACGCTGACCAGCCGATCGATCAGCCAGGCGCCGGCGGTGTCGATCTTCTCGATTTTCGAAAGATCGAGCGCCAAGGTTTTGAAACCGCTTCGTTTCTCGATTTTGCGCATGTCGGCGTCAATCAGCGCCACGGTCCGCGTCGTCCAGACTCCGGAGAACGCGCAGCCCAGCACGTCGCCCTCCTCGCCGACCGCCACGCGCGGGTCGTGGTCAGTTCCCGAGCCGGTCGTGCCGCTTGCGTCGCGTTTACCGATGGTCAACATGGCGTCCTGTTTAGCCTGATGGGTCCGACCTTGTCGATTTGCCGACAACCCTTCTCGCACAGCCGGAGCAGAAAAATATGGCGCGTGTCATTTCGGTCGAGGCCGAGCGTTTTCCGATTGCCGGCATCTTTACCATTTCGCGCGGCTCCAAAACCGAAGCCGAAGTGATTACATGCACGATCAGCGAAAACGGCCATGTCGGGCGCGGCGAATGCGTGCCCTACAAGCGTTATGGCGAGACCATGGACGGGGTGCGCGACGCGATAGAGGCGATGAGCGACCGGATCGCAGGCGGGATGGACCGGACCACCCTGCTCGATGCCATGCCTGCCGGGGCCGCTCGTAACGCCATCGACTGTGCCCTTTGGGACCTCGAAGCCAAGATCAGCGGCAATCCGGTGGCTGAGGCAATCTGGCCGGCCCCGTTGCATCAGCTCGAAACGGCCTACACGCTGTCGCTCGGCGAACCCGAGGCGATGGCGGCGCAGGCCCGCGCCAACGCCGGCCGGCCGCTGCTAAAGGTCAAGATCGGCGGCGACAACGACATTGCGAGGATTCGGGCGGTGACGGAAGCTGCGCCTCGAAGCCGTATCATTCTCGATGCCAATGAGGGTTGGACCGACGAAAACATCGAGGCCAATCTCGCTTTTGCCGCGGAGCTTGGCATTGCGCTCATCGAACAGCCCCTGCCCGCCGGCCGCGACGAAATCCTGCGCAGGATCGCGCACCCGGTGCCGATCTGTGCCGACGAAAGCGTGCACGAGGCAAAAAATCTCGAAACCCTTGTCGGCCTCTACGACGCCGTCAACATCAAGCTCGACAAGTCCGGCGGGTTGACGGCGGCGCTCATCCTGCGCGACCGCGCTCGTGAACTGGGTTTTGGCGTCATGGTCGGCTGCATGGTCGGCACCTCGCTAGCAATGGCGCCAGCGATCCTGCTGGCCCAGGACGCCGATTTCGTCGACCTCGACGGCCCGCTGCTGCTTGCCCGGGATCGTGTGCCGGGTCTCGTTTACCAGGGATCGCTCGTCTCACCCCCGGACCGGGCGTTGTGGGGCTGAGCGCGCGGCAAACCCGATCAGCACAAGGCCAATGATCGCGATCGGGATCATCGCCAGGAATCCGTCGACGCCGAGACGGTCATAGAGCGGACCGGAGGCAAGCGTGACGGCGGCCATGAAGAAGCCGTTGAAGAAATAGGCGATGCCTTGCGCTGCACCCGTGCGCTCTTCGGAAACGGTCTCGGCGATCATCTTCTGCAGGCCGATCAGCACCATCGCGACAGACACCGAATGCAGCGATTGCACCGCGAAGAAACCGCCGACGCCAAGGCCGAGCGGCCACACCAGCGGAAAGGCGATCCACCGCACGATCGAGCCGATGCCGGCGATCAGCATCACCCGGACGACGGAGACGGAGGCGAATATACGGTTGAAAAACAGGAACATGCAGACCTCGGACACCACGCCCCATGCCCATAGCAGGCCGACGACGGAATCGCTGATGCCGATCGATTTCCAATAGATCGAGACGAAACCGTAAAGGAAGGCGTGGCTGGCGGTGATGATGCCGACGCCAAGCGTGAAGTAGAGGAAATAGGTGTTGAACAGGCCCGGCGCCGCATGCTGGATTTCCGCCGCCGACAGCGGCGAGGCCTTGCGCGGCCGCCCCAGGCGCGGCGCCATCAGCCCTGCGACGAGTGCCACGCCAAGGGCAAGGAATATGATCACCGGAACGGCGCCGGGACCAGTGGCCGCCAGGATGAAGCCGCCCGCGACATTGGCCAGGAGATAGCAGATCGACCCCCATTTGCGCATGCTGGCATAATTGGACCCGAAGCGGCGCACGCCCGAGAGCGCCAGCGAATCGGCGATCGGCGAATGCGGCGTCCAGACGATGGTGAGCAGCAAGGACACCGCCAGCACCGTCGAGTAGGTCGGTGTCAGAAAATACCCCGCGGAGATCAGCAGCGAGGCCGCCACGAGCACGACATAGACATCGGCGCGGTCCCTGGCCCGATCGGCGAGTGTCGTCAGCAGCGGCGTCGTCATCACACGCAGGAACATCGGCGCCGCCAGGATGACGGCGATCTGCTCGGCGTGAAACCCCTTGGCCTGCAGCCAGAGCGGGAAATAGGGCAAATGGGTGCCAAGCGATATGAACAACGTGCCGAAGATCAGGCTCATGCGCAGCTCAAAACGGCTCGGCTTCACGAGTTGTTCGGGCGAAAGCGGCGGCAGCGGCATGAATCGATCCAATGACCCTGCGCTCAACGACCGGCGAGCAGCGCGAGCCGATCCTTAACATGAGGAAAAACCGGGCGAAACCGGCTGGACCAGTCGATCAACACCAGAAAGCGCGGGCCGGCTTGCGCCTCAGGCGGCTTGCACCCTGTTCTCGATCAGCATTGGCCTGTCCTCGATGAGCATCGGAATGAAGGGCTCGTCAGTCGCCTCGGGCAGGACATGCGCCCAGGTCAGGATTTCCATGCGGCCGTCGAAATGTTCGACCACGGCCGTGCAGCTCTCCACCCAGTCGCCGGTGTTGATGTATTGCACGTCGCCATAGCTTTCGATGGCGGCATGGTGGATGTGCCCGCAGATCACGCCGTCGACATGCGAACGGCGCGCTTCCTCGCTGAGCACGGTCTGGAACGAGCCGATGAAGTTCACCGCCTTCTTGACCTTGACCTTGGCCCAGGACGAAAACGACCAGTAAGGCAGGCCGAGCAGCTGGCGCAGCCGTGTGATCACCCGGTTGACCTGCATGGCCGCGTCATAGGCATGGTCGCCGAGATAAGCGAGCCAACGCTGGTTGTGGACGACGGTGTCGAACTGGTCGCCATGGATGACCAGCAGCCGCCTTCCATCCGCGGTTTCGTGGATTGCGCGGTCGGCAACGACGATGCCGCCGAAATGCACGCCCTGGAACTGGCGGGCGAATTCGTCGTGATTGCCGGCGATATAGGTGATCGAGGCGCCCTTGCGGGCCTTGCGCAGCAATTTCTGCACGACGTCATTGTGGCTTTGCGGCCAGTGCCAACTGCGCCTCAGGCGCCAGCCGTCGACGATATCGCCGACCAGATAGATGATGTCGGCATCGTGGTAGCGCAGGAAATCGATCAGGAAATCGGCCTTGGCCGCCTTCGAGCCCAAATGGACGTCGGAAATGAACATGCTGCGGAAAGTGCGGGGCTCTTGGCCTGACATCGCGATTTCACCCTTGCTTTCGAGCAGGCTATGCCCCGATTCATGCAACAACCGTATGACGGTTGCGATTGGTCCAGCGGTGGCGCTAGCCTGCCGGGCAAATCAAAGGAGAAATCGTCATGGATCTCGGCATCAGGGGAAAGCAGGCCATTGTCTGCGCTTCGAGCAAGGGCCTTGGAAAAGGCTGCGCCATGGCGCTGGCCGAGGCCGGCTGCGACATCGTCGTCAATGGCCGCAACGCCGAACTCGTTGCCAAGACCGCGGCTGAAATTCGCCAACGCCATGGCGTGACGGTCAAAGAGGTGGTTGGCGATGTCTCCAAACCCGAGGTGCAGAAGGCGTTGCTCGCCGCCTGCCCCGAGCCGGACATCCTGGTCAACAACAATGGCGGTCCGCCCTTGCGCGATTTCCGCGAGCTCGACCGCGGAAAAATCCTCGAAGGCGTCACCCAGAACATGGTGACGCCGATCGAGCTGGTGCAGGCGGTCATCGACGGCATGGCGGCGCGCGGCTTCGGGCGCATCGTCAACATCACCTCGCTGTCGGTCTATGTCCCCATTCCCGGCCTTGACCTGTCATCAGGCGCGCGCGCCGGCCTGACGTCGTTCCTTGCCGGCGTGGCGCGCACGGTGATCGAGCGCAACGTCACCATCAACAGCCTGCTGCCCGGCAAGCTCGACACCGACCGGCTGCGCGGCCCGCATGAGGCCGGAACATCGGAGGATCCCGCCGCCGCCGCGGCGCGCAAGACCCGCATCAGTGCCGATGTGCCGGCCAAACGGCTCGGCACGCCGGAGGAATTCGGCCAGATCTGCGCCTTCCTGTGCTCTGTTCATGCCGGCTATCTGACCGGGCAGAACATACCCGTCGATGGCGGTCTCTACGTCAGCGCATTTTGATCGGCGCGCTCGCCCGGCACGCAACCCGGCCTGGCATGAAACGGCCGTAACCATCTGACAAATACGGATTTTGACGCGCCGGCATTTAAAGCTGCCGGCGCGTCAATTAGCGTCGTGAAAAACCTTGGCCTCATGCTAAAAGGACTGCCGAAGCAGGTTTCGAGGAGCGGCCGCATGGAAGGCGAGAACAAGAAAACGTCACGTTCGGACCTCGACGAAGCCGCCCTCTATTTCCACAAGCACCCGACACCGGGAAAGCTCGAGATCCAGGCGACCAAGCCCCTCGGCAACCAGCGCGACTTGGCGCTCGCCTATTCGCCCGGCGTCGCCGCTCCTTGCCTCGAGATCCGCGACAATCCGGCGACAGCCGCCGACTACACGGCGCGCGCCAACCTGGTCGGTGTCGTCTCCAACGGATCGGCCGTGCTCGGCCTCGGCAATATCGGGCCGCTGGCGTCCAAGCCGGTGATGGAGGGCAAGGCGGTCCTGTTTAAGAAATTCGCCGGCATCGACGTCTTCGACATCGAGATCGACGCGCCGGAAATCGAGCGCATGGTCGAGACCGTTGCCGCACTGGAACCGACCTTCGGGGGCATCAACCTCGAGGACATCAAGGCGCCGGAATGTTTTGAAGTCGAGGAGCGCCTCAAGGCTCGCATGAGCATACCGGTGTTCCATGACGACCAGCACGGCACCGCCATCATCGTCGCCGCCGCCGTGCTCAACGGACTGGAATTCGCCGGCAAGACCATTTCGGAGATCAAGGTGGTCACCTCCGGCGCGGGTGCCGCGGCCCTTGCCTGCCTCAATCTGCTCGTTTCGCTCGGTGTGCGCGTCGAGAACATCTGGGTCACCGACCGTTTCGGCGTTGCCTACAAGGGCCGTGTCGACGAGATGGACCGCTGGAAAGACCCTTATGTGAAGGACACCGAGGCGCGCACGCTGGCCGACGTCATCCCGGGCGCCGATGTTTTCCTGGGCCTCTCCGCCGCCGGCGTGCTGAAGCCGGAACTGCTGCAGCACATGGCGCCGAAGCCGCTGATCCTGGCGCTGGCCAATCCCAATCCGGAGATCATGCCGGAAGTGGCGCGCGCGGCGCGTCCCGATGCGATGATTTGCACCGGCCGCTCCGATTTTCCCAATCAGGTCAACAACGTGCTTTGCTTCCCCTACATTTTCAGGGGTGCGCTCGACTGCGGCGCCAGCGCCATCAACGAGGAGATGAAGATGGCGGCGGTGCGGGCGATCGCCGCCCTTGCCCGCGAAGAGCCTTCGGACGTCGCCGCACGCGCCTATTCGGCCGAGACGCCGGTCTTCGGACCCGAATTCCTGATCCCCTCGCCCTTCGATCCCAGGCTCATCCTGCGCATCGCGCCGGCCGTCGCCAAGGCAGCCTGCGACACTGGTGTCGCTACACGGCCAATCACCGATTTCGCCGCCTATATCGACAAGCTCAACCGCTTCGTCTTCCGCTCCGGCCTGGTGATGAAGCCGGTGTTCTCGTCCGCCAAGGCTTCCAGCGCCAAGCGCGTCATCTACGCCGACGGCGAGGACGAACGCGTGTTGCGAGCAGCCCAGGTGGTGCTGGAGGAAGGCATCGCCGAGCCGATCCTGATCGGCCGCCCGCATGTCATCGAGGTCAGGCTCAAGCGCTACGGCCTGCGCATCAAGCCAGGCGTCGATTTCGGCCTGATCAACCCGGAGGACGATCCGCGCTACCGCCACTATGTCGACCTCCTGATCGAACTTGCCGGACGGCGCGGCGTGACGACGGAGGCGGCACGCACCATGGTGCGCACCGACAATACGGTGATCGCCGCACTTGCCCTGAAGCGCGGCGATGCCGACGCCATGGTCTGCGGCCTCGAAGGCCGTTTCGAGCGGCATCTGCGCAATGTGACGCTGATCATTGGGCCGCGCACCGGCATCAAGGATCGCGACCTGTCGACCCTGTCCATGCTGATCTCGCAGCGCGGCATCATCTTCCTCACCGACACCCACGTCTCCGTCGACCCGACAGCCGAGGAAATCGCCGAGATGACCGTGCTGGCGGCCGAGGAAATCCAGCGCTTCGGCATCGAGCCGAAGGCGGCACTGTTGTCGCATTCGGATTTCGGCTCGCGCGATTCGCCGAGCGCGCTGAAGATGCGGCAGGCCGCTGCCATCCTGGCGCGTATCGCGCCAGAGCTGCAGTGCGATGGCGAAATGCACGCCGATTCGGCCTTGTCGGAGCATCTGCGCCAACGCGTCTATCCGCATTCGCGCCTGAAGGGTGAAGCCAACCTTCTTGTGTTCCCGAACCTCGATTCGGCCAACATCACGCTGACGGCGCTGCGGGCCATGATGGATGCGCTGCATGTCGGACCCATCCTTCTCGGCACCGACAAGCCGGCGCACATATTGACGCCCTCGGTGACCTCGCGGGGCGTCGTCAACATGACCGCGCTGGCCGTGGTCGAGGCCGCGCACAAGGCACAGGCGATCGCCAATCTGGACTGAACCGGCTCCCACGACACGGATAGATTCGGCCGTCTTGCCGACGCGCGGCGGGCCAGGTTGGCCGGATCGAGTGTTGCGGACCAACAACGCTTAACCGAGAAATCCGACATTGAACGAATGCGGATTTCTCGGAACCGGTTAATTTGATATGGTCACCGCCGTCTTACCAGGCCGTGAGAATGTCATGAGAGCCCTGTTGCTCGCTGCGGCAATGCTGACTGTGATTGGCGCAAAGGCGTTCGCCGCCGACGCCATCGGGTCGGAGCCGGCCGTGCACGACTGGTCGGGCGTCTATGTCGGCGGGCATCTCGGCTATGGTTTTGGCAGCACCGATGCCACCTACAATCTGCCAAACACGCCGACGATCCGGGGTTCGCAGGATTACGACACCGACGGTTTCCTGGGCGGTGTCCAGATCGGCTACAATTACCAGGTCAACGCCGCCGTTGTGGGAATCGAGGCCGATATTTCGGGTGCCGATATCAAGGGCCATTCCGACGAGGTCAATGTCGGCGGGGCCGATGTCTACGACACCAAGGTGGATTGGTTCGGAACGATCCGCGCCAGGGCGGGCTATGCGTTCGACCGCACCCTCATCTACGGGACCGGCGGCCTCGCTTTCGGAAGCGTTGAGAACCAGTATCTCGATGGGCCAGCCAACAGCTTTTCCGAAAAGAGCACCAAGGTTGGCTGGACCATTGGCGCGGGGCTGGAGCAGGCAATCACCGATCATTGGTCGGCGAATGCCGAATATCGATATGTCGACCTGCGGGACCAGACGATAAACTACGCGCCTAACTCCAACACCGTTTTCGACAACGCGTTCAGTACCGTCAGGATCGGCATGAACTACAAGTTCTGACGGCTGGCCGGGCCCATCGCCTGATGGGCATCGAATGGTTGCCGCTTTTCAGCCGGCAACAAGGCGACTTTCCGAAATGGACGATTAACCGCGAACGGGGTAGCCTTGGCGACCACAGGCAAGCGGGATCGAGGCGGATGGCAAGCGGAGGTTTGAAGCAGGCGCATGCCGCCGTTCTGCTTGGCCTGCTGCTGTCCGGCGCGGCGGTCAATGAGCCGCAAGCCGCTTCGCGGGTCTGCCATCAACTGGAGGCCGATCTCGCCGCGGCCTCGCGCGGCGGCGGGGGTGGCCCGGCACTGGTCCGCAAATACGACGCCGCGATCGAAAGGCAGCGCCAACAGATCTCCAAGGCTCGCGGCCAGGCGAACAGCGCCGGCTGCGGGTTCTCGCTGTTTTCGCGCAACATCAACCAGTGCGCCGGGCTGAACGCCACCATCGATCGCATGAACGCCAATCTCGACAGCCTGCAGGCCAAGCGTGCCCAGCTCGCCGACGGCGGTTCACGCCGCGACCGGGGCCGCATCCTGGCGGCGCTCGACGCCAATGACTGCCGTGACGATGCCGTGGCTCCCCGCCGTGCGCCCATGGGGGAAGCCAGCCGTGAAGACGCCGATCGGGAAGATGGGGGCAATGCGAACCTGTTCGACCAGCTTTTCGGCGGCGACAACCGGCGGATCGATGCGTTGGATCAGCGTGACGATTCGGGCGAGGAAGGCGATGTCAGCCGCATCCTGAATCAGCCCGGCATTCCGGACGTTGCCGGCGGCGGCGGCGAATTCCACACCAGTTGCGTGCGCACTTGCGACGGCTATTTCTTCCCCATGTCGAACGCCGCCTCGGCCGGCGATTTCGAGCGCGACCAGAAGAATTGCGAATCGGCATGCCCCGGCACGGAGATGCAGGTCTTCTACTCGCGCGGCATGGACGACGATTCGGCTTCGATGACGTCCTCGGTCACCGGCAGGCCCTACGGCGAATTGCCGACCGCCTATCTCTACAAACAGCCCAACATGTCGCGACCGCCCGCTTGCGGCTGCAATGCCGCGCAGAATTTCCAGATCATTGGCGGCAACCCGCCAAGCCAGCAACAGGCACAGCCCGAACCGGATGCGCCGCCGTTTGTTCCGGTGCCGGCCACGAAGCCCGATCCGGGCGCCGATCCCGAGACCCTGGCCAATATGGAAGGCGGGCTCGACCGTGAAGCCATCAAGCGCCTTTCGGCCAAGCCGGTGACATCGCCCGTTTCGGCCGTGCCTCCCGAACAGCGCAAGATCAGGGTCGTCGGGCCAACGTTCCTTCCCGACCCATCAGCGGCAATAGATCTGCAAGCTCCGGCCCCGAAGGCAGTCCGGTAAGGGCAAGCCTGAGCGGCATGAACAGCGACTTGCCCTTGCGGCCGGTCGCTTCCCTGACCTTGCCGG
The DNA here is from genome assembly GCF_020164775.1 of Mesorhizobium sp. ES1-6. Lineage (NCBI taxonomy): Bacteria > Pseudomonadati > Pseudomonadota > Alphaproteobacteria > Hyphomicrobiales > Phyllobacteriaceae > Mesorhizobium > Mesorhizobium sp. ES1-6. The sequence goes on from NZ_JAIUGU010000001.1 coordinate 640,185, forward strand.
TCCAATCCTTCCAGACCGTCCCGTTCCACGGCTCCTCGGGCAGGAGATCCAGCGCCTGGTGCAGAAAATCGCGGTCGTCGTCGGAAAATTCGGGCTTCTCCCGCGGTCCCTCGCGCAGGACACGCCACCAGGCAACCGCATCGGCCAGCCGGTCGAGATTGCCGCGCACCGCCAGCCAGAACGGTTCGGCCTGTTCACCGGAAATGCCCAGCACCATCAGCCGGTCCCGAGCCTCATCAAACGGCATGTGATGCAGCAGTACCCGGTTCAGCACGAACAGTTCGGCCGGATCGAACTTGGACGACGATTTCGAGGTCGCGGCTGGGTCGAAATGGCCGGCGAGTTCGGTCAAATCATGCGCGGCCGCGACATTCTCCGATGTGCCCACCAGCACGGCCAGCGAAGCGACGGCCATCGGCTCGATGCCGTCTTCGCGCAGGCTCTCGATGGAGAGCGCGCCGGTGCGCTTCGACAGCCCCTCGCCCGAGACCGTGGTCAGGAGATTGTGGTGGCCGAAGACGGGCGGCTCGGCGCCAAGCGCCTTGAACAAGGCGATCTGCACACCGGTGTTGGTGACGTGGTCGTCGCCGCGGATGACATGGCTGACGCCCATCTCGATGTCGTCGACGACGGAGGGCAGCGTATAGAGATAGGTGCCGTCCTCGCGCACCAGCACCGGATCGGACAGCGAAGCCAGATCCACCGTCTCCTCGCCCCGCACCAGATCGTTCCAGTGGATCTCGGTGCGCTCCGGCTGCAGCGGATCGCCGGAGAAATTGGGCAACAGGAAGCGCCAGTGGGGCCGGCGCCCGTCGGCCTGATATTCGGCCACCTGATCTGCCGTCAGCGCCAATGCCTCGCGGCCATAGACCGGCGGCAGGCCCCGCGTGCGGCGCACTTTTCGCCTGAGATCGAGTTCTTCCGGCGTTTCGTAGCAGGCATAGAGAACCCCCGCCGCCTTCAGCCGCTCGACCGCAGCGTCATAGATTTCGAAGCGCCGCGACTGATATTCCGTGGCATCGGGGAAAATGCCCAGCCAGTGCAGGTCGTAAAGGATGGCGTCGGCGAACTCCTGCTTCGAACGGGCAATATCGGTGTCGTCGAAGCGCTGGATGAAACGGCCCTTGTTGTTCAGGGCAAACAACCAGTTGAACAGAGCGGTGCGCGCATTGCCGATATGGATGCGGCCGGTCGGTGACGGGGCGAAACGAACGGTAACTGTCATGAGCGGGGCGTACCGGATGCCTTTGTGATTGACAAGATGCGCCCCCGCACCGTGCCGCAGACATAGAACATGGCGGCTGGAATGAAAAGACTGAGGCAAGCCTGCCGGGGAGCCGACGAAAAACCGCTGAAGGCGATCAGCGGCCGAAATCGTCGGAGCTGAGGCGGGTCCAGCGGTCGCCCATCAATCCACCGATGGCTATGTCGCCGGAGCGGACCGCTTGCGTGACCTCGGCGATTCGCGAGCGGACCATCGTCCCGCCGGCATAGCGGAAGAAGACATTCCTGTAGCCGAAGAGATGAGGCATGAACCTGCTCTGGGTCTGTCCGGTGAGGCCCGCGCAGCCCATGTCCCGCGCCGCCGCGACAAGGCTATCCAGCGTCGCGCCCCAGTGTGGTCCGGCAGCCTGGATCTGCAACAGGTTCGCCATGTCGCCGGCCTGGCCGTAGAAGGCATAGCAGCCGAGCATTCTGCCCGTCTCGTCATAAGTCCCGCCGAAATGAAGTGGACCGTCGGCCCGCTTCTCGGCCGCCAGCGCGAGCAGTCGCGGCAGCTCGCCGTCCGTCCAGGTCGGCCGAAGAGCGTAGTCGGACAGGAGGGCCGGCAGCCGCTCGGCAAACTGGGCCGCGGTGATCGGCTTCGCATGGACCCGATGCGACGATGAGGGCTGGACGGGCGGCCCGAACCTTCGTTTCGTGAAAGCGTCGAATGCTCTCGCGCAGGGATCGAGGGCTAAACGAGGCAGGCGGGGCCATTTACGGTGCAGCGCGGCGGCGGCCATCGCGGCCGGCTGGAAAATATAGGTCCACCCCAGACAATGGACCGGCAGGAGCTGGTATTTCATTGGACGCGCGAAGGCCAGGGATACCCGGTTGGCCGAATCCGTCAGTTGCAGATCGAACTCGCCTTGATGCAGGGCACGCAGCAATTGAGGTCCCGCCGAGCCATGATCGGCGCCTGGGTCGGCCATGAACGGGCCGATGATCGCCGCTTTCAATGCCGTTCCGTTGAGTTCGTAACCGGCTTTCAGGACGCCGAGGAATCCCCCCAGATCGCCCTGCGGGTTGATCTGGACAAGAGCGCTGCTCGCACCGGGCTGGCTGGCGGGGTCAAGATAGATCCTTCTCATATATTCGGCCGTCTCCGCGATCGCCAGATCGCGCAATTGATGCCGACGCCGGCGAAACTTCGTCAGGAAGAGCGTGGCAACGCGCTCGAGATCTTCGGCGACGAGCGGCCGGACCGAGCCGTGCTGGGAGTCCAGCACCGATGGCGCAGCCACCCTTCCCACACCGGTGTTTTCGGAAAGAAGATGCATCGTGAGACCGCTTAGGTTGCCCTTCAGAGGTATACAGCAACCAAAAGTAGAAACAACGAATCTCGGTCGGTAACGTAAACAGACGCGATCTGGAGAAGAGTTCACTGGCGGATTTGCTGGGCCAGTATAGAGCCGGGCCTGCGATCACGTGCCTTGCGCCATCCTGGCCGCTGGGAGCGCGATGGATGGCCTCCGGGCCAAGCCGGAGGCCATCCAGGTCAGTTGACGAGGCCCTTGGTCAGCTCGAGCGCCTGGCGCTCGAACAGGCGGCGGTAGATGCCGCCCTTCAGCCGGATCAACTCGTCATGCGAGCCCTCCTCGACGATTCTGCCGCGATCGAAGACCAGCAGCCTGTCGAGCGCCCGCACCGTGGAGAGCCGGTGAGCGATGACAAGCGTCGTTCGGCCGACCATCAGCCGTTCCATCGCCTGCTGGATCAGCACCTCCGATTCCGAATCGAGGCTCGAGGTCGCCTCGTCCAGGATCAGGATGCGCGCATCGGCCAGGAAAGCGCGGGCGATCGCCACGCGCTGGCGCTCGCCACCCGACAGTTTCACGCCACGTTCGCCGACCAGCGTGCTATAGCCCTTCGGCAGGTTGGTGATGAAGTCGTGCGCGCTCGCCAACCTGGCGGCATGCTCGATCTCCTCCTGTGTCGCGCTTGGCCTGGCATAGGCGATGTTTTCGGCCAGCGAGCGGTGGAACAGGATCGGTTCCTGCTGGACGATGGCGATCTGGCCGCGCAGCGACGCCTGCGCCACCCGCGAGATATCCTGACCGTCGATCATGATCTTTCCGGCGTTCACGTCATAGAGCCGTTGGATGAGCTTGACGAAGGTCGTCTTGCCCGAACCCGAGTGACCGACAAGCCCGACACGTTCCCCCGGCGCGATGTCGACCGAAAAGTCGCGGTAGAGCGGCGACCGGTGATTGCCGTAGTGGAAGGTGACGTTGTCGAAGGCGATGTGGCCCTGCGTGATGGCGATCGGACCAGCACCGGGCCGATCTTCGATGCCGAGCGATTCCGACTGGAAATCGACCAGTTCCTCCATGTCGTTGATCGAACGCTGCAAATTGCGGATATGCGTGCCGATATCGCGCAAATAGCCTTGCAGCACGAAGAACGAGGTCAGCACGAAGGCGACATCGCCGGCGCTCGCCTGCCCCCACGACCACAGCATCAGTGCCAGGCCGATCACCGCGGCCCGCATGACCAGCAGCAGCGCCCCTTGCGTGGTACCGTTGATGGTGCCGCGCACCCAGGTGCGCCGTGTGCGCGCACGCCATTTGGCGACCACCCTGGCGAGGCGGCGTTCCTCGCGCTCCTCGGCGCCGAAGCCCTTGACCACGGCGTTGCAGCTCACCGCGTCGGCCAGCGAGCCGCCGAGGCGCGTGTCCCAGGTGTTGGCGAGCCTTGCCGCGGGTGCGACGTAGCCGAGCGACAGCATCGCCGTCACGGTGATGAACAGCACCGAACCGGCCGCGACGACCGCGCCCATCAGCGGCCAGAACCAGCCGAGCAGCAGCGTCGAGCCGACGAGCATGACCAGCGACGGCAGCAGCGCGATCAGGATGGTGTCGTTGAGCAGGTCGAGCGCCCACATGCCGCGCGTCACCTTGCGCACGGTCGAGCCGGCAAACGAGTTGGCGTGCCAGTCGGTTGAGAAGCGCTGGACGCGGTGGAAGGCGTCCGCGGCGATGTCGGCCATCATCTTCAGCGTCAGCTCGACGATTCCCATGAAGGCAAGGTTGCGCAGCACCACGCCGGTAAGCGCCAGCGCCATCAGAATCGAGAATGCCGTCATCGCGGCATTCCAGGCAATGGCGTCCGCGCCGGCGCTGCTGGCGACTGCATCGACCAGCCGGCCGGAATAGAGCGGTGTCAGGACGTCGGCCAGCGTAGACAGCAGGAAACCACCCATGATCAGCGAAAGCCGCCAGGGCTGGCGCCGCCAATGGGTTAGCGTGAAACCAAGAACGCTGCGAAAGGCGCTCGCGCGCAAATCGATCTTGAAACGAGCCATGATGTCATTCGGGCGCGAACGAGCCCGATCCCAGTAAAGTCGAAAATTGAAAACCGCGCCTGGGCAAAGTGCCCGTGAATGCGGAGGTTCGGCTATGGTCGGTGGCCCGCCCGTGGGCGGTGACCGGCAGCGGCAAATGCCTTTTCTGCGTCCGGTGTGGTTCCGATACTTCGGAACACCGGCACAGACCTAGGCTTCGCGGCCTCGCATAACGATGTCAAATCCTGGCATTCGGTCCTCCCTGAAGGGAATCGCGGAGAGGCCGTTATAGGGATGCTTCGATCGCCAGCCAAGCCAAGCCATGGCCAAAAGCGCTTCTGGCCCAGCCGATGAGGCGATTTTGCAACAGTGCAACCGATGCCTATCGTCGTCCCATGGTGTTACCCGGCAGGCGGCGCACGATCGAGACGCATGTATCGACCATCCGTCGATGCCTTGAAGCCGAGCTTTTCATAGACCCCATGCGCGTCGCTGGTCGACAGGCTCCAATGCGAGACGGTGCTGAGTTCAGGATGCTCGATGAGTGCCCGCACCAGCCGCGAACCGATGCCTTGCCCGCGATGTTCGGGCCAGATGATGATGTCGGCGAGATAGCCGAATACCGTGCGGTCGGTGATTGCCCTGCCGAAACCGACCTGTTTGCCAGCAATGTAAGCGGCGGCGCAGAACGAGTTGGCAAAGGCTCGGCGGTGAAAGTCATCGCTGCGTCCTACCCCCCAGTAGCTCGCCATCAACAGGTCGGAGGTGGTGCGGAAATCGATGCGTGACAGGTCGAAGTCGATTTCACAGTCGGGCATGCTTCACCTTCGAATGGCATTGGTTTCGGAGGCCGTTGCTTGAGCGGTTCTCACGGCACCACCAGATAGGCCTTCTGATCGGCGATCGCGATGGTCACGTCGGTGCCGGAATTGAACTCGACGAAATCGACCTCCATCCCGTCGCTGAAAATGACGCCACCCTTGCTCTGCCGCGAAGACACGACCAGCGGCCGGTCGCGGGTGATCACGCCATGGACGAGGGACACGCCTGTCGTGTTGCTCGGAAACGGCTCGCGCACCGAGAAGAACAACTGCTCGCCTTCTCGGTCGTAGCCCCGCGGCGGCAATGTCGGCACCGATGTGTCGCCATAGGCCGCGGCCAGACCGGCCGCCCCCGCCATGACCGAGCGCAGCCAGCCGGTGGAACCAGCGCCGGTCGAAATGATGATGCCGCTTGATGATTGCCGCTCGGTCCGGCCACCATAGGTCAGTTCGTAGCGTGCCGAGACATGGGTGCTGGCGCCGACGAAGAGATCGTTGAAGGCAATCAGCCGCCTTCCGTCATTGGAGCGCGCCTCGGCCATCACCACCGCCTGGCGCCGCGCCTTGCCGGACATCGTGAGGTCGAGGATCTTTTCGGTATCGTCGGCGTTCCACGGCAAGAGAACGCCGTCGAAAAGCGCGGGATTTGGATTGATGCCGATCAGCGGCTGGTGCGGCAGGTATTTCGCGGTGTTGGAGACCAGCCCATCCTGGCCGAGCGCGATCACCACGTCCGAGCCGAATTCGAATTGCGGCACCAGTTCGCGGTCGAGCCGCAATTGTTTCAGACCTGGCGGAAGCGAACCCATCACCCGGTCGAGCGCGCGATGATAGATATCGTGCGCTGATTTGACCGGGTCGAAATTCATACCCGCTTGCCTGAGATAGAAGCGGGCCTGGCCTTGCGTGTTGAAACGCGCGGTCAGTTCCTCGAGCTCGGTCTTGCGGGTGACGACGATCACCCGGTCGATCGGTCTATCGCCCTGGTCGCCGGCCACTTTCTAGGTCACTTGTCGGTCTTCGCCGGCGCGGCGAGTTGGCTCAGCGCGCTGGTCAACATATCAGGCGTGATCGACAGATTGCCGACCGAGCCGCCCTTTTCCGCCCACGCCTTGAACGCCATGGCCGTCAGCACATTGGCGGGTGCCGACGAATAGACGGTCAGTTCGAGCTGCTGCGCCTTGGCGGCGGCCTCGGCCAATGTCAGCTTGTTACGGGCTTCCGTGTCGACCAGCAGCTTGTTGCGTTCGGCCAGTTCGATCTCGGTTGCCAGTTCGCTCTGCTTGATCTCGCGTTCTTTTTCCACCGCATGCGCCCGGCGCGCATAGATCGCTTCGTCGGCCTGGCGCTGCAGCGCCTCGCGATATTCGGTCTGCAGGGCCTTGCGGATTTCCGGCGTCGGCTGGACCGACGTAATATGGACCTCCTCGATCGACAGGCCCGCGGTCGAGGCGATCGGATCGTTGCGCAGCAGATCGGCAAGATTGCCGCCGAGCTTGGTCACCTCGGCCAGCGCCTGTTCGAGCGTCATGCTCGAAACAACGGCCCGTGCGCGGCTCTGGATAGCCAGCACCAGGCGCTCGGCGATCTTCTCGCGGCCGTCGCCGGCAACGTCGGATCGGCCGAGCTTGGCGCTGAAGTCGAAGCCTTCCGCCGCCTTGACCGGATCGACGATGCGGTAGCTGACGGAGCCCTGGATCGCCAGATCCTGAAAATCAGCCGTGGTTTCGGTGAAGATGAACGGATTGTCGAGCGAGGTCACCGGCACCGTGGCGATGGTGGTGCCAAACGTGCCGTACCAGAAGCTGATGCCGCGTCCCTGCTGCCGGATCTGCCCGTTCTTGAAGCAGACGATGTGGTATTCAGGCGTTCCCTTGAAATAGCTGATAAACATGCAAGCCCCCCAAGGCTCTCAAAAGCAAAGGCTCGCTAGCCGCGGTCCCTGAAACGGTTGGTGATGGGATAGCGGCGGTCGCGGCCAAAATTCTTCCTGGTGATCTTCACGCCGGGAGCCGCCTGACGGCGCTTGTATTCTGCGATGTAAAGCAGATGTTCGATGCGCGTCACCGTCGCCCGGTCATGGCCGCGCGCCACGATGTCGTCGACGCCCATCTCGTTTTCGACCAGGCATTCCAGAATATCGTCCAGCACCGGATAGGGCGGCAAAGAATCCTGGTCGGTCTGGTTCTCACGCAATTCCGCCGACGGCGCCTTGTCGATGATGCTCTTCGGGATCACCTCGCCCGAAGGCCCGAGCGCGCCCGGCGGCACATGGCTGTTGCGCCAGCGCGACAGCGCGTAGACCTGCATCTTGTAGAGGTCTTTTATCGGATTGAAGCCGCCATTCATGTCGCCGTAGAGTGTGGCGTAGCCAACCGACATCTCGCTCTTGTTGCCTGTCGTGACGACCATCGAGCCGAACTTGTTGGAGATCGCCATCAGGATAGTGCCGCGTGCGCGGCTCTGCAGGTTCTCCTCGGTGATCCCTTCCTTCGTGCCCTCGAAGAGTTGCGTCAGCGCATGCAAAAACCCTTCGACGGGCTCGAAGATCGGCACGATGTCGTAGCGGCAGCCGAGCGCGCGGGCGCAGTCCTCGGCGTCCTTGAGCGAATCCTTCGAGGTGTAGCGGTAGGGCATCATGACGGCGCGCAGCCGTTCCTCGCCCAGCGCGTCCACCGCAAGCGCCGCGCAGATCGCCGAATCGATGCCGCCGGAGAGGCCGAGCACGACATTCTTGAAGCCGTTCTTGTTGACGTAGTCACGCAGGCCCAGCATGCAGGCGCGGTAGTCCGCCTCCTCCCGTTCCGGAATTTTCGACATCGGGCCTTCGGAGCAGACCCAGCCATTGTCGGTCCGCTTCCAGGTGGTGACGTCGACCGAGTCCTCGAACTGGCTCATCTGGAAGGCGAGCGTCTTGTCGGCGCCAATGGCGAAGGAAGCGCCGTCGAAGATCAGCTCGTCCTGGCCGCCGAGCTGGTTGGCATAGATGATCGGCAGGCCGGATTCGATCACTTGCCTGATGACGACCTGGTGGCGAACGTCGATCTTGGCGCGGTAATAGGGTGAGCCGTTCGGCACCAGCAGGATTTCCGCCCCACTTTCGGCCAGCGTCTCGCAGATGCCGACCTCGCCCCAGATGTCCTCGCAGATCGGTATGCCGATGCGCACCCCGCGAAAATTGACCGGTCCCTGGATCTCGGGCCCGGCCTGGAAGACGCGCTTTTCATCGAACTCGCCATAATTCGGCAGATCGAGCTTGTAGCGCTCGGCGATGATCTTGCCGCCATCGCAGAAGACGATGGAATTATGCGTGCCGCTCTTGCGCTTCAGCGGCGTGCCGATGATGACGCCCGGACCGCCATCGGCGGTATCGACGGCAAAATCCTGTGCCGCCCGCTCGCATGCCTTGAGGAAGGCCGGCTTGAGCACCAGATCCTCCGGCGGATAACCGGCGAGAAAAAGCTCTGTGTAGAGCACGAGATCGGCGCCCTGGCGGGCGGCATCCGCCCTCGCCTCGCGCGCCTTGGCGAGGTTGCCGGCGACATCGCCAACAGTCGGGTTGAGCTGGGCGATGGCGATACGCAGAATGTCGAGCTTCTTGGTCATGCCTGCTGACTTAGCGCGGCGAAATCCGACCCGCAATGGCGTTCGCTTGGACCAATTCAGACCGTTAATCGTCGCCCATATACTCGCGCAGCGATTGCGGCGAATGGTTTTCACCGATGGACATCGCCAGGATGCGCGAAATATGCCGGCGCGGCAGGCCAGTATCCGCCACCCAGCGGTTGATCTGGAGCTGGATCTTGTCCAGATCCCTCTTCGAGGTCGGATTTTCAGCGATGTCGAGGCCGGCGTCGCGCAAGGCGGCGGCCATGTCGGCCGAGATGACGAAAGCGTCCCAGCCCAGCCAGCGCAGGAAATACTGGCCGGTGTTGCCGCCGAGCCGGCTGCCATGCTTGCCGAGATAGGCCATCAGCCCAACCTGGTCGTCGGCGGGCCAGTCGGCGAGGAACTGGCCGAAACCGTGATGTTCTTTCGAGACTTGCTCGACGAAGGCGGCATTGTCGCGAACGGATTTGATCTTTTGCGGGTTGCGCACGATGCGCTGGTCGGAAGCCAGATCGTGCCAGAAATCGTCGGGCTGGAACAACAGCCGCTTGGGCTCGAAGCGCAGGAACGCCTCCTCGAAGCCAGGCCATTTCTGCTCGATGACGCGCCAGACGAAACCGGCGGCAAAGACGCGCTCGGCCATCGTCGAGAGGATACGGTCGTCGGTGATGTCGGCCACCGCCGCATTGTCGGGCAGCGGCCCCAACAGGGAGGCCAGTTCCGCCTCGCTGCCCTTGCGGTTTGCCGCGCGAGCGCGAATTTTCTTGAAGTCGGCCATCGGTCCCTCTCGGTTCGCCTCAATCTAGCACTTCCCGCCCGGGCCGGCAGCCTCTACCTCTAGCGCAGCAAAGCCCTTGGAGATGGCCATGAACAAGACGATCGACGATCTGGCGAACCGCTGGCTGAAGCGAAAGCCGGATGGTCTCAGTGCCCTGGAGAACCGGGTGCTGCAAAGCACCATCGAGCGCACCACCATCACCCGGGACACCAACAAGGCCGTCGCCTTCCACCAGACCTTTGGTGACCGCCTCGCCGATACGATTGCCCGCATCGGCGGCTCCTGGTCGTTCATCGTCGGCTTTCTCGTTTTCCTGTTCCTGTGGACAACAGGCAATGTCTGGCTGTTGTCGCGCGATGCGTTCGACCCCTACCCCTTCATCTTCCTCAACCTCGTCCTGTCGATGGTCGCCGCCTTGCAGGCGCCGGTGATCATGATGGCGCAGAACCGCCAGACCGAGCGCGACCGCATCGATGCCGCTCACGACTACGAGGTCAATCTGAAGGCCGAGATCGAGATCATGGCGCTGCATGAGAAACTGGACGAACTGCGCCACAGCCAGATCATCGGCATGCGCGACGAGATCGCGCGGCTGGCGGAAGTGGTCAGGCGGATCGATGAAAGACTGTCACAGCAGTTGGCGTCATGACCGAGGCGATTCATCACTTCATCGAACAATACGGGCTGTTGGCGGTTTTTCTCGGCTGCGTGGCTGAAGGCGAAAGTGCCGCCATCCTGGGAGGCTTCTTCGCTCACCAGCATGTTTTCGTGCTGTGGCATGCCTTTGTCGCGGCAGCGCTCGGGGCCTTTGTCGGCGACACCTTCTTCTTCATCCTCGGCAGGAGTTTCGCCGACAACCGCCATGTCGTCAGGTTGCGCCGGCGGCCCGGCTTTCGCCGCGCCTACCGTCTGCTCAACACCCATCCCAACATCTTCGTGCTGTCGAACCGCTATGTCTACGGCATGCGTCTGGTCGGCGGCGTCGCGGCCGGCCTTTCGACCATAGCCGCGCCGCGTTTCGTCATCCTCAACGCCATCTCATCGGTGATCTGGGCGATGCTGTTCAGCACGATCGGCTATGTCTTCGGATTGGGAGCCGAACAATTGATTGGCCAGGCGCTGATGCGCCACGAGCGGCTGTTCGTCGGGCTTGGCATCGCCCTTGCCGTGGCTGTACTGGCCTGGCTTGTCGGTCGCCACCTCGCCAAGCGGGAGCGCGGCCGGGAGCAATGACGCCGTCTCGCGAGGAGATCAGATGGGGAAGCCGGTGATCCGCTCGATGATGGCGATGCCCCAGACGCCGGCGACAATGACTACCGAAATCAGCACCGCGAGCGAGCCGCAGTCCTTGGCCAGCTGGATGTCGACATTGAACTCCCGGCTGAACGCGTCGCAGGCCGCCTCGATGCCGGTATTCAGCACCTCGACCATGATCATCAGCAGCACCGCGCCGATCAGCAAGGCGTAGCCACGCCAGGAGATCGAGATGAACCATCCGGCCGGCAGGGCCAGCACCAGCAGCATAAGCTCCTGCTGAAAGGCCTTCTCGCTCGCGGTCAGCTTGCGAAACGCCCGCACCGAATTGAAAAAAGCGTCGATCAGCCGCTGCATGCCCAGGCCCCTCTCGGAATCACCGGCCCGGGATAAAGCAATGCCCCGATCAATGGAATAAGGCGGATCGTCCAAATTTCATTCGGCCACCGGTATGGATGGCGTAGACTTTTCAAACTGCGGCAGCCCATCGTCTATCGAATAATAGTCGCCCTTGTCGCCGACGAAGATATGACATTCACCCTTGAGCGCCGTTGGCTTGTCGAACGATCCCGCCAAGACCGAAATATAGTCCTGATCCATTGCCTTCCAGAACAGCACTGATCCGCATGCCTTGCAGAAGCCGCGCCTGGCGAAGCCGGACGCTTCGTACCAGGTGATGCTTTCCGCACCCTCGATCGCGATGTCGGTATCGGCGACATTGGTCGCGGCATAGAAATGCCCGCTCTGTTTACGGCATTGCAAACAATGGCAGTAGACAACGCCACGCAGCGCCCCCCTTGTCCGGAAGCGGACCGCTCCGCACAGACATGATCCCTGGTGATCGTCACTCATTCGGCGCCCCTTGAAGAACCCACCTGCCACCTCGTCAGGATTCCCGATTTGCGGCCGCCACACGCAAACAAAAGCGACATGTACTGGCGTAGCAAATACGGAATTCAGTTTCACTTTCAGCGGCGTGATGCATGAACCCGGTCGGGGGCCGGACAAAGCGGGCCTTGATGCGCGGTGATGATGCCTGGGTTGGGCGCCTTTACAGCCAGGCGTAGACAAAGCCGGCGGCAGTTCTGCGAATTAAGGAAACTTTAGCGCTACTGAATTTATGCTGTGCCAAACGAAGGTCGCGTGTGGGGACGCGCCTCTTCGCAGAGTGTTCTGGACTACCGAATAGCATTCCCCAGCGGTGGCACGCGGAATTCACAAATTCCGTTGCGGCATCCGAGGGGAAGCGAACAGACCATGCAGCCGGCAGCAGCCCAGACCGAACGAAGCACTGACATTGCTAGCACCGTCGTCGCGACCATGCGCCAGCTCGGCGTGCTGGGCCTGCCGCGCAACTACGAGATATTCTACGAAGCCTTGAGCGGCACCAACCGCGAGCTCAGTCTTGCCGTCGTATCGCTGAGCAACCGGCCGACGCAGGATGAGCTGGATCAGATCGGCCGCGCCTTCTTTGCCCACAATCATGGTCCCGGCATCGTCGAGCATGCCAGGGACGTCATCGCCAGGGAACTCGAGGAAGTGGCGTCGCTGCTGCGCAGCGAGCGCAGCCACATCGAGAAATACGGCCGGATTCTCGATGAGACGTCCAGCGGCCTGAGCAACCGTAGCCTTCTCTCCCAGGATCTTCTGCAGAAGATAGCCAGCGCTATGGCCGTTGCCACCAATTCGACGATCGATCACGGCCGGCAGGTCGCTTCGATGCTCAACGACAAGACGGCCGAACTGGAGAGCGTCAAGTCGAAGCTCGAGGAATACAAGCGGCTGGCGGATACGGATCCGTTGACCCAGATCTGGAACCGCCGCGCCTTCGACAAGGAAATCACCCGAATCTACAACAGCAACAAGGGTATCCTGTTCAATGCCCTGATCCTTGTCGACATCGATCGATTCAAGGACATTAACGACCGCTATGGCCATCCTGTCGGCGACAAGATCATCCAGATCATCGCCGAGATTTTCCAGACCAGCATTCGCGGCGACATGTTCGTCGCCCGCACCGGCGGCGAGGAGTTCGCGCTGATCATCGAGGGCGCCAGCGAGGACGCCACCTACGACATCGCCGAACGCATTCGTGCCCTGATCGAGCAGACGCCGTTCACCAGCAGCCAGACCGGCATGAACTACGGCACCGTGACGGTATCGATGGGTATCTGCATGGCATCAGAAGCCGAAGGGCCTGAAGACCTCTACACCAAGGCGGATCGGGCGCTCTACCGCTCCAAGGTCAGCGGTCGCAACCGCGTCACCAGGCATTCGACAATGGGACGCGCCGGCAAGAGCTGGCTTCTCTACAAGAAAGACTGAAGCCTGCGCTTTTTGCCGGTCGCGCCAGCACGGTCGGAGGCACACACAAAAAGCCGAAAATGGAAAAGGCGCCGGGTTTCCCAGGCGCCTTTGCTTTATCGGTCCAATTGCCAGGATCAGCCGTTCGCGGCCTGCCTGTGCTGCACCGGGTGGCTCTTCTTCAACAGATCCGAGACAAGGAAGGCCAGCTCGATCGCCTGGTCGGCGTTGAGGCGCGGATCGCAATGGGTGTGGTAGCGGTCCTGCAACTCCTCGGCCGTGATGGCGCGCGCGCCACCGGTGCATTCGGTGACGTTCTTGCCGGTCATCTCGACATGGATGCCACCCGGATGCGTGCCCTCGGCACGGTGCACCTCGAAGAAGGTCTGCACCTCCTTCAGGATGCGATCGAAGGGCCGCGTCTTGTAGCCGGCCGCCTCGATCGTGTTGCCATGCATCGGATCCGACGACCAGACCACGCTGCGGCCTTCCTTCTGCACCGCGCGCACCAGCTTCGGCAGATGGTCGGCAACCTTGTCCGAACCGAAGCGGGCGATCAGCGTCAGCCGTCCGGGCTCGTTTTCGGGGTTCAGCAGATCGATCAGTTCCAAAAGGCCATCCGGCGTCAGCGACGGACCGCATTTCAAGCCGAGCGGGTTCTTGATGCCGCGGCAATATTCGACATGCGCATGGTCGGGCTGGCGCGTGCGATCGCCGATCCAGATCATGTGGCCCGACGTGGCGTACCAATCGCCGGAGGTCGAATCGACGCGAGTCAGCGCCTCCTCGTAGCCGAGCAGCAGCGCTTCGTGGCTGGTGTAGAAGTCGGTCTCGCGCAGTGCATAGTTGGTTTCCGAGGTGATGCCGACGGCCTTCATGAAGTCCATCGTCTCGGTGATGCGGTTGGCGAGAGATTCGTATTTCTCGCCCTGCGGACTGTCGGATACGAAGCCGAGCATCCAGCGATGCACGTTCTCCAGGCTGGCATAGCCGCCCTGGGCAAAGGCGCGCAGAAGGTTGAGCGTCGCCGCCGACTGGCGGTAGGCCATTTCCTGGCGGGCGGGATCGGGTATGCGCGACTTCTGATCGAAGTCGATGCCGTTGATGATATCGCCGCGGTAGCTCGGCAGCGTCACCTCGCCCTTGGTCTCGTTGTCGGACGAGCGCGGCTTGGCGAACTGGCCGGCGACGCGGCCGACCTTCACCACCGGCTGCGCGCCAGCGAAGGTCAGCACGACCGACATCTGCAGGAAGACGCGGAAGAAGTCGCGGATGTTGTCGGCACCGTGTTCGGCGAAACTCTCGGCGCAATCGCCGCCCTGGAGCAGGAAGGCCTCACCGGCCGCGACGCTCGCCAACTGCTTCTTCAGCTTGCGCGCCTCGCCGGCAAAGACCAGCGGCGGAAAGGTGGCAAGCTGGGCTTCCGTGTTCTTCAGCGCGGCAAGGTCCGGATAGGCGGGAACCTGCTTGATCGGCTTTGCTCTCCACGAATTCGGCGACCATTTCGTCATCGCTGCACCCAACGCTCTTTCCGGCGAACACTCTCGCCCGCCATTTCCTGTCCCTCTATGGGGTTGCGGCTCCATACACGAAGCCGATTTCCTATTCTAGACCGGAATTTCAGCCCTGGCGAATGCTCCCGGCGACTAGGCGACCAGCCGAGCCAATTGCGTCATCACCACCGCCGAACCCGCCAGCCGCTTCTCGGCCGTGGGCCAGTCGCGGATGAAGACCACGCTATGGTCCGGCCGGATCTTGGCCAGCGAGCCCTGTTCGCCGATGTACTTGACCAGCCCGACCGGGTTGGGAAATTCGCGCCTGCGGAAGTGGATGACGATACCCTTCGGCCCGGCATCGAGCTTTTCGACATTGGCCTTGCGGCAGAGCGCCTTGATGAAGACGATCTTCAGGAGATGCTTCACCTCCTCCGGCAGCGGACCGAAGCGGTCGATCAGCTCGGCGCCGAAAGCGTCGATCTCCTCGGTGTTTTCGAGATCGCCGAGACGGCGGTAGAGCGTCAGCCTGAGCTGCAGGTCCGGCACGTAGCCTTCAGGGATCATCACCGCCGTGCCGACAGCGATCTGTGGCGACCAGCCGCCATCCTGAACCTCGCCGGAATCCTTCACCTCGGCCACGGCCTCCTCCAGCATCTGCTGGTAGAGCTCGAAGCCGACCTCCTTGATGTGGCCGGACTGTTCTTCGCCGAGCAGATTGCCGGCGCCCCTGATATCGAGGTCATGGCTGGCGAGCTGGAAGCCGGCGCCCAGCGTGTCGAGCGATTGCAGCACCTTGAGCCGGCGTTCGGCGGTATCGGTCAGCTTGCGGTTGGCTGGCAGCGTGAACAGCGCATAGGCGCGCACCTTGGAGCGGCCGACGCGGCCGCGCAGCTGATAGAGCTGCGACAGGCCGAACATGTCGGCGCGGTGGATGATCAACGTGTTGGCGGTCGGGATGTCGAGACCGGATTCGACGATGGTGGTCGACAAAAGCACATCGTACTGACCGTCATAGAAGGCGTTCATAATGTCGTCGAGTTCGCCCGGCGGCATCTGGCCATGGGCCACGGCGACCTTCAGTTCCGGAACAGATTCCTTCAGGAAATCATGGATTTCGGCGAGATCGCTGATGCGCGGAACCACATAGAAGGAATGGCCGCCGCGATAGCGCTCGCGCAGCAGCGTCTCGCGGATGACCAGCGGGTCGAAGGGCGAGATGAAGGTGCGCACCGCCATGCGGTCGACCGGCGGCGTGGCGATCAGCGACAGTTCGCGCACCCCGGTCAGCGCCAGTTGCAGCGTGCGCGGGATCGGCGTCGCCGACAGCGTCAGCACATGGACATCGGTCTTCAGGTCCTTCAGCCGTTCCTTGTGCTTGACGCCGAAATGCTGCTCCTCGTCGATGATCAGCAGGCCGAGATTCTTGAACGAGATCGCGGAGCCCAGCAGCGCATGGGTACCGATGACGATATCGACCTGTCCTTCGGCAATGCCCTTCTTGGTCTCGGCCAGGTCCTTGGCGCCGACCAGCCGCGAGGCCTGGGCGACACGGATGGGAAGCCCTGAGAAACGCTGCGAGAACGTCTTGAAGTGCTGGCGCGACAACAGCGTCGTGGGCACCACCACTGCGACCTGAAACCCTTCCATCGCCGCGATGAAGGCGGCGCGCAGCGCCACTTCGGTCTTGCCGAAGCCGACGTCGCCGCAGATCAGCCGGTCCATCGGCTTGCCGGCGCCGAGGTCGTCGCGCACCGAATCGATGGCCGTCTGCTGGTCGTCGGTTTCCTCGTAGGGGAAACGGGCGGCAAACTCGTCATAGAGGCCTTCGGCCGGCACCAGCGCCGGGGCGGCGCGCATCTGCCGCTCGGCGGCGATGCGGATCAGCTGTCCGGCCATGTCGAGCAGGCGCCGCTTCAGCTTGGCCTTGCGCGACTGCCAGGCGCCGCCGCCGAGCTTGTCCAGCGTCGCCTCGGCCGTATCGGAGCCGTAGCGCGACAAAAGCTCGATGTTTTCCACCGGCAGGAACAGCCGGTCGTCGCCGGCATAGTGGATTTCCAGGCAGTCATGCGGCGCGCCGACCGCTTCGATGGTGCGCAGGCCGATGAAGCGGCCAATGCCGTGGTCGGCGTGGACGACGATATCGCCGGCCGACAGAGCCGAGGCCTCGGCGATGAAATCGGATGCGCGCTTCTTGCGCTTCGAGCGCCGGATCAGCCGGTCGCCCAGAATGTCCTGTTCGGCGACAACGACCAGCTTGTCGGTCTCGAAGCCGGATTCGAGCGGCAAGACCGCCAATGCCGCCTGCCCCGGCTCGAGCTGTTCGGCCTCGGCAAGCGTCTCGACCTGCTTGAGATTGCCGAGATGATGCTCCGCCAGGATCTGGCCAAGCCGGTCGAGTGAGCCTTCGGTCCAGCCGGCGATGACGACGCGGCGGCGCGCCGCGCGCTCGTCGGCTATGTGCCGGACGACGACATCGAAGACGTTGACGTTCGGGTCGGCGCGCTCCTCGACGAAGCTGCGACCATGGCGCGAGCCGGCGTGGAAGACTTTCTTGCCCCCTACGTCGGGCGCATCGAACACGGTGAAGTCGATGTCCTCGCGCTCGCCAAGCGAAGCCTTGAGATTGTCCGGCGAGAGATAGAGCAGGTCCGGCGCAACCGGCTTGTAGGGCACCGCATCCTTGAGCGCCCCGTCAGCCTGCTTCTTGCGTGCCTCGTAATGGTCGAGGATCAGCGTATGGCGTTCGGCCAGTGCCTCATGCGCCAGATGGTCGAAAACCACGGGTGCGTCCGGCAGGTAATCAAACACGGTTTCCAGCCGCTCGTAGAAGAACGGCAGCCAATGCTCCATGCCGGCGAAGCGCCGGCCTTCGCTGACCGCCGCGTAGAGCCCGTCGTCACGCGATGGTGCGCCAAAGGCCTCGATATAGGCGCGGCGGAAGCGGCTGATGGTTTCGGGCGTCAGCGCCACCTCGCTCATCGCCTGCAGCGCCATCGACTTGCGCTGGCCGGTGGTGCGTTGCGTGGCGGCATCGAAGACGCGGATCGATTCCAGCGTGTCGCCGAAGAAATCAAGCCGCAGCGCTTCCGTCCAGCCCGGAGCGAACAGGTCGAGAATGCCGCCGCGCACCGCGAATTCGCCGATACCGCGCACGGTCGGCACGCGCTCGAACCCCGACGTCTCCAGCCGCGCGATCAGCGCATTCATGTCGATCTGGTTGCCGGGCCGGGCGTGGAAGGTCTGTGCCTCGACAAGCTCCGCCGGCGGAATACGCTGCAGCAGCGCATTGGCGGTTGTGAGAACGACGGCACGATGCGGTTTCTTCGCCAGCGCGATCATGGCGGTCAGCGCATCGAGGCGCTTGGCGGCGGCATCGGAACCGGGCGACACACGGTCGTATGGCAGGCAGTCCCAGGCCGGCAGTTCCAGCACCGGCAGGCCCGGCGCCACGAAGGACAGCGCCTCGATGATGGCAGGCAGGCGCTGGCCGTCGCGGGCCACGAACAGCACCGGCTTGTCGGGTGCGATCTCGAGCGCCGTCTGTACCAGCGCGAAAGCTTCGTAGCCGTCGGCGACGCCGTCGACGATGAACTGGCCGGGACGGCCCTTCGGCAAGCCAATGGTGGGGATGAGAGCCATCAAATCACGGTCTTGGTTGTCGCAATTCCGGTGGGAAAACCGCTTCGCACTTTTCCTGGATTGCCTGTGTTCAGAAAGTCATGTGTTCAGAAAGTCATGGTCCGGCGGGACGCCAGGATTTTTTGCAGGACGGCACAGTCGATTTCTGCCGGCACCGGGCGCTCGCCCGTGATCAGCGGCAGGAATTCCGTATCGTTAATATCGAGAAGCTTCTCATATTGGTCGATTTCCTCGGCGGTCAAGGTGCCGATCTCGGCGTCCGCGAACGTGCCGAGGATCAAGTCCATCTCGCGCATGCCGCGATGCCAGGAGCGGAACAACAGCTTGCGGCGGTGAGCGTCCAGCCCCTCGCTTGATCGTTTCGTTCCGGTCATTGTGCCGCATCCTCGCTTCAAGCGGCGCATATAGCGTGGATAGTGGGCGGTGTCAGCCTTGCGCTGCCGCCGTCGCGACATAAGCTGACATCATGCGTCCTTCCATCCTCGACCCCCTGTTCGTCCCGATCACCTCGCTTGCCGGCGTCGGGCCGAAGGTCGGCGCGCTGATCGAGAAGGTCGTGGCGGCCGACCTCGGCGACCGTGCCGCGCGCGCGGGCGACCTCCTGTTCGTGCTGCCGCACACCGTCATCGATCGCCGCAACCGGCCCGGCATCGCGGGTTCCGCCGAAGGCGCCATCGTCACGCTCGAGCTGCGCATAGACCGCCACCAGCCACCGCCGCGCGGCAACAAATCGGTGCCTTACCGGGTCTACGCCCATGACGATACCGGCGAAATCGGCCTGACCTTCTTCCATGCCCACGCCGCCTATCTCGAAAAGGCAATGCCGGTGGGCGAGCATGTCGTGGTGTCCGGCCGCATGGAATGGTTCAACGGCCGCCCGACCATGGTCCACCCCGATCATATCGCACTGGCTGGTGAAGCCGAGAGCCTGCCGCTGGTCGAGCCGGTCTATCCCCTGACCGCGGGGCTTTCGGCCAAGGTTTTGCGCCGAGCGATCGGCCAGGCGCTCGGCCGCCTGCCGGAATTGCCGGAATGGCAGGACGGTGCCTTCATGCGCCGCCAGAGCTTTGCGTCCTTCGGCGATGCGCTGACCCGCATCCATTACCCCGCCGACCCGATCGATGTCGCGGTCGAAGGGGCTGCCTGGCGTCGCCTCGCCTATGATGAACTGCTCGCCGGCCAGGTCTCTCTGGCCCTGGTGCGCGCAAAGGTGCGACGCCTGTCAGGCCGCCCTCTCGTCGGCGACGGCCGCATCGTCGAGAAACTGCGTTCTGCCCTTCCCTATTCGCTTACCCCCTCGCAGGAATTCGCGCTGGCCGAAATCAACGCCGATCTTGCCGATCCAGAACGCATGCTGCGGCTGCTGCAAGGCGATGTCGGTTCGGGCAAGACGGTCGTGGCTCTCTTGGCCATGGCACGCGCCGTCGAGGCCGGCGGCCAGGCGGCGCTGATGGCGCCGACCGAAATCCTGGCGCGCCAGCATCTGGCGACGATCATCCCGCTTGCCGCCAAGGTCGGCTTGCGCATCGCCATCCTGACCGGCCGCGAAAAGGGCCGCGAGCGAGCGGAGACGCTGGCGGGCCTGGCCAGCGGCGAGATCGACATCGTCGTCGGCACCCATGCGCTGTTTCAGGACACGGTCAGCTTCCACGATCTGGTCCTGGCCGTCATCGACGAGCAGCATCGCTTCGGCGTCCATCAGCGGCTTGCCATCACCGCCAAGGGCGATGCGCCCGACATGCTGGTGATGACCGCTACCCCCATCCCGCGCACGCTGGTGCTGACCGCTTTCGGCGACATGGATGTGTCGAAGCTGACGGAAAAACCAGCCGGCCGGCAGCCGATCCGCACCGTCACCCTGCCGCTGGAACGGCTCGACGAACTGGTCGGCCGCATGCTCGATGCCGTCGCCGATGGCCAAAAAATCTACTGGATTTGCCCGCTGGTCGAGGAATCCGAGGAGATAAAACTGATGTCGGCCGAGGATCGCTTCGCCTCGCTGAAGCCGTTGTTCGGCGAGCGTATCGGTCTCGTCCACGGCCGCATGAAAGGCGCCGAGAAGGACGAAGCGATGCGCGCCTTCAAGGCTGGCGAAACCCGCATCCTGATCGCCACCACCGTCATCGAGGTCGGCGTCGACGTGCCCGACGCCACGATCATGGTCATCGAGCATGCCGAGCGATTTGGGCTTGCGCAGTTGCACCAGTTGCGCGGCCGGGTCGGGCGCGGCGACAAACCCTCGTCCTGCGTGCTGCTCTACAAGGACCCGCTTGGCGAAACGGCAAAGCGCCGGCTATCGGTAATGCGCGAGACCGAAGACGGCTTCCTGATCGCCGAGGAAGATCTGAAGCTGCGCGGCGAAGGCGAATTGCTGGGTACGCGCCAGTCCGGCACGCCGGGCTTCCAGGTGGCGCGCATCGAGGCGCATGCCGATCTGCTCGAGGCTGCCCGAGATGACGCCAGGCTGATCCTGTCGCGTGACCCCGAACTGCAGTCGGATCGCGGCGAAGCGCTGCGCCTCCTGCTCTACTTGTTCGGCCGCGACGAGGCCGTGCGGCTCTTGCGCGCCGGATGAGACCCTAGCGGCGGATTGGCCAGGGTTCCGTTGATCGGCTCGCCGTTCAGCGTCACCAATTTCGTCTTCACCTCGGGGGCCACCAACCCGGCCGAGACGATCAGCTTGGCGCCGTCCTCGATCGTCATGTCGAGCGGCACGATATCCGACTTCAGAACATACATCAGGAATCCGGTCGTCGGGTTGGGTGTGCACGGCATGAACACCGCGATCAGCGGATCGCCTTCCTGGTCGAGCTTCTGATTGATCTCGGTTTCCTTTTCGCTGGCGACAAACACCAGCGACCACACACCCTTGCGTGGATATTCGACCAGCCCGACCTGGCGGAACATGTCACCCTTGTTCGACAGCACGGTCTCGAAAATCTGCTTCAGCGAGCCATAGATGCCGCGCACCAGCGGCATGCGGCCAAGCAGACGCTCGCCAAAGCCGACGATGGCGCGGCCGACAATGTTGGCGGTGAGAAAACCGATCAAGGTAATCAGAATAAGCGCGACGATCAGCCCGAAACCGGGAACCGGGAACGGCAGATAGGTGTCGGGGTTGTAGCGTGCCGGAATATAGGGTTTGACCCAGGAATCGACCCAGCCGATGAACGACCAGGCGATATAGGCGGTGATCGCCAGCGGCGCACAGACGATGAAGCCCGTGAGGAAATAGTTCCTCAGCCGGGTCATGCCGGAGGTCTTGGGAGCGTCTGACATGGTTCACCGGGGCGCGGGTTGCGCCGCAACATTAGTGAAGCCCAAGCCGGTTTGGAACTGCGAAGTTTTTAAAGGTGGTCGTTTAAAGGGGCGCTATTCCACCGTCACCGATTTCGCCAGATTGCGCGGCTGGTCGACATCGGTGCCCATGAACACGGCGGCGAAGTAGGCCAGCATCTGGATCGGCAGGGCGTAGATGATCGGCGAGATGATTTCCGGCACGTCGGGCAGGATGATCGTCTCCATCGTCTTCACGCTCACCTGTGCCGCGCCCTTGGCGTCGGTAATCAGGATGATCTTGCCGCCGCGCGCCGCCACTTCCTGCATGTTCGACACGGTCTTTTCGAAGATGCGGTCATGCGGCGCAATGACGATGACCGGCATGTTCTCGTCGATCAGCGCGATCGGACCGTGCTTCAATTCGCCCGCCGCATAGCCTTCGGCGTGGATGTAGGAGATTTCCTTGAGCTTCAGCGCCCCTTCCATGGCCAGCGGGAAATTGGTGTCGCGGCCGAGATAGAGCACATCCTTGTAGCGCGAGATTTCGCGCGCGATGCGTTCGATCTGCTCTTCGAGCTTGAGCACCTGGTTGGCGTAGCGCGGTGCTTCCGACAAGGCGCGCACCAGCGCCCTCTCTTCCTCAGGCGAAATCGTGCCGCGTGCCACGCCGGCACGCACGGCAAGCGATGCCAGCACCGAAAGCTGGCAAGTAAACGCCTTGGTCGAGGCGACGCCGATTTCCGGGCCGGCCAGCGTCGGCAGAACGACGTCGGATTCGCGCGCCATGGTCGATTCCCGCACATTGACGACGGCGCCGATCTTCATGCCTGCCTTGCGGCAATAGCGCAGCGAGGCCAGCGTGTCGGCGGTCTCGCCCGACTGCGAGATGAAGAAGGCGGCATCATTGGCCGACAGCGGCATCTCGCGGTAGCGGAATTCCGAGGCGACATCGATATCGACCGGCAGCCGCGCATAGCGCTCGAACCAGTATTTGCCGATCAGCCCGGCGAGATAGGCGGTGCCGCAGGCGGAAATTGCCAATCGGTTGATGTCAGCGAAATTGAACGGCAGGTCGAGCGGCTTGGAGACGCCGGAGACGAAATCGACGTAATGCGCCAGCGTGTGCGAGATGACCTCCGGCTGCTCGTGGATTTCCTTCTCCATGAAATGGCGGCGGTTGCCCTTGTCGACCATGAAGCTGGTCGACAGCGATTGCTGGCGCCTGCGGTCGACCTTTTTACCGTCGATGTCGAAGATGGCGACGCTGTCGCGGCGCACCACCGCCCAGTCGCCGTCCTCGAGATAGGTGATCGAATTGGTGAACGGGGCGAGCGCGATGGCGTCCGAGCCCAAAAACATCTCGCCATCGCCATGGCCGACGGCCAACGGCGGGCCGTTGCGGGCGCCGACGATCAGGTCTTCGTCGCCCTTGAACATGATGGCCAGCGCGAAGGCGCCTTCCAGCCGCTTCAGCGCCTTGTGCGCGGCCTCGACCGGCTTCAGCCCCCTGGCGAGTTCCCGCGCCACCAGATGCGCCACGACCTCGGTGTCGGTCTGCGAGGAGAATGAATAGCCGTCGCGGATCAGCTCATCGCGCAGTTCGGCGAAGTTCTCGATGATGCCGTTGTGGACGATGGCGACGCCGTCGGAAAAATGCGGGTGCGCATTGGTCTCGTTGGGAACGCCATGGGTCGCCCAGCGCGTATGGCCGATGCCGATCGTGCCCTCGAGCGGCTCGTCCTTGAGCCGGCGTTCGAGATTGACCAGCTTGCCCTCGGCACGGCGGCGGCCAAGCTCACCCTTTTCGATGGTGGCAACGCCGGCCGAGTCATAACCGCGATATTCCAACCGCTTCAGCGCATCGACGATGAGCGGCGCAACCTGCGAGTGGCCGACGATTCCAACGATACCGCACATCCGGACAGCCCCCGATTCCCCATGGAAAACCAGCGCTATTTAGGGATGGCCGGCCCGCCGTGAAAGTCACATTGCATTTCGCCCGCTGTAACGGACGCTTGCGCACGCATGCACCATGACAGGCCGCTCTTGCAATCCGGTTACCGCGGCCGTTCGGTTTTTCGAGGCTAGGTTTTGCTTTTCTTCGCCGCTGCCGCCGAGGCAAAGCGCTCGCGCAATTCCTTGGCCTTGCCGGGGATCGTCTTCTGGCGGGCGCGGCCGAAGGCCAGCGCGTCGTCGGGCACGCTTTCGGTGATCACGCTTCCCGAGGCGATATAGCCGCCCTTGCCGATGGTGACCGGGGCCACCAGCGATGAGTTCGAGCCGACGAAGGCGCCCTCGCCGATGTCGGTGAAGAATTTCGAATAGCCGTCATAATTGCAGGTGATGGTGCCAGCGCCGATGTTGGCACCCGCCCCGACACGCGCGTCGCCGATATAGGTCAGATGGTTGACCTTGGCGCCCTCCTCGATGACGGCCTGCTTGACCTCGCAGAAATTGCCGACCTTGGCCTTGGTCCTGAGATCGGCACCTGGTCGCAGCCGCGCAAAGGGACCGACATCGCAATTGGAGGCGACGGTGGCGCCCTCAATGTGGCTGAAAGCATGGATTTTAGCGCCCGACGCAATCTTGACGCCAGGCCCGAACCAGACATTGGGTTCGACGACCGTATCCGCGCCGATCTCGGTATCGTGCGAGAAGTAGACAGTTTCCGGAGCAATCAGGGTCACGCCCGACAGCATTGCCTCTTGGCGGCGACGTGCCTGCCAGATGCCCTCGGCTTGTGCCAGTTCGGCCCGGTTGTTGATGCCGAGCGCGCTTTCAAAGCTGGCTTCGGTGGCAACGACATCGAGGCCCTGCGCGCCGGCGATCTCGACGATATCGGTCAGATAATACTCGCCCTTGGCATTCTTGTTTCCGACCGCGTCGAGCAGCTTCAGCGCGTGCACGCCTGCCACCGCCATCATACCCGCATTGCAGAAGCCGATCTTTTTCTCCGCCTCGGAACAATCCTTCTCTTCGCGGATGGCAATCAGCTTGCCGCCCTTTTCGATCAACCGGCCATAACCAACGGGGCTGGGCGGACGGAAGCCGATGACCACGACAGCGGCACCTTCGGCCAGTTTCAGCCGCGCCACGGTCAGCGCGTCCACATCGATCAGCGGCGTATCGCCGAACATCACAAGCACATCGTCGTAACCCCTTGATATCGCTCCGCGAGCAGCGAGAACGGCATGCGCGGTGCCCAAGCGCTTCTCCTGCACGAAGGTCTCGGCCTTCGGCGCGAACTTCGCCGCCGCCTTGCGCATTTCGTCGGCGCCATGCCCGATCACCAGCGCCTGCCCGCTGGCACCGGCGGCTTCGGCCGCCTTCACCACATGGGCAACCATCGGCAAACCGGCGATCTGATGCAGCACCTTCGGCAGCGCGCTCTTCATGCGCGTGCCTTCGCCGGCGGCGAGGATGACGGACAGGCAGGATCTCTGGCTCATGGAAGGACAACCATATCAAAGGGTTGGGAATCAAGACACGATAGCAGCGGCGGCATGCTGCACCAATGCGGTTAAATTCCGGTGAGGCCGCGGTCCCGGTTGGAGCGAAGTGCGACGGTCGCATATCACTTCATTCAAAATAAATACTCTGTCGGTACTGCTGTTGAGAATCTCAGTTTTGCAAAAAATAGTGAATGATAACCTTGTACCAGATTTTCAACGCCTTGATTGTCTTCTTCATAGGGGCAATCATTGGCGGTGTACCAGGTATTATTCTGACCAGTATTTTAACAGTAGAATCAGACGTTTCAGGGTTTCTAGAAAAGTCTTTTATTGTTATCCCCATATGTGCCTTGATCGGCGGACTAGGGTCCCTGTTCGTATTCGGTCCTATGGGACAGCGGGAGTAATATCGCGACTATCACTGGTAAGACCAGAATCAAGCTACCCCAGTCGTCCCAACACCGGAAAATTCTCCAGCAGCCAGTAAGACACGGTCTGCACACCACCGGTCAGGAAAAATACCCCAGCAACGACCAGCAGGGCGCCGATCGCCTTCTCGACGCGGCCGAGATGGACACGAAATCTGCCGAGGAAGCGCATGAAGGCGCCGGAGAACAGCGCCGCGATCAGGAACGGGATGCCAAGGCCGAGCGAATAGGCGGCGAGCAACAGCGCGCCCTCGCCCACCGTCTCGCGACCACCGGCCAGCGTCAGGATCGGGCCGAGCACCGGGCCGATGCAGGGCGTCCAGCCGAAGGCGAAGGCCAGCCCCATGACATAGGCGGCGACCGCGCTTGCGGGCTTTCCCTGCGACTGGAAGCGCGCCTCCCGCGACAGAAGCGGGATACGCAGGATGCCGAGGAAATTCAGGCCCATCAGGATGATCAGCACGCCGGCGCCCATCGCCAGCGGCTCCTGCCAGACGCGCAGCAGCCGGCCTATGGTCGAGGCACCTGCGCCAAGTGCCACGAACACCGTGGAAAAACCGAGCACGAAGGCGATCGACGAATAAAGCAGCGCGCCGCGCGCGCCCTCCTTGGCGGTTGCGCCCGCATTGCCGCGAAAATCATCGACCGACACGCCGGCCATGTAACAGAGATAGGGCGGCACCAGCGGCAGCACGCATGGCGACAGGAACGAGATAGCCCCCGCCCCGACCGCGCTGACATAGCCGATGTCCAATGCCATTCCAAAGCTCCGACTGTTCTGGCGACGATATAGCGGCACGCGGGTTTGTCCGCCAATCACCATCATGTGGCAAGTCATCGCGGCCAAGTCATCGCGGCCAAGTCGTCGCGGCCAAGTCATCGCGGCTCGGGAAGAAAGCACGTCAGCGGAGCGTTGACACAAGGAGGCCGCGATTTTTCCGCGCGTCTTCAGACATCAAGGAGATTTCCATGAAAACGATAGCCACAGGGCTGGCCGCACTGCTGCTCAGCAGCGCCGCGTCCTTTGCCGCCGAAGCCTGGAAGGAAGCCGAGGTCAACGGCACCAAGATCTACACCGATGCCATGGGGATGACGCTCTACACCTATGACAAGGACGAGAAGGGCAAGACCAATTGCTACGACAAATGCGCCACCAACTGGCCGCCGCTGAAAGCCGAGGCCGGCGCCAAGGCCGATGACGAATGGAGCGTTGTCGACCGTACCGACGGCACCAAGATGTGGGCCTATGACGGCAAGCCCGTCTATACCTTCATCAAGGACAAGAAGGCCGGCGATGTGAACGGCGATGGCGTCGGCGAGGTCTGGCATATCGTCAAGGCTGACTGATTTTTCCGTCGGGATTTCCGCCAAACGGGATCTCCCATTGGCCGCCGGGCATCCCTCCAAGTCCGGCGGCCTGGTCGTAGCGGACTCGACCTGGCACATTCATGCCGACTGGACTGGCAACAAATTGAGCCTCTCCCGATCTTCCGAGGCCGGCGCCTGCCCATCCGAAAATATGTGGTCTTCTCCATACACTCTAAGAGTGTATTGCTGCCGGCATCCCCGCATTTTGGCCGCTTGCCCTTGACCGGATGCAAAAGCGCGGCCATGTGAGCGACGAACAGAACCGAGATTTCGTCGCGCGCAGCGGAATTCTTCTGCCGCATCATAGCTGATATGAGACCTCATGGACGTCGTCGTCGTCGAATCGCCGGCCAAGGCGAAGACAATCAACAAATACCTGGGCAGGAACTACAAGGTTCTGGCCTCGTTCGGTCACGTCCGCGATTTGCCGGCCAAGGACGGCTCGGTGCGCCCGGATGAGGATTTCGCCATGTCCTGGGCGGTCGACACCGCTTCGGGCAAGCGCCTCACCGAGATTGCCAACGCGGTCAAGGATGCCGACGGCCTGATCCTCGCCACCGACCCGGATCGCGAAGGCGAGGCTATCTCCTGGCATGTGCTGGAGGTGCTGAAGCAGAAGCGCGCGCTGAAGGACAAGCCTGTCAGCCGCGTCGTCTTCAACGCCATCACCAAGTCGTCGGTGCTGGAAGCGATGGCCAATCCGCGCCAGATCGACGCGCCTCTCGTCGATGCCTATCTCGCCCGCCGGGCGCTGGACTATCTCGTCGGCTTCACCCTGTCGCCGGTGCTGTGGCGCAAACTGCCGGGCGCCCGCTCGGCCGGCCGCGTCCAGTCGGTGGCGCTGCGCCTGGTCTGCGACCGCGAATCCGAGATCGAGCGCTTCATTCGCGAGGAATACTGGAATATCGCGGCAATCCTCGGCACGCCGCGCAACGAGACTTTCGAGGCGCGGCTGACCGCGTTCGAGCGCAAGAAGCTGCAAAAACTCGACATTGCCAACAAGGCGCAGGCCGATGACATCAAGGCGATGCTCGAGGGCGCCGCCTTCAAGGCGCTGTCGGTGGAAGCCAAGCCGACCAGGCGCAATCCCGGGCCGCCGTTCACCACCTCGACGTTGCAGCAGGCCGCTTCGTCGGGCCTCGGCTTCTCCGCCACCCGCACCATGCAGGTCGCGCAGCGGCTCTATGAAGGCATGGAGATCGGCGGCGAGACCACCGGCCTCATCACCTATATGCGAACCGACGGCGTGCAGATGGCGCCTGAGGCGATCTCGGCCGCACGCGATGCTATCGCCAAGGAATTCGGCCCGAAATATCTGCCGGATCAGCCCCGCCAATACACCACCAAGGCCAAGAACGCCCAGGAGGCGCACGAGGCGATCCGGCCGACGGATTTCATGCGCACCCCGGCGTCGGTCCGGCAATATCTCGATGCCGACCAGATGCGGCTCTATGAACTGGTCTGGAAGCGCGCCATCGCCAGCCAGATGCAGTCGGCCGAAATCGAGCGCACGACTGTCGAGATCGAGGCGGTGAATGGCGCCCGTACCGCCGAATTGCGTGCCGTCGGCTCGGTCGTTCGCTTCGACGGCTTCATCGCCGCCTACACCGACCAGAAGGACGACGACGCCGAAGACGAGGAGAATCGCCGCCTGCCGGAAATCCGCGCCGGCGAGCAGCTCGCCCGCCGGGCGATCAACGCCACCCAGCACACCACCGAGCCGCCGCCGCGCTACTCCGAGGCGTCGCTGATCAAGAAGCTGGAAGAGCTCGGCATCGGCCGTCCCTCGACCTACACCGCGATCCTGAAGACGCTCGAAGACCGCGACTACGTCACGATCGACAAGCGCCGGCTGGTGCCGCAAGCCAAGGGCCGCCTGCTGTCGGCCTTCCTGGAAAGCTTCTTCGAGCGCTATGTGGAATATGATTTCACCGCATCGCTGGAGGAAAAGCTCGACGAGATTTCCGACGGCAAGCTCGCCTGGAAAGACGTGCTGCGCGACTTCTGGAAGGATTTCTCCGGCGCCGTCGCGGACATCAAGGAATTGCGCGTCACCGACGTGCTCGATGCGCTGAACGAGGAGCTGGCGCCGTTGGTTTTCCCCGCCCGCGAGGACGGCTCCAATCCGCGCATCTGCCCGAAATGCGGCACCGGCAATCTGTCGCTCAAGCTCGGCAAGTTCGGCGCCTTCGTAGGCTGCTCCAACTATCCCGAATGCTCCTTCACCCGCCAGCTCGGCGACGCCGCCAACCCCAATGGCGAGAATGGCGGCGGCGAGGAAGGCACCAGGCTGCTGGGCAAGGATCCTTACACTGCCGAGGAAATCACGCTGCGCTCGGGCCGCTTCGGTCCCTACATCCAGCGCGGCGACGGCAAGGAAGCCAAGCGCTCAAGCCTGCCGAAAGGCTGGACGCCTGAGTCGATCGACCATGAGAAGGCGCTGGCATTGTTGTCGCTGCCGCGCGACGTCGGAAAACACCCCGAAAGCGGCAAGATGATCTCGGCGGGTCTCGGCCGCTACGGCCCGTTCGTGCTGCATGATGGCACCTACGCCAATGTCGACAGCATCGAGGACGTGTTCTCGATCGGTCTCAACCGTGCCGTCACGGTGATTGCCGAGAAGCAGTCCAAGGGCAAGGGTGGACGCAATGGCGGCACGCCGGCTGCCCTGAAGGAGCTTGGGGACCATCCCGATGGCGGCGGCAAGATCGTCGTGCGCGACGGCAAATACGGCCCTTACGTGAACTACGGCAAGGTCAACGCCACGCTGCCCAAGGGCAAGGATCCGCAATCGGTGACGATCGAGGATGCGCTGGCGCTGATTGCCGAGAAGGAAGCCAAGGACGGTGGCGGCAAGAAGCCGTTCCGCAAGGCAGCGGCGGCCAAGGCACCCGCAGCCAAGAAAACGGCGGCCAAAAAACCGGCCGCGAAGAAAAAAGGGTAGGACGGCGTGGCGCGCAGGATCTCCGGACGAAGCCACGGCGATCCGCGCACCGCCGACACCAGGGCCAAGGTCAAGGACGACTATCGGCCCTCGCGTGACGAAATCCTGCGCTACATCGCCGAAAACCCCGATCGCGCCGGCAAACGCGAGATCGCCAAGGCGTTCGCGCTGCGTGGCGACGACCGCATCTGGTTGAAGGATCTCCTGCGCGACCTGCAGGACGAAGGCGTCCTGACCCGGGAACGCAAGCGGCTGGCCCGCGTCGGCGCCCTGCCCCATGTCGCCGTGCTCGACATCTTTGGCCGCGACGGCGATGGCATCTTGCTGGCGCATCCGACCGAGTCGACAGGTGGCGGCGAGCCGCCGGTCGTCTCGATCCGCGTGTCGCGCGGCGGCAACGGCCCTGCGCCGGGCATCGGCGACCGCGTGCTGGCCAAGACCTTCCCGACCGACGATCCGTCAGGGCCTGCCTATACCGGCCGGGTGATGAAGATTTTCGAGAAGCGCACCGACGCAGTGCTCGGAGTCTTCCGTGTGCTTCAGGACGGCAGCTTCCGCATCGAGCCGGTGGAGCGGCGCCAGCCCGAGCTGATCGTCGACAAGGAATTCCAGAACGGCGCGAAGAACGGCGACCTTGTCGAGGTCGAGCCCGCGCGCGCTTCCCGCTATGGGTTGCCGCGCGCCAAGGTGCTCAACGTGCTGGGTTCGCTAACCAGCGAAAAGGCGGTCTCGATGATCGCCATCCACGCGCACGACATTCCGCACATCTTCCCGGCCGATGTCATAGCCGAATCCGAAGCCGTGAAGCCGGCGACGCTCGATCATCGCGAGGATTGGCGCGACCTGCCATTGGTCACCATCGACCCGGCCGATGCCAAGGACCATGACGACGCGGTCTTCGCCACCCCTGACCTCGACGAGAAGAATCCCGGCGGCGTGATCGCCACCGTCGCCATCGCCGATGTCGCCGCCTATGTCCGCTACGGCACGGCGCTCGACCGCGAGGCGCTGAAGCGCGGCAATTCGGTCTATTTCCCCGATCGCGTCGTGCCGATGCTGCCGGAGCGCATCTCCAACGATCTCTGTTCGCTGCGCGAGGGCCAGGACCGTCCAGCGCTCGCCGTGCGCATGACCTTCTCCGCCGACGGCCGCAAGATCCGGCATTCCTTCCACCGCGTCATGATGAAGTCGGCGGCCAAGCTCGCCTACCCGCAGGCTCAGGCAGCGATCGACGGTGTTCCCGACGACAAGACCGGTCCGATCCTGGAGACGGTGCTGAGGCCGCTCTGGGATGCCTATGCGATCCTCAAGCGCGGTCGCGACGGCCGCCAGCCGCTCGAACTCGACCTGCCGGAGCGCAAGATCCTGCTGAAAGATGATGGCACGGTCGACCGCGTCATCGTGCCGGAGCGGCTCGACGCCCACAAGCTGATCGAAGAGTTCATGATCCAGGCCAATGTCGCCGCCGCCGAAACGCTGGAGGGCAAGAAGCAGGCGTTGGTCTACCGCATCCACGACGCGCCGTCGCTGGCCAAGCAGGAATCGCTGCGTGAATTCCTGCAGACGCTCAGCCTGTCCTTGGCGCGCGGCGCCCAGATGCGGCCCAGCCAGTTCAACGGCATTCTGGAGCGCGTGCGCGGCGCCGACAATGAGGCGCTGGTCAACGAAGTGGTGCTGCGCTCACAGAGCCAGGCCGAATATTCACCCAAGAACATCGGCCATTTCGGCCTCAACCTCAGGCGTTACGCGCATTTCACCTCGCCGATCCGCCGCTACGCCGACCTGATCGTGCACCGCGGGCTGATCGCCGCGCTCGGCCTCGGTCCGGGCGGATTGACGCAAGACGAGGAGGCCCGCCTCGAAGACGTTGCGGTGCTGATCTCCGGCACGGAACGCCGCGCCATGGCCGCCGAGCGCGACACGGTCGACAGGCTGATCTCGGCCTACCTCGCCGAGCGCATCGACGACCGCTTCGACGCCCGCATCTCCGGCGTCACCAAATCAGGACTTTTTGTCCAATTGCCGCAATATGGCGCCGATGGCTTCATACCGGTGTCAACTCTGGGCGGCGATTACTATATATACGATGAGACGGCCCGCTCCCTGTTCGGAGAACGTTCAGGCAAGGGTTATCAGCTCGCGGACCGCGTCGAGGTCCGGCTGGTCGAGGTGGCGCCGATGGCCGGCGCGATGCGCTTCGAGATGTTGACCGACCCGAAGCCCCTGCCAGGCTCCAGCAGGTCGTTTCACAAGGCTAAGGGCCGCGCCCGCGCGTCGCAATCGCGACCGGGATCGCGCGGCAGGAGACGGTGATGGAACAACAGGTTTTTGGCGGCGAACATCATTCGGGCCGGGTTGCACGCCCTTTGTGGACGGCGATGAAACGCGGCCTGCTGGGCCGCTGCCCCAATTGCGGCGAAGGCAAGCTGTTCCGTGGCTTCACCAAGACCGTCGAAACCTGCAGCGTCTGCGGCGAGGAGATCCATCACCATCGCGCCGACGATTTGCCTGCCTATCTGGTCATCGTCATTGTCGGCCATATCGTTCTCGGTGCCTTCATGGGCGTCGAGGCGACGTCGACCTTGTCCAGCTGGCAGCACATCCTCATCTGGGTGCCGTTGACCATCCTGCTCTCGGTGGCGCTGCTGCAACCGGTCAAAGGCGCCGTCATCGGATTGCAATGGGCGTTCTATATGCACGGGTTTGGTGGCGAAAAGGACGAGGTCGAGCCGCATGCCGGCACGTGACGCGCCACTGGCGCAACACGCCAATCGCTAAGGCCACTTTCGCATGCAAGAAGTTTCCGCTAGGTCGAGCGTATGAACGGAATGACCAAGGCGGACGTCGACAAGCTCGACAAGGGCCTTGCCGCCCATGGCGGCCGGCCCTTGCGTCCGCGTGACGCGGCGACCTTGATCCTGCTCGACCGCAGGGGCGATGACGTCCTGGTGCTGATGGGCCGCCGCCACGCCGCGCACGCCTTTATGCCAGGGAAATTCGTCTTCCCGGGCGGCCGAACCGACCCAGCGGACAGTCGCATCCCGACAGCGACCGCACTTGACCCGCACGAAGAAGCCAAGCTGACGGCCGGCCCCGGCCGCACCGGCCATGCCCGCGCCCGCGCAATCGCTTTGTCGGCCGTCCGCGAGACCTACGAGGAAGCCGGCCTACTGATCGGCCGCAAGGGTGCTTTCGCCACGACCAAGCGCGACTGGCAGGGTTTCGTCGAGCATGGTGTGGCGCCATCGCTGGAAGCGCTGCGCTTCATCGCGCGCGCCATCACGCCGCCGAACCGGGTACGCCGCTTCGACACCCGCTTCTTCAGCGCCTGGCGTGACGACGTCGCCATCGAATTGTCCGATGGCGGCCCGACCAATGAACTGGAGGAACTGGTCTGGCTGCCGCTCGCCAAGGCCAGGCAGGCTGACATACCCGACATCACCCGAATGATCCTGGACGAGCTGGAAAAGCGGCTCGCCGATGATCCGCTGCTGCGACCGGGCGGTCCCGTCCCCTTCTACCGGCTTGTCCGCAACCGCTTCACCCGCGAACTTCTCTAGAGCAATTCCACGAAAAGTGTGATGCGGTTTCCCACAGGAATTGCGCAATCTCAAAAAGACAGAGTATTCAGCATCTCATGACGGTCGATACCCAACCACAGGGCGACGAACGCGTACACTGGCTGCCGATGGTAGCGGCGATCTCGTCGATCAGCGTCGTCGGCATCGCCATTGGCCTCGGCATGCCCTTGCTCAGCGTTATCCTGGAAACACGCGGCCATTCGGCCTCGATGATCGGGCTCAACACGGCCGTTGCCGGCCTGGCCTCGATCGCCGGGGCGCCGCTCGCCACGCCGCTTGCCATGCGGTTTGGCGTCGCCTGGACGATGATCGCCATGATCGCCACCGGCGCGCTGGCTTTCGTCGGTTTCCATTTCGCGCCCGATTTCTGGATGTGGTTTCCGCTGCGCATCGTGCTGCACATCGCGCTGACGGTGCTGTTCATCCTGTCGGAGTTCTGGATCAGCACGTCGGCGCCGCCGCAGCGTCGCGGCCTTGTGCTTGGCATCTACGCCACCGTCCTGTCGCTCGGCTTTGCCGCGGGACCGTGGCTGTTCGCCCATCTTGGCAGTTCCGGCTTCAGGCCGTTCGGCGTCATCATCGCCCTGGTGACGCTCGCCGCCATACCGGTGCTGGCCGCCCGCAACGAAAGCCCCACCATCGTGGCTGAGAGCGAGACCAGCCACTTCCTGCGCTACATCTGGCTGGTGCCGACCGCGACTTTCGCCGTGCTTGTGTTCGGCGCGGTCGAGACCGGCGGCTTCGCGCTGTTCCCGGTCTATGGCAACCGCATCGGCTATTCCGAGGCCGACGCGGCGCTGCTGCTGACCATGATCGGCCTTGGCAACGTCCTGTTGCAGATCCCGATCGGCATGATCAGTGACCGCGTCTCCGACCGGCGTTATCTCTTGCTCGCCTGCGCCACGGTCGGGCTCGTCGGCACGATATTCATGCCCTTCTTTGCCGCCAATTGGCACTTGATGGCCGCGCTCCTGTTTGTCTGGGGCGGTGTCGTTGCCGCCATGTACACGATCGGCCTCGCCCATCTCGGCTCGCAGCTCTCCGGCCACGAACTGGCGTCGGCCAACGCCGCTTTCGTGCTGTGCTACGGCGTCGGCATGGTACTCGGCCCGCAGGCGATCGGTATCGGCATGGACAGTTTCGGCCCCTCCGGCTTTGGCTGGTCGCTCGGCCTGTTCTTCGCCGCCTACATCGCCCTGGTCTGCTTCAGGCTCGTTCGCAAGATCCTGCTGTAGAGCCACCCAGTCGTTATCGACGCTGCGCAGCGGCAGGCTGCTGACAGAACCGTGTCAGCAGCCACCGGTTAAAAGGGTGTCCTAAAACACCCTGAACCGAGGACACTCCGATGATCGACAGCGGCTTTGAAACCACTTCGCTGCGAATGATGCTCCTGCTGCTCGTCAGCTTCCAGGCTCCGGCCGCCGACGTCGACCGCATCATGGACGCGGTTGTGGCGATCGCACCGCTTGCCATGGGCAAGTATGACCGCAATGCCTATCAGTCGGCGCACGGCATCGAGCGCTACAGGCCGCTTGAGGGGGCCGCGGCGGGCGCCGAAAGCGAATTGCGCCGCCGTCCTGGCACAGTCGAGGTTTCCTTCGAATTGCCCGACGACCAAGAGCTGGCGGCCCGCGTCGTCGAGGCTATTTTCCAGGCGCATTCCTATCAGGAGCCGGTGATCCGCATCCAGCCGATCCTTGCCAGCCGCTCCAAGGGGCTGGACGACCGGGCCAATCCGAATCGCTGGTGGAACACGACCGGAGACTGGAAGAAGGTCGCGGCACCGGAGCCGGAAACCGTCTGATTTATCCATTCCGGGCGGCTTGGGCGGGCCACATCGGGTCCGCCGGGCTTGACTTTCCAGGCACGTTCTTTATGTGTCGCGCCAAGTTTCCCGCGTCCGGGTGTTTTTCCCGTGCTCCAGCGGCCAAAACCCCACGAACATAACGGACTGAGATCATGGCCAAAGCCGCAAACATCAAGATCAAGCTTCTGTCGACCGCCGACACCGGTTTCTTCTACGTCACCAGCAAGAACAGCCGTACCAAGACCGACAAGCTGTCGTTCCGCAAGTACGACCCGGTCGCCAAGAAGCATGTCGAATTCAAGGAAACCAAGATCAAGTAGTCTGGGTTTTTTCCCTTTTGGAATGCCGAAACGCCGCCCATCGGGCGGCGTTTTTCGCTTACAGCTCTCCACGGTGGCGGCTGCCGATCGTCGCAGTTACCGATTTTTTGTGATGTCGCAATTCCCGACTTTTGTGGTGTTGTCATCCTATGAGCCGTTTTACTCGCCTCGATCTCAGCGAAGATCTCTCTTGGGTGCCTGCTGACTTCAGGAGGCACGCACAGGGCAATGTGCCGTTGGATACGCAAACCTACATTGAGAGCTATCTTGCCGATCCTTCGGAATGGCATTGGTCCACGCATGACGAGCCGCGCGAGATCAAGCTCAAACGTGTGATGGCCATTCTAGCGAAAGCCCGCCTACCAGAGCATGCTAAGGCCGTGGCTCAACTAGGCGTCGGTCCCTTTGAAGATATGATGAGCGACTGGTTGCTTGATCGCCTCGAGGCCTACTTGCCTTTTGATGTTGCGCTCTACACCGCCCTTAGCGGACTTTACGTTTTCAATGAACCGCCGGCCGTGCAAGACCGACTGGCTCGGATGATGGCGGCAAGCGAAAGGGCACGGAAAAAATAAGCCGCAAAGAGCCAAAGGTTCATAACAACACTCAGCAACGAGTAGCGAAGCAGCGACTCAGGCCACGGTCCACCTGCTTATCCGGTGCTTGGCCGTGAACAGCTATCCGATGCGGTCGCCGCTCTTCTCGTGGAACAAATGCAGCGATGCCGGATCGGCCGCCAGCCGCACCATGTCGCCGGGCTTCACGCCGGCACGGCCCATGGCAAAGACGCAAAGCTGCTGGCCGGCCAGCTTGACATAGAACTGCGTCGACAGCCCGAGCGGCTCCACTACCCCGACCTCGCCTTGCAGCGCACCGTCGTCCGCCAGCCTGATATGCTCCGGGCGCAGGCCGACGGTGATGACCTCACCATCCCTGAGCGGCAGGCCGTCCGGCAGCCGAAGCTTCTGGCCATCGGACAACACGGCGTCCACCTTGCCGCCCTTCGCCACCCTTGCCGGCAGGAAATTCATGCCCGGCGAGCCAATGAAGCCGGCGACGAACATGTTGGCCGGCCGGTCGTAGAGATCGAGCGGGGCGCCGACCTGCTGGATCAGCCCGTCATGCATGACGACGATGCGGTCGGCCATGGTCATCGCCTCGATCTGGTCGTGGGTGACGTAGACCGAAGTGGTCTTCAACTGCTGGTGCAGCGCCTTGATCTCGGCGCGCATATGGACGCGCAGCTTGGCGTCGAGGTTCGACAACGGCTCGTCGAAGAGAAAAACCTTGGGATCGCGCACGATGGCGCGGCCCATGGCGACGCGCTGGCGCTGGCCGCCGGACAATTGCCTGGGCAGGCGCTGCAGGAACGTATCGAGCCCCAGCCGCTTGGCCGCACCGTCGACGCGCGCATCGATCGCCGGCTTCTCGGCTTTTCGCAGCATCAGGCTGAAGCCCATGTTCTTCGACACGTCCATATGCGGATAGAGCGCATAGGACTGGAACACCATGGCGATGTCGCGGTCCTTGGGCGCCACGTCGTTGACCAGCCGCTCGCCGATGCGGATTTCGCCGCCGGAGGCTTCCTCCAGGCCGGCGATCATGCGCAAAAGCGTGGACTTGCCACAGCCGGACGGGCCGACCAGGACGACGAACTCGCCGTCGGCGATCTCGAGATCGACCGCGTGCAGGACGCGGACGGCGCCGTAATCCTTGCGGACCTTTTCGAGCGTGACAGAGGCCATCGATCTATCCTTTGACAGCGCCGGCGGTCAGGCCGGTGACGAGATAGCGTTGCAGGAAGGCGAAGAAGATGCAGACCGGAATCAGCGCCAGGATCGACGCGGCCATCATCTGCCCCCAGTCGACGGCGAACTTGCCGATGAAGGTCAGCAGGCCGACGGCGAAGGTCTTCTTGTCGTCGCTGGAAATCAGCATCAGCGCGAACAGAAGCTCGCTCCAGGCGGCGGTGAAGACGAAACCGAGCGTCGCGCCCATCCCGGGCAGCGTCAGCGGCACGATCACCTTGCGCATTGCCTGGGCGCGGGTGCAGCCGTCGATCATCGCCGCCTCTTCCAGATCCTTCGGTATGCCGTCGAAGAAGGACTGCATCAGGAAGGTGGCGAAGGCGGTGTTGAAGGCAGTGTAGATGATGATCAGCCCGGTCAGGCTGTTGATCAGGCCGATCTCGCCCATCACGCGGTAGATCGGCGGAATGACCATCACCAGCGGAAAGGTCTGGGTCAGCAGCAACATGAGAGCCAGTGCAGCCTTGCCGCGGAAGGTGAAGCGCGACATCGCATAGCCGGCCAGTGTGGCGATCACGGTCACCAAGGCCGCCGTCGCCACCGACACGATGACACTGTTCAGGAAATAGCGCGGGAAATCAGAGGCTTCCAGCACGGTGTAGAAATTCCGTAACGTCGTCTGCGACGGCCATAGCGTGATGCCCTCGGAATAGAGCAAGCGCTCCGGCGTGACCGATATCTTCAGCGTCCAGAAGATCGGGAACAGCGCGAAGATCATATAGGCGGCAATGGCGCCGTAGAGGCCGATGCCGCTGACGATGCGCGAAGAGGTGGAGCGACCGGCGATCATCAGACATGCCTCACGAGCGAGCGCCGGATGCCAATCAGCGCGATGGCGTAGACAATGAGCAGCGCGAGCAACAGTACCGCCACCGCGGAAGCATAGCCCTTGTCCAGCGATTTGAAGGCGCTGACATAGATGTAGACCGGCACCGTGCTGGTCGCCCCGGCGGGGCCTCCTGCCGTCATCACGAAGATCAGGTCGGCGAAGGTCGCGATCCAGATCGTGCGCAGCATGACGGTGATGATGATGGTCGGCGCCAGGAATGGCAGCGTCACCTTGCTGAAGCGTTGCCATGGCGAGGCGCCGTCGATCGCCGCCGCTTCATGCAGTTCGGAGGGGATCGACTTGAGCGCCGCGAGCAGCGTGATGGCGAAGAACGGAATGCCGAACCAGATATTGGCGATGACCGGCCCCCACATGGCGGTGGCCGGGTCGGAAAGGATACTGGTGGACGGATCAGACCTGAGCCCCAACACGAAAAGCCAGTGCGGCAGCGGCCCGATGATCGGGTTGAACAGCCACGCCCATGTCAGGCCCGACAGGAAGGACGGGACCGCCCAGGGCAGGAACACCACTGCCTGGACGACTTTTCGCCCGATGAATGGTTTGTCGAGAAGCAAGGCCAAGCCTAACCCGAGGAAAAACTGGAAGAAAAGACTGGCGACCGTCCACCACAGCGTGTTGACAAGCGCCTGCCCCAGCGCCGCATCGGACAGCATGGCGTGGTATTGGCCAAGGCCCACAAATTCGGATTTGAAAGCAGAGAATTTGCGGAACGAATAGCTGATGCCGATGATGAGCGGCACCAACAGAACGACGATCAGAAGCACGATCGCCGGGCTGAGGTAAAGCCAGGGCTCGACCGCCGCATAGGACAGCCGCTTGCGGCGCGAAACGCCGGCGGATCGTATTTCGGGGACGGCATAGGTCATGGCTGTGGAACGGCTCCCTGGAGCGGCGTTGGGGGGCAGCGTCCTTCTCCCCGTCACGATACGGGGAGAAGATGCCGGTTCACCCTCCGTAGCTGCAGCGCAGCTGCTGCGGAGGACGGGCAGGCAGCTGAGGGGCAGCGCCAGCTTCTGAGAACTCAGCGCGGCCCCTCATCCGTCACTTCGTGACACCTTCTCCCCGTGAAACGGGGAGAAGGGAAAAGCCTGCGCTTACTTCTTGTTCTTGGCCATCCAGTCCTGCTGCTCCTTGGTCAGGAAAGCAGCCCACTGGTCGGCAACGTCCTTGGCCGTCTTCTGGCCGAGCAGCACTTCCTGAAAATTCTTGATGGCGACCTGGTCGACAAAGTTGCCGAGATTCTCCAGGTGGGTCGGCGGCGTCACCAGTTCGTATTTGCTGGTGTTGTTCAGTTCCTCGAACCAACCCTTGAACTGCTCGGTCTTGAAGTGAGCATCCTGATCGGCGCCATTATGGATCGGAATGACACCGACTTCCTTGGCCCAGTCAAGATTGTCCTTGGGCGACAAAAGGGTCGCCATCAGCTTCCAGGCGTCGTCCTTGTGCTGCGAATTGGCGAACATCGCCCAGCCGCCATAGCCCAGCGTGGGGTACGACTTGCCTGTTGGCCCGACCGGCATCGGCGCCACCGCGAAATCATCAGCGCTCATCTTGTCGGCAATGCCGAGCAGCGCGTCCGGATCCTGGTCAAGCATCGCGCAGGTGCCTGAATAGAAACCGGTGACGATTTCGTTGAACCCCCAGGACACGCTGTCCTTCGGCGCGTAGCCGTTCTTGTAAAGGTCGGCAAGCATCTGCAGGCCTTTGACGGAGCCCTCCGCATTCGCTGTCGAGGTTCCGTCCGCGTTGAAGGCAGCGCCATTGCCGGCAGCGATGTTCATGAACATGTTGACCCCGGTATACGAGCCGGGCCCGCCGCGCAGGCAATAGCCGTATTTGCCGGGTATCGCGGATATCTTCTTGGCATCCGCGACGAATTCGTCGAGCGTCGCGGGCGGGCCGTCGAGGCCGGCCTGCTTGAACAGCTTCTTGTTCCAGAACAGGGCACGGATGTAGTAGCCGTACGGGATCATGTATTGCGTGTTGTTGACCGTGGACCCGAACTGTTTGGCGCGGTCACCCAAGGTCTTGGCGTCGTCCCACTTGGCCATATAGGGGCCGAGATCCTCGAGCTGACCGTTATTGGCGTAGAGACCCATCCAGCGTTCCGGCATCTCGACCACATCGGGCGTATCGCCGGCCTGCACCATGGTCAGGAACTTTTCGAATGCCTGGCCCCAGGGCAACGAGACCAGCTCGACCTTGACGCCCGGATTGGCCGCCTCGAATTCGGCGATCTGCTTCTTCAAAAATTCCGTGCGTGGCGGACTGGTGATCACTTCGACCATTTTCAGGGTCGAATCGGCCAATGCGCTCCCGGCGGAAATCGCCAGCCCCGCGACGGTGGCAAGCATGACGGTCAATTTCTTCATGTTCAAGACTCCCATTTTGAACCCGCTTGTTATTTTCTGGCTTTTTCGAAGGCCTGGGCCACATCGGCCCATAGGTCTTCGACACTTTCCAATCCGACATTGAAGCGGATGGTTCGGGGGCTGACGCCGAAGCGCGCCATCGAATTCAGTCCCGGCGTCTGCTCCAGCGACGCCTTGGCCGGCACGACCAGGCTCTCATGCCCGCCCCAGCTGACGCCGATGCGAAAAAACTTCAGCGCGTCGACGAAGACGGGGATGTCGATATCGTCCGTCACCTCGAACGAGAACAGCCCGCCATAGCCGGCAAGCGTCGCCTTGCCCGGATGGTTCGAATAGACGGGGTGGTTGACCCGCTCGACATTGCCATGCGCCTTCAGCCGCTCGGCGATGGTGAGACCGCTTTTCATGTGGTGCGGCAGACGCAGCGGCAAAGTGCGCAGGCCGCGCAGCAGCAGC
The DNA here is from genome assembly GCF_020164775.1 of Mesorhizobium sp. ES1-6. Lineage (NCBI taxonomy): Bacteria > Pseudomonadati > Pseudomonadota > Alphaproteobacteria > Hyphomicrobiales > Phyllobacteriaceae > Mesorhizobium > Mesorhizobium sp. ES1-6. The sequence continues at coordinate 681,297 of NZ_JAIUGU010000001.1, forward strand.
CAGGCCTCGAACGGCGACAGCTTGCCGCCGAGATAGGAATAGGTCTGCTCGTTGATGTGCTTGATGTGCGCTGCCGAGCCAGCCACCACGCCGGCGACCGTGTCACTATGGCCACCGAGATATTTCGAGGCCGAGTGCAGCACCAGGTCGACGCCGTGCGAGATCGGCTTCTGGAACACCGGCGTCGCCCAGGAATTGTCGATGGTGGTAATGATGCCCTGCTCCTTGGCCAGCCGGGTCAGATGCGGCAGGTCCTGGAGTTCGAACATCATCGAGGTCGGGCTTTCCAGATAGAGCAGCTTGGCGCCGGGCAATACCGCCGCGACCGCATCCGGATCAGAGCCATCGACATAATCGACCTTGATGTTGAGCCGCGGCAGGAGCCGCTCGAACAGCCGGTAGGCATCGCCATAGCAGTTGCGCACCGCCACGATGCGCTCGCCCGCCCCGACGAAGGCAAGCACGGTGGCGCTGATCGCCGCCATGCCGCTGGAAAAGCCGCGCGCGGCCTCGGCCCCCTCGAGCGCGGCGACACGCGCCTCGAACTCCATGACCGTGGGATTGTCGCCGCGCGAATAGATCGGCTGCTTTCGTTTGCCGGCAAACGTATCTGCCATTTCGGCATAATTGGCGAAGGTGAACAGCGACGTCTGGTAGATCGGCGGCACCACAGCGCCACCGGGGAACGGCTCGTCATGCGCCAAAAGCGTCGCCGCCTCGGCAAGATAATCGTGGTCGAAACCGGTTGGATGCTCGTTCATGAAAGGTCCAAAAGTTTGAGTTTGGCGTCACCGCGCTTCAGATCGTCCTCGACGGTGGCGATCAACTTGAGCGCTTCAGCACGTGCGCCCTCAGGGTCGCCAGCGGCGATCCGTTCGTAGACGGTTCGATGGTAGGGGAAGCTGGCCTGCCCGAAGTCTCGGACGCCAAGCGGATGCTCCCAAAAGCGGTGGAACAGCTCATGCATCGCCGCGATGATCTGCTCGAACAAGGGATTGCCGGAGACCCGGTAGATCGCCTGGTGGAATTCCCAGTCCTCTTCCGATGACATGCCGTCGCGCGTGCGAAACGCCTGCTCCATGATATCGAGCTTGCGTTCGATCTCGGCAATGTCAGCGGGGCTTGCCCGCTCGGCGCAGAGTGCCGCCGCCTCCGCCTCCAGTGCGCGGCGGATTTCCAGCGTGTGCATCAGGCTGGTGAAATCATTGCCGCCCGCCAGCGTCAGCGGCAGATGCAGCATGTCGGGCGAGACGGCCGCCTTGAGATAGGTGCCGCTGCCTTGCCGGCGTTCGACCAGACCCAGTCCTTCCCACCGCGTCAGCGCCTCGCGCACCGTGTTGCGGCTGACCTTGAGCCGCTCGGCCAGGATACGCTCGGTCGGCAGTCTCTCACCGGGCCGCAAAGCCTCGGCGCTGACAAAGCCCACCAATGCCTTCAGCACGGCGTCATCGCGCGCCGTCGTCTGAATGGGTGGCAGGCTGTTCTGGTCCACGCTTCCTCCAAGTGGTCCAATGGTCCAACCAATTTCTGCATAGATAAAGCCTGCTGTCAATCGCTTGTCAGGAGGTGGCGCCGCCGCGAAGGACGACGCCATATGTATCAACAGCTTACCCGAGGCTGTGCGAAGCCGCTCAAGGCGGGCCGAACCAGACGGCCAACGCTTCGGCCAGCCCAAGATCAGTCTTGTCTCCGACCCAGGGTACATATCCGTCGGGCCGAATTAATACCGCGGTTGGGGCGGCGACCGCCCCAATGACCGGAAGCTCCCAGGCCCCAGCATACTTGGCGTCGATCCGCCGGAGACGATCGGCCCAGGGCGCGATCTCCAATCTGCTTGGCTCGCCCAGGTTAAGGAGTACCGGCCGCGCGCCGTGCAGCAGACGGAACAGCCGCAACGGCCCGTTGGCGGTGAGCAGATCGAGGTCGGGTATTCGCCGCCCAAGCAGCGCGTGCCCCTCCCCGAGGTCGTAGTGGACGCCCAGCCCGGACATCTCCCCGGCGATCCGTTTGCGCGGTTCGTCCATGGCGAGCAGTTCGGCAACGGTATCGCCCAGAGCCTTGGTGCGCGCATCCATGCGACGCAGCGCGACCTGCGCCATCGCGTTGCGCAGCACGCGCGCGGCAACCGGATGGCGTTCGGCATGGTAGCTGTCGAGCAGGGTTGCAGGGGACGTCGCCTTGACCACCTGGGCCAGCTTCCATCCCAGGTTCACCGCGTCCTGCACGCCGATATTGAGGCCCTGCCCGCCCATTGGCGGATGGATATGCGCGGCGTCGCCGGCCAGCAGCACACGTCTGTCGCGGTAAGCGGCAGCCTGGCGCGTCATATCGGTGAACCGGGAAATCCAGGTCGGACTGTAGACCCCGTAGTCGGTGCCGTAGACAGCGACAAGCGCTTCGCTGAGATCGCGCAGGGTCGGTTCGCCGCCGATAGTCATCTGCCTCTCGGTCAGCACGACACCCACCCGGCCGCCCTCCTCCATCTTGCCCATCGCGTGAACGCCATAGGCATCGCTGCGAAAGCCCCATGCCGGTTCCTGCGCCATCTCGACCTGGGCGATCATCCAGCTCATCGTCGGATCCCATCCGTCGAACGCAATGCCCGCGGTCTTGCGGATCGTGCTGCGTCCACCGTCGCAACCGACGAGATAATGCGCCCTCAGGCGCCGGCCATCGGATAGCTCGACGTCGACGCCGCCATCGTCCTGCGCGAAACCGGTGACGTCCCGCTCGCGATAGATCGGCACCCTCAGTTCGCTGACCCAGTCGGCCAGGATGCGCTCGATGTGGTTCTGCCGCAGCCCCAGCACATAATTGTGCCGGCTGGGAAAGTCGCCGATGTCCAGCTTCACCATGTTGAAGCCCACCGACTGCGACGGGTGTCCCTGGGAGACAAACCGGTCGGCGATCCCGCGCTGGTCGAGCACCTCGATGGTGCGGGCATGCAGGCCTCCCGCGCGCGAACCGATGAGTTCCTGGTTGGGCCGCCGCTCCACAATGGCCACGTCGACATTTGCCAGTGCGAGTTCCCCCGCCAACATCAACCCTGTCGGCCCTCCTCCGGCGATCAGCACAGCATGATCCCGTCGCGGTCCGTCAGTCGGCATCGATACCGGCATTTTTGCTACTCCCGTTTCCGTTGGCCAGGGTGCGGTTGTACGGGAGGAGCCAGGTCTTGCCGCAAGCCCCTTGTGCGCCATATGTATGTAATGGAAGGGATAGCGCCTTTCCTTCGCCCTCCCAGCCGGCAAGCGCGAAGCGCCACTGGCCGACAGACGCCGGAACAAACCCAGCGGCCAATTCCGTTTTTCCGCGCATGAAAGAAGCCCCGAACTTCGGGGCTTGGCAGGGACTCTTGATGTCATGTGAGACAAAGGGGGCCGGTCGGCGTTTGGCAGCGGTACGAGGAGGCCACTATGTGCCAGCGCCGGCCGGCCGACCCCACGGACCCAGGAGATGCGGCGGACCTGAGCATCATGGGGTATTCGGGTATCGAGCCGGCTGTCTACCCTCGTGCCGGCTTCGTCGTGGCCTGCACATTTGCGCAAGAGCTTATGAAAATCAACAGTTTCTTAACCAAGGCTCGCGAATCGCTTGGATTAAGGTAAATGGGTAACCCTGTTGGGTTGACCGGATAATCAGGCCCTGGACCGTCAGGCCGCCTTGGCGACGACACGGTTGCGGCCGCCACTCTTGGCTTCGTAGAGCGCGAGATCGGCGCGTTTCATCAGCGCCGCCACCGTGTCCACACCCTTCAGCACCGAGGACACGCCAACGCTGACGGTGACCTCGATCGTCTTGCCGTCGGCGCCGATGGCGAACGGCTTCTGGGCGATTTCGGCCCGGATGCGCTCGGCCACCTTCTCGGCCACGACGCCATCGGTGTCCGGCATGACCACGACGAACTCCTCGCCGCCGAACCGGCAGGCAAGGTCGATGCCCCTGACGTTCTTGCGCAACCGCCGCGCGAATTCGCGCAGCACCTCGTCGCCGCCGTCATGGCCGTGCGCGTCGTTGATGGACTTGAAGCGGTCGAGATCGGTGATCATCACCGACAGCGGCCGGCGCCGTGCCACGGCGCGGTCGAACAGCGTCTGCAGATGGCTGTCGAGATAGCGGCGGTTGTGCAGCCCGGTCAGGCCGTCGGTCACCGCCATCTCGATGGTCTGGGTGACGCTGGCGCGCAATTGGTCGTTATAGCGCTTGCGGCGCACCTGGGTGCGCAGCCGTGCCGTCAGTTCCTGCTGATCGATCGGCCGCATCAGATAATCGTTGATGCCGAGCTCCAGCCCGCGGATGATGCGCTCTTCCTCGCCCTCCTCCGCCAGCAGGATGATCGGTACAAAACGGGTGCGATCGAGCGAGCGCAGTTGCGAGCACAGCCTGAGCGGATCGAAATCGGCGAAGGCCGTCGAGATCATCACGCATTCATAGGGCGTTTCGGCCGCCTGGAAGAACCCGGCATGCGGATCGCCGGTGACGTCGAGATCGGCACGGTCGCGCAGCATCTTCTGGATGCGCTCGACCGACGATTTGCGCTCGTCGATCAGAAGCACTTTCGGCGTCGTGTCCTCGGAAGCGAAATTGCGGCTCAAGAGTTCCTCGATCCCGATGTTGCGGGTGGTCGAGGCGCGCAGCCTGAGCTCGTCGGTCAGCGACTTCAGCCGGACCAGGCTCTTGACGCGCGTCATCAGCTGCAGGTCGTTGACCGGCTTGGTCAGGAAATCGTCGGCGCCGGCCTCCAGCCCGCGCACGCGGTCGGAAACCTGGTCGAGCGCGGTGATCATCACCACCGGAATGTGCGACGTCGCCGGATCGCTCTTCAGGCGCCGGCAGACCTCGAAACCGTCCATCTCCGGCATCATCACGTCGAGCAGCACGACATCGACCTTGCCGTTCTCGCAGGTCTCGATCGCATCGGGCCCGTTATTGGCGGTCAGCACCTCGAAATATTCGGCCAGCAGCCGGACTTCCAGCAGCCGCACATTGGCAGGGATGTCGTCGACGACGAGGATCCGCGCGGTCATTTCACAAGGCTCCGGCTCGGCTGGAAGGGAACATCAGGCATCGCCCAGATAGGATTTGATGGTTTCGATGAAGCGCGGCACCGAGATCGGCTTCGAAATATAGGCCTCGCAGCCGCCCTGGCGGATGCGCTCCTCATCCCCCTTCATCGCGAAGGCAGTCACGGCAATGACCGGGATGACGTGCAAATCATCGTCTTCCTTCAGCCATTTGGTCACTTCCAGTCCCGACACTTCGGGCAGCTGGATGTCCATCAGGATGAGGTCCGGCCGGTGCTGGCGCGCCAGGTCGAGCGCCTCAAGACCATTGCGGGTGCGCACCGTCTCGTAACCGCTTGCTTCGATGAGGTCCCGAAAGAGCTTCATATTGAGCTCATTGTCCTCGACGATCATGACCTTCTTAGGCATCGATATCCCGTCCCGGCCGTCCTCCGCCCGGAGGTGACCGTCATGCGCCCTTTGCTTGAACGCACCAAACCCTGCTTCACTATACGGCAATATGATTGACGAAACGGAAACCCGCAGCCTGCAAAGCAGCACGAATTCCGCCTCGCCTCCCAGCGCGTCCAAAAGGCGCGCCACACGCTAATGGCTTGCCGCAAGCAACTCTTGCCATTACTGCGGGAGAGACTCATTCCACACACCGAAGGTAGTGATGGCAAACGCAGCGTCAATGCGCGAAGAGGCCGAAACCATTGCCGTGAAGGCATTGGGCTTCGTTGCCGGCGATCCGGAGCTTCTACCGCGCTTTCTGGCGATCACGGGAATAGAGGCGCATTCGATCCGCCGGGCCGCCGGCGAGCCGGGTTTCCTGGCCGGCGTCCTGCAATTCATCCTGGCCCACGAGCCGACCTTGATGCGCTTCGCCGAAGAGACCGGCACGCCGCCGGCCGCTGTCGGCAAGGCGTTGCGCGCACTGCCGCTCGGCGACGACAATCATGAGCGTTCCACATGAGCGATGATCCCGAAACCGCGCGCCAGATCGAGGAACTGGCGGCCGACGACCGGCCGCTACTGGTGCTCGATGTCGATGACGTCGTGCTCGAATTCATCCGCCCCTTCCCGCACTTCCTCAAGGCGCGCGGTTACGGCCTGACGCTGGCGTCCTTTCGGCTGACCGGCAACATCGCCGAAACGGCCAGCGGCAGGCTGATCGAACAACCCGAAGTCACGGCGCTGCTGGGCGATTTCTTCGACGCGCAGGCCGATTGGCAAAGCATCACCGATGGCGCCGCGGACGCTCTGGCGGGGCTTGGAAACCGCGCGGAAATCATATTGCTGACGGCCATGCCGCACCGGCATCATGCGGTGCGCCGCGCACATCTCGATGCGCTGGGGCTAGGCTATCCGCTGCTGACCACCGAGATGGCCAAGGGGCCGGCGGTGGCCAAGCTGCGCGGCAAGAGCGGCCGGCCGGTGGTCTTCGTCGACGATCAGCCGCACAATCTGGCGTCGGTGCGGGAATCGGTCGCCGACGCAAATCTATTCCATCTCATGGCCGACAATTCGCTGCGCGCGTTCCTGCCGCCGGTCTCGGACGATGTCGTCGTCGTCCAGGACTGGCATGAAGCCGCGCCGAAGATAGCGAATGCGCTGGGGCTCGGCGCGCGTTGAGGTAAGTCCCAAAAAGGAAAGCGCCAAGCGCTTTCCCCGGGAAGACCCTTTACAGTTTGCCGAAAGTTGCTCGAGGCCCCCTCAAGGGTTCAGCTTCGCCCCTGACCCGCCATTATCGCTGCCGCCGTCGTCGCTGCCGCCGCCATTGCCTTCGTTGGCGTTGCCGCCACTATCGACGCCGTCATTGTCCGCGCCGTCACCATCGTCGACGCTGTCGTCCACCGCCGGATCGGCGGGCTTGAGCATGACGCCGTTGACGGTCACCGAGCCGTCGGCCTTGGTGTTGATGACCCACTCCAGCTTGCCGTCCGGCAGCGTCTTGGCAAAACCCTTCGCCATGAGAGCGACAGGCACGTACTGCCCGACCTCTGGCTCCGCCTTCGCCGCTTCCTGCAGGTGCTCCATGATCTTGTCGAAGCCAGCGACATCGACCGTGAGATTCGCGTCGGGTTTCTGGCCGAAGCTTGTCATGTCGCCTTCGAGCGCGATCTCCATGTCCTTGTTCTTGACGGTGCTGTGGCCGATGACGACCTTCGGCGTCTTGGCCAGGAAGTCGGCTTTGAGCTGGTCGCCGAACTCGGCCGACAGCGGCGGATCCTGATTGAGATCAAAGGCTTCGATCGCCTTCTTCGCCATGCTGTCGAGATCGATATTGGCGCCGCCGAAGTTCAGGTCGATATCGGTGGGCAGCAGCGCGACGCTCCAGCTCGGCAAGAGCTGATGCGGCACGGTCAGCCCCGATGCCTTGATGCCATAGTTGACCTTGCCGTTCTGGGCGACACCGTCGGAACCGAACGCGGTGCTGAGTTGCGTGGCGCCGAACGTGCCGATCGGGCTGTCGACCGCGAAATCCTTGAAGCCGTAGGTTCCGTCGATACGCTCCCACACCGGAAGCGCCGCCAGCAGAAGCGCCTTGAGCTGTGCCTGGTCTGCCTTCAGCGTCTTCTCGTCCTCATTGGCCACGGCGAACGCCAGGAGATCGAGCAGCGGCTTGGTCTGCACGCCCTTGCCGCTGGCCTCCACCGACAATTCCGGCGACTTCACGGTAACGGGAAAATTCAGTCCGCTCTCGGCATCACTGAACTTTATCGTTTCCACGAAGTTCGAAATCTTTTGCGAGGTCGTGAAATCGACGCCGCCATTGGCTGCCTTGGTGGCGGACAGCGTCGCGGTACCGGCACCGGCGGTCATATCCATCTGCTGCTTGGCGTCCTGCGACGACATCGTCATTCCGGCCATCGAACTGGTGGCGCTGGTGAAGGCGGCCAGCTTGGGGTCGTAGACGCCGCTGCCCTTGCCGTCCTTGATCGAGAATTGCGTGTTTTGCTTTCCCTGGGGACCGTTGAATTCGAAGGAGGCGCTCTGCGAAAAATCCATCGAGACATCCCAGGATCCGTCGCTGCGCGGCTTGACCAGCAGGGCGTAGGGCGCAAAGTCGAATTTCACCAGCTTCTGGTCGGGAAAGCTTGCTGCAAGCGCCTTGAAATCAAACACGATCTTGTAGGCGTCGCCTTCGGCCGAAACCTTCAGAATGCCTTTGTCGAGCGCCTGTTTGCCGACATAGCGCGACAGATCATCCGACAATTGCTTGGCGCCCTGGCTGTCGACGGTCTGGCCGAAAGCAGGCGCGCTGAGCAGAAGCGCGGAAAAGGCAAGTGGCAACACACGGTTCACGGGAATTCTCCGTTCGGTCGAGAGGCAAAAATCGTTTCGTACCTCTGGTAGGGAAATACCATCACGACTGCAAGACGATGACAGTCAGGTAGCAGGCTTCAGCACCAGCCGCATCAGCGGTCGGCCCGCCTTGCGCTCAACCAGCCTCTCGAACCCGGCCTTCTCGAACACCTGAGACGAGCCGACGAACAGGCCGATTGATCGCGAATCGCGGGACAGGTCGATCGGGCAGGCCTCGACAAGCCGCGCGCCGTTCCCGCGGGCGAAATCGATGCCGCCTTCGACGAGGCGGTGCGTGATGCCCGTGCCACGGGCCTTGGCGCGGATGAAAAAGCAGGAGATCGCCCAAACGGCGGGATCGGCAGCGTCGGCGGGATCGATCGGCGCCGAGCCCCTGCCCTTGTTGTTCCATTCAGGCACGTCGGCGCGTGGCCCGATCTGCATCCAGCCGACCGCCTTGCCGTCCTCGAAGGCCAGCAGTCCGGGTGGCGGGCCGGCTTCGATGCGCGCCTTGATGTGATCCTTGTTGCGTTCGCGGCTGCTCTCGCGCCGCGCCGCCGGCGCCAGCCGGAAATGCGTGCACCAGCAGCCGTAGCAGGCGCCCTGCTTGCCGAAAAGATCCTCGAATTCAGGCCAGAGCTCAGGCGCCAACGGCACTATGGTCGTGCTCATGAGTTCTCCCCAGGCCAAGCTTGTCGCTGACCCTGCACTGTCGTACCATTGCGTTTGTTCTCTTTATGTTCGCAGAAATGGCGGCTCCTGTCAACAATCCCGATCACGGTTTTTGCCGTGACTGCCTGACGTTTCAGCGCGGTGAGACGCGCCGCTGCGAACGCTGCGGCAGCCCTCGCCTTGCCCGTCATCCCGAGCTCTACCGGCTGCATCTGGCCCATATCGATTGCGACGCCTTCTATGCCGCCATCGAAAAGCGCGACAACCCGGCGCTCAAGGACAAGCCGTTGATCGTCGGCGGCGGCAAGCGCGGGGTGGTCTCAACGGCGTGCTACATCGCCCGCATCCGCGGCGTGCGTTCCGCCATGCCGATGTTCAAGGCGCTCGAAGCCTGCCCCGAGGCGGTGGTGATCGCGCCCAACATGGAAAAATACGTGACCGTCGGCCGGCAAGTGCGCGCCATGATGCAGGCGTTGACGCCGCTGGTAGAGCCGCTGTCGATCGATGAGGCGTTTCTCGACCTCGCCGGCACCGAGCGGCTGCACGGTCTGCCGCCTGCGGTGGTGCTGGCGCGCTTCGCGCTGGCCGTGGAGAAGGAGATCGGCATCACCGTGTCGGCCGGGCTTTCCTACTGCAAATTCCTCGCCAAGATCGCGTCGGACTTCCGCAAGCCGCGCGGCTTTTCCGTCATTGGCGAGGCCGAGGCGATCGATTTTCTGGCACCGCAGCCGGTGACCATGATCTGGGGTGTCGGCAAGGCGTTCAACGCGACGCTCGAACAGGATGGCATCCGCACCATTGGTCAGCTGCAGAAGATGGAGCGTGGCGACCTGATGCGCCGCTATGGGGTGATGGGCGAACGGCTCTACCGGCTTTCGCGCGGTGAGGACGTCCGCCGCGTCGACCCCGACCAGGATGCCAAGAGCGTATCGGCCGAAACCACTTTCGACACCGACATCGCCTCGCTGGACGAGCTTGTCTCGGTGCTGAGGGGCCTTTCGGAAAAGGTCTCGGCACGGCTGAAGAAGTCAGGCATTGCCGGGCGCACCGTGGTGCTGAAGCTGAAGACCCAGGATTTCAAGCTGCGCACGCGCAACCGTCAGCTCGGCGACCCGACCCGGCTCGCCGACCGCATCTTTTCAACCGGCGTGGACCTTCTCCGCAAGGAGACGGACGGGACGAAATTTCGATTGCTCGGCATCGGCGTCAGCGACCTTTCCGACGACGACAAGGCCGATCCGCCGGATCTGGTCGATGTCCAGTCGCGCAAGCGCGCCATGGCCGAGGGCGCCATCGATGCGCTGCGCGACAAGTTCGGCCGCAGAGCCGTCGAAACCGGCTACACCTTCGGCAGGGGCCGTGACGCCCATCCGCCGGAGCCGATCGAAGAGTGAACTAGGAGCGCTGCAGGTCGATCCGGCTCGTCACCACGCTCTTGCCGGTTTTCGGATCCGTGTCGATGACCGTGAGCCGCATGCCGTTCTCGCCTCGCTTCTCAACCGTCATTCGCGCCTTGCGATCGCCATTGACGTCCTTCGCCCAGCGGATGCCAAGATTGATGGTGTTGCCCGAACGGCTGCCGTTTAGCTGTGCTGGCCCTGTGCGGGATCCTACATAAACGCCACTGTATTTCGCACCGGAGACCTTCAAATTCGCGCTGATGGCTCGCGAAACCACAACGAGACCGCGACAATTGCCATCCAGCGAGAGCGAGGCAGAGGTCGCGTTCGACTTGAAGCTGCAAGAGACACTGACGTTCGGCACATCCGTCGTCACCTGGACAGTGCCCTTGCCGGCGAAATTACCATTGAACGACTGGAGAAACTTGGTCTCGTCGGCGTGAGCCGCGCCGGCGGCGACCACCAGGCAGCCAGCAAGCGCCACTTGCGCGAATGGTCTCATGGAAACTCTCCTTGTCGACATTGGAAACGCACGTTTGCAAAACCACGGACAATATAGGGGCTCAACGCCCCTCGCCGTATCAGGTTCCGCCTGCGGCATGACTGATCTGAAACGCCCTCGCCGCAACTGGCCCAGACGAATACACCGGACTAGCGATTGCTCCGGCAATCGCGGCCTGCGACATAGCTGAAATGGCACCGACTCCCTCGATCCCCAAGGCCGCGTTCTGGATGGCGCTGTCGATCGCGTCGTTCTTGGCGATGTCGGTCGCCGGCCGTGCCACGACAGCCGAACTCAACGTCTTCCAGGTGCTGGAACTGCGCTCGGTCATCGGCTTCTTTATCCTCTTGCCGCTGGTGTTTGCGAGCGGCGGGTTCGCGGCGATGCGCACGCAGCGTCCCCTCGCCCATGTCGCCCGCAACGTCATCCACTATACCGGGCAGGCGGCATGGCTTTACGCATTGACCTTGATTCCGCTGGCCGTGCTGATTTCGATCGAATTCACCACACCGATCTGGACGGCTATCCTGGCGGTGACTTTTCTTGGTGAAAGACTGTCCCGGCCAAAGCTTGCCGCGATCGTGCTGGGCCTGATCGGCGTGGTGGTCATCGTTCGGCCCGGCGTGGGCTCGGTCGATTCGGGCCATCTCGTCGTCCTCGGCGCGGCGGTCTGCTTCGGCATCTCGGTGGTCATGGTCAAGTCGCTGACGCGGACGGACAGCGTCGTGCGCATCATCTTTTGGATGCTGATCATCCAGTCGGTGGTCGGCCTCGTTCCAGCCCTTTACGAGTGGCGCAACCCGCCGCTGGACCTGTGGCCGTGGATCGTGCTGATTGCCTTCACCGGCATGTCGTCGCACTTCTGCATGGCCCGCGCGCTTGGCTACGCCGACGCCACCGTCATTTCGCCGATGGATTTCCTGCGCGTGCCGTTGTCGGCGCTGATCGGCTGGCTGCTCTACAGCGAGCAGATCGACGCTTTCACCGCCGGCGGCGCACTGCTCATCCTGATGGGCAACCTGCTCAACCTGCAGCGGAAACCGGCAAGGCCGGCGGAAGTGGCGGCTTCGTAAAACCGCCGCCGATCAGTCGCCTTCGTCGGGTATGTTCAGAACGTGGCCGCATGCCTTGCAGTGCACGGCGTCGGGCTCATGCCGCTGCAACCCGCATTGCGGGCATGGAAAGAACACCTTGGCCGGCCGAAAGATCGCCTGCGCCAGCCTGACGAACAGCGATATGCCGATGATCATGGTGACGATCGCCGTCAGCTTGCCGGCGATGCCCGGCAGCACGATGTCGCCGAAGCCGGTCGTCGTGACCGTCGCGACGGTGAAGTAAAGCGCGTCGATGTAATTTTCCAGGCCGGCGCCGTTGCGAAAAAAGAAGGTGTAGACGAAGCCCGTGATGACGAAGAGAAAAGTCAACAGGTTGATGACCGCGTGGCTTGCCTCGCGCCAGGGCCGCAGGCCGCGCATCTCGAAATGCCGCCAGATCGAACCGCTGCGCGACAGCGACCACAGCCGCAGGATGCGCAGAAAGCCGAGATTGGCGAGCGCCGTCGGCATCAGCAGCGTCAGAAGGATGAAGGCGTCCACCCAGAAGGTCGGCTGCTTCGTCAGGCGCAACATGTCATTCGAGGCCAGCAGCCTGGCGCTGAGATCGGCGGCGACGAGAGCCGCCACGGCATAATCCAGCCACAGAAACGAGGCCGATTGCTGGATGACCGGCGTGGCGATGAAAAAGGCGATAATGGCGAGGTCGATGATGACAGCCACCAGTTGGAACCGGAACGCGGCCGGCGAGCGCCCATGATAGAGCCTGCGCAGTGTGTCGCGCAGCCGCGCCGTTGCGGACAAGCTCTGCGGCGCCTTGCCGCCCGCGCCTTTCATGCGGATTGCAACGGTGCGAGGGGCGACTGCTTTCGCGCGGATTGCCGACTGGCAACCAAGCTGGTCACACCAGTTCCACTTCGACCACGCCCGGGACGGCGCGCATCGCCGAGGCGATCTGCGGAGAGACGCGATAGCCGCCTTGCAAGGCAATCTCGACCTCGCCCTGCGCCTCGTCCTTGATCACGATGATGCTCACCTGGCTTTCACCGCGCTGGGTAAGCTGGGATTGGATGATCGACGCAGGGCCATCGTTCCTGACGAAAATGCGCAGTGCTTTCTGGATGCGGCTTGCTTCGTCTTCCAGCGACTGCACGGAGTTGATGCGCAGATTGACACCCTCGGGCCTGTCCTCCGCCGCGACGGTGATGACAACCGAGCGGCCGGCTTCCAGCAGGTCGCGGTACTGGGCCAATCCTTCTGAAAACAGCACGGCCTCGTACTGGCCGGAGGTGTCGGAAAAGGCCACCACACCCATCTTGTTACCGGTGCGCGTCTTGCGCTCCTGCTTGCTGGTCACGGTGCCGGCAAGCCGGCCGGCGGAAGCGCCGCGCTTGACGGCGGCGGAGAACTCCGCCCAGTTCTGCACCCGCATCTTCTGCAGCGCCGCCTTGTATTCGTCGAGCGGATGCGCCGAGAGATAGAAGCCGACGACCTGGAATTCGCGGTGCAGCCGGTCGGCGGCGAGCCACGGATCGGTCGCCGGCAGATTGAGCGCCTGCGATTGGGCGCCCAGCGAGGCGCCGAAAATATCGGCCTGGCCGGAAACCGCGTTCTGCTGGGCGAGCGACGCCAGCCCCATCATCCGTTCGACGCCAGCCAACATCTGGGCGCGATCATGGCCGAAGCAGTCGAGCGCGCCGGCCATGATCAGGCTTTCGAACACACGCTTGCCGACGATCTTAGGGTCGACCCTCTCGCAGAAATCGGCCAGGCTCTTGAACGGCTTTTCGCCGCGAACGGCGACGATATGCTCCACCGCGGCGTCGCCGACACCCTTGAGGGCAGCCATCGAGTAATAGATGCGGTTCTCGCCGACCTCGAAGGCACGAAAGCTCGTCATCACCGAGGGCGCCAGGACCTCGATGCCGAGGCGCAGCGCATCCTGGCGGAAGTCGGCGAGCTTGTCGGTGTTGCCCATGTCGAGTGTCATCGACGCCGCCAAGAACTCGACCGGATAGTGCGCCTTGAGATAGGCGGTCTGGTAGGACACGACTGCGTAGGCGGCGGCGTGCGACTTGTTGAAACCATAGTCGGCGAACTTGGCCAGCAGGTCGAAAATGAAGTCGGCTTGCGGCTTGGCGACGCCGCGCTCGACCGCGCCAGAGACAAAACGTTCGCGCTGCTTGTCCATCTCGGCGCGGATCTTCTTGCCCATGGCGCGGCGCAGAAGGTCGGCTTCGCCGAGCGAATAGCCGGACAGCTCCTGCGCGATCTGCATCACCTGTTCCTGGTAAACGATGACGCCTTGCGTCTCCTTCACCAGATGGTCGATCTTGGGATGGATCGAGGCCATCTCCTCCTCGCCATGCTTTCTGGCGTTGTAGGTCGGGATGTTTTCCATCGGGCCAGGCCGATAGAGAGCGACCAGCGCGATGATGTCCTCGATGCAGTCTGGCCGCATGCCGATCAGCGCCTTGCGCATGCCGGCACTTTCCACCTGGAACACACCGACGACTTCGCCGCGCGACAGCATCGCGTAGGTCTCGGGATCGTCGAGCGGGATGGTCGCGAGATCGATGTCGATGCCGCGGCGGCGGATCAGCTTGACCGCCGTTTCCAGCACGGTCAGCGTCTTCAGGCCGAGGAAGTCGAACTTCACCAGCCCGGCCTGCTCGACATATTTCATGTTGAACTGGGTGACCGGCATGTCCGAGCGCGGATCGCGGTACATCGGCACCAGTTCCGACAATGGCCGGTCGCCGATGACGATGCCGGCGGCGTGCGTCGAGGCATGGCGGTAGAGGCCTTCCAGCTTCTGCGCCATGTCGAGCAGCGTCTGGACGATCGGCTCCTTCTCCGCCTCTTCGGCAAAGCGCGGCTCGTTGGCGATGGCGTCGGCGAGCTTGACCGGATTGGCCGGGTTCTGCGGCACCATCTTCGACAGCTTGTCGACCTGGCCATAGGGCATCTGCAGCACACGGCCGACGTCGCGCAGCACGGCGCGCGCCTGCAGCGTACCGAAGGTGATGATCTGGCCGACCTGATCGCGGCCGTATTTCTGCTGGACGTAGCGGATCACCTCTTCACGCCGGTCCTGGCAAAAGTCGATGTCGAAATCGGGCATCGACACGCGGTCTGGATTGAGGAAGCGCTCGAACAGCAGCGAGAAGCGCAGCGGATCGATGTCGGTGATGGTGGTGGAATAAGCGACCAGCGAGCCGGCGCCCGAACCGCGCCCGGGCCCGACCGGAATGCCTTGCGCCTTCGCCCATTTGATGAAGTCGGCCACGATCAGGAAGTAGCCGGGGAATTTCATCTTCTCGATGATGCCGAGCTCGAATTCGAGCCGCTCGCGATATTGCTCGACCGTATAGCCCGGTGTCGGCCCGTGCAGGGCAAGCCGGGCATCGAGCCCCTCCCGCGCCTGTCGAGCAAGTTCGGCGGCCTCGGCCTTTTCGGCGGCGTCCTTGTCGGAGGCGTCGCCGCCCGTGAAACGCGGCAGGATCGGGCTGCGGGTTTTCGGATAATAGGAGCAGCGCAGCGCGATCTCGACCGTGTTGTCAATGGCTTCCGGCAGATCGGCGAACAATTTCGCCATGTCGGCCTGGCTGCGCAGGAAATTGTCCGGGGACAGCCGGCGGCGGGTGTCGACGGCGACGACCGAACCCTCGGCGATGGCGATCAGCGCGTCATGCGCCTCGTACTCGTCGCGCGACGAGAAGAAGGCCTCGTTGGTGGCGACAAGCGGCAATTCATGGAAATAGGCAAGATCGATCGAGGATTTCTCGATCATGCGATCATAGCCCGAAACCCGGTCCAGCTCGACATAGAGGCGATCGCCGAACATCGTCTTGAGCGTAAGCAGGCGCGCCTCGGCGAGATCGCGGCGATCTTCCTTCAGGGCAATCCCGATCGGTCCGCGCGGACCGCCGCTGAGGCAAATCAGGCCGTCGCATTGGCCGTCCATCATTTCGGTGGTCAGGTGCACCGCTTCACCGGGTGGTGTCTCGAGATAGACGCGGCTGACCAACCTGACCAGATTGGAATAGCCAGCTTCGGTGGCCGCGATCAGCACGACCGGCCGCATGTCGGGACCTTGCCGACGGCGGTCGCGCTGGCCATCGCTGTTCTCGCCGGAGAAGGCGAGCGCGATCTGGCAGCCGATGATCGGCTGAATGCCGTCCTTCACCGCCTTCTGCGCGAACTCCAGCGCGCCGAACAGATTGTTGGTGTCTGTAACGGCGATGGCCGGCGCTTCGTCCTTAACGGCATGGCCGACGATCTTGCCAAGCTGAAGCGCACCTTCCAACAGCGAATAGGCCGAGTGCACGCGCAGATGGACGAACGGCCGCGCTGGTATCTCAGGCCGCGCCGCGGCAATCGCTGCTTCGCGCTTCAAGGGGTCGCGTGGAAGTCTGTCATCCGCCATGATTTCTCGTGCTGTCCGTAAGACCTGAGTCGATGGAGATGTATTGTCCGGGACCGGGCGATACCAGTCCAGCACAAACGACTGCCGGCCACAGGCTTCCAGCGTGCTTAAGCGAATTCCATGATGACGGCATCGACCGCCAGGCTGTCCCCCGGCTTGGCGTTGAGCTTCGAGACGACAAGGTCGCGCTCGGCGCGCAGCACGTTTTCCATCTTCATCGCCTCGACCACGGCCAAGGTCTCGCCGGCCTTGACCTCCTGGCCTTCCACAACGGCGATCGAGACGACAAGGCCGGGCATCGGGCAGAGCAGCAGTTTCGAGGTGTCCGGCGCCACCTTTTCCGGCATCAGCCTTTCCAACTCGGCGGTACGCGGCAGCATGGCGCGCGCGGTCACCGACATGCCCTTCCAGGCGATGCGCAGGCCGTTGGCGACGGGCCGGATCTGGGCAGCAACCCTGCGCTTGCCGACCGTACCCCGCCAGATGAGGTCGCCAGGCCGCCAGTCTGACGAAACGGTCAGCGCCTTGCCGCCGTCGAGGGACAGGTCGATCTCCATCGGAATGGAAATCATGCCTTCAAGGATCGAAACCGGCAAATAGTCCTCGCCGATCTTGACCACCCAGTCGCGCTTGAGCGCTCCCGAATGCGGCGCCAGCCGTCCGCCCAGCCGGTCCAGCCGGTCGCGGCGCAGCAGTTCGACCGCGGTGGCAATCGAGGCCAGTACGGCCTTTTCCTCGCCATTCGGCGCGACTGGCGCGAAGCCGTCGGGATATTCCTCCGCGATGAAGCCGGTCGATATCGCCCCTTCCCGCCAGCGCGGATGCTGCATCAGCGCCGCCAGGAACGGGATGTTGTGCTCGATGCCGTCGACGGCGAAACTGTCGAGCGCTTCCGACATGGCGTCTATCGCCTCGAGCCGCGTCGGCGCCCAGGTGCACAGCTTGGCGAGCATCGGATCGTAGAACATCGAAATCTCCGAACCTTCGGTGACGCCGGTGTCGTTGCGGATCACGATGTCGCCGAATTGCCCTTCCTCCGGCGGCCGGTAGCGCGTCAGCCGGCCGATCGACGGCAGGAAATTGCGATAGGGATCCTCGGCGTAGAGCCGGCTTTCCACCGCCCAGCCGTTCAGCTTGATATCGGTCTGCTTCAGGCCAAGCTTTTCGCCGGCGGCGACGCGGATCATCTGCTCGACCAGGTCGATGCCGGTGACGAGCTCCGTCACCGGATGTTCGACCTGCAATCGCGTATTCATTTCAAGGAAATAGAAGTTTTTGTCCTTGTCGACAATGAATTCGACCGTGCCGGCGCTCTGGTAGTCGACGGCCCTGGCCAGCGCCACCGACTGTTCGCCCATCGCCTTTCGGGTCTTGGCATCGAGAAACGATGACGGCGCCTCCTCGGCGACCTTCTGGTTGCGGCGCTGGATCGAGCATTCGCGTTCGCCGAGATAGAGCGCGTTGCCATGCGCGTCGGCCAGCACCTGGATTTCGATATGGCGCGGATCGACGACGAATTTTTCGATGAAGACGCGGTCGTCGCCGAACGAGCTTTTTGCCTCCGAGCGTGCCCGGTCGAAGCCGTCGCGCACCTCCGACTGGTCCCAGGCGATGCGCATGCCCTTGCCGCCGCCGCCGGCGGAGGCCTTGATCATCACGGGATAACCGATTTCGCCGGCGATCTTCTCCGCGTGGTCGGCGTCCTCGATGACGCCCAGCCAGCCGGGCACGGTGGAAACCTTGGCGGCGTTGGCGAACTTCTTCGATTCGATTTTGTCGCCCATAGCCTTGATCGCCTTGGGCTTCGGGCCGATGAAGACGATGCCTTCTGCTTCCAGCGCTTCGCAAAAGGCCGCGCGCTCGGACAGGAAGCCGTAGCCGGGATGCACGGCCTGCGCGCCCGTTTCCTTGCAGGCGGCAATGATCTTTTCCGGCACGAGATAGCTTTGCGCGGCGGACGACGGTCCGATATGCACCGCCTCGTCGGCCATCTCGACATGCACCGCATCGCGATCGGCATCGGAATAGACGGCGACCGTGGCGATGCCCATCCTGCGCGCCGTCTTGATGACGCGGCAGGCAATCTCGCCACGGTTGGCGATCAGGATCTTGGTGAACATGCGGGCAGAATTCCCCTCCGGCAGACGATTCAGTTCTATGGACTATGTCGCCATGTCTCAAGTACCGCGGTGGACGACGTGAAAGTCTCCCCTGCCGACGCGCCATGGCGCTCCCTGTCGCTGCTTGTCGAGCGCTGTGCTATCTGCGTCAACAAAGCCGACATTTCGTCTCATCTGAGAGTTGATGAGCAGCCCAAAACCTGAAAACTTGGCCTCAAAAATCGCCTCTGGAGGAATTGCCTGATGAAAACCCGCGCCGCTGTCGCTGTCGCCGCCGGAAAGCCGTTGGAGATCATGGAGGTTGACCTCGATGGCCCGCGCGAGGGCGAGGTGCTGGTCGAGATCAAGGCGTCAGGCATCTGCCACACCGACGAGTTCACCCTGTCGGGCGCCGATCCCGAAGGCCTGTTTCCAGCGATTCTCGGGCATGAAGGCGCCGGCGTGGTGGTCGATGTCGGCAAGGGCGTCACTTCGGTCAAGAAGGGCGACCACGTCATCCCGCTCTATACGCCGGAATGCCGGCAGTGCCCGTCCTGCCTGTCGAGGAAGACAAATCTTTGCACGGCCATCCGCGCCACGCAGGGCCAGGGCCTGATGCCCGACGGCTCCTCGCGTTTCTCGATCGGCAAGGACAAGATCTTTCACTATATGGGCTGTTCGACCTTCTCCAACTTCACCGTGCTGCCCGAGATCGCGGTCGCCAAGGTCAATCCCGACGCGCCCTTCGACAAGATCTGCTACATCGGCTGTGGCGTGACCACAGGCATCGGTGCGGTCATCAACACGGCCAAGGTCGAGCAAGGGGCCACCGCTGTCGTCTTCGGCCTCGGCGGCATCGGCCTCAACGTCATCCAGGGCCTGAAGCTTGCCGGCGCCGACATGATCATCGGTGTGGATCTGAACAATGACAAGAAGGAATGGGGCGAGCGGTTCGGCATGACGCATTTCGTCAATCCGAAGGAGATCGAGGGCGACATCGTCCCGCACCTCGTCAACATGACCAAGCGCGGCGCCGACCAGATCGGCGGCGCCGACTACACATTCGACTGCACCGGCAACACCAAGGTGATGCGCCAGGCGCTTGAAGCCTCGCATCGCGGCTGGGGCAAATCGGTCGTCATCGGCGTCGCCGGCGCCGGCCAGGAGATTTCGACCCGGCCGTTCCAGTTGGTCACCGGACGCAGCTGGATGGGCACCGCCTTCGGCGGCGCGCGCGGCCGCACCGATGTGCCGAAAATCGTCGACTGGTACATGGACGGCAAGATCCAGATCGATCCGATGATCACGCACTTGCTGAAGCTGGAAGACATCAACAAGGGATTCGACCTCATGCATGAGGGCAAGTCGATCCGGAGTGTCGTGGTTTACTGAAGACGGCCACACGCCGCCGGCCATCCGGCCAGCGACCCCTGTGGTAAAACATGGGAGGAAATAACAATGGCGGAGAAACTGCATCCGAAAATCGACAATGGGCTGCCCAGGGAAAGTGCTGGCTTTGCCGGCGGCACGCTGGTCTGCGCCTGCACCAGCAAGCCGGTCAAGGTAAAGGTCAAGGGCCAGATCGCCCACAACCACGCCTGCGGCTGCACCAAATGCTGGAAGCCTGACGGCGCGGTGTTCTCGGTGGTGGCGGTTGCCGGCACCGGCGACGTCACCGTCACCGAGAACGGCGACAAGCTGAAGGTGGTCGATCCCAGCGCACTGATCCAACGTCATGCCTGCACCGGTTGCGGCGTCCACATGCATGGACCGGTCGAGCGCGACCATCCGTTCAAGGGTCTGTCCTTCATCCACCCCGAGCGCTTCGAGGAGGACGGCTGGTCGCCGCCCGGCTTCACCGCCTTTGTCTCGTCGATCATCGAATCGGGTGTCGACCCCAAGCGCATGGATGGCATTCGCGCCCAACTGAAATCGATCGGGCTGGAGCCTTATGACTGCCTCAACCCTGGCCTGATGGACTACATCGCCACCTGGACAGCCAAGAAGTCCGGTGCCTTGCCGGCCTGACAGCTGTAAGAGTTCTGGCAGGGGCCGGATATGTTTCCGGCCCCTGCTCGTTCTGGAGAAACAATGCCCGCACCCGCCATCTACGTCGATGCCGACGCCTGCCCGGTCAAGGCCGAGGTCGAGAAGGTCGCCGAGCGCCATGGCGTCGTGGTCACTTACGTTTCCAATGGCGGCCTGCGCCCTTCGCGCGACCCTATGATCCGCAATGTCGTCGTCTCCAAGAGCGCCGATGCCGCCGACGACTGGATCGTCGAGAACGCCAAATCCAACGACATCGTGGTGACGGCCGACATTCCGCTTGCCGCCCGCACCGTGGCGCTTGGCGCGCATGTGCTGGGGCCGACCGGACGTCCTTTCACGCCCGAGACGATCGGCATGGCGGTGGCGATGCGCGATCTCAAGCAGCATCTGCGCGAGACCGGCGAAAGCAAGGGCTACAATGCCAGCTTCGCGCCGCAGGATCGCTCCCGGTTCCTCGGCGAACTCGACCGCATCTTGCGGCGCGCTCTGAAATCCGCCACACCGGGCTAGCAACAAAGCGCCATCCAGGTGGAGACCGCCATGGTCGCCGAAACCCCGATCAAGAACCCCATGCAGCGCCATATGCTGTTCGCGGTATCGGCGTGTCTCGGGGCGTTTGCGCTGCTCGTGGCGTTGCTGCTGCATGCCCCTCTCGCCTATTCGATCGGCGCCAACGCATTTTTCGCCGCTTACGTCATTCTTGTCGTCAGCCAGATGCCGAAATTCACCGGCAAGTACCTGAGCAAGAATGCACGCGCCACCGATCAGCCGGTTCTGGTCATCTTCGCGGTCACGCTCGTCGTCGTCGGCGTTGCCCTTGTCTCCCTGTTCCTGCTGATCAATCGGAAAGATGGGGATCACCCGATCGAACTCGGCTTTGCGCTGCTGTCGATCCCGCTCGGCTGGTTCACCATTCATGCCATGGCGGCGCTCCACTATGCCCATGTCTACTGGATGGACGGCGACGCGGTCGACGCCGGCACCAAGAAGAAAATCCCGGTCGGCGGCCTGCTGTTCCCTGGCGATAAACGCCCCGAGGGCTGGGATTTCCTTTATTTCTCAACCGTCATCGGCATGACGGCGCAGACCGCCGACACCAACATCTCGACCACGCATATGCGCTGCGTCGTGCTTGTCCATTCGATCCTGTCGTTCTTCTTCAACACCGTCATCGTCGCCGCGGCCGTCAATCTCGCCGTCAGCCTGGGCGGTCCGTAATAAATCCGTGATCGGATGAAACATCGGTTTGGATCGCGACGTATCAGAAGGACAATGAACGCGTGGCCAAGCCTCGAGGCCCGGGAGACGAGACAAGATGGAATCGGTTGCCAGAAGCCAATCCGAAATTGGACCGGGTGTCCCCGCTTCAAAAGAGAAACCATTGATCTACCGGCAGTCGCGATGGACGCGGCTGACGCACTGGCTCTGGGCCATCTCATTGTTTTTCATGCTGCTATCCGGCCTGCAGATTTTCAATGCCCGGCCGCAACTCTACATCGGCAAGCAATCCGGCTTCGGCTACGACAACACCGTTCTCGCCATCGGCGCCGAGAACACCAATGCCGGTCCGCGCGGCTACACCGAAATCCTCGGCCACCGCTTCGACACCACAGGCGTCCTCGGCTGGTCGGGCCCGGCCGGTAACGAGACGGCGCGCGGATTTCCGTCCTGGGCGACGATCCCTTCCTACTATGATCTCGGCACAGCCCGCGTGATCCATTTCTTCTTTGCCTGGATCCTGACCACGACTTTGCTGGTCTGGCTGCTCGCCAGCCTGATCAACGGTCACATCCGCCGCGATCTGGCGCCGCGCCTGGATGATCTCAAACGCTTGCCACAGGACATCGCCAATCACGCCAGGCTCAAATTCCACCACACGCGCGAATACAACACCCTGCAGAAAATGGCCTATGGCGGCGTGCTGTTCGTGCTCTTGCCGCTGATGATCATCACCGGCCTGGCCATGTCGCCGAGCATGGATTCGGTGCTGCCCTTCCTCAACGATCTGCTCGGCGGGCGGCAGACGGCACGCACTATTCATTTCACCGTCATGGTTCTTTTGGTTGCCTTCTTCATCATTCACATCCTGATGATTCTGGCCGCCGGCCCGATCAATGAGCTGCGTTCGATCATCACCGGCTGGTACCGCACCGATCCTCCGGCGCATGACGACAACACATCCGAGAGGAGTGCCTGACATGGCGAAATTTGAGATCAGCCGCCGGAAATTCCTCACCGCCGCCAGCCTCGGCGCTTCAGGCATCATGCTGTCGGGTTGCGACGCCTTCGACAGCCAGCTCAGCATCGGCAGCGGCCTGCGTAGTTTCCTCGAAAACGTCAATGGCCTGACCCACAGGGCGCAAAGGCTGCTCGGCGGCGGCAATTCGCTGGCGCCGGAATTCACCGAAGCTGATATCCGTCAGCCCATGCGGCCGAACGGCGTCACCGCGCCGGATGACGACGCATACAAGGCCCTGCTCGCCAACAACTTCGCCGATTGGCGCCTGGAGGTTTCAGGCCTCGTCGAAAAGCCGCTGTCACTTACCCGCGAGCAGCTGATGAACATGCCGAGCCGCACCCAGATCACCCGCCATGACTGCGTCGAGGGCTGGAGCTGCATCGCCAAATGGACGGGCACGCCGCTGTCCCTGCTGCTCGACCAGGCAATGGTCAAGCCGCAAGCGCGCTATGTCATGTTCCACTGCCTCGACACGATCGACCGCAGCCTGTCGGGCGACGTCAAATATTACGGCACGATCGACCTGATCGATGCCCGCCATCCTCAGACGATCCTAGCCTATGGCCTGAATGGCAAGCCGCTGCCGGTCGAGAATGGCGCGCCGCTGCGCGTCCGTGTCGAGCGCCAGCTCGGCTACAAGATGCCGAAATATCTCTACAAGATCGAACTGGTCGACGGCTTCGCCAATGTCGGCGGCGGCCGTGGCGGCTATTGGGAAGACAATGGCTACGACTGGTATGGCGGGATTTGATGGCCGCCCGTACGAAATGGCCGGCTTCGCGCGCATAGCCGAACTCGTGGAATGGCCAGAAGGCCATTCCAATATCGCGCTCGGTAAAACGGTAGCGGCGGCCGGCGCGGCTTAGGCAACCTTGTCGAGCAGCGGCTTCAGCGCCGGATGGATTTCCGGCGAGGCATGCTTGATCAAGGTCAGCAGTGCACGCTCATTCTCGTACAATGGCCGGTTCACCCCGATATGTTCGACCAGCCATCTGGCTTCGCCGGCATCGACCGTCTCGGCACGGCGGGCCAGCGCCTCGGCGGCCCTGTTCTTGGCCTCCCATTCGGTCTCTATGTCGTCAGGAGAGCGGTAGGCCTCGATGATGCCGGCGAGGCCACCGGAGACCATGCGGCTGAAGAAACCGCCGATTTCCGGATCGGCGCGATCGAGGAAGGTTTCGTGGCGCAGCGCCACCTCGCGGGTGGGCGCCTCGTAACCGGCCGAGCACATGACGAAATTGGCGATCGCCTTGACGAACAGGTCGTTCCAGGACGGGTCGTTGTTGGCTTGGGCCGTCCGTTCGTTGATCCTGAACAGCACCTCGGCCTCGGCCCGGGTGATGGCGATGTTACCATCGCCGCCATGGGCATGGAGGATACGGCGCAGCAGTTCGACTTCCGCCTTGGCGATCAGCCCGGGCACCAGCGCGCCGCCCAGCATCAGCGGCCCCTTGCCGTCGACGACGGCGTGGGCGACCTGCTCCAGCGCGTAGACGCAAAGCCGGCTCGGCGAGGATTTCGCCTCTTCCAGCACATGGACCAGCAATTCCAGCTCGGTCCGGCTGTCGACCATGCCGTCGCGCGAAATCGTGCGGACCAGCCAGTCGGCATTCTCCTGTGAAATGTAGCCTGCCGGCTTTTCCTGGTGAACGATGTAGTCGGTGACCGCCTCGACGAAGAACGGTGCCCACTCCGCGCATTTGTCCCGCGCCGTCTGGTCGAGCGCGAACAAGGCCTCGGCTTCGCCCCGGGTTACCACGCCGTCGGCGAAGACGTCGCGGCGCAGCATCACCACATCCTCCGACGCGATGCGGTTCTTCGACGTCAGCCCCGCCACCGGAGCGCTCATGATCAATTCGCCCATTTTCCGCCCTTCCCGTCTCATCCGGCGCCAGCCCCAAGGCGCAACACCCCGTCACAATATCAGCCGTGTCTTGAAAAACCGGCAAACGGCGTGGTTAGCGAAGACTTGTCGGAACGATGCATGTCGCCCAAAAGTGTGCAGCGGTTTTGGGAGAACGACATGCATCAACAAAGATCTAGAGTGCGAGACGCGCTTAGATGTCGCTGACAGGTGACAAGCCGTCGCGCACGGGCTATGGATGGCGCGTCGAGGACTCAGGTTTTGAGTCCTACCTGTTTGCGGGAGAGAGCAGCGAGAGCTGCCGCCGAAGGGGAAATCGCCCGAAATCTCTCAGGCAAAAGAACCGTGGACGGGAAAGACACTCTGGAAAGTCGGGGCTTGCCCCCGCGCCGAAGGTGTAAGCGCCGCTGACAGAGTTCCGGCTGCGCGAGTCTCTCAGGCTTCAGACAGAGGGGCACGGACTGGTCGCCATCAGCGGCCGATTGCGTGCGACTCTGGAGACGACATGACGGGCGACAACGACAAACACCTTCCCCTCGAAGACATCCATGCGGCCGCCGGTGCGCGCTTCGGCGCCTTTGCCGGCTGGTCGATGCCGCTGACCTATCCGGCCGGCGTCATGAAAGAGCATCTGCACACCCGCGAACATGTGGGCCTGTTCGACATCTCGCATATGAAGCTGTTCGAGGTCAGCGGACCACAGGCGGTGACGCTGTTGAACCGCGCCTGCCCGCTTGACGCCGGCGCGCTCGAAATCTCGCAATCCAAGCTGAGCTTCTTCCTCAACGAGGCCGGCGGCATCCTCGACGACCTGATCGTCACCAGGCTCGGCGAAGAGCGTTTCATGGTGGTCGCCAATGCCGGCAATGCTGTCGCCGATGAAAAGCACCTGCGCGCCTTGGCAACCGATTTCGACGCCGAGGTCGAGCCGCTCGACCGTGTCTTCCTCGCCATTCAGGGACCGGAGGCCTGGGCGGCACTTTCCCGCGCCGGCCTCGAGACCGGTTCGCTGCTGTTCATGCATGGCATCGAACCGCGAAAAAACTGGTTCATGAGCCGCTCCGGTTACACCGGCGAGGACGGTTTCGAGATCGGCCTGCCGGAAGCCGACGCGCGCGACCTTGCCACCAAGCTGCTGGAAGATGAACGCGTGCTCTGGATCGGTCTTGCCGCGCGCGACAGCCTGCGGCTGGAAGCCGGGCTTTGCCTGCACGGCCAGGACATCACGCCGGAGACCGACCCGGCCGCGGCAGCGCTGATGTGGGCGATCCCGAGAGAGATCCGTGCCTCCGGTACCTTCGTCGGCGCCGATGCCTTGCGCACGGTCGTGGAGCGGGGTCCCGCGCAAAAGCGCGTCGGGTTGAAACCCGAGGGCCGCCAGCCGGTACGGGCGGGCGCGGCGCTTTTCGATGCCGACGGCAACCCGGCCGGCCATGTCACCTCGGGCGGCTTCGGCCCGTCCGCCGGCCATCCGGTCGCCATGGGTTATGTCGCCACCCCGCTGGCCAAGCCCGGAACACGCCTTTTCGCCGACGTGCGCGGCACGAAAATACCCATCGATATCAATCCCCTGCCCTTCACACCTCATCGCTACCGCAAAGGATAGACCCCATGGCAAAGATCTATTTCACGTCAGATCATGAATGGCTGAGCGTCGAGGGCGGCATCGCCACCGTCGGCATTACCGACTACGCCCAGGAACAGCTCGGCGATCTCGTCTTCGTCGAACTGCCGGAGGCCGGCCGCAAGCTCGCCAAGGGCGAAACCGCCGTGGTGGTCGAATCCGTCAAGGCGGCCTCGGACGTCTACGCGCCGGTCGACGGCGAGATCACCGAGTCCAACGGCACGCTGTCGTCCGACCCATCGCTGGTCAACTCGGCCGCGACCGGCGCCGGCTGGCTGTGGAAGATGAAGCTCGCCGACGATAGCCAGCTCGCCAGCCTCATGGATGAGGCCGCCTACAAAGCCCATATCGGCTGATATCAGGACGCATCGACATGACCGCTACACCCTACCCCTTCTCGGCCCGCCACATCGGACCCGGCCTTGCCGATGTCAGAGCCATGCTCGCCGTCATCGGTGTTCCCTCGGTGGAGACGCTGATCAGTCAGGCCGTGCCGAGATCGATCCGCCTCGACCAGCCGCTGGCCCTGCCGGCACCGGCGAGCGAAGCCGAAGCGCTCGCCGAGTTGTCCGCGACCATGGCGAAGAACATTGTGCTGAAGAGCTTCATCGGCGCCGGTTACCACGGCGTCCACGTGCCGCCGGTGATCCAGCGCAATCTGTTCGAGAATCCGGCCTGGTACACCGCCTACACGCCCTACCAGGCCGAGATCAGCCAGGGCCGGCTCGAAATGCTGTTCAACTTCCAGACGCTGGTCGCGGAACTGACCGGCCTGCCGGTGGCGTCGGCTTCGCTGCTCGACGAGGCGACCGCGGTCGCCGAAGCGGTCGGCATTGCGCTTCGCCACCATCGCGACAAGCGCACCAAGGTGGCGCTTGCCGGCACGCCGCACCCGCAGACGCTGGACGTGGTGCGCACCCGCGCCGAGCCGCTCGGCATCGAGATCGACGGCGAGGAGATCGACGACAACACCGCCGCCTTGCTCGTCTCCTGGCCTGACACGTTTGGCGTCTATGGCGACCACAAGGCGGCGATCGCCAGGGCTCGCGCCGCCGGCGCGCTGGTCGTCTTCATCGCCGACCCGCTTGGCCTGACGCTGACCGATGCTCCGGCAAAGCTTGGCGCGGACATCGCCGTCGGACCGATGCAGCGCTTTGGCGTGCCGATGGGCTTTGGCGGCCCCCATGCCGCCTATTGCGCCGTCTCCGACAAGCTGACGCGGCTGATGCCGGGCCGCCTTGTCGGCCAGTCGACCGACAGCAAGGGCCGGCCGGGCTACCGCCTCGCCTTGCAGACGCGCGAGCAGCACATCCGCCGCGACAAGGCGACGTCCAATATCTGCACCGCGCAGGCGCTGCTCGCCAATATGGCGACCGCCTACGCCATCTGGCACGGCCCCGCCGGCCTGCAGGCGATCGCCGGGCGCATCCATGCGCTGGCCAATCGCCTGGCAAGCGGCCTCGATGCGGCGGACGTACCGGTGCTCGGCTCCAGCCGCTTCGACACGGTGACGGTGGAGGCGAAGGGCAAGGCCACCCAGATCGCGGCCGCCGCCGAAAAAACCGGCCGGCTGCTGCGTGTGCTCGACGCCGATCATGTCGGCATCAGTTTCGACGAGACCTCGACCGATGCCGATCTCGACGCGATCGCGGCCCTGTTCGGCGCCACGGCTGCTTCGTCCTCCGACAGCACGGTGCCCGGCAAGCCGCGCGGCAAGGAGTTTTTGACCCAGCCGGTCTTCCACGAGAACAAGTCGGAAACCGAGATGATGCGCTTCCTGCGCCGGCTGGCCGACAAGGACCTGGCGCTCGACCGCGCCATGATCCCGCTGGGCTCCTGCACCATGAAGCTCAACGCCGCGGCGGAAATGATGCCGGTGAGCTGGCCAAGCATCGCAAACCTGCATCCCTTCGCGCCGGCCAGCCATTCGGCCGGCTATCGCGCCATGATCGGCGAACTGGAAGGCTGGCTGGCGGAGATCACCGGTTTCGACGCGGTAACCGTGCAGCCCAATGCCGGAAGCCAGGGTGAATATGCCGGGTTGCTGACCATCCGCGCCTATCACCGCTCGCGCGGTGAAGGCCATCGCACCGTCTGCCTGATCCCCTCTTCCGCGCATGGCACCAACCCGGCGAGTGCCGCGATGGCCGGCATGAGCGTCGTCGTCGTGCGCTGCCTGGAAGACGGCAACATCGACATGGACGATATGCGGGCCAAGGCCAACGAGCACTCCAAGAACCTCGCGGCGCTGATGTTCACCTATCCCTCGACGCATGGCGTCTACGAGGAAGGCGCGCGCCATCTCTGCGCGCTCATCCATGAGCATGGCGGCCAGGTCTATTTCGATGGCGCCAACCTCAACGCCCTTGTCGGACTTGCCCGTCCCGGCGACATCGGCGCCGACGTCTGCCACATGAACCTGCACAAGACCTTCTGTATCCCGCATGGCGGCGGCGGACCGGGCGTCGGTCCGATCGGCGTCAGGGCGCATCTGAAGCCCTATCTGCCCGGTCATGTCACCGAGGGCTCGGCGCACGCCGTGGCCGCCGCCCCCTTCGGCAGCGCTTCCATCCTGCCGATCACCTGGATGTACATCCGCATGATGGGCGCTTCCGGCCTCAAGCAGGCGACCGAGACGGCGATCGTTTCGGCCAACTACGTGGCGACGCGCCTCGCGCAGCATTTCCCGCTGCTTTACAAAGGCAGGAGCGACCGCGTCGCCCATGAATGCATCCTCGATACCCGCGTGCTGAAGGAGAGCGCCGGCATCGGTGTCGAGGACATCGCCAAGCGCCTGATCGACTACGGTTTCCACGCGCCGACCATGTCGTTCCCGGTCGCCGGCACGCTGATGGTCGAGCCGACCGAGTCCGAGCCCAAGCGCGAGCTGGACCGTTTCTGCGAGGCCATGATCGCCATTGCCGGAGAGGCGGCGAAAGTCGCCAAAGGCGAATGGCCCTTGGCCGACAATCCGCTGGTCAACGCGCCGCACACTTCGGCCGAGGCGCTGGCCGGTCAATGGACCCATCCATACTCGCGCATGGAGGCGGCCTATCCCGCCGGCGACGCCGACACGGCGGCAAAGTACTGGCCGCCGGTATCGCGCATCGACAATGTCGCGGGAGACCGCAACCTGGTCTGCTCCTGCCCGCCGCTGTCCGACTATCTCGGTGCGGCCGAATAGCTATGCGGAGCGCAAGGCCGGCTTGACCGGGTCGGCCTTGCCCGGCCTTTTGCGGCCGATGACGCAATTTCGCCCCGCGCGCTTGGCGGCGTAGAGCGTGGCGTCGGCCCTGGCCAGCACCTCGTCGAGGGTGCTGCCGTCGGTCTCGCCGAACCCGATCCCGCCGCTGACCGTGCTGCGCAAGGGGCCGAGCGGGGTGGGCACGACTTCCGTGCCGAAGGCAACGCCGATCTTGCTGGCGAGATCATGGGCGCGCTCTTCCGTCATGCGCGACATGACGATCGCGAACTCCTCGCCACCCAGGCGAAAGGCGTCGACCCCGGTCCTGGCATATTTCCGGATGACGGCGGCGAAGCGGCACAGGACCTGGTCCCCGACCGGGTGTCCATAGATGTCGTTGGTGCACTTGAAGTGATCGAGGTCGAACATGACGATCGCCATGAACGGACCGAAGGTGCGCTCGCCGTAAAGCGACGTCAGACCCCGACGGTTCATCAGGCCGGTCAACGGATCGGTCATGGTCTCGGCCTTGAGTTCGATCTGCGCCTGCAAATGATGAAGCGAGAGCGTCAAGGCGCCGAGGCCCGTCATGCAGGCCACCGCCACGACCGAGTTGAGGCGTTCAGCCCAGTTGTCGGGCGCCACGCCGAGCGTCCACTGCCCATTGGCCATCAGGACCACGCCGCAAAGGGCAAACGAAAGCGCACAGCTGCCGCTCAGGAACGAAACGACCAGCAGGATGCGGCGATCGTGACTGCCATTGATCCAGAACATGGCCCCGATCGTCGAGAGCAGCGCGGTGACCGTCGCGTAGGTGATCACGAAGCCGATACCGTCAAGGCCCATGAAGGTCACGGCCGCGCAGACAGCCATGGCGGCAAATGTCGGCGCGATCGCGCGCCTGTGGTCCGGGACACCGAGATATTGCATGGCCGAAATGCAGATGATCAGGAAGCCCAGGCTGAGCAGCGCCAGTGCCATTTGGCAAAGCAGTGGATCGGGCTCCCTGGTGTAGCGCCAGAAGACGATCACATGCGCGACGAGCACGAGAATGCCGCATGCCACCGTCAGCACGAAGCGTGCCCGCGGCGCGGTGAACCAGATCGCAAACATGGTGGCGGCCAGACAGGTGCCCGACAGCGCGGCTGCGAGCAGGAGCGAACTGAAATCCAGCATATCGGGCGGGGGCCTCTCGAACGTCGGCGGTTGCGCCGCATTCTAGGTCAGCGGCAGCCCTCGGACATGGTTTTCAGGCGATCTCCCGACCGAACCTGCGGATAGGGTTTACAAAGCGTCGATGCCCCCTGTGCCGAAACCGCACCATGGCGGGAACGGGGCTGACGTCAGCCCTTGTTCAACAAGGCAAGATTGGCGTCGACGACGGTGGGATCGGCCATGCCGGCCCTGGCTTCCAGCAGCAGCGACCGGGCCTTCTTCTTGTTGCCGCGCAACAGTTGGGAATAGCCCATATTGTTGACGATCCGCGGTTTGCGGCCGGCGACCTTCAGCAGCTGACCATAGGCGCGGTCGGCGAAGTCGAAGCGGCCGAGTTCGTCATAGGACGCGGCAAGCCCCATCCAGGCCTCCGCATTGTCGGCCTTCAGCTCGACGGCCTTGCGGAAATGCTGTTCGGCAAGACCGTAATTGGCGTCGCGAAACTGTGCCTTGCCTTCCGCCAGGTCGGACGTGGCGACCTCCTTGGCAGCTGGTTGAATGGCGGTGGTCTTGGTCGTGTCGACGTTGCTGTTCGTCGTGCACCCGGTGATCATCAGGACGGCGGCCATCGTGGCCACCGCCGAAAAATTCGTCTGACGCATGCCCTGCCCCGTCGCCCGATTTGCCGGGTCGTTCTCTGGCAAAGACACTACAGCACAGCCATTAAGCTTCGGTGCCGAAATGCGGCTAAGATTTGGTTTCCGCGATACCGGCCATTAACCACCGGCGCCGCGGCGCCTCGATCCCGCCGGATACGAGCGGCATTCTCACTGCCCCATGGCCTTGAGCGCAGCCGGAACCGGATAGCGGCTGCCATCATAGCGCAGCCGGTAGGTCCGCTTCACAGACTTGCCGGGATGGGACTGGCACTCGCCATCCTGGTCGGGGGACGGCTCGTCGGTATCCGTCCGTTCGACCGCGGTGATGTCGCGATAGCCGTGGTGACGCGCCGAACTCATTGCCAGGCTGACCCGACTGGAATGAAAGGATCCCGCGCAATTGGTATCGCCTTCGCCGCCATTGCCGGCAACGACAAGACCATCGAGCACCATGCGCAGCGCGTCGCCGGCGACGGCATAGAGCCGCAGGTCGGTTTCGCTGAACGGATTGGCCTGCGAGTGATTTGCCATCTCGATACGCAGGCCGAAGGCGGCGACACCGGGCGCCAACCCGTAGCGGCCGGTATCGAATTCGATCTTGCGGATGGCGATGGCATCATCGGTCATCAGCCGGGGCTGCAGCAGGCGCTGGCGCACCTGCATGCTCTTACTGTCGACGACCAGAAGCTCGATATCGCCAACATGCCCGTCGTCGCTGGATTGGGCGCTGTCGGTCAGCGGCACCGCGACCAGCAACAGATCGTCATGCGCGGGCCAGACCTTGCAGACCAGGCCGAATGGCGAATCGCTGTCCGGAGGCGCCAAGGAGATGCTGGTATGGGGCTCGAGCGTGAATGAGGCACCGTCAGCGCTCTTTCGCGCCTTCGGATAGGCCTGCTGCACCAATGCGGCGGCATCGCCGCAATCGCCAGCCTCGGCCTTGGTGGGCGACAAGCTCGCCGCGGCGAGGCCCAGCAAAAGGGCGGGCAACAGAATGCGCATGGGCTTCTCACAATTTGCTTCTGGGATCCCGATGTACCACGTCGACGGAACGTTTAAATCCGTCTGGACGCGGCGCGCCTTAGTGGCCCGTCAGTTTGACGATGATCGGAATGACCGCGATCATCAGCACCACCGGCAGGATGCAGACCACCACCGGCACGGACATCTTTGCCGGCAAAGCATGCGCTTTCTCCTCGGCCAGCGACATGCGCTTGTGGCGCATCTCGTCCGAAAACACCCTGAGCGCGCCCGACAGGCTGGTGCCGAGTTCCTTCGACTGCTGCAGGAGCGTGGCGAAGGAGCGCACCTCGTCCAGGCTGAGGCGATCGGCCAGCGCCTTCAGCGCGTCGTCGAGGCTGCGCCCGGCCCGAAGCTCGAGCGACACGAGCTGCAAATTCTGGCTGAGCGACGGATAAGTCTTGGCGAGTTCCTTCGAAACCCGCTCGACGCCCGCTTCCATGCTCATGCCAGCATCGGAGCAGACGATCATCAAGTCCATGAAATCGGGAAAGCCGTTGCGGTATTCGCGCATCTTTTCCCGCACCTTCTGGGTCAGCACCAGACCCGGCAGGAAGTAGCCGGCAGCGCCCGACAGGATGATGAAGGTCCACCGGCTGGTCATGGTCGCGTCCGGGCTGGCCATCCACCGGTTGAGCACGAAGACTCCGATCGCC
Organism: Mesorhizobium sp. ES1-6; assembly: GCF_020164775.1. Lineage (NCBI taxonomy): Bacteria > Pseudomonadati > Pseudomonadota > Alphaproteobacteria > Hyphomicrobiales > Phyllobacteriaceae > Mesorhizobium > Mesorhizobium sp. ES1-6. The sequence continues at coordinate 714,213 of NZ_JAIUGU010000001.1, forward strand.
GTGCCGATCATCGCCGTGAACCGGATGAGGAAGAACATGCCGACGGCGCGCGGCTCCATGTAGCCTGCCTGGATGAGCTTCAAACGCAGGCGGGCGACATTCTCGGGATCGCTCTTGGCATAGAACTCCTGCGCCCGCTTCACCGCTTTTTCGCGCACGACGCCGCTATTCTTCTTCTGCACCGGTTCGGGTTTGGCCACCACCGGACCGTGGTCTACCTTGAGCCGCCGCTTGACTTCATTGCGGTCGCCCTTTGCCACGACCATCGGCCAGGCAAACGCGGCAGCGCCCACGGCCAGCAGCAAGACAGCCACCGGCATCAGCGACGTCGGCGCGAGCGAGGCGAGGAATTCAACGACGCTTTGCATGTCAGAACTTGAAGTTCGACATTTTGAACATGATCAGATTGCCCAGCATCAGCCAGGTAACCGAGCCGCCGATCATGTACCATGTCTTCGGCACGCCCCAGACGTCGCTGTAATATCCCGGCATCATGGCCATGATGGCGGTGAACAGCAGCAGTGGCACGGCCGTCAAAATGTAGGCCGACAGCCGGCCCTCCGTCGAAATCGCGCGCACCTTGCGGCGCAGCTTGCCGCGTTCGCGGATCGTCGTGGACAGCCCATCAAGGATTTCGCGCAAATTGCCGCCGGAGCTGGTCTGGATCGACACGGCGGTGACGAACAGCGGCAGGTCTTCGTGGCCGACCCTGTCGAACAACGAATTCAATGCCGAGACCAGGTCGGAACCATAGGTCACCTCGTCGGCGATGACGCCGAATTCGGTGCCGATCGGATCGGGCATCTCACGCGACACCATGGCAATAGCCACCGGTACCGGATGACCGGCCTTGAGGCCGCGCGTGATCAGCTCCAGCGCCTCCGGCAACTGCATGCCGAAACGCTTGAGCCGGCGCTTGCGCATGGAGCGCATCGCCATGACCGGCAGCAACGGCGCCAGCACGACAAAAAGGATGAGCCCCATCAACAGCGGCAAGCCGCGCGAGATCGCGAACAGGGTCGCGGCCATCGCCACGCCGCAGGTGATCATCAGGAATTTCGACAGCGGCATGATCATTCCCGACTGCGTGCGCAGCGCCCGGAACCGGTCGGGAGAAAACAGCGGGGTGCCGGCATCGAGGCCGCGCTCCTTGCGCAGCTGGATCAGCACCTGTTCCTGGCTGATCTTGTTTTCCCGCAACTTCATGCGCCGGTTGATGGCGGTGCGTTTGTCGCTGCGGCCGGCGTAGAGCAGATAGGCGGCCTCGGCGATCATGATGCCGGTCAGCGCGGCTCCGGCATAGACGACATAGATCGCGCTGAACCCGTCGAACATCCGGCTACTCCTGCGGCCGGCCGGGTTCGAAATAGCGTCCTGGAAACTCGATGCCCATGGCGCGCAGATCCTCCAGGAAACGCGGCCTTATGCCGGTCGCCTCGTAATAACCGAGGATCTTGCCGTCGGCCTCCATACCGGTGCGTACGAAGCGGAATATCTCCTGCATCTGGATGACATCGCCTTCCATGCCGGTCACCTCGGCGACACTGGTCACCTTGCGCTTGCCGTCCGAAAGCCGGGTCAGCTGGACGATGATGTCGATGGCGCTGGCGATCTGGCTGCGGATCGACTGCACCGTCATCGGCATGCCGGTCATGCCCAGCATCTGCTCCAGGCGCGAAATGCAGTCACGCGGCGTATTGGCGTGGATGGTCGCCATCGACCCTTCATGGCCGGTGTTCATCGCCTGCAGCATGTCGAATGCCTCCTCGCCGCGGCACTCGCCGAGGATGACGCGGTCGGGGCGCATGCGCAGCGCGTTCTTGACCAGGTCGCGCTGCTTCAGCTCGCCATGGCCCTCGATGTTGGCGGGGCGCGTCTCCATGCGCGCGACATGCGGCTGCTGCAATTGAAGTTCCGCCGCGTCCTCGATGGTGATCAGCCGCTCGTCTTCCGGGATGAAGGCCGACAGCGCGTTGAGCATCGTCGTCTTGCCGGTGCCGGTGCCGCCCGAAATGATCGTCGTCTTGCGGGCATGGACGGCCGCCGCCAGCACCTCGGCCATGTTCTGCGTGATGGCGCCGAATTCGACCAGCCTGTGCAGGCCAAGCTTGTTCTTGGAGAATTTGCGGATCGATACCAGCGGGCCGTCGACGGCCACCGGGCGGATGGCCGCGTTGAAGCGCGAGCCATCCAGCATGCGCGCGTCGACCATCGGCTGCGATTCGTCGACGCGGCGGCCAACGGCGGCGACGATCTTGTTGACGATCCGGAGCAGATGCGCCTCGTCCTTGAACGGGATATGGACCTGCTGCAGCTTGCCTTTCTTTTCCACGAAACAGTTCTGGTGGCCGTTGATCAGGATATCGTTGATGTCGGGATCCTTGAGCAGCGGTTCGAGCGGGCCGAGGCCGACCATTTCGTCGACGATGTCGTCGACCAGCGCGTCGAGTTCGGCGGTGTTGATCGCCATCCGCTCCTGGCGGGTCTTTTCCGAGACGAAATCATGCACCTGCCGGCGCATCTCGTCCTTGGGCAAGCGCTCCAGTGCGACGAGGTTGATCTCCTCGAGCAGCATCCGGTGGATGCGCACGCGGGCATCGAGCACCTTGTTGGCGTTCTTTGCCGGTGCGGCTTCCGGCTTCGCCGGCAAGACTTTTCGGCTGGTCGGGATGACCACCGCATGATGCGCGACCGGCGTCGATTCCGCCGGACGTTGAGGACGCGCATCGCGGTTCTGCAGGGTCGAAAAACGGCTGGTCATCCGGCTTTCCTCTTCAGGAGGCCCCTGCCGAGACCGAACAGCGACTTCGACTTGCTCGCGGTCGCCACCGCCTCTTCCGGAAGAATGATCCTCTTCAGGTCGTTGACGACATTGGCGTTAGGATCGATCTCGTGCAACGGCACGCCGCGGTCGACCGCTTCGCGCACCAGCCGGTAGTTGTTGGCGATGCCGCCGACAAAATGCTCACCGAGGATTTCCTGGACATCCGCCTGCTTGATGCCGTTGTCGAACATCTTCTGCTCGAAACGATTGACGATCACGTTCGGCTTCACTTCCTTGCCGGCGGTCTCGTAGACGGCCTGGATCAGCCGCTGCGTGTGGCGCAGACACGGCACCGTCATTTCGGCAACGATGTAGAGCTTGTTGGAACCGAGCAGCACCGTCTCCGTCCACGGAAACCAGGTGCGCGGCATATCGATGACGACATTGTCGAAATAGGCCGAAACGAGGTCCAGCATGCGCACAACGACATCGGTCTTGAACGAGCGCATCTCGGCCGGATGCGCGGGCGCCGCCAGCACGCAAAGGCCGCTGGCGTGCTTGGACAGCATGACATCGAGCAGTTGCCGGTCGAGGCGCTCGGGCTGGTTCTCGATTTCGGTGATATCGAAACGCGGCTCCAGATCGAGATATTCGGCGCAGGCACCCTGCTGGAAATTGAGGTCGACCACGCAGGTCGACGCGCCGCGCGTCACCGAGTGGTGCAGCTGGAACGCCGTCTGCAGCGCCAGTGTCGTGGTCCCGACGCCGCCGGCGGCGGGCATGAAGGTATAGATCTGCGACTCGGTGTTTTCCTCGCGCCCGGGTCCCTGCAACGCCCGCACGACCGAACGCACGAGATCGGCGGTGGTGATCGGCTTGACCAGGAAGTCGGCGACCTTGAGCTGCACCAGGATGCGCACGGCGGCGGCGTTGAACTCCTGGGTGACGACGACCACGGGCGCCTTGCCCTCGAGCCGGCGCATGACACGCTGCAGTGACTCGATTTCTTCCAGTTTCGCCGCGTCCATGTCGACGATGACGACGCCGAACTCGGCCTCCTGGACCTCGCCGCGCAGCTCGGTGATGCTCTTCTCCACCGTCACGATCTGGATGATCTCGGAGGCGGCAAAGGCCGTCTTCGTGTCCTGCGCGAATGTCCGGTCTGTCGATATGAGCAGGATCTTCTTGGTGCTGTTTGCCATTCTCGCCGCCTGTGAGGTCGATCGCCGTCTGGATCAGTTGCCCGTGGTCGTTTGCGCTGCCTTGGCACCGGCCGCCTGATCGGGAGTGACCGGCCCGGCGGTCCCGCGCTTGGCAGGCACGAGAAGCCTGGTGTTCTGGACGCCGTACTTCCACGGATCGACCATCTGTTTGACGGTGTTGGCGGCCTGCGCCTCGCCGGCGCCGGACGTCACCCCTTCGCTGCGCAGGTAGTCGTCACTGGTGCAGCCGCTTGCCAGGCCGGCAAGAAGCAGGGCGATGCTCGATCTCAGGATCAGACGCATGGCTTCAGTCCTTCGGCAGGTCGAGGAAATGACCGACCTTGGTGGCGGAAGCGCCCCGCGCGGCGCCGCCGTCGGCCAATGCCAGCGCACGGTTGGTGTCCGCCCCCTTCACCTCCTCGGTGTTGTTGAGGAAATAGTCGGCATTGCTGGCGGGCTGCGTCCCATCGGTCGGCTCGGCCATTTTCTTCGACGGATCGACCGGCTTGACCAGATAGGGCGTAACGATGATGACCAGGTCGGTCTCGCGCCGCTGGTAGGATTTCGACGAGAACAGCGCCCCAAGCACGGGCATCTTGCCGAGGCCCGGAATGCGCGATGTGGTGATGTCGTTCTGCGACTGCAGCAGCCCGGCAATCATGAAGCTCTGGCCGTTCTTCAGGTCGACCGAGGTCTTGGCGCGGCGCACGATGAAGCCCGGCACCGAGATGCTGCCGATATTGTAGGATGCCGACGCGTCGATCGAGGAAACTTCCGGCGCGATGTCGAGGCTCACCAGCCCGTCCTTCAGCACGGTCGGCGTGAAATCCAGGCTGACGCCGTATTTCTTGTAGCTGACGGAGATCTTGCCATTGTCCTCCGAAACCGGGATCGGGAATTCGCCGCCGGCAAGGAAGCTCGCCGTTTCGCCGGACCGCGCGATGAGGTTCGGTTCCGCCAGCCTTCGGGCAAGGCCGCGCTCCTCCAGCGCCTTGATCGCGATATCGATCGAAACGCCGTTGGACAGCAGCCGGCCTATGGCTTCACCGGTCCCTGCCCCCGGCACCGTGCCCGGATCGAGAGAGACATCGCGACCGCCGAAGCCGTAAGCGAAATTGGCGCTGTATTTCGCGCCCAGGTCCTGCCCGGCCTGGCGATTGATCTCGACGAAGCGGACATTAAGCTGGACCTGCTGCGACGAGGAGATATTGACCGAATTGATCACCTCCTCATTACCGGAGAAGCGGGTGGCGATCTTGTTTGCCTTTTCGGCGGCGACGGCGTCATCGGCCTCGCCCGAAAGCACGACACGGCCATTGGCCGAGCCGACCTTGATCTTGGCGTCAGGCACGCTGGCACGGATGGTACTGGCCAATTGGTCGGTGTCGAGCGTCACTTCGATGTCGACGGTGCCGACAAGCTGCTTGTTCTGGTCGAACAGCGCGATGCCGGTGGTGCCGAGATTATTGCCCAGCACATAGAAGGATTTGTCGGTCAGCGGATTGACGTTGGCGATCTCCGGATCGCCGATGACGATCTGGTAGAAGGCGGCGCTCGTCATGATCGTCTTGGGCTTGCCCTTGGCGACCTTGATCGAGGCGTTCTTGGTCGACGAGACATAGACGATGTCGTTGTCCGCCTTGGCCGCGCCGGCGAATGCAAGCATGCCGCTCGCGGCCAGGCAAACCGCCACCGCCAGAGCGCGCACGAAACGCAACCGACCCGTCATTCGATAGTGCGTATGCATCACCATGATCCCGTCCCGCCCGGTCCCCACCGGTCCTTACTTCTGGTCCCGCGAAGGAACCTGATATTCCTCGGCCTGCGTGCCCCGTGTCACGATAACCGTCTTGAATTTCGGCTTCTCCGGCTCCTTGGCGATAGCATCGAACAAGGAGCCGGCCGCGGCCTGGGTCTTGGAAGCCACCGATCCGCCGAAGGATGAGATGGTGGTGACGCCGTTCTTGCCGTCCCCGCCTTCGCTGGCCGAGCGCAGCGAGAGCGACAGCGTACCGACGGTGCGCGCCAGCGCCACTTTCTGCGCGCCTTCGGTCGTCACCTCCAGGGTCACGGAATTGGCCACCTGCGGCGTCGTCTGGCGCTCGTCGGCGCCCTGCCCGACGCTCAGCACCTTGGCATCGGCAACGACGATCTCCGAGGTGATGGTCGAACCGGACGCCCCTTGCGCGTTCTTGGCGACTTCCTGGATTTCGCCGGCGTCACGGGTCAGCACGACATCGACACGGTCGCCCGGCGTTACGAAGCCGCCGACGCCGGCGATCTCGTCGGTGCGGATGGTAACCGCCCGCATTCCCGGCGTCAGCATGTTGGACAGCGTCGCGCGGCCGTTCGGTCCCGACAGCTTGGTGAGCAGCACCGGCTCGTTGACGTCGATCGGCGACAGCACGACCCGGCCACCCTCGCCCAGCAACCCATCGATGGTGGCAAAGGCGCCCTGCGGTAGGGAATCCTGCGGCCATGGGATCTCGCTGAGCTTGGCGCGGTCGAGCTCCATGCCGTAACGCAACGGCGCGCTCGCCACCACGATCGTCTTGAAGTCGATCCTGGGTGCGGCCGGAGCGGCGATCGAAGCCGTTTTCTCCTCGGCGTCCGCCTTGGCCTGGCTCTTGACCCAGAAATCCGCGGCAAAGATCGAGATCGCGCCGAAAACGGCGGCGATGCCGATCATCGTTATGGCCTTGCCCCTCACGCCGAAACCCCTGATGCCCGTCGTTTCTTGTTATGTTGGGCTCACGCTAGGCCGCATTGTTAAAGAATCAGGAATCTTGCGGCCGCCGGTACGCCCGATTTCCGCCGGCTTGGTTATCGAATGGTTTTAGGATAAGAGGGGGTTAAATCCCCGAACGTAACAGGAACCTCCGTCGCTTGGCGCTGAAAAGCGTGGCAGTATCGACGGGGTGATTCGCAGCTTGGGCGCTATGGCAGGCATGGACGACAACAACGATCTTTTCGGCAATCTGGAGAAACAGCCGCAGCCGGTTCGCGCGTCGGCGCGCCCAGCGGATCCGCTGGTGCAAGCGGCGGCCAAGCGTCCGGCCGCGATCCGTGACGGTTCGGAGGGCTACAGCGCCGCCGATATCGAGGTGCTCGAAGGCCTCGAGCCGGTGCGCCGCCGGCCGGGCATGTATATCGGCGGCACCGACGACAAGGCGATGCACCATCTGTTCGCCGAGGTCATCGACAATTCGATGGACGAAGCGGTTGCCGGCCACGCCACCTTCATCGATGTCGAGCTTTCCGCCGACGGCTATCTCACTGTCACCGACAATGGACGCGGCATCCCGGTCGACCCGCATCCGAAATTCAAGAAGCCGGCGCTCGAAGTCATCATGACGACGCTGCATTCGGGCGGCAAATTCGATTCCAAGGTCTATGAGACATCAGGCGGCCTGCACGGCGTCGGCGTTTCCGTCGTCAACGCCCTGTCCGACCATCTCGAGGTCGAAGTCGCACGTGGCCGCCAGCTCTATCGCCAACGCTTTTCACGTGGCGTTCCGGTAAGCGGCCTGGAGCACCTCGGCGAGGTGCACAACCGCCGCGGCACCAGGATCCGTTTCCATCCCGACGAGCAGATCTTCGGCAAGGGCACCGCCTTCGAGCCGGCGCGGCTCTACCGCATGACGCGCTCCAAGGCCTATCTGTTCGGCGGCGTCGAGATCCGTTGGACCTGCGATCCCTCCCTGATCAAGGAAAAGGACCAGACGCCGGCCAAGGCGGAATTCCATTTCCCAGGCGGCCTCAAGGATTATCTCAAGGCATCACTCGGCGACGACTTCCAGGTCACCCGCGAAATCTTCGCCGGCAAGAGCGAGAAACAGGGCGGCCATGGGTCGCTGGAATGGGCGGTGACCTGGTTCGGCGGCGACGGCTTCATCAATTCCTACTGCAACACGATTCCCACCGGTGAAGGCGGCACGCACGAGGCCGGCTTCCGCAACGTGCTGACGCGCGGCCTACGCGCCTATGCCGATCTCGTCGGCAACAAGCGCGCCTCGATCGTCACATCGGAAGACGTCATGATCTCGGCCGCCGGCATGCTGTCGGTGTTCATCCGCGAACCGGAATTCGTCGGCCAGACCAAGGACAGGCTGGCGACGATCGAAGCGATTCGCATCGTCGAGACCGCGATCCGCGACCCGTTCGACCATTGGCTGGCCGACAATCCGCAGGAAGCCTCGAAGCTGCTCGACTGGGTGATCGCGCGCGCCGATGAGCGGGTGCGCCGGCGCCAGGAAAAGGAAGTGTCGCGCAAAAGCGCGGTGCGCAAGCTGCGCCTGCCTGGCAAGCTCGCCGACTGCACGCAGAACGCGGCGGCGGGTGCCGAACTCTTCATCGTCGAAGGCGATTCCGCCGGCGGTTCGGCCAAGCAGGCGCGCGACCGTGCCAGCCAGGCCGTCTTGCCCCTGCGCGGCAAAATCCTCAACGTCGCCAGCGCCGGCAATGACAAGCTGGCCGCCAACCAGCAGATATCGGACCTGATCCAGGCGCTCGGCTGCGGCACGCGGTCAAAGTACCGCGACGAGGATTTGCGCTACGATCGTGTGATCATCATGACCGACGCCGACGTCGACGGCGCCCACATCGCGTCGCTGCTGATCACTTTTTTCTACCAGGAGATGCCGGCGCTGGTACGCGGCGGCCATCTCTACCTGGCGGTGCCGCCGCTCTACTCGATCAGGCAAGGCGGCAAGGTCGCCTATGCCCGCGACGATGCGCACAAGGACGAGCTTCTGCGCACCGAATTCACCGGCCGCGGCAAGGTCGAACTCGGCCGCTTCAAGGGCCTGGGCGAAATGATGGCCGCGCAGCTCAAGGAGACCACCATGGACCCGAGAAAGCGCACGCTGCTCAGGGTCGACGTGATCGACGCCGAGGCGGCGACCAAGGATGCGGTCGACGCACTGATGGGCACGAAGCCCGAAGCCCGCTTCCGCTTCATCCAGGAACGTGCCGAATTCGCCGAGACGGAAGTGCTGGATATCTAGCCGCTGGCCAGTTTAGCTTGCGTGCCTGACATGGAGACCAGCATGTGACCTGGGCGCGGCTGAAAACCAATTTCGAGACGAGCCTGGCCGGGGTGACGCAACCGACGCGCTCGGACTGGATTTTCGCGCTGCGCACCGTTTCGGCCGGCCTGATCGCATTGCTGGCCGCTTACGCGCTCAAGCTCGACCACCCGCAATGGGCGATGATGACGGTGTTCATCGTCGCCCAGCCGGTTGCCGGCATGGTGCTGGCGAAAGGCTTCTACCGGCTGCTCGGCACGCTTGTCGGGGGTGTCGCGGCAATCGGCATCACCACGGCGTTCGGCACCGGCCCCTGGATTCTGGTGACGGTGCTTGCCGTCTGGATTGGCATCTGCACCTTCGTCTCGTCGCTGCTGCGCAATCCCGAAGCCTATGGCGCCGCCCTTGCCGGCTACACCGCCATGATCATCGGCCTTCCCGCCTTCGGCCAACCGCACCTGGTCGTCGATCTCGCGGTCGCGCGCTGTGCCGAGATCGTGCTCGGCATCGTCTGCGCCGGCCTCACCAGCCGGCTGATCCTGCCGAAACTGGCCAGCGACGCCATCATCTCGCGGCTGAAACGCTGCATTCTCGACCTCGCCACCTATGCCGGCGGCGCGTTCTCGGGCGGCGATCGGGCAACGCTGATCGGCCTGCACCGGAAGCTTGTCGCCGACACCCAGACGCTTGGCGAGATGCGCGCCTATGCCAGGCTCGAAGCGCCGAGCTTCGCGCCGCGCGCGCATCCGGTACGGCGCACCATCGGACAACTGCTCTCCGCCCTTTCGGCGGCGCGCGCGCTCCATTCGCATGCAGCTCCGAAAAACGCGGCGCTCATCCCGGTACGCTCGGAACTGCAGGCTCTTGTCAGCGAACTGGCCGCCAAGCCGGGAGCGCTGGACGATACCTCGCCCTGGTTGGCGCGCCTCGACGCAATCTCGATAAAAGCCCGGCAAATGCCCGATGCCTCGACCGATCAGGGTGAGGACAGGGTTGGAACCATCACCCGCCTCACCATAGCAGCCGATTTCGCCGAGGCACTGAAACAGGTGCTGCGTGGCCTCGACGCCTTGCGCGCGCCGGTGATCCGTCGTCCAGGTCCCGGCAGCCAGCAGCCCGCGCTGGTGGTGCATCGCGACTATCCCGGTGCCGCGCGCAACGCCATCCGCGCGGCCGTTGCCACGCTGCTGGTAGCGGCTTTCTGGCTGACGACGAAGTGGTCGGAAGCGGCCGGCACCGTCATCCTCGTTGCCGTCGTGTCGAGCCTGTTTGCCGCTCGCCCCGATCCGGTGCAGGTATCCTGGGGGTTCTTCAAGGGAACGCTGCTCGCTTTGCCCTTTGCCTTTCTCGTCGGCCAGATCGCGCTTCCCGCTTTGCCCGGCTTCGGCTGGTTCATGCTGTTCGTCGTGCCCATCATGGTGCCGGCCGCACTCGCCATGGCCAATCCGCGCTATGTCGGCGTGGCCACGGCCTTCGCAATCAACTTCCTGGCCTTCCTCAGCCCGCACCAGGCGATGACCTATGATCCCGGCCCCTTCTTCGCCGGCTCGGCGTCGATCCTGGTCGGCATCCTGCTGGCGATCGGCGTCTTCATCGTCGTATTGCCGGCCGATCCCTGGCTCGCGGCCGACCGCATCGTGCGGGCCATGCGCGAGGATCTGGCGCGGCTTTGCCTGCATGAGCGCGTGCCGAGGCGTTCGGCCTTCGAGAGCCTCGCTTATGACCGGGTCAATCAGCTGATGCCGCTGGTGCAGAATTCCGGCAGGAAGGGCGAGGCGATCCTGGGCGGCGGCGTCGCCTCCGTCACGGTCGGCCTGGAGATCCTGCGGCTGCGCAGTGCCACCCAAAACCATGCCATCCCATCGGAAACAGCGCTATCAATCGCCAACTTCCTGAGGGGATTGGCGCGCGAGCTGCTTTTCCGGGCTCCTGGCGATCCGCAAACAGCGACCGTCGCCGTCGCCCGGCAGTACGCGGCGGGCATCGCCCAGCGAAACGCCACCGGCGACATGCTGCAGATCGCGGCGTCGCTACGCATTATCGCCGCGGCGATGGAGGATTTTCCGGATTTCTTCGCGAGCAACAGGTCCTAGGCAAAGATCATCGTAGACAGGGCCTGCGCATAGGCGCCACCGTCTGGGCCGGCTTTGATTCATCGCCAAGATCGATCTTGAAGTGTGCTGCAAGCCGCAGGATAAGGTTCGTGATATCGTCAATGGCTTTCTGAAGTTTTACCTTGTCGGGCGCACGAGGTATCTGGCCAGAAGGCAGTGTATATCTGAATGTGGTCGCATAGGCTTCCAGCCAAACGAGGGACTGCAACGCCGTCTTCTCGGCGTGATCGTCTGGCAAGCGCCTTACGATCTTATCGAGTTGATGTGCATCGTGACGTTCGATGTGGATGGCCTCCGAAGTCGCCAACGCTCGGATGACCTGTTCGATAGCTTGCTGGCTGAGATAGGCCGCATTACGGGACCCTGACTCGGCAAGAACATGCGCATCCCTGATGCATCCGTTCGCCAACCGAAGCGCGCTGGCGATTGTCCAGTGGTCAGACATCCAGTCGACGCCCATTCCGAGCGATGTCATAGGCTATCGTATTTCGTGAATCCCAACTCGCGGCCAACGCACTGGACGTCGTGGACAGGATCGTGGCTGGTATTCCAACGTCGTGCTGGATTGACCACCCGATTAGCGGGTCCAGGAGGTCCGCCTCCGAGTCGTCAGGCAAGGCAACGAGAATATCCCAGTCGCTGTCGGGCCGATGATCACCCCTCGCCCGGCTGCCGAACAGCCAAATGGAATCGGGGTTCAGGCGAACCCTGATTTCGTCGATGAGCGGCTTGATTTCAGCCGGCACCCTGAGGCGCATTGCGGGCGGAACGTGCATAGGCGGAAACATAATACCAATCGGTTGTGCCTACAACGCAGCGACGTCGCAGCCAAAAGCCGCCAGTAGGCAAGCGTTAGGCCGCTGCAATCGCCAGTGCGTGGCCGCGCGCGTTCTCGCGCAGCGCATCGAGATGGATCGACTTGACCAGCGCGGCGAGATCCCCCTCGGCGGATTGGCCGCCCAACTCCTTGAGCATCAGCCAGCTGACTTCCTGTACGCCGGCGACACGCTTGCCATTGGCGACCTCGCGCCAGATCTTCAAGGCGCGCAGGATGATCGCATGGGTGGCCAAAGCCAGCCCAGCGCCGCGGAACAGGGCCTGCAGCGCCACGTCGTGCCCACCTGCCAGCAGCGCCCTCACCCGTGGTTCGGACTGCTGGCTGAGCGCGACCAGCGCCGAGCCGAAGAAATCGACCTTACCGTGCGCGATGGTGCGGATCAGGAAGCTCGCGGTGAGATCGCCGCGCAGCCTGAGATGCTCGATCAGCGCCGCGTGTTCTTCCTGGCGCGTGCCCTCGATCAGAGTCACGGACGCCTTGACGCAGGCGTCGCGCATGACGCGGTCGGCACGCGCGGCTCCCATCAATGCCATGACCAACGGCGACGTCTTCAAGGTCTCGCCAAGCTTGACGAGCAGCATATGCCGGCAGTCGGCGGGCAGCCTGATATCCGATATCAACGCCTCGCGCACCAGAGGCAGATGCCCATGGCGTTCCGCCATGCGGCGGAAGCTCATCGAAGCGATGGCGGCGCCGCTGTTGGCGAGCAATACGGCGCAGGCCTCCGCCTCGCCGACCTCGGCGATGGCCGCCGACAACGCCATCGAGACGGAAGGCCGGTCGGCGATCAGTTTCTGCGTTGCCTTCTGGCTCGCCGCCACGCGGTTGATCAGATCGGCGTCCGTGAGCAGCGGCGAGCGCGCCAGCACGACACCGGCGACCTCCGGCTGGTCGGCGGCAAGCACGCTGATGATCTGCAGCGGCGCGTGGTGGCTCATCGAGAGCGCTTCCGCCATCGCCAGCCGCACCTTCGACGAAGAATCGTCGAGCAGCAGCGTCAGCGCCGCCTCGGCGGCGCAGCGGTCCTCGAACGGCAATTCGGAATTGACATAGGCACGGGCCAGCGCATTGGCCGCGGCGGCCCGCTCCGATACCCTGGCCGTGTAGATCCATTTCAGGAAATGCGAAACAACAACCATGCCCGCCTGCTCAAGCCCCTTGCCGGAGGGTTTCCGGCCCCGTGAAGACGGTAGGCAGAAATGGTTTACGAACGGTTCACCATGTTCATTAACTGGCTTGCGAGCGCCTGAAGCAGCGCCTATCAACCGTCAAACAGCGCAGGAGACGGGAAATGGCCGGGCTATATCTCGAGGAGTTTGTTGTCGGCCACGTCTTCCAGCATACGCTGCGCAAGACCGTCACCGAGAGCGACAACATGCTGTTTTCGGTGATGACGTTGAACCCGCAGCCGCTGCATATCGACTTCGATTTCGCCGCCAGGAGCGAATGGGGCAAGCCGCTGGTCAATTCCCTGTTCACGCTCGGCCTGATGATCGGCATCTCGGTCAACGACATCACGGTCGGCACCACGGTCGCCAATCTCGGCATGAAGGAAACCGTGTTTCCGCACCCGGTTTTCCATGGCGACACCATCCGGGTAGAGACCATGGTGATCTCGGTGCGCGAGTCCAAATCGAAGCCTGACCGCGGCATCGTCGAATTCGAGCACCGGGCCTACAACCAGCATGGCGATTTGGTCGCCAAATGCACCAGGCAAGCGATGATGCTGAAGAAGGCGGCCTGATGCGCTCGCTGCTGTTTGTTCCCGGCGATTCCGAGCGCAAGCTGGAAAAGGGATTTGGCGCCGGCGCCGACGTGGTCATCGTCGATCTCGAGGATTCCGTGGCGCCGCAGAACAAGGCTCAGGCGCGCGAGATCGCGGCGCGCTTCATCCTCGAACGCAGGTGGCAAACCAGCTCGGCGATCTATGTCAGAGTGAACGACCTCTCGACCGGGCTGACGGACGACGATCTTGCCGCGCTCATTCCGGCAAGTCCGGATGGCATCATGTTGCCCAAGTCCAACAGCGGCCAGGACGTGCAGCAGCTCGCGGCCAAGCTCAGGGTTCGCGAAGCCGAGAACGGCCTGCCCGACGGCTCGATCAGGATTTTGCCGATCATCACCGAGACGCCCAGGGGTGTTCTGGCGGCGGCTAGCTATGCCGGGGCAAGCGCCAGGCTCGCCGGCCTCACCTGGGGCGCGGAAGACCTGTCTGCCGCGATCGGCGCGCGTGCGGCCCGCGACGAGCACGGCCGCTACACAGATGTATTCCGTCTCGCTCGCGCCATGACCATCCTTGCCGCCGGCGCGGCCGAGGTCGCGGCAATCGACACCGTGTTCCCGAATTTTCGCGACATGGCCAGCTTTTCCGCCGAATGCGCCGAGGCCGAACGCGACGGCTTCACCGGCAAGATGGCGATCCACCCCGACCAGGTGCCCGTCATCAACGCCGCCTTCACGCCCTCGGCCGAGGCGGTGAAGCAGTCGGCGGCCATCGTCGCGGCGTTCGAGGCTGCGGGAAATCCCGGCGTCGTCGGCATCGACGGCAAGATGTTCGACCGTCCGCATCTGCGGCTGGCCGAACGGCTGCTGGCACGGGCCAGGGCGGCCGGTATATCCGCCTGACGCTTACCCTTTTTCCCAGCGCGGTCGGCGCATCGAGAAGACCTCGTCGACACTGGCATAATCCATATAGCCGAGACGCGCGACATTGCCGGCCTTGGTGATGTCGAACAGCCCGTCTTTCAGGAAGGCATCGTCGATGTGCACGCCGATCACCTCACCGGCGACGACGACCGCGCTTGTCGATGATCCGTCCAGCGCCTTTGGGCGAAAAATCTCCGTCACCCGGCACTCCAGCGCCGCCGGTGCGGCCGCCACGCGCGGCGGCCCGACGAGACGCGAGGGCGCCATGGCGAGATCGGCATAGACGAACTCGTTGACGCCACGCGGCGCGTCGACGGATGTGTAGTTCATCTTCTCGGCAAGCTCGCGGCTGACCAGATTGGCGACGAACTCACCGGTTTCCTGGGCAAACGAAGCACTGTCTTTCTCGCCCTCCGAGGAAAACCAGACGATGAAAGGCCGCGTCGAGACGGCGTTGAAGAAGGAGTATGGCGCGAGATTGACCTCACCGGCCTTGTTCAGCGTGGATATCCAGCCGATCGGGCGTGGCGCCACGATGGCCTTGGCCGGATCGTGCGGCAGCCCGTGCCCCTTGGCCGGCTCGTAGAACATTCAGCCCGCCCAAGGTCCGGCGTAATCGGCGTAGAGCTTGGCCGGATCGGGCCGTGGCCGCTCCGGAGCCGGACCGGCATGGGAGCCGATATGGACAAAGCCGACGACGCGCTCTTGCGGCGCCAGCCCCAGGATCGCCCTGCCCTCCGCGACATCGGAATACCAATTGCTGATCATGTTGGTGCCATAGCCCAGCGCATTGGCCGCGATCATCAGATTCATCGCCGCCATGCCGCCCGACAGGAACATCTCCCATTGCGGGATCTTGGGATTCTCTTTGGGCACGGACACGACACCGATCACCAGCGGCGCGCGCGAGAACCGAGCCAGTTCCTGGTTGCGGCGGCCTTCCGGCAACGGCCCCTCGCGCTGTTCGGCCAGGGCCGCCAGCTTTTTGCCGATCTCGATGCGGGCTTCGCCGCGATAGAGAATGAAGCGCCACGGTTCGAGCCGGCCGTGGTCGGGCACGCGCGTGGCGGCGGCAATCATCGTCGCGATGTCGGCATCGCTGGGCGCTGGCTCCTTGAGGTCGGGAATCGGTGCCGAATTTCGGGTCAGCAGGAATTCGATGATCGGCGACGCCATGGGCGCAAGTCTCCTAAAAACTCTGT
Organism: Mesorhizobium sp. ES1-6; assembly: GCF_020164775.1. NCBI lineage: Bacteria > Pseudomonadati > Pseudomonadota > Alphaproteobacteria > Hyphomicrobiales > Phyllobacteriaceae > Mesorhizobium > Mesorhizobium sp. ES1-6. The sequence goes on from NZ_JAIUGU010000001.1 coordinate 730,006, forward strand.
TTTGAGCTGAAGCGCACCATCGGGAATTCGGGCGGCTCGGGCAAAGGCGCGTTAGCGCAGGGCTGAAGAGTCACGGATCGGACTCTTAAGCCTTGAAATTGCCACCGCCATGGGCTTCAACGCAAGGCATGTTTGAGGGGCGACTGCGTCTTTTCCTGGTCTGGCTCTGCGCCGCGCTGTTCATGGCGCCGGTTTCACTGGCTGTCGCGCAGGAGAAGGACGGCGTCGGCGACCTGAAACTTCCCGGAATTTCGAGCTACGCGACGCCGAAGAGTGAAACCCCGCTGGCGCTTGGCGGCGGTGGTGCCATTACGCTCTCGGCCCAGTTGACCGACAAGGGCACCGACATCACCCGAGGGCTCGTCTGGCGTGTCTTCAAGCCTGAAGCCGTCAACGGCAAATTGCCGATGGTCGCCTCCGCCCATGGCGGCAGCGCCGTCTTCCAGCTCGAGCCCGGCAGCTACCTGGTCCACGCCTCCTACGGCCGCGCCGGCGCCACCAAGCGCATCACTGTCGGCAAGGACGCCAAGCGAGAAAGCCTGGTGCTTGATGCCGGCGGCTTGAAGCTCGACGCGGTCCTGTCCGGCGGCGTTCGCATACCGCCGAAGAGACTGCGCTTCTCGATCTATGAGGGCACCGCCGAGGCCAATGGCGACCGCGCGCTGATCATTCCCGATGTCGAACCCAACAGCGTCGTGCGGCTCAATGCCGGCATCTACCATGTCGTCTCGACCTATGGTGCGGTCAATGCAGTGATCCGCTCGGACATACGCGTCGAGGCCGGCAAGCTGACCGAAGCCACCGTCGAGCATCACGCGGCCGAAATCACCATGAAGCTGGTGCGCGAAGCCGGTGGCGAAGCGATCGCCGACACCTCGTGGTCGCTGCTCAACGAATCCGGCGATCCGATCAAGGAAACCGTCGGCGCCTTCGCCTCGATGGTGCTCGCCGAAGGCGACTACACCATCATCGCCAAGAACCGCGACCGCATCTACCAGAAGGATTTCACGGTCGTTGCCGGGCAGAACCAGGAGATCGAGGTTCTGGCGACCGAAGCCGCTGCGATGGATCCCGAGGAAGGCGCGGATTAGTCTTGGACTACGCCGCCAGTTTCGTCCGGGCCGGCAGGAAGGGAATGCGCCGACGCGGCAGGTCTGGCGCCAGGTCGAACACGCCGCGATAGAGCCGATCGAGCAACGCTTTGCGGTCGCGCAGCGGCTCCAGTTCGTCCCAGCTCAGCACATTGCCGACGCGCACCTCGATTGCCTTGCCGGACAACCGCGCGAATTCACGAATGAGCAGCGAGGTACGCAAGGTCAGCGAGGCCTTGCCGACGAATCTGGCTACCCGGCCGTCGCGCTCGGCCATGTTCATCGGGCCGCTGACCAGATGGAAAAGCCTGCCGTTCTGGCCGGAGAAATGCATGGGTATGACGGATGCCTTGGCTTCCTGGACGAGACGGGCCGGAAACATCTTCCATGGCAGGTCGCGTGCGCGGCCAAAACCCTTGGGCGCGGTGGCGACGCCACCGGCCGGAAAGACCACGATGGTGACGCCTTCCCTGAGCAGCCGGACCGCTTCATGGCGCACGGCCATGTTGTTCTTCAGCGCGTCCTTGGTCTCGGAAAAGTCGATCGGCAGCGAATAAGGTTCCATCTCGCGGATCTTGAGCAGATCCTTGTGGATCATCACCCGGAACGGTCGCCCGAGTTGCTCCGCCAACGACAGCACGGCAATGCCATCGCCAATGCCGAAGGGATGGTTGGCGACGATCACCAGCGGCGTATCGGGCAGGTTTGCCGGCGGCCATTGGTCGGCAGTCCGCACGCCAACATCGATCAGGTCGAGCATTCTGCTGAACACACGCTCGCCGGTCGGCACGACCTGGCGACGCCAGAAATCATAAAGCGCGGCGAAGCGATCGCGGCCCGACAGGCCCTCGACCGAATGAATGAACCAGCGCGCCAGCGCCGGCTGGCGCGGATTGGCGTAGGAGAGCTCGGGAAACGGTCGTTCGCGCAATTTCAGCTTGAGCATGGAGACCCGTTACAAGACCGGCGTGACAGGGATATGAAAATGGCGGTGGATCGCTCCACCGCCATTCGATCGAAAACAGTCCGAATCAGGCCGCGCGCTTGCGCCGGCGATCCGGCGTGACCGCTTCCTCGGTCAGCCGCTCGATCGCCTCGGCAAGGCCGAGCGACTCCTGGTCGCGCGAGCCGAGCCGGCGCATGTTGACGGTCTGCTCCTCCGCCTCGCGCTTGCCGCAGACGAGGATGACCGGAACCTTGGCCAGCGAGTGTTCGCGGACCTTGTAGTTGATCTTCTCGTTGCGCAGGTCGGCTTCCGCCAGCAGGCCGGCGGCTTTCAGCTTCGCCACGACCTCGTTCGCATAGTCATCGGCGTCGGACGTGATCGTCGCCACCACCACCTGCAGCGGCGCGAACCACAGCGGGAAATGACCGGAATAGTTCTCGATCAGGATGCCGAGAAAACGCTCCATCGACCCGCAGATGGCGCGGTGCACCATGACCGGCTGCTTCTTCTCCGAATCCGAGCCGATGTAGAAGGCGCCAAAGCGCTCCGGCAGGTTGAAATCGACCTGCGTCGTGCCGCACTGCCATTCGCGGCCGATGGCATCCTTCAGCACATATTCGAACTTCGGCCCATAGAAGGCACCCTCGCCCGGATTGATCGAGGTTTTGATGCGGTTGCCGGAGCGTGTCCTGATCGTCTCCAGCACGCTGCCCATGATCGCCTCGGCATGGTCCCATGCCTCATCGGTGCCGACGCGTTTTTCCGGCCGCGTCGACAGCTTGACGCTGATTTCGTCGAAACCGAAATCGGCATAGGTCGACAGGATCAGGTCGTTGATGCGCAGGCACTCCGACGCCAGCTGCTCCTCGGTGCAGAAAATATGCGCATCGTCCTGCGTGAAGCCGCGCACGCGCATCAGCCCATGCAGCGCACCCGATGGCTCGTAGCGATGCACATTGCCGAATTCCGCAAGTTTTACGGGTAGATCTCGGTATGACTTCAACCCATGCTTGAAAATCTGCACGTGACCCGGGCAGTTCATCGGCTTCAGCGCGAAGATGCGGTCGTCGTCGGTTTCATCGCCTGCGACCGTCACCTTGAACATGGCGTCGCGGTACCAGCCCCAGTGGCCCGACGTCTCCCACAGGCTCTTGTCGAGCACCTGCGGGGCATTGACCTCCTGATAGCCCTGCTCGTCGAGGCGGCGGCGCATGTAGTTGACCAGGTTCTGGAACATCTTCCAGCCCTTGGCATGCCAGAAAACCACGCCAGGCCCCTCTTCCTGGAAATGGAAAAGGTCCATCTCGCGGCCAAGCTTGCGGTGGTCGCGCTTCTCGGCCTCCTCCAGCATCGTCTGGTAGGCCTCGAGCTGCGCCTGATCGGCCCAGGCGGTGCCATAGATGCGTGTCAGCATCGGATTGTTCGAATCGCCGCGCCAATAGGCACCGGCCACCTTCATCAGCTTGAAGGCGTTGCCGATCTGGCCGGTCGAGGCCATGTGCGGACCACGGCAGAGGTCGAACCAGTCGCCCTGCGCGTAAATCTTGAGATCCTGATCCTCGGGAATGGCATCGATCAGTTCGAGCTTGTAGCGCTCACCCTTGTCGGCGAAGACTTTTTTCGCCTTGTCGCGCGACCAGACCTCCTTGGTGAACGGCTTGTTGCGCGCGATAATCTCGCGCATCTTCTTCTCGATCACCGGGAAATCATCCGGCGTGAATGGTTCGTTGCGGGCAAAGTCGTAATAGAATCCGTTCTCGATCACCGGCCCGATGGTGACCTGCGTTCCCGGCCACAGCTCCTGCACGGCTTCCGCCAGCACATGCGCGGTGTCGTGGCGGATGAGTTCCAGCGCGCGCGGGTCTTCACGGGTGATGATCTCGACCTTGCCGGATTTGCCCAGGGGATCGCTGAGGTCGCGCACGGTGCCGTCGATGGCATAGGCCACGGCCTTCTTGGCCAGCGACTTCGATATCGATTCGGCTAGGCCCGCACCGGTCATATCCGCGTCATAGTCGCGCACGGAGCCATCGGGAAATGTCAGGGAAACGGAATTCAGCATGGGTATCTCCTATCCAGTCCCGCAAACGAGCGCGGGTGGTAAATGCAGATATCAGCGGTTCGGGGCTGCGACCTGCCAGGGTGCCGGATGCGTCCGGCGGCGGCAGTCTTTTATGGGCAGATGCCGCCGCCGTAAAGCCCGTTCACTTGATCAGCCGCGGCAGGTCCTTCAGGAATGCGGCGCGCGTCGCCAAACCCTTCGGCAGGTCGCTCCGCTTCGTGTCGACAACCAGCCGGGCGAACACGATCTGGCGGCCGTCCTTGCGCGCCCAGCCGACGAACCAGCCGAGCGAACGCTTGTCCTTGCCGGCCTCGCCGAGCCTGGTGCTGCCGGTCTTGCCCTGGACGGCCCAATCGCCGGCCTTGAAGCTCGGTATGATGGCCCGTGTCATTTCATGCGCCTTGGCCGACACCGGCGTCGTGCCGGCCAGCAGCTGCCGCAGGAAAGCAACCTGTTCGACCGGCGTGATCTGGAGCGAGGAGTTGACCCAGGAGTGCGTCAACCCATCGTCCTTGCCGGCATTGCCTGATACGTCCGAATTGCCATAGTTGAACCTCGATACATAGCCGGCAAATTTCTCGGCTCCGAGCCTGCGGGTGATTTCGCGCGAGTACCAGATGATGGAATCTCGCTCCCAAATCGTCGGATCGACCGATTTCTGGTCGCGCTTCACCGCCTTGAATTCGGGCTTGTAGTCCCATGTCGGAGTGTGTTCGTCGGCGAGGATGCCTGCGTCATAGCCGATCAACGCAAGCGGCACCTTGAACGTCGAGGCCGGGCTGAAGCGCTGGTCGCAGGTGCCGTCCTGGTAAAGCGTCTTGCCGCTCAGGGCGTCGACGATGAGCGTGCAGTGCACATCGGCGAGCGGCGCCGATTGAGCGCGCATCGGAAATCCCAACAGCCACGCAAGCAGGAACAGGATTCCGGCAAAGATGAAGGGAAGACGGTCGATGTTGCGCATGGGATGCTCGCTCCAGGAGGGGTTCGCGAGCGGGCTTAGCGAGGTCTCTTGTCTCGATTTTGTCTCAAATGCGCAGTTGTTGTGCAGGCTTGCGTTAACCCTACCGGATCGTAAACCGGCGCGGCTGGCGCCGCATGAACAGCGTCCTCATCCCTGCGCGTCGCCGCGCTTACGGCCGATCCGCCAGTACCGCCATGGCATGAACCAGGCGTAACGGGGCGCCAGCACCTCCGGCACGAGGTCGATGCCGTGCGTGCCGAATGGACCGCAGCGCAGCACGCGGAACAACCCCATCCAGCCACCGGCCCAAAGACCATGGCGGGCAATCGCCTCATGCGCGTATTCCGAACAGGTCGGCAGGTGCCGGCAGGAATTGCCGACAAAGCCGGAAAGCGTCAGCTGGTAAAGCCGCACGAAAGAGGTGCCGAGCACGCGTCCGGGCGTCTTGCGCCAAGGGCCCGGCCAGTTGCGGCCGCGCCTCGACGCCGTATGCGCATGCCCATGCTGGTCGCCCACTGCGATCTCCGCGTTTCCAGCTGATAGATGTGCGCTTGCGCCGGAGAACGCAATCCCACCCGTCCCGCCGTCACGGGCAGAAACGGCGAAATGGTTGCCGGTCGGTTGGAGGCGCCCACCGGCCAGGGTGGAGCCGTTCTTCGTGATGCGCTCCATCGCGTCTTTCGTCACGCCATTGAAACGTCGCGATCCGCATGACATCCCCGAGAATGTCCAGGAACTGGATCATGGTCGTGTCTCCTTTGACCGGATTAGACCGCCGCTGGCCTTCGCCTTCAAACGAGTATAATTTCCGCTTCGGATAATCCTGGGTTATGCGAAAATGAAGCGCGGACGCCTGCCCCTGACGGCATTGAGGAGCTTCGAGGCGGCTGGCCGGCATTTGAGCTTCAGCAAGGCCGCCGAGGAGCTGTTCGTCTCGCAAGCTGCGATCAGCCGGCAGATCCGCGAACTCGAAACCTTCCTGCGCCAGCCGCTTTTCGAACGGCACCATCGCCGCGTCGAACTGACGGATGCCGGCCGCCGATTGCTTGCTCAACTGGTCAGGAGCTTCGATGCAATCGACAAGCTGCTCGGTGATCTGGTGGCCACGCCGGCACAGTCTGTCGTTCGTGTCAGCGTCGAACCTTCGCTCGCGGCCGTATGGCTGGTGCCCAGGCTCAACCGGTTCCGGCAGTTACGACCCGATATCGACGTTTCCCTCGAAGTCGATCCTCGCCTGATAGAGTTCCGCGGCGACCAGCCCGAGCTGGCCCTGCGCTTCAGCGCACACGCCACCTCATGGCCGCGTGCCGAGGCCGAGCGGCTGGCCCCGACAGTGGATTCGCCGGTCCTGTCGCCGGCGTTGCTTTCGTCGGGATCGGTCCTCGAGACACCGGCCGATCTTGCTCGCTTCACGCTTTTGCACGAGGAAAACCGCCAGGGCTGGGCGCGCTGGTTCGAGGCGGCAGGCGTGCCGGCCGATGCCGTGCCCGCGCGCGGCCCGATGCTTGCGGACGCCTCGCTCTCCAAGCAAGCCGCGCTGCTTGGACATGGGGTGGCGCTGGGCGATCTCCTGCAGATCGGCGAGGAACTGGCGACCGGGACGCTGGTCAAGCCGTTCGACATCGACGTCGCGTCCGGTGCTTATTGGCTGGTGGCGAGGCGTTTGAGCGATTTGACCGAGCCGGCCGCGGCCTTCGCCGACTGGATCAGAAGCGAATTTGCCGAAAGCAGGAGCGATTTAGGCGCGTGCTAAGCCGCTTCTTCGGCGCGTTTCTTCTCGATCTGGCCGATGGCGTCGACCACGGCGTCGAAAGTCAGCATGGTCGACGCATGGCGCGCCTTGTAGTCGCGCACCGGCTCCAGATAGCCAAGGTCGGCGAAGCGGCCTTGCGGCGGCGCGCCGTTCTCCTTCAGCATCTTCAGCATGGTCTCGCGCACCGCGCGCAATTCCTCGGCGCTGGCGCCGACGACATGCTGCGCCATGATCGAGGACGATGCCTGGCCGAGCGCGCAGGCCTTCACGTCGTGGGCGAAGTCCGTGACGACGCCGTCCTGCATCTTGAGGTCGACGGTCACGGTCGAACCGCACAGTTTGGAATGCGCCTTCGCGGTCGCGTCGGGATGATCGAGCCGGCCGATGCGGGCGATGTTTCCGGCAAAACCGAGAATTTTCGCGTTGTAGACGTCGTTGATCATTATTTTCCAATCCGTCGCCGCCAAGCGAACAGCGTTTGCCGCTGCCGTGTCTTCCTTTCGCTTGGCCACGACCTTATATAATGCTCGCAGTCCGGTATCGACAAGGCGATGAACGCCGCTGTCATTTCCGGGAAGTTCACGCCGCTTACGGGGCTGGAGACGGGGCGAGTTTCCGACACCGAAGGTCGTGGTCCGTTCAACTCGTTCCTCCTGAGAGAGGAACTACGGGAGACGCCTTTTATGGATGCCGTCATCAAGAAGCTCATGCCCCAGTCCGCCTATATGGAAAAGCCGGTCACCGACCGCCCGAGCGAAGCCGAAGTCGAGGCCGCCGTGCGCACCTTGCTGCGCTGGACCGGCGACAATCCGGACCGCGAGGGGCTGATCGACACGCCCAAGCGCGTGGCCAAGGCCTACCGCGAAATGTTCGGCGGCTACGACATGTGCCCGGCGGAAGAGCTCGGCCGTACCTTCGAGGAGGTCGCCGGCTACGATGATCTCGTCATCGTCAAGGACATCCAGTTCCATTCCCATTGCGAGCATCACATGGTGCCGATCATCGGCAAGGCCCATGTCGGCTATCTGCCCGACGGCAAGGTCGTCGGCCTGTCCAAGATCGCGCGCGTCGTCGACATCTTTGCCCATCGCCTGCAGACGCAGGAGGCGCTGACCGCGCAGATCGCCGGCGTCATCCAGGACGTGCTCAACCCGCGCGGCGTCGCCGTCATGATCGAGGCCGAGCACATGTGCATGGCCATGCGCGGCATCCGCAAGCAGGGTTCAACCACGCTGACCTCGACCTTCACCGGCGTCTTCAAGGACACGCCGGAGGAACAGGTTCGTTTCGTCACCATGGTGCGCGGCGGGGCGTAAGCCCCTCGCCGGCACCACGGTCAAAAGGAAAATAGACCTGATATGTCGGCACTGGAATTCCCAAAAGCTCCCTCGGACAAGAAGACCCTGGAAGAAGGCGCGGTGTTCTCGCCGCGCTTCGATGCCGCCGGTCTGGTCACCGTGGTCGTCACCGATGCCGTCGACGGCATGCTGCTGATGGTCGCGCATATGAATGCCCAGGCGCTGGCGCTGACGTTGGAGACCGGGATCGCCCACTATTGGTCGCGCTCGCGCAACGCTCTTTGGAAAAAGGGCGAAACCTCGGGCAATTTCCAGCATGTCGTGGCGATGCTCACGGATTGTGACCAGGATGCGGTGTGGCTTCGCGTGAAAGTGTTGGGCCACGACGCAACCTGTCACACCGGCCGACGTTCCTGCTTTTATCGGACGGTGGGGCTGGTCGATGGCAAGGGGACGCTTGCCGACGACGGCAGCAATCCGCTGTTCGATGCGGAAAACACGTATCGGAAGCCACCAGCTTGAACTTTCTGCCTCACATCAACCACACAGATTCACCATTTCGATACGGCCCTTCCGTATACTAGTCTTGGGACAAGGGAGATCGTGATGCTCGAATGGGCGTCATTGCGTAACAGACCAGATGTCAGGGAGGCCAACGGCCTGTCCTCGGCCGGCGGCGCAACCGACACAAAATCCCCGAGGAAAACAGGCATTTCGCTGGCGCTCGGCGGCGGTTGCGCCAGAGGCTGGGCCCATATCGGCGTGCTGCGCGCGCTCGATGAAGCCGGCATCGAAGTGTCCATGATCGCAGGCACGTCGATCGGCGCGCTGGTCGGCGGCTGTTATCTTGCCGGCAAACTGGATGAGCTGGAAGAGTTCGCCCGCAGCCTCACCAAGCGGCGCATCTTCTGCCTGCTCGATCTCAACCTGCGCGGCAGCGGCCTTTTCGGCGGCATGAAACTGGATGCGCGCCTGCGCGAGCATGTCGCCGGCGTCCGTTTCGAGGATCTGCCCAAGCCGTTCGTCTGCGTCGCCTCGGAAATCCGTACCGGTCACGAGATCTGGCTGTCGAGCGGCTCGCTGATCACGGCCATGCGCGCCTCCTACGCACTGCCTGGCGTGTTCGAGCCCGTCGATTGCAACGGCCGCGTGCTGGTCGATGGCGCGCTGGTCAACCCGGTACCCGTCTCGGTCTGCCGCGCCTACGAGCAGCCGCTCGTGGTGGCGGTCAATCTTCACTACGATTTGTTCGGCCGCGCCGCCGTGATCAAGCACAGCGCCGGCGAGCTGGTTATCGAAAAGGACGCGCCAAGGCCCGGCCAGGTCGGCGGCGAACACCAATCGCACCAGACGCGCCTGGGCATCACCGGCGTCATGGTCGAGGCCTTCAACATCATCCAGGACCGTATTTCACGGGCGCGACTTGCCGGCGACCCGCCCGACATGTCGCTGCAGCCCAAGCTCAGCCATATCGGCCTGACCGAATTCCACCGCGCCGACGAGGCAATCCAGCTCGGCTACCAGGCGACGATGGCGCAGATCGGCGAACTGACCCGCCTGCAGAGCGTTCTCGCCTAGATCGTCTCATCAAGCTTGTTCGCTCGTGACGCTGCGGCGTTATGCGCCTGCCGGCCGATTGCCGGTTGCGTGCCGCTACGCCCGTGCCGCGTCAATGATGCGAAACTGCACCGTGCGGTTGCCGTTCCAGTAATTGCCCGACAGCGAGCCGGCGACATGCACAGTCTTGCCCCGGTTCTTGAACAGGAATTCGCCAAGCACGGTATCGACGGCGCGAAACGCGATCGCCTGGATGCGGCCACCGCTCTCCGACTGCAAATCGGCGCGAATATGGTTGGTGCCGACCGGCCTGATGTCGGCCAGCCGATGGCGCGGCAGGGCGAAAACCGGCGCCACATGCCCGGCGCCGAAGGGGCCGGCCTTCTCCAGCGCGTCGAGCAGGCCGAGCGTCGCGCCTTCCGCGGCAACCGCGCCGTCGATCGCCAGGCTTTCCTCGTCCTGCAACCGGAAAACATCGGCGGCCGCCCGCTCCTCGAAGAAGGCCCTGAGCTCGCCCAGCCTGGTGCGTTCGACGGTGATGCCGGCCGCCATGCCGTGGCCGCCGCCCTTGACGATGAGCCCGGCATTGGCGGCTTCGCGCACCAGCCGGCCAAGATCGAAGCCCGACACCGAACGGCCCGAACCGGTACCGATGCCCATGGCATTAAAGGCAATTGCGAAAGCCGGCCGGCGCGCGTGATCCTTGAGCCTCGAAGCGAGCAGGCCGACAATGCCGGGATGCCAGTTGTTGCTGGCGGTCACGACGATCGCCGGGCCGCTGCCGCCCGCCAGTTCGGCATCGGCTTCGGCGCGCGCGGCGGCGAGCATCTCCTGCTCCATCAGCTGCCGTTCCTGGTTCAGCCGGTCGAGCGTCTCGGCTATGGTCTGCGCCTCGACCGGATCGTCCGTTGCCAGCAGCCGGCTGCCGAGCGCGGCATCGCCGATGCGCCCGCCCGCATTGATGCGCGGGCCGATCAGATAGGCAAGATGGAAGGTGCTGATCGGCTCGCCAATGCGCGACACCCGCGCCAGCGCGGCCATGCCTTCATTCTTCTGCTGCCGCGCCACTTGCAGGCCCTTGACGACGAAGGCGCGGTTGACGCCGGTGAGCGGCACCACGTCGCAGACCGTGGCAAGCGCCACGAGATCGAGCAGCGAAAGCAGATCCGGCGGCGTGGCGTCGGTCATCCCGCGCAGCACCTTTGCCGTCTGGACGAGGGCGAGAAAGACCACGCCGGCGGCACAGAGATGACCCTGCCCGGAAAGGTCGTCGTCGCGGTTTGGATTGACCACGGCATGCGCCGCCGGCAGCGCGCCGCCAACCTGGTGATGGTCCAGCACCACGACATCGGCGCCCGCCTCCTTGGCGGCCTCGACGGAAACGGCGCTGTTGGTGCCGCAATCGACGGTGACGATCAGCGTCGCGCCGCGCGAGACCAGTTCGCGCATGGCATCGGGGTTCGGACCGTAGCCCTCGAAAATACGATCCGGAATATAGATTTCCGACGGCACCGAGAAATGCGTGAGAAACCGCTTCAGCAAGGCCGACGAGGCCGCGCCGTCGACGTCGTAGTCGCCGAAGATCGCGACTTTCTCCCGGGCCACGACGGCGGCGGCGATGCGGATGGCGGCCTTGTCCATGTCGGTCAGCGAGGCCGGATTCGGCAACAGGTCGCGGATCGTCGGATCGAGAAAGCGCTCGGTCCCGTCGGCGGTCACGCCGCGTCCGGCAAGAACGCGCGCGACGATGTCGGGCACGCCACGGCCCTGGGCGATGGCAAGCGCGATCATGTCCTGCCGTTCGGTCAGCCGGTGCTCCCAGGAGAGACCGGTAGCCGACTGCCTGACATCGAGGAAGAGGCGCCTTTCGCCCGTCATGCGCTTTGCCAACTCATGGTTGGCCGCAGGATAATGCATGTCGCCCAAAACTGTGCAGCGGTTTTGAGGGTGACCACATGCACAAACGACACTTTAAGCCAAAGGCCGGCAAAGCCAGGCGGATGCGCGTAGCGGGAGACTTCAAGGAAAAACTACGCTTTCCGCCTTTGGGCCATGCATCGGCGCCATTCGCCGGCCGCTGCGAAATGCGGGCGGCGTACCAGCCAGATGGCTAACAACTGAAACCCGGCTCCGCAAGCAGGCCTAGAGCGGTTCAGCGTTTGGTGGAATCGCTGAACCGCTCTGACGCTTTGTTTTTACGCAATTCCGAATGGAAAACCGTTACACACTTTTCCTGGAATTGCTCTAGAACTTATCCAGATCCTGGTGCCGGGCCTTGATCTCCCGCACGGTCCGCGATGAGGAGCGCAGCACGATCGTATGCGTGGTGATGGTGGTGCGGCCGAACTTGACACCGGCCAGCATGTTGCCGTCGGTGACGCCGGTGGCCGCGAACAGCACGTCGCCGCGCGCCATGTCTTCGGCACGATAGATCCGCTTCGGATCGGCAATGCCCATCTTCGCGGCACGTGCGACCTTCTCCGGCGTATCGAGGATCAGCCGGCCCTGCATCTGGCCGCCGGTGCAGCGCAATGCCGCCGCCGCCAGAACGCCTTCCGGCGCGCCCCCGGTGCCGAGATAGATGTCGATGCCGGTTTCTTCCGGATCGGTGGTGTGGATGACGCCGGCGACGTCGCCGTCACCGATCAGCCGGATCGCCGCGCCCGTGGCGCGCACGGCGTCGATCAGCTTGGCGTGGCGCGGCCGGTCGAGGATGCAGGCCGTGATGTCGGCCACGGCGACACCTTTCGCCCGGGCCAGGCTGGCGATATTGTCGGCCGGCGAGGCGTCGATGTCGATGACGCCTTCGGCGTAACCCGGACCGATCGCGATCTTGTCCATGTAGACATCAGGCGCGAACAGCAGGCTGCCCTTCTCGGCGATCGCGATCACGGCGAGCGCGTTCGGCAGGTTCTTGGCACAGATCGTCGTGCCTTCCAGCGGATCGAGCGCGATATCGACGGCCGGGCCTTTGCCGGTGCCGACCTCCTCGCCGATATAGAGCATCGGCGCCTCGTCCCGCTCGCCCTCGCCGATCACCACCGTGCCCTTGATCGCAAGCTGATTGAGTTCGTGACGCATGGCGTCGACCGCGACCTGATCGGCGGCCTTTTCGTCGCCGCGTCCGCGCAGCCTGGCGGCCGCGACGGCGGCCCGTTCGGTGACGCGCGCCAGTTCCATGGTGAGTATCCGGTCAAGGCCGGCGACGATGTTTTGGGCCACATTCATGTCGGCAAATCCTCGTTTGATGCCGCCTCCCGCCCGAGGCGCGCTTGTTTTGTCAAACGAGCATGACAACGGCAAGACCTGGCGGGAATTTTACCGAAAGGATAGCAATATCAATCGATTGACACCATTCTTAAAACAATGCCGGCCCGGTTCGAGAGGAACCAGGCCGGCACGAAACAGAAATTGCCGTCCTTCGCGGCCTAGAAAACCGCGAGGTATTTCAGCAGCGAGATAATACCGATGATGATGACGATGATCTGCACGATCTGCCGCATCCTGGCGTCGAGCGGCAGTCGCTGCACCAGATAGAGAACGAGAATGATGACGAGAAACGTGATCAGGATGCCGATCAACACGGACGAAGCCATGATGCCCTCCCTCAAATGATTTCCTGAAACGGCGAAACGAGCCGGCAATGCCGGCTCAATACCGGAGCGGTCAGTACCAGCGGCGCGGCGTGTCGTTCATCGACTGGCCGACGGCAATCCCGGCCAGAAAACCGAGCAGGCCGATCACGCCGACCACGGCGGTCGTCGTGCCTGGATTTTCGCGCGCGACTTCCGAAACGGACTGGGCCTGGCTGCGCAACTGCTGTGCCGTCCGCGAGGCGCGGGAAGCGGCCGTCTCGTAGAAATCCGATGCCTGTTCGCTGGCATCATCGAGCATTTCCGCGCTGCGTGACGAGATGCTCTTGTTGATCTTGGTGATTTCCTTGCGCAGGTCGGCGATCTGCTTTTCCAGCGTCTTCTGGATGTCGTCGATGTCAGGGGTGTCGGATTTGTTGGTATCGGCCATGAAGCGGCTCCCTTGGTTGCTGACCAAGAGAACGGCGCGGGCGCGGATTCGTTCCGGTAGCGGCCCTCATCGAAAACGAAAGCCGCCGTCGACCATGCCGGGTGGCAACGGGACTGTTGGCTACCCCGCCCGCTCGATGCGGATGACCTGCGGCTTGTCGGTCAGATGGCCGTCCTTGGTGATGCCGTCGACGGCCTTGCGCACGGCGGCCTCGGTTGTCTCGTGGGTGACGAGGATCACCGTCTTCTGCGCGGCCGCCTCGCCGCTGACCGCGTGCTGGACGATCGATTCCAGCGAAATGTCGTTGTCGGCCATGCGCTTGGCGATTGCCGCGAAGACGCCGATGCGGTCATGCACGGTCAGCCTGATGAAGTAACCGCCGGCATGGCTGCGCATCTGCGCCTTCTTGTAGGGCTTCAACTCCTTCGCCGGACGGCCGAAGACCGGACCGTGCTGGAAACCGGGTCGGCTCTTGGCGATGTCGGCGACGTCGCCGATGACCGCCGAAGCTGTGGCATTGCCGCCCGCACCTGGGCCAGAGAGCAGCAGTTCGCCCAGAATATCGGTCTCGATCGCCACCGCATTGGTAACGCCATGCACCTGCGCGATGACGGAAGCCGTCGGCACCATGGTCGGGTGCACGCGCTGCTCGATACCGCTTTCGGTACGCTGGGCGACGCCGAGCAGCTTGATCCGGTAGCCGAGATCGCCGGCCGCGCGAATGTCGGCCTGGGTGATGTTGGAAATGCCTTCCATGTAGATGTCGTTGGCAGCGATCCTGGTGCCGAAGGCAAGGCTGGTCAGGATCGACAGCTTGTGCGCGGTGTCATGGCCCTCGATGTCGAAGGTCGGGTCGGCTTCGGCATAGCCCAGCCGCTGCGCGTCCTTCAGCACGACATCGAAAGAGACGCCCTCGGCCTCCATGCGGGTCAGGATATAATTGCAGGTGCCGTTGAGAATGCCGAACACGCGGGTGACCGAGTTACCGGCCATCGCTTCGCGCATCGTCTTGATGACGGGAATGCCGCCGGCCACCGCGGCCTCGTAGTTGAGCAGCACGCCCTTCTTCTCGGCGATCTCGGCAAGCGCCACGCCATGCTTGGCAAGCAGCGCCTTGTTGGCGGTGACGACATGGCGGCCGGCTTCGAGCGCGGCCTTCACCGAAGCCCGCGCCGGTCCCTCGTCGCCGCCGATCAGCTCGACGAACACGTCGATCTCGGCGGTCTGCGCCATCTTCACCGGATCGTCGAACCAAATCGCGGCGCCGAGATCGACGCCACGGTCGCGTTTCCTGTCGCGCGCCGAGACCGCCGCCACGATGATGTCTCGCCCACATTGGCGGGTCAGTTCCGTCGCCTTGTCGCGCAGCACGCGCGCCACCGAGGCACCGACCGTGCCAAGTCCGGCAATTCCAACACGCAGTGCTTCAGCCATGGAAGGCGGCGTCCCTCAAATCAGATCGAATTGTATTTACCGGTGGGCGGAAAGCGGCACCACATTGTTGGGCTGCTTGGCGCTGGTCGACAGGAAGCGCTTAATGTTGCGCGCCGCCTGGCGGATCCGGTGCTCGTTCTCGACCAGCGCCACGCGCACGAAATCGTCGCCATGCTCGCCGAAGCCGACACCCGGCGCCACCGCCACGTCGGCATGCTCGATGAGCAGCTTGGAGAATTCGAGCGAGCCGAGATGCCGGAACGGCTCCGGGATCGGCGCCCAGGCGAACATCGAGGCGGCCGGGGCCGGGATGGTCCATCCGGCGCGGCCGAAGGCATCGACCATCACGTCGCGGCGCTTGTGATAGATGTCGCGCACCTCGGCGATATCGGCGCCGTCGCCATTGAGCGCATGGGCGGCGGCCACCTGGATCGGGGTGAAGGCGCCGTAGTCGAGATAGGATTTGACCCGGGTCAGCGCCGAAATCAGCCGCTCGTTGCCGACGGCGAAGCCCATGCGCCAGCCGGGCATGGAAAAGGTCTTCGACATCGAGGTGAACTCGACGCAGACATCCATGGCGCCCGGAACCTGCAGCACGGAGGGCGGCGGATTGCCGTCGAAATAGATTTCGGAATAGGCAAGGTCGGACAGGATGATGATGTCGTTCTTCTTGGCGAAGGCGACGACGTCCTTGTAGAAATCGAGCGAGGCCACCAGTGCCGTCGGGTTCGACGGATAGTTGAGGATCAGCGCCAGCGGCTTCGGGATCGAATGACGGACACCGCGCTCGAGCGCCGGAATGAAGCCGTCATCGGGCTCGACCTGCAGCGAACGGATGACACCGCCCGACATGATGAAGCCGAAGGCGTGGATCGGATAGGTCGGATTGGGGCACAGGATGACATCGCCGGGCGCGGTGATCGCCTGCGCCATGTTGGCGAAGCCTTCCTTCGAGCCAAGCGTGGCCACCACCTGCGTGTCGGGGTTGAGCTTCACGCCGAAGCGGCGGGCATAGTAGTTTGCCTGGGCGCGGCGCAGGCCTGGAATGCCGCGCGACGAGGAATAGCGGTGCGTGCGCGGGTCGCGCACGACCTCGCACAATTTGTCGACGATGGCCTTCGGCGTCGGCAGGTCCGGATTGCCCATGCCGAGGTCGACGATGTCGGCGCCGCGCGAACGGGCGCTGGCCTTGAGCCGGTTGACCTGCTCGAACACGTAAGGCGGAAGCCGGCGGACCTTGTGAAATTCTTCCATGGCGGTTCCAGACAGCGAAGGGAGCCCCGGACATGTTAGGGCATTGGGCGCGCGCTATATACTCATTTGCAGGTAGGGTCGAGGGCGGGGTCGCATTTGCCTTCGATCTGCTTCAGCGTCTGCGGACCGTGTTTCTTGGCGAGATCGGTCAACGCCGCCTGATTGGTGACGGCCGGGCCGCCACCCTTGGCGCCCTGCCCGTTCTCGTCGGCCTTCAACTGGGCGAGCTTGGCGTTCTTCTCGGCCTCGGTGAATTGTTTCGCCGCCACTTTCGGCGGGATGTTCAGGTTCGGAAAGGTGCCGGTGTCCTTCGGGCCGGCGTCCGAAGCCATCGGCACCGGACCACTGGTATTCGTGCTCGAACATGCGGCAATGGCCACGAACATGATCGCCGTGCCGATGCGGCAAAAATGGCCGGCACCGAAAAAAACAGTCTCGCCAAACTTATTCGTCATATTGTTTCCTTGGCAGCCGGGGTAGAGCGAGATTGGACCCTGTCGGATGTCCCATGTTAATATGTCAAGAAAACGCTTCCGGAGGAACCCCGCGAACCATGTCCAAAACACCCGATTCGGGCAAAGCGGAAGATGGCGGACCTTCGACGGTCGAGCAATATCTGGTGAAGGATCCGGAACGCTTCGCGCTGAACATGGCGCGGATGATCGAGCAGGCCGGCAAAGCTGCCTCCGCCTGGGCCGAACCGCGCGAAAAAGGTGAGGTGCGCGACCATGTCGCCGAGCCGGTCGTCGACATGGTCAAGACCTTCTCCAAGCTCTCGGAATACTGGCTTGCCGATCCGCAGCGCGCGCTCGAGGCGCAGACAAGGCTGTTCGCCGGCTATATGACGGTTTGGGCAAATGCCATCCAGCGCGTCAGCCCCAACGCCGAAGGGCCCGACGATGCCGTCAAACCGGAGCGCGGCGACAAGCGTTTCCAGGATCCGGAATGGGGCCGCAACGCCTTCTTCGATTTCCTCAAGCAGGCCTATCTCGTCACCTCGCGCTGGGCGTCCGAGCTGGTCGACCATGCCGAAGGCCTGGACGAGCACACCCGCCACAAGGCGAGCTTCTACGTCAAGCAGGTATCCAACGCCATCTCGCCGTCCAATTTCATCCTGACCAATCCCGAACTGTTTCGCGAAACCGTCGCCTCCAACGGCGAAAACCTGGTGCGCGGCATGAGGATGCTGGCCGAGGACATCGCCGCCGGCAAGGGCGACCTGAAATTGCGCCAGGCAGACTATTCGCCCTTCGAGATCGGCAGGAACATCGCCACCACGCCCGGCAAGGTGGTCGGCCGCAGCGATGTCGCCGAGATCATCCAGTATGATGCGGCGACCGAGACGGTGCTGAAGCGCCCGCTGCTGATCTGCCCGCCCTGGATCAACAAGTTCTACATCCTCGACCTCAACCCGCAGAAATCCTTCATCCGCTGGGCGATCGAGCAAGGCCACACCGTTTTCGTCATCTCCTGGATCAATCCGGACGAGCGCCACGGCGCCAAGAACTGGGAAGCCTATATCAGGGAAGGCCTGCAATACGGCCTCGATACAATCGAGAAGGCGACCGGCGAACGCTACGTCAACGCGATCGGCTACTGCGTCGGCGGCACGCTGCTGGCGGCGGCATTGGCGCTGATGGCCAGGGAAGGCGACGACCGCATCAAGTCGGCGACCTTCTTCACCACCCAGGTAGACTTCACCTATGCCGGCGACCTGAAAGTGTTCGTCGACGAGGAACAGGTCGCGGCGGTGGAAAAGTCGATGAACGAAAAGGGCTATCTCGACGGCACCAAGATGGCCACCGCCTTCAACATGCTGCGCTCGGGCGACCTGATCTGGCCCTATGTCGTCAACAACTACATGCGCGGCAAGGATCCCTTGCCCTTCGACCTGCTCTATTGGAACGCCGATTCGACCCGCATGGCGGCGGCCAACCATTCCTTCTACCTGCGCAACTGCTATCTCGAGAACAAACTCTCGCGCGGCACGATGGAGCTGGCGGGCCACACGGTCTCGCTCGGCGATGTCACCATTCCGGTCTACAATCTCGCCTCCCGGGAAGATCACATCGCGCCGGCGCTGTCCGTCTTCCTCGGCTCGAAATATTTCGGCGGCTCGGTCGAGTATGTGATGGCGGGATCGGGCCATATAGCGGGCGTCGTCAATCCGCCCGCATCCAACAAATACCAGTACTGGACCGGCGGCCCGCCGAAAGGCGACTTCGACCAGTGGATAGCCAGCGCCCAGGACCATCCCGGATCCTGGTGGCCGCACTGGCAAAGCTGGATAGAGGCCAAGGACAACACCCGCGTCCCTGCCCGCAAACCCGGCAAGCATATGAAAACCTTGGGCGATGCTCCCGGGACCTATGTCAGGGTGCGTGTGTAACGGACTGTAATGTGTGGTGAGTTGACGGACCCGTAAAAGCGGGCGAAATGGTGTCGTCAACCATCAAGCAGCCGCAATTCGGCAGTCGCTGCAAAAATACTTACAGGCTTGCTGATTTGACACAGGTCTCGTTTCCGGATCGGAGACAAAGGTCACCCTGACGCGGACATACTGGTCAGCGTCTCGGATATACCGACCGGACATCGAGGGGGAATTTGACTTTGAAATCAGCAGGATGGAGCCTCGCAAAGGGAGAACGCCGCGCCATTGTGGCAGCGCTCTGCTCGATGCTCCTGGCCTCCTGCACATCGGCTGGCGACCCGACAATGTCGGCTGGAATGCCCGGCTACAATGCTTCCGCGTCGAACATGAACGCCGCCTCCACCGGCAAGCCGCTCGCCGCCGCCGATTCGTCGTCGCAGGTGGCGACAGAGCAGACGACCGTGATGAGCGAAACCGACACGGCGCTCCCCGAAAAGGTTGCCTACGTGCCGATGGCCAAGCCGCAGGCTGTCTTCCCGCTCACCACGCCGGCCGGCGCTGAAACGATCGTGGGACAGACGCCGCAGGCCTTGCAACAACCAGTACAGACGGCACAGCAGACCGACGCGGTTGCCCAGAAGATCGCCGCTGCGGATGCCGCCGCGATCGCACCGAAGCCGGCAGCCGCACCGGTGATGAACAACCCCGTCTATGTGACCGCTGGCGAGGCGCCGCAAGCCGACGCCCCGAGGAAAAAAGGCTTCCTGGCATCGATGTTCGGTGCCACCCCGGCTTCGGCGACGCCTGCCCCGCTGGTCAACACACGATCTGGCGAACAGCCGGTCGTGCAGGCCAAGCCTGCCCCGGCGGCGGCAAAGCCGATCATCACACTGGCCTCGGCCGATTCCACGGCAAAGCCGATACAACTGGCTTCGACCGGCGGTGACGATGCCGGTCACATCACGGGCAGCGACGCCTTGCCTGGCGTGCGCCAGACGGCCCTGTTCGAGATAAAGCGCAAATCCGGCCTCGACGACGAAAGCGACGTCGACCTCAACGAGGACGAAGGCTCGGGCGGCAGCTATCAGGTCGCGTCCGCCGCCGGCATGGCCCGCCTGGCGCCCAACGGCCTCTTGAAGCAGAATGAGAGCGTGGATGTCGCCTGCCTGAAGCCGTCGCTGGTGCGTGTGCTGAAGACGATCGAAGGCCACTACGGCCGCAAGATGATGGTGACCTCGGGCTATCGCGACCCGGCCCGCAACCGCCGCGCCAACGGCGCCAAGAATTCGCTGCACATGTACTGCGCCGCCGCCGACATCCAGGTGCCCGGCGTCTCCAAATGGGAGCTGGCGAACTACATCAGGACCATGCCCGGCCGCGGCGGCGTCGGAACCTATTGCCACACCGAATCGGTCCATGTCGACGTCGGCCCCGAGCGCGACTGGAACTGGCGCTGCCGCCGGCGCAGCGGCGGTGGCGACGGCTAGCGGCTGATTTGGCGGACCGAAAGCCTGTCGGCTAGGGGCGGCCAACTTCGTTATCCACGGGCGGAGCAAGGAGCGGAGCTCCGTGACGAAGCAACTGACGTCACCACTAATCGCCAAGCCCTGCCGCCCCTCGTGAAATCGCTGATTTGTCAGGTTGGAAAAAAGTTGTCCAAGGCGGCACCTGACGGGTTGCCGGTTGCGCACAACGTCAGTATAAGCCGCTTCGTCTGAGCGCGCCCATCGTCTAGCGGTTAGGACACCGCCCTTTCACGGCGGTAACAGGGGTTCGATTCCCCTTGGGCGTACCAGGCTTTTCAAGCACTTTGCCGAGAACCTTTTTTCCCACGTCCGATGCTTGGCCATGTCGCTCGAGAATCGGGCCGGGCTTGCGTCACCTGACCACCAAAAGCGCACGCCCCGACATGGCCTAACTGCCAACCAGGGGCACGGTAACGGTTGTCGCGTAGTTGATCGGAAAGGCGCTGAAGTAGGGAAAATCGATGACGAAGGCGTAGGTCGCGGTCAGGTGCGCCATGCGAAAGCCGCCGCTTGCCGGATCGATGGCGATCGTGACGTTCACATCCTTCAGGCCCAAGGCCTGCAGTTTCTGCGTCGCGATCGATTGGATGTCGGCCTGGGTCAACGTATTTTGAAGTTGCAGTGATCGTGACGATGTCTCGAGCGTATAGCGAACGCTGGAGACGGCGTTCATCGACCAGCCGAAGGCGAAGATGCCGAACAACAGCATGACGAGAAAAGGCGCGATGAGCGCGAATTCCAACCCGGCCCCACCCGCCTGATCCCGCCTGAATGCGTTTGCTCCAGCAGGCCGTTGACGACGTCCTGAAGATGCCTGTTTTGACGCAATTCCGGACGGAAAACCGCTGTGCGCTTTTCCCGGGATTGCTTTAGCGGACACGGATCACCTCCAGGTGACCGATGACGCTGGAACTGGAGAAGACACCGAAGGCGAAGGGCGGCACCCAGGTCGCCGATGCCTGAATCTGTACATAGACCGATGGCGCCTTCGGCCCGCTGCACAAGGTGGCAGCATCGACCACCGTCGTCCCGCACTTGTAAATCCGGCTTAGCGTGACCTGGCCATCCGGCGGTCGCTTCTCCCAGCTCGAAATAGCCACGCCCTGGGTCGCCGTATCATTGGTCGATCCCGCCATGATCAGGTTCGCGGCGGTCTTGACACCAGCGCGCATCGACAGCGAGCTCGTCATGTAAGACCAGCCATCGATGATGCCGAGCAGCGCCACGCACAGGAAGGGCAGAACCATCGCGAACTCGACCGCCGCAACGCCCGCTCTATCGCTCAGGATCGGCACCGATCGGCGTTTCACAGGGCTACTCGACCAGCGCCACGGACTGCGCCGCCGGGATGTCGCGCATTCCGAGACTCGTGCAATCCTGGTTGACGGTTGTGCTGCCGGACCATTGAATCGTATTGGCGACGACCTGGGTGCAGCCGCTGTTGCCCGAGAAATTGCCGAGATAACTCACTTGCTGCCTGGGGAAGTAGATGGCTCCGGTCAGCAGCGAATCCGCCGTGCCGTTGAATGTGCTGGATGCGCTGTTGCCGGTCCTGTCGCCATAGAACAGCACACCGGAATAGGCACCGGAGGTCGGCGCGCTGAGCTTCACGGAGGCGGTGCCATTCATGCCGACGGTCGAACTGCCCGACATGAAGATGGTCACACCGCTGCCGACAATGGCCGCGTTGGCGTTAATCTTGAGATCGCCCTGAACGACATAGACGCCGGGCGAGAGGGTGACATTGCCCTTCAGCGACATGCCGTTGCAATAGGTGCCTGGGCTCAGCGTCGCCTTGTTGTCATTCTGGCAGGGATTCGAGGCCGCCGGGGTCGGCAGGTCGGCAAATGGATCGGCGACAGGCAGCGCCTGCGTGATCGGCGCCGCGCAGATGGTCGTGACGGGGTTGCTGAGAGAGACACCGCCCGCCGATATCAGGCAATCGACCTGGAGGCTCGCCGAGCCCTGGAGCTTGATGGCGTCCGGCGCGATCGAATTGGACATTATCACGCAACCGGTGACCTTCACCGCGGTGTTGCCGGAAAACAGTGCGGCCTGCGAAGCGGTCGGATCGAGCGCGGTCATGCAGGCCTTCGAGGCATTGGTGATGAGGGCCACCGCCCTCGCCCGTTCGGGAACCTGAGTCTGCGTGAAGATCGCCGTGAACACGCGGTCGAGGTTCTGCCCGACGATGACCTCGACAGCTTTCTTCGCCGTGTTCGGCCCGGACGCCGGCGGCGTGTTGACGACGATCGTGCCCGCGCCAAGCCCGTTCGTCGCGGCCGACTGCGTTGCCGCCGCGATGACTGTTGGCTTGTCGGAACCAGAGATCTGCTCCAGCGCGCCGGCATAGGCCGCGGCATCGGCCGTGGCCTGCAGTCTCAGGCTGTTATAGTACCAGTAGGACGTTTCCACGCCGAAACCCGCCGCACCCACGACGATCGGCAGGCTGAGGGCGAAGATGGTGGCAACGTTTGCATTTCTGCTCCGGCATATGCCGGTCGCCGCGAGCCAAAATCGGGTGATGCAATTGAAAGCCATAACTTAAATTAGAAAGCATGCATATATGAACGAACGGCTAAAAAGTTCGGTTCATTTGTGCTCGCGGGCGCCAATTGGCTTCAAACAGCGCCTTGGCCGATCGCCGCGCGCTGACATCTTCGTGAGCAGGAACACTCCACCCGGGCGGCAATCGCGCGTGAAGCCGCTTGGCGCAATGCCAGAATAGGCCGGGGGATGGGCGTCCAGTCGCGCCCGATCCACCTGCCTATCCGCTTCGGAATTTTGGAGGCCTCGCCCCGGAATCGAACCGAGGCTTCCGAGATTTGCAGTCTCTAGCGTAGCCGCTCCGCCACGAGGCCATACGTGCTTTGCTATCGGGCAGAAGTTTAAAGTCTCTTGATGTCGTGGGTAAAACTTTCAGCAACTCCCGATTGTGGAAAAGAGCCTGTCAAACGGCAGATACATGTCATCCAGGACTCGCTTGCCGGACGTGAATTGCATCTGGCTCCACAAGGGCTCCACGCCCTTGCTGGCTTCTCTTTTCCGTCGCTATCCTACCAGTTCACCTTGAAGCCGACATTGCCGCCATAGGTCTGCACGCCGTCGCCGAATTTGCCGTCGAAAGTGGCAAACATCGAGGTGTTGCTGTTCCAGTTCATCTTCAGGCCGGCATTGACGGCGACCGCGTCCTCGGCCGCCGCGGCGCCCTGGATCACGAAGGAATAGCCCGGCGCCGCCTGGAAGCTCGGCTTGACCGAGCGGTCGGGTTCGAACTCGTGCACCCATGCCGCCCGACCCCAGGCCTGTAGCGACCGGTCACCGCCTGCGGCGATCGTCGTGTCGAGTTGCAAGCCGAGCGAGACCGGCAGCGAGGTTATGACGCGCTGGTTGAAACTGAGCCCCAGTGCGCCGCCGCCAAGCGACGTCTCGTCGAAGGCATCCATGGACAGGAACGAGAACTGGAGCGCGGCGAACGGCGTGATCGCGCCCTGGCCCACTTGCTGGCGCCAGCCGGCCTCCACATTGGTGCCAAAACCGGCGCTCAGGAAATTGCTGCGCCAGTTCTCCGTCGTGATCGCGGGCACGGGATCGAGCGGTGTGTCCGAGCCGGGTACCGAGGTGGCCCGATGGACATTGTTGTTGTAGAGGCCGAAGGCCAGTCCGCCGTTGATGTAGAACTGATCCCATTTGCGCGCGACATAGGCGCCGGCCTGGGCGCCGATGATGTTGCCGGAGGTCTGGCGGTCGTCGACGGCGAAGGACGCCGCCGCGCCGCCCAGCGCAAAGCCCATCACCATGTCGGAGTCGCCGGTGGACTCCAGACCCGCCGCGAAGCTGCCACCCCTGTAGACATTTTCGGCACTGCCCACGACGGCATCGCCGCCGAGGTCACCCGCGTTGCCGCCGGCCGTTCCCCAGTAGCTCCAGCGCCGTTCGTCCGGCTGCATGGCTTTGAACGGATCCTTTTTCTTCGCCGCCGGCTCGTCATAGGCCTGCGGCTTGAGGGAATAATCCGTTGGATCGGTGCCGAGCCCGGTGCGCCAGAAATTCGCCTGCCGGTTCATCGAGGCCATGAATGTGTCATAGGCGTCGAACTGCGGCTGCTCGAAGCCAGAAACACCCTCGCCCGAGATCGAGTCGTAGACAGCGCCAAGCTGATCGAGCGTCGGGATATAGAACAGCGCAGCGGCGATCTTTTCGAAGGCCGGCGAGGTCAGGTCCGTCTGGATGGCGTTGACGGCCTGGCCGACCGAGGTCTGGTTTTCGGTCAGGCCGGTGCGGGCGAAGTTGATATCGACATTGAGATAGAGATCGTCGAGGCCCTCATACACCAGCTTGTACTGAGCGACCGCGCTGGGGATCGAGTCGAGCACGAGCCCGCTGTCGGTGATGCCGCCATCGGCATGCAGGATCAGGTACTCCTCGGTGCCCGGCTTCGCGGCACCTGGTTCCATGATGTTGAGATTGACCTTGCCATCGAGGTCTGCCGTGCCGGTGATGTTGATCTGATCGGCTTGCGGGTCGAGATCGAGGTCGAGCAGGTAGGTGCCGATCCCCGACTGCGTCCAGTTCCCCGTGACGTAAGTCGTCAGGACATGGTCGAGGTCGCCCGGCGCGACATAGCCGTCATTGCTGAACTGGCCGGTCCCGCCGAGGTCGACGGTGTCGCCCATCCGGTAGATGGCGTCCTTCTCGTTGTTGAAAGCATTCTGGCCGTCGCCGAGGGCGATCGAGCCCATCGTGTCCTTGAAATTGTTGTAGGTGTCGTTGCCGACGCCGCCGAGCATGGCATAGCCGTCGATCTTGCGCTCGCAGCCCGCGTCGACCCCGGGGATGCAACCGTCGGCCCCGGTGACCGCGCCGACGAAGCCGTTGTTGGTCAGCACATTGTCCCTGCCGTCCAGGTAGCTGACGCCGGCGCCGGTGCCCGAGCCGCCGATGATCATCACGTCCTTGGCGATGGTGACGTTGATGTCGCCATTGTCGGCGATGTCGCTGCTGCCGCCGGAGCTCTGCTCCATCAGCGCGGATGAGTTCTTGCCGGTGACATAGAGGTTGGCGGTCTGCTCGAACGTGACGTCGCCACCCACACCGGCGCCGCCGGCGCTGCCCATGAACCCTTGCGGTGCCGGTGTCGAGAACGGGCTCACCATCAGGCTGGTTGCAGCCGGTGCCTGGTCGAGGCCGAGGAAATTACCGGAGAACCCGCCAACGCCGCCGCCGCCGCCGACGCTCTGGCCGAAGACGCCCACCGAATTGTCGCCGGTGATCAGCATGGCGACATTGCTGTTGATCGTCACCTTGCCGCCATCGCCACTGCCGCCATTGACGGCCTCGATGATGCCATCGGTGCCGGCGGTCATCACGCCGCCGCCACCGCCGACCGACTGCGCGAAAATGCCGACCGAGCCATTGCCCTTCAACACGATCACGCCGGTGTTGGTGACGGTGACATCGCCGCCCTTGCCGGTCGCGCCGCTGTCGCCGCCGATGAACACCGGAACGCCGATGGTCGCCGCGATCGCGGTGCCGCCGCTGCCGCCGCCACCGCCGACCGACTGCGCGAAGATCGCGACCGAATTGTCGCCGTCGAGCTGCATCTGGCCGTTGTTGACGACGGTGACCACGCCGCCGTCGCCGCCGGCGGAACCCTTGCCGCCCAGCGCCAGCGAGAAGCCGGGAACGCCGCCGGCCACCGAGTAGGTCGCCCCGCCATTGCCGCCGCCGCCGCCAACCGACTGCGCCATGATGCCGGTCGAGCCAAAGCCCTGGGTGTGGATGAAGCCGTCGCTGAAATTGGTGACGTTGACGTCGCCGCCCTTGCCGCTGGCACCACCGTCGCCGCCGATGCCGAATGTCAAGGCGCCCGGGCTGAGCGCCGCGGCAATGCTCATGGCGCCGTTGCCGCCACCGCCGCCGATCGATTCGGCGAAGATCGCCACCGAAGCGGCCGAGACGGTCGTGATGTCGCCGTGATTGTTGACGGTGACGACGCCGCCGTCGCCAGAACTGCCGCCATCGCCGCCGACGCCGATCGAGGTCGGCACGATGCTGGCGCCGATGCCACCACCGCCCGAGCCGCCACCGGCGCCGACCGATTGCGCGAAGATGCCATGCGCGCCGATGCCCTCGACCGTGATCGTGCCATTGGCATTGTTGTTGACCGTGACCGCGCCGCCGCCGCCATTGCTGCCGGCCATGGTCCCGTTGCCAACATCGCCGCCCTTGCCGCCAACGGCGATGAAGCCGATCGCGCGGCCGCCCGAACCGCCGCCGCCGCCGATCGACTGCGCGTTGATGCCGTCGGCGCCTGCGCCATAAGTGTGCAGGCTGTTGTTGTTGGTGACGTTGACGATGCCGCCGATACCGGATGAGCCGCCGGCGCCGCCGATCGAGATCAGGGCCGGGATCGAGCCGGTGATGCCGCCATTCTTGCCGCCGCCCGATCCACCGCCGCCGCCCACCGACTGCGCCTGGATGGCATAGGAATCGATGCCGTGCGTCTCGATCATGGCGTCGTTGATGACATCCACCTGGCCGCCATTGCCGCTGGAGCCGCCAGAGCCGCCGACGGCGATCGCGCTGATGCCGAGCGAACCGCCGGCGCCGCCGCCGCCGCCGATCGATTGCGCGAAAATGCCAACGGAATCATCGGCATGCGTAAGGATGCCGCCATAATTGTTGACCGTGACGTGGCCACCTATACCACCGGCTTTCCCGGAACCTCCGAGCGACAGCAGGCCGCCGGCGCCGCCGCCGGTGCCGCCGCCGCCGCCGACCGACTGCGCGAAGATGCCGGCGGAATAGCCTTGCTCCGGATCGGCGCTCGGGGCGCCTTCGGCCGGCGGGGTTGGCGACGTGCCGTGCGTCTCGATGGTGGCCGTGCCGGCCTGGCTGAGGTCGGCCTTGCCGTTGGTGACGGTGACCGAGCCGCCATTGCCGGCGGCGTCGCCCCGGCCGCCGATGCCGACGGTGCCGAGCGCGCCGGCCTGGCCGTCGCCGCCATCGCCGCCGCCGCCGCCGATCGACTGCGCATGAATGCCATCCGACTTGGTGCCGAAGGTGGTGATCACGCCTTCGTTGGCAACGATGACGGTTCCGCCATTGCCGCCGCCAGCGCCGTTGCCGCCGATGGCGACCGTGCCGGACCTGGTCAGGCTGCTGGTGCCGAGCGGCTTCAGCAGCAGCGTCGGATCGACCGGCACGTAAGGTATCGCGAAGAGGCCACCCGTTCCCACATAAGCGTCGCCACCGATGCCGCCGCCGCCGCCGATCGATTGTGCGACGATGCCGGACGACTTGTCGCCATGGGTGATGATGAAATCATAATTGCCGACGTCGACGGTCTCGGCGTCGTTGCCGGTTCCACCGGCGCCGCCAACCGTCGCCTGAAGATTCCAGTTCGGCTTGCCGCCGGCCGGTTCGCAGACTTTCGGAAGGGTGCATTTCGCGCCAAGCTGCAGCGAGATCGAATTGGCTCGACCACCGGTGCCGCCGCCTCCACCGATCGACTGCGCCAGGATGCCGAAAGCGCCCACGCCGCTGGTTTCGATGCCGCCATACTGTCTGATAGTGACGTTGCCACCCGTATTGCCGTTGCCCGCCGAGCCGCCGACCGCGACACTGACGTTGACCTGCGTGCCCGCATTGTTGCCGTTGAGGCCGAGCACGCCGGTGATGGCGTTGCCGCCGGAACCGCCGCCGCCGCCGACCGACTGCGCGAAGATGCCGTAAGCGCCATCGCCGTTGGTCGTGGTCTGGCCCGCCGCGAGCAGGCCGGTCTGCAACAGGCCGTGATTGGTGACGAACACGTCGCCGGCAAAACCGGCGTCTCCGCCGAAGCCGCCGACCGTGACGCCGGCATTGAAATTGGTTCCGGTGCCCAGCGAGCCGATCACCGCCGAGACGGCCATGCCGCCATTGCCGCCGCCGCCGCCGATCGACTGTGCCTGGATGGCATGGGATTCGATGCCATAGGTCGAAATCGCGCCGGTATTGTCGATCGTCACCTTGCCGCTGTTGGTACCAGCACCGCCGAAGCCGCCGACGCTGGCCGACAAGGTCTTGGCGTCGGTGCCGGCAATCACGCCGGAGATCGCCATGCCGCCATTGCCGCCGCTGCCACCGACCGACTGTGCGAAGAGGCCAACGGACTGATCGCCGGTTGTGATCGTCGAACCGTGGCGCGTCAGCAGCACCTCGCCGCCCGTGCCGCCGCCACCGCCCTCGCCGCCGACGGCGGCGGTGATCTGATTGCCGCCCTCACCGAGGTTGAGAGCCGCCGCCACGCTGAGCCCGCCGGTGCCGCCGCCGCCGCCAACCGACTGCGCCAGGACGCCGAAGGCCTTATCACCGCCGGTCTGGATGATGCCGGTTGAATCGACCGTGACCTTCTCGGCATCGCCGCCGGAACCGGCCCCGCCGCCGAGCGATACCGAAACCGCGCCGTTTTTGCTCGGATTCTTGCCGAGCGAGCCCTTGATGGTCGCGGCAAAGGAGAAGCCGCCATTGCCACCGCCACCGCCGACGGACTGTGCCAGGATGCCGTTTGCGCCGTTGCCTTCGGTCAGGATGTTATCGACCGAAGTGACATTGACGGTCTTGCCGTCGCCGGAGCCCGCACCTGAACCGCCGACAGACACGGCGATCGCGGCCTTGGCATTCTGGCCGGTGACTGAGATGGCGCCGGAGAAACCTCCATCGCCACCGCCGCCGCCGACCGACTGCGCGAAGATGCCGTTGGAATCGCCGCCGACGGTGTGGACGGTTGCGTTGTTGTCGGCGAGGGTGGTGCCGACATTGCTGTTGACGATGACGGGACCGCCATCCTGGCCGGTGCCACCGTTGCCGCCGACACTGACGGCGGCGCCGCCGGCGCCGTCGACGACCATCTCTCCGGAAATCGCAAAGCCACCTGTGCCGCCGCCGCCGCCGATCGACTGCGCCAGGATGCCGTTCGCCTTGTCGCCCGTCGTGTCGATCGTGCCGGTATTGTTGACCGTGACCAGTTTGGAGGTGCCGCCCTTGGCGCCGCTGCCGCCGACTGAAACGGCCGCGGCCGCCTGCTGCGCGGAGCCGGCGATGGTCACCGCCGCGCCGCCATTGCCGCCGCCGCCGCCCACCGATTGCGCCAGGATGCCGTTCGAACCGTTCTTTAGGGTAACGATATTGCCGGTCGAGGTCACGGTGACCGTATCGGCATTGCCGCCGCCGGCGCCCGAACCCCCGACACCGACGCCCACCGCGCCCTGACCCGCGGTGATCGCAAGCGCGCCCGAGAACCCGCCATTGCCGCCGCCACCGCCGATCGACTGCGCCAGGATGCCGTCGGCCTTCAAACCTTCGGTCCTGAGATCGCCGGTCGAGGTGACCGTTACCGACTTGGCGTCGCCGCCATTGTCGCCCGAGCCGCCGACCCCGACGGCCAGGCTGCCCGCACCCCGGCCGGTCAGCGTGCCGGCCACGGCGCCACCGCCATTGCCGCCGCCGCCGCCGACCGATTGGGCGAAGATCGCATGCGAGCCGTCGCCATCGGTCTCGATGCTGCCATTGCTGGTGACGGTGACGGCCTCGGCGGCGCCGCCGCTCGAGCCGGAGCCGCCCACCGCGACGCTGGCTGCCATGGCGTTGCTGCCTGACAGCGCGATGGCGAAACCGCCATTGCCGCCGCCGCCGCCCACCGATTGCGCCAGTATGCCGAAAGAATCTTTTCCTTGCGTCAGGATATTGTTGTAGCTGGTGACGGTGACCGTATCGGCATTCGAGCCGGATCCGGCGCCGCCGCCGATGCTGACGCCCAGCCCGCCACCGCCAAGCCCAACGCCAAGGCTGCCGGCGAAGCCGCCCGAACCGCCACCGCCGCCGACCGACTGCGCGAAGATGCCGGAAGAATTGTCGCCCTGGGTCCAGATCGAAACGGTGTTTGACGGCGGCGCCTGCAGCACCGGCAGGCCGTTGCCGTCGACGAGGCTATAGCTGTTGACGACCACCTTGCCGGCGGTCGAGCCGGTCGCGCCCTTGCCGCCGACGCCGACGCCGATGCCGGCATTGCCTGTCGTCGCCGAGCCCGCGATGGCAAAGCCGCCTGTGCCGCCACCGCCGCCGACCGATTGCGCCAGGATGCCGTTGGAGAACTTGCCGGTCGTTGTGATCGTACCGGTGCTCGTCACCGTCACGTCCTTGCCGACGCCGCCGACGCCGCCCTTGCCGCCGATGGCGACAGCCGCCGTAGCCGCGTCAGGATCGCCGATCGCGCCCGAGACGGCGACCGCAAAGCCGCCATTGCCGCCGCCGCCGCCGATCGACTGGGCGATGATGCCGGAGGAATTGTCAAAATTCGTCGAGATGTTGCCGGTACTCGTCACCTTGACGATGTCGGCGGCGCCACCACCGGCGCCGTTACCGCCAAGCGAGACGCCGATAGCGATCGACTTGCCGCCGCCGAGCGATCCGGCAAAGCCGCCATTGCCGCCGCCGCCGCCAACCGACTGCGCCAGGATGCCGGCGGCACCCGTGCCGCGCACGTCTCCAGCTGTGAAGCCCGCGCCAGTCGAAATATTGCCGGTCGATATGACCGTGACGTCGAGACCGGCGCCCGCCGCGCCGCCCTTACCGCCAAGGCCAACGGCAATGCCCGCATCCAGACCTAAAGCCAGCGACACGGTCGAGCCGCCATTGCCGCCGCCGCCGCCCACCGACTGCGCCAGGATGCCGATCGACTGGTCGCCATAAGTGGTGATGTTACCGGTCGAGGTGACCTTGACCGTCTTGGCGCTGCCGCCGCCGGCACCATTGCCGCCCAGGCCGACCGCTGCTGCCACACCCTGCAGCGTGATCGCGCCGGAACCGGCGAAGCCGCCATTGCCGCCGCCGCCGCCCACAGACTGCGCCATGATGCCGATCGACTGGTCGCCATGCGTTTGGATGTTGCCGGTCGAGGTCACGGTGACCGCGCCGGCGAGCTGGCCGGTGCCGCCGCTGCCGCCGATCGCCACCGAGGCGCCGAACGCGCCGGTGGTGAACGTGCCGGCGACGCTGAAGCCGCCATTGCCGCCGCCGCCGCCGATCGACTGTGCCAGAATGCCGTCAGCCTGTTTGCCGTATGTAGCGATGTTGCCGTAGCTGGTGACGAAAACATCCTTGCCGACGCCGCCCGTGGCGCCGCTGCCGCCGATCGATACCGCCGCCGCGCCGCCGGCGCCCTCGTAGGAGCCGGAGCCACTCACCGTCACGGCAAAGCCGCCATTGCCGCCACCGCCGCCGATCGACTGCGCCAGGATGCCCGTTGATCCGTCGTCGATGGTCAGGATGCTGTTTTGCGTGACGACATTGCCGACTTTCTTGCCATTGTTGACGGTCGCCGTGCCGGCATCGCCACCGCCACCGCCCTTGCCGCCAAGGTTGACGCCGACGGCGGCCACGCCGCCAAGTGTCAGACTGCCGGAGAAGCCGCCATTGCCGCCGCCGCCCCCGATGCTTTCAGCCTGGACGCCGACGGCGTTCTTGCCTTCGGTGACCAGGTTCCAGGTGCCGGTATAAGCGGCCATGGTGACCGCATGGTTGGCACCGTCGGCGTTGACGATGACGTTTCCAGCGTTGCTGCCGTCGGCGCCGGCGCCGCCAAGGCCGACGCTTGCCGCGCCGACGCCAATTGCCGCCGAGACCGTAAAGCCGCCATTGCCGCCGCCGCCGCCGATCGATTGCGCCAGGATGCCGGTCGAGTTCTCGCCTTTGGTATGGATCGAGCCGGAGCTGCCGACGATGACATCCGCACCGGCACCGCCGCCGGCGCCTTGGCCGCCGATGTTGACCGCGATACCGATCCCGCCGATCGCACCGCCGATCGAATAGCCACCGTTGCCACCGCCGCCGCCGACCGACTGCGCGACGAGGCCGGCGGCATTGTCGCCAGATGTCGAAATGTCGCTCAGGCTCGACACTGTAACGAGCTTCGATGCCCCGCCCTTCCCGCCATTGCCGCCGATGCCGATCGCCGCCGCGAACGTTCCCGTGGCATTGACCGCGACCGCGATCGCCGCGCCGCCATTGCCACCCGTGCCACCGATCGATTGCGCGAAGATGCCGCGCGAGCCGTCGCCGTAGGTCGTCAGCGAGCCGGCGGTCTCCACCGTCACCGTGTTGCCGTCACTGGCATTGCCGGCCGCTCCGCCCATGGCAAGGGCAAGGGGGCCGATCGCGCCCGAAACCGCAAAGCCGCCATTGCCCCCACCGCCACCGATCGACTGCGCGAACACAGCGTCGGACTGGTCGCCATGGGTGATGATGGAATAGGCGGTGTCGCTGGCGTCCCGCAGCACCTCGACGGCGCCGGACGTACCACCGCTGCCGCCAGCGCCACCAAGGGCCACGCTGAAGCCGAGGCCGCCGGAGAAGGCGCCGCCGCCATTGCCGCCGCCGCCGCCGACCGATTGCGCGAAGATGCCGGCCGAATTGACCGCCGCCGTGCTGTCGAAGATCGCGTTCTTGCCGGTCTCGATATCGCCGGCATTGGTGACCGTCACGCGGGCGCCATTACCGCCCGCGCCGCCCTTGCCGCCAGCAGAGAACAGGCCGCCGGACGTACCGCCATTGCCGCCACCACCACCGACAGACTGCGCGAAGATGCCGGCCGACTGCTTGCCGTCGGTGTCGATGGAACCGGCGGCGGTGTTCGTCACTTCGACGATGCCGCCATTGGTGGTCGAGGCGCCGTTGCCGCCGAGCGACACGAGACCGCCCGAATTGCCGCCATTGCCGCCGCCGCCACCGATCGACTGGGCAAGGATGCCGTTCGATTCCTGGCCGTGGGTGACGATCGCGCCCGAATTGGTGACCCCGACGGTCACGACATTGGCCGGACCGCCATTGCCGCCGAGACTGCCGCTGCCACCCGAGGCGAACAGGCCGAAATTCGAACCGCCGTCGCCGCCGCCACCGCCGATTGTCTGGGCGAGGATGCCTTGCGAATTGTTGCCCCAGGTGGTGATGGCGGCATTGTTGGTGACCTGGACGATGCCGCCATTGCCGCCATTGCCGCCGCTACCGCCGGAAGAAGAGAAGAGGCCGAAACCGCCGGCGCTGCCGCCGCCGCCGCCGCCGATCGATTGCGCGACTATGCCGTGCGAATAGATACCGTGGGTGACGATCGTCGTGCCGACGCCGGTGAAGACGTTGGCGTTGCCGCCGCTGCCAGCCGGACTGCCGCCGCCGGGGTTGAAGACCAGGCCGCCGCCACCGCCGCCATTGCCGCCATGACCGCCCTGGCTGATAGCGACGACACCAGCGGAGTAGTTACCGAAGGTCTCGACGCTGCCGCCATTGAAGTTGGCCGTAGCCGTGCCACCACTGCCACCCAAGCCACCGTCGCCGGCATTGCCCGAGATGCCTTTGGCGTCGCCGCCGTCGCCGCCATCGCCAGCAACGCTGCTCGCAACGATGCCCGCGTTGGGACATGCCGTTGGCAATACGCAATTGTTGCTCGTCTGGACGGCTCCGGTGACGTTGACCGTAACACTACCGCCATCGGCGCCGTCGTGACCGTCGCCGCCGTTGGAAAAGACGTAGCCATTGCTGCCATTGCCGCCGCGGCTGCCGCTTGAGGACCCAAGCACGCCGATGGTGCCGTTCGCGATCACCGCGCCGCTGCCGGATGTATTGGTGTTGGCCGCAGGCTGGTTGTAGTTGACCGTAAGTGTCGGACCGGAATTGCCAGATGGTCCACCTGCCGCTGTCGCGGGCGGCGCGACGCAATCGGGCCCAGCGCACGACTCGGCGGTAGCGGGATGCCCGTTGCTGGCAGGCGTCGCCGGCGTGATCGTGCACCGCGCTGGATCATTGCTGCTGCAGGTGTAGTGCTGCACACCCGCACTTGGGTCAGCGGGGGCAGCGCCTGTCCCAGTCAACGATATCCGGCTGGGATCGATCGTCAGCGTATTGACGTTGAGCGTCGTGACGCCCGGCGCGGTATAGCTGATGTCGGCATTTGGCGCGCCTGTGCAGTTCTCGACATTGCCACTGGCCGCAACGCAAGCCGCCTTGGCGGGACCGGTCGGACCAATGAACAGCATCGCCGCCATGACCAAGGTCACGGCAGCTGCCGCCACGAAGCCGGAAATACCGAGACATCGAGGTTTCAGCCATGCTGAAACACCACGCGACCCGACCGCACTCTCCCGAAGAGCCATCGCCATCCCCCCGACCCGCGCCCAACCCGGAACGAATCATCCCTTGCTAATGCAACCTATCAGATCGCAGCCACGGCCGGGTATTCTCAAGAATAGATATGAGGTAATTTAGATACTCTGTTGCCGTTTAGACACAGAAACCGCAGCAACCATCGGGTGGTTACGTATTGTTGGGAAGTAGCACAAGACTATGGAATAAAATCTGCTTCAAGCAGAAAGAACTGGCGCCGGCTCAGCAACCGACCCGGCCGACAATTCTCTTTGTACAGCAAGGAAAAACCTGCGTACTTCGTCACTGGCCGTAGCCCTGTCTCTGCCCGATCCTATGATCCGATCAAGCAGCTCCGCCGCCTTGGCCCTCCAGAACGATGTGGCCTTCTCGCCGTTTAGACTACCGAGCGTAGCGGCCACTTCCCTGACCAAGAATAGCTGACGATCGATCGGGAACGCACGGACTTTTTCTGGGGACATCTTCCGAACCATGAAACTGACGCAACGAATCAACCATTGCCGAACAAGCAATGGCTAACCGCGAAGGTGGAAACGGAAGCTTAACGAGGCGAGCCGAAGCATCGCCGCACGTGACATTGTCATGCGCGCCGGAAGATGAGCTGGTCACCCGGGGATTCGAAGCCGCCTCAGGCCTGCAGCGGTCTCGCCTCGCCGCCGCGCTTGCGCGGCGCCATCATGTCGCCGGCCATCAATCCGGTGACGCGGCAGAACGCCATGAACGCCCGGCAGGCGTCTTCGGTCTCGACCACGTCCACCGTGGCGCCAAAACAGGCATTGAAGGCTTTCTGATACACCGGGCCCTGCCGGCGCGCTGGCCAGTCCTGCAGAAAATCGAGCGCCTGCTCGACGCTGTAGATTTCCTCGACCGGCAAGCCGGGACCTGGTGCGATGCGCACCGGTACCTCGAATTGCAATCTGTCCATCCAACATCTCCCGAACTGGCGTCGCCCAAGCAACGCCGTTCGTCGTCAAAAGTTGCTTTATCCGTTTGTGCCACGAAAATGTGTCGTCACTGCGGAAGCAGCCGCTTCTGCTGCAGCCGGCCAGGGAAAGCCCTGCCGGCACAGCCGGCCCGGCAAGGCTTTCCGGCGCACCAGGCAGCGACTACTGGTTGGCCGGGTCGGTCTCCGCGTCGAAGGCCATGGGCACCACCATCAGCAAGACATAGGCCGACGGCAAGGCGAACAGCGCGCCAAGGACGAGCGCTCCGGTCGGGTTCGGCAAGCGAATATCCGGGCGGCGGGAGCCGCACCAGGCAGTTCTTCCTTGAACCTTTCGCCGCCAAGTGCCAAATCTGGTGGCATATTCGCGCCAGCACTCCTGCGACGCGTCATCTTCTATACGGACAAAATGGTCACCTATCTCGACGCCGCCACGGCACCGCTCAGAAACACCGGCCAGATCCGCCTCTATGGCGAGGAAGGCTTTGCCGGCATGCGCAAAGCATGCGACCTCACCGCGCGCTGCCTTGACGAGCTGGCGCCGATGGTCGGTCCCGGCGTCACCACCGACACGATCGACCGTTTCGTCTTCGAGTTCGGCATGGATCATGGCGCACTGCCGGCCACGCTCAACTATCGCGGCTACACGAAATCGTCCTGCACCTCGATCAACCATGTCGTCTGTCACGGCATTCCCGATAACAAACCGCTAAAGGATGGCGATATCGTCAACATCGACGTGACCTACATCCTCGATGGCTGGCATGGCGATTCCTCGCGCATGTATCCGGTCGGCACGATCAAGCGCGCCGCCGAGCGCTTGCTCGAGGTCACCCATGAATGCCTGATGCGCGGCATCGCCGCGGTCAGGCCGGGCGCGCGCACCGGCGCCATCGGCGCTGCCATCCAGACCTACGCCGAAGCAGAGCGCTGCTCGGTGGTGCGCGATTTCTGCGGTCACGGCGTCGGCCAGCTGTTCCACGACGCGCCCAACATCCTGCACTACGGCAGCGCCAATGAAGGCGTGGAAATGCGCCCCGGCATGATCTTCACAATCGAGCCGATGATCAATCTCGGCAGGCCGCATGTGAAGGTGCTGTCGGATGGCTGGACGGCGGTGACGCGCGATCGCTCGCTGTCGGCGCAATACGAGCATACGGTCGGCGTGACCGACACCGGCTGCGAGATTTTCACCCTGTCGCCCAAAAAGCTCGACCGCCCCGGCCTGCCAGCCTAGGAGCCCGTGGCCCTCAATCGCCTGTTCTGTTTCGCGCCTATTTCCAGTGTTGGCGTGGCCGCCAGTCCTCGTCCTCGTCCTGGTCTCGGAACCAGCGCATTATTTCCCGGCAACTGCGCGGACGGCCATCGCTGACCCTGCCATCCGTGCAGGGATCGTAGCGTTCGCGCGCGTAGTTCCGGTGCCTTTCCCGATAATGCTCGCGGTGATCCAGCATGCGCAGGATCTCGCGGCAATCATGCGGCCTCCCGTCGTTGTAACGGCCGTCAGTGCAGGGATCATCGTATTGGATGACATGGATCGGAAAGTGCTGATCCGGGCGGCTAACGGCGGGTCCGGCATCGATCATCGGGGCAGCCATTGCCGGGGCGAAGCCAAGAAGCAGCCCGGCGGACAGCAGGATACGAATGAGCCTGGGCATCTTGGTTGTCTCCTAATGTGGCGTTGTCAGTGACGACACCGAGAGCTTGCACGCGCCCCATTGCCGCAACATTGCGTCGAAGGCGGAGGTTACTCATTCCCTGCCGCCGACTGGGAGCGGCCCAGCCTCTTGACGGTTATTGCTTGATTGGCAGCGCCGAAAAGACCTCGACCGCCCCCGCCCGCCGTCCTAGTATTTCGTGGGGATCAGCGATCATTGCTCGGCTGCGGGCTGGATATGGGCGGTACATGGCGAGACAAGGCGACGACGACGAGCGCGGTTTCTTCTCCGAAGTGCCGGTCCGGCAAGCCGCGAAGGCAAAGCCCGCCCCAGCCGAAAAGCCCCATTATCTCGGCCATCGCGATCGTCTGCGCGAGCGCTTTGCGTCGGCCGGTCCGGATGCCTTGCCCGACTATGAGCTTCTGGAACTCCTGCTCTTCCGCCTGATCCCGCGCGCCGACACCAAGCCGGTCGCCAAGGCGCTGCTGGCCCGCTTCGGCACCTTGGCCGAAGTGCTCGGCGCGCCCGTTGGCCTTCTGCAGGAGATCAAGGGCATCGGTCCGGTGGTGGCGTTCGACCTGAAGGTGGTTGCGGCAACGGCACAGCGCATGGCGCGCGGCGAGGTTCAAGGCCGCGAGGTCCTGGCCTCATGGCAGCAGCTTCTCGACTATTGCCACTCGGCCATGGCGTTCGAGGCGCGCGAGCAGTTCCGCATCCTGTTCCTGGACAAGAAGAACGCACTGATATCGGACGAGGTGCAGCAGACAGGCACGGTCGACCACACGCCGGTCTATCCCCGCGAAGTGGTCAAGCGCGCGCTCGAACTGTCGGCGACAGCGATCATCCTGGTCCACAATCATCCCTCGGGCGACCCGACGCCGTCGCGCGCCGATATCGAGATGACGAAAGAGATCATCGAAGCCGCCAAGCGGCTGGGCATTTCCGTGCACGACCACATCATCATCGGGCGGAAAGGATACGCCAGCATGAAGGGCCTGCTGCTGATCTAGGTCCAAGGTCCCGCCAAAGCGGGTGACGTCTTGGCCGTAATTTGAAAATCGTTCAATCTTGGAAAGGACGATCCCGATATCGTGCGTTTTGCGGATCAATCTTCCACAGACGAAGCGGCGCATCCAGTTTTTTGAAAGATGATTTCGTTGAGGGCTGGCATTTCCGCTGTTACGGTTTGAAACGCTTCAATTGGATGACGCAGTTGCAACGCAAGCGCCCGACCATAGCGGATGTCGCACGAACGGCCGGTGTCTCCATCGGCACGGTTTCGAACTTCATCAATGGCACAGCCGGGCTGAAGGACGGCACGCGGGACCGCATCGAGAAGGCGATCGCCGCCTTGATGTACCGGCCGAGTTCCTTTGCACGCTCCCTGCCCGGCCGCGCGCCGCAGCGGCTGAAGAATCTCGACCATTTGCCGAGGCTTCTGGTGGCGGGCCGGGTGAGCGTCGACTTCCTGTGCCGCGTCGACGTGCTGCCGCATCGCGACGACCGGATCACGGCAAGCCATATCGAAAAAGCGCTGGGCGGCCCCGCGGCCAACCTTGCGGTTGCCGCCGCTGGCGTCGGGGCGCCCTATGCGCTGGACGTGGAACTGGCGACGGCGGTCGGCCAGGACGCGGAGAGCGACTGGGCGCTTGGCGCGCTTTCGAAACTGGGCGTCCACGCCTTGCCTATCCGCAGCACGCCCAACAACCGGCTTTCGCAGGCGATCGTCATCATCGAACGCAACGGCAGCCGCACCATCATCAGCGAACCGTTCGAACTGGGCGAAGTCGACCTGACCGCCAATCTGGAGATCAAACCCGAGCTACGCCCCGCCTGCCTGCACATCGAAGGCTTTCATTATGACACGATGACCGCTTCCATCGAGCGCTTTCATCAAGCCGGATGGAAAGTGAGCCTGCATTCCGCCGGTCTGCCCAGGAGCGCGCGGACGCCCGAAGTCTTTGCGCGGATGATCAGGCAGATCGACCTGACCTTCATCAACGACGTCATGATGCGCGAGATTTTCGGCTTTCGCACCGGAGTGGCGACCATGATCGAAGAGGTGCGGCTGATCCTGTCGCGCGTCAAGCCGCGCGGAACGGTCGTGCTCACCCTTGGCGAGTTCGGCGCGGTCGTCTTTCCGTCGACGGGCGGACCGCGTATCGAGGTCCCGGCGCTGCCCGTCAACAGGGTCGACGCGACCGGTGCCGGCGACAGCTTCGCCGGCATCTTCCTCAGTCTGTGGCTGCATGGCGCATCGCTGGAAACAGCGGCCCGCTACGCGGCGATCGGCGCCAGCCTGACGACCACCGTCGAGGGCGCTCAAGGGTACATCGCCGACTTCACGACATTGAAGGCCACCGCTTTAGCGAATGACGTGATGGCAAGCTAAATCGATACCTTACCGGGATGAAAGCATCCCACACCAGGCAATATCGGGAGAAACATGATCATGACGAAAGCGAAAGTCCTTCTGGTCGGCGAGAGCTGGATGAGTTCGGCCACCCACTACAAGGGTTTCGACCAGTTCGGCAGCGTCACCTTCCATCTCGGCGCGACACCTTTGGTCAACGCCCTGAAGGACAGCGAATTCGATCTCGAATACATGCCGGCCCACGAAGCCGTCGAAAAGCTGCCTTTCACCATGGAAGGCCTGTCGCAATACAGGGCGATCATCCTGTCCGATATCGGCGCGAATTCGCTGCTGCTGCATCCTGACGTCTGGCTGCACGGCAAGACCGTTCCCAACCGGCTCAAGCTTCTTCGCGACTGGACGCAAGCCGGCGGTGGGCTGGTCATGATCGGCGGCTATTTCAGCTTCCAGGGCATTGACGGCAAGGCCCGCTGGCATCGCACGGCCGTCGAGGATGCGCTGCCGGTAACCTGCCTTCCCAATGACGACCGGCTCGAAATCCCGGAGGGCTTCCGGCCCGAGATCACCGGTCCCATGGATCATCCGCTGTTTGCCGGCATCGACGGTGAATGGCCCATTCTTCTCGGCGCCAACGAGGTCGTTACCCGCGACCGGGATGATGTCGAGGTGCTGGCGCGGTTGCCGCGGGACCAGGGCGGTCATCCGCTGCTGGTTACCGGGCGCCATGGCGAGGGGCGCACGCTGGTCTGGACGTCGGATATCGGGCCGCACTGGCTGCCGAACAGCTTCGTCGAATGGCCCGGCTATGCCAGGCTTTGGACCAATGTGCTGCGCTGGGTGAGCAAGACCATCTAGCCACTCAACCCGATCAGCAACCGCTGGGAAACCGCCATGACAGCCCCGTTTCTTGTCGCCAGGAACATCGCCAAGCGCTTCGGCGCGCTGACGGCGCTCGCCAATGTCGACCTGGAAGTCCGCTCCGGCGAAGTGCTGGCGCTGCTCGGCGACAATGGCGCGGGCAAATCGACCTTCATCAAGATCCTGGCGGGCGCCCATCCGCCGAGCGAGGGCGAGATCATCATCGAAGGCAATCCGGTGGCCTTCTCCTCGCCCAAGGATGCGGCCGCATCGGGAATCGCGACGATTTTCCAGGAACTGGCGCTTTCCGAGAACCTGTCGATCGCCGAGAACGTCTTTCTCGGCCGTGAATTGAAACGCTCCATTTTGGGCATCCCCTTTCTGAAGCGCGGCGAGATGCGCCAGCGCGTCGATGGGCTGCTGCAAGAGTTAGACGCCCACATTTCCGACCCCGAAGCGCCGGTCGGCAGCCTGTCTGGCGGCCAGCGCCAGGCCGTCGCCATCTGCCGTGCGCTCAATCTGAACGCCAAACTGGTCATCATGGACGAACCGACGGCAGCCCTTGCCGTCGCCGAGACCCGCAAGGTGCTGGCGTTGACGCGGCGGCTTGCCGCGCGCGGCTGCGCCGTCGTCCTCATCAGCCACAACATTTCCGAAGTGTTCGAAGTCGCCGACCGCATCGTCGTCTTCCGACGCGGCCGCAAGGTGGCCGAACGGCTGGCCACCGAGACCAATCACGAGGAAGTCGTATCGCTCATAACAGGCGCCCATCCCGACGTGCGGGCGCTCGAAAAAACAAACTGAAACGCACGTCATTCCAGAGAGGATCAAAACCACAATGCTTTCACATCTAAGGAAAGTGCTCGCCGCCTCGGCCCTGTCGCTCGCCGTTGCCACGGCGGCGCATGCGGCCGACAAGCACAAGGTCGCCTTCGTCCCGCAGCTGATCGGCATTCCCTATTTCAACGCCATGGAAGCCGGCGGCAATCGCGCCGCCAAGGATCTCGGCGTCGACTTCATCTATTCCGGCCCTGTCGACACCAATCCGGTCGACCAGTTGCAGATCGTGCAGAACTTGATCGACCAGGGCGTCGAAGCGATCTCGGTCAGCGTGCTCGATGCCTCCAGCATCGCTCCCGTGGTCGAGAGCGCCAAGGCCAAGGGCATAAAACTGTTCACCAGCGACAGCGACGCGCCCGACAGCGGCCGCGCGGTCTATGTGGCCCAGGCGACCGACGAAGGCCTCGGCACGACGATCATCGACGAACTCGTCAAGCGCGTCGGCGAGGACGCGACGATAGGCATCGTCTCGGGCGAAGCCACGGCATCCAATTTGAACGCCTGGATCGGCTTCATGCAGAAGGAGGCAACCGCCAAATATCCGAAGCTGAAGCTGCTGGCTCCGCAATTTGCCGGCGGCACTGCCGAGCGCGCCGCGCAGATCTCGGGCGACCTCATGGCCGCCAATCCCGACATCAAGGCCATCATCGCCGTTGCCTCCTCGACTTGCCCGGGCGTCGCCCAGGCGATCGAAACCGCGGGCAAGATCGGCTCGGTCATCGGCGCCGGCTATTGCAGCCCCAACACCGCGCGATCCTACCTGAAGAGCGGCGCCTTCGGCTTCACCGTGCTGTGGGATCCCGAACAGCTCGGCTATCTCACGGTCTGGGCCGGCAAGCAGCTGATCGATGGCAAGAGCTTCGAGGCCGAGAACAACATCACCGGCCTGGAAAAGCCCGCCACCTATGATGCCGCGAAGGGCATTCTTCTGCTCGGCCCGCCAGCCGTCTTCACCAAGGACAATGTCGACAAGTTCAACTTCTGAGCCCTGACATGAATACGGTGCGACGGTCTGGAAACGGTATCTTCTCCATGAACGGGCGGGAATGGTCCCTGCTTGTCGCCTGCCTGCTGGCGATCACCATCTTCTCCGTCGCATCGCCGCATTATGCCACCTCGGGCAATGCGGTGACTGTGCTGCGCAACAGCGTCGAACTGCTGTTGATCGGCCTTGGCATGACCTTGCTTCTGGCCATGGGCGGTATCGATGTCTCGATCGGTATCGTCATGGGCCTCGCCGCCATTGCCATCGGGCGCATACTCGGCGCCGATGGCAGCCCGTTCCTGGCGATCGTCGCGGGTCCCATGGCCGGCGCGGTGCTGGGCTGCGTGACGGCCGCGGTGGTCGTTCTCGGCCGCGTTCCGGCGATCGTCGGAACGCTTGGCCTGCTGGGCGTCTACCGCACCGCCGTCTTCGTCCTGCTTGGCGGGCAATGGCTCTCCGGCCTGCCTTCGAGCCTCACCGATCTTCTCTCAACCACTGTGTTGGGGATCCCCGTCGCGGCCTTCGCCATAGCCGTTGCCTATCTCGCCGTATGGCTGGCGTTGCGGCGCACGCCCTATGGATTGCACCTGCTGGCAATCGGCAATTCGGAAGAGAAGGCGCGGCTGTCGGGAATCCCGGTGGTCAAGATACGCTTCGCGACCTTCGTCATCAGCGGTGTCCTCACCGGCATCGCCGCCACTTTTTACG
Organism: Mesorhizobium sp. ES1-6; assembly: GCF_020164775.1. NCBI lineage: Bacteria > Pseudomonadati > Pseudomonadota > Alphaproteobacteria > Hyphomicrobiales > Phyllobacteriaceae > Mesorhizobium > Mesorhizobium sp. ES1-6. The sequence continues at coordinate 772,844 of NZ_JAIUGU010000001.1, forward strand.
TCGCCACATACCGCAATGTCGAAATGACGATCGGCAGCACGCTGGCACTCGATGCAATAGCGGCGGTCATTCTCGGCGGCACCAGCATATTGGGCGGGCGATGCAGCCTGATCGGCACGGTGCTTGGGGTGTTGTTGCTCAGAATTCTGCAAAACGGACTGCTTCTGATCGGTATTCCCTCGCTCTGGCAGCCCGTCGTCACTGGCGTTCTCATCCTTGGCGTGCTCGGCTTCGAAGCCGTCTCCAACCGCCTCCCTCTGGCCCGGTTCCAGCGAGCCCGCGCATGAAAACGCTTCGGAACCTGCAGGGTCCTGCCCTGACCCTCGCCTTGCTGTGCGGACTTTGGCTCATCGTGATCCTGGGCCTGCTGGCGCTAAAACCATCGGTTTTCAATCTCGGCACCGTCACCACCATCCTGCAGTTCTCGACGATCCTCGCTCTGGTCGGCCTCGGACAAGGGCTGGTCATCCTGGCCGGCGGAACGGGCATAGATCTGTCTGTCGGCGGTGCGGTCTCGCTCTCGGCAATCATCGCCATGCTTTGTCTGAAGCTTGGATTGCCGCCTGTTCTGTTGCCGGTCATCTGCATCCTGGCCGGCGCACTGCTCGGTGCGATGAACGGGTGGCTGGTCAACGGTCTCGCCCTTCTTCCCTTCATCGCCACGCTCGGCACCTTCTTCGTCTATTCAGGCGTCGCGCTTGCCGTCACCGGCGGCGCGGCGCAGGCGGGGGTGCCCGCATGGCTGCTTCTGTGGGGCCGTGGGGTTTTCCTGGGCATTCCCGTTCCCTTCCTCACACTCGCCATCCCGTGCTTCGCGCTTGCCGGCCTGGTGCTGATGGCGACCGCCTGGGGCCGCTGGATCTATGCCATGGGTTTCAATGAACGCTCGGCCAAACTGGTCGGCATCCCGGTCGAGCGCGTTCGCTTCATTCTCTATGTGCTGAGCGGTGCCCTTGCCGGTGCCGCAGGCCTCGTCTCGATCGCTTGGCTGGGCAGCGGCAGGCCCAATATCGGCCAGAACCTCGAACTCGAATCGCTGACCGCCGCAATGCTCGGCGGCATCGTCATCACCGGGGGGCGCGGCGGCGTCGGTGGTGTGTTCGCGGCTGTTCTGCTGCTGGTCACGCTGAAGACCGGCCTCTTGCAATTGAACATCAACACGGTCTGGCAGGTGGGGATCGTCGGCGCCCTTCTGGTGTTCGTCCTGCTTGCCGACCGGCTTTCCCAACGTTGGAGATCATAATGCCTTCCATGGAAGAGACCATCGCCGCGCGCGTCGAGGCAGCGGCCGATCGCATCGTCGAAACGCTGAGCGATCTCGTCGCCTTCCCTTCGATCGTGAAATCCAACCCGAAGGAAGCAGGTCCCGGCGAGCGCGATTGCCAGCTCTATCTGCAGAAGCGCATCGAGGCGCTGGGCTTTACGACCGATCTCTGGGATCCGGACGGCCCCGCGCTCTACGAAAAATACAAGGGGCGCGCCGGCGCCAACAAAGGCAGGACGTTCGACGGCAGGCCCAATCTCGGCGGCGTCTTGAAGGGCACTGGCGGCGGTCGTTCCATCATGCTGACCGGCCATATCGACGTCGTCCCGCCAGGCGCCGCCGGACACTGGGCAACCGACCCCTTCCAGCCCGTTCTCAAGGATGGATTCCTGCATGGCCGCGGCACCGTCGACATGAAAGGCGGCGTCGCCTGCATGCTGATGGCGGTCGAGATCCTCAGGGAACTCGAAGTTCCCCTGTCTGGCGACGTCGTTTTCACCACCGTCGTCGACGAGGAAATCGGCGGCATGGGTTCGCTTGCCATGGTCGATCGCGGCTTTCGCGCCGATGCCGGTATCATGACCGAACCGACGGCGAACAAGATCGCTCCCCTCTGTCACGGGATCCTTTGGGGCAAGATCATCATCGACGGCATAGGCGGCCATGCCGAACTGACGCCGAACGCCTGGTATTCGAGCGGTCCGGTCGATGCCGTGCAGCTTTGCCGGCAAATCCTCGACGGCATCGACATCCTCAACCGGCGCTGGATGTTCGACCCCAGGAAGAACCATCCGCTGATGGACCTGCCCAACCAGATCATCGTCACCCAGATCAATGCCGGCGAACACCCCTCCTCGATGGCGGGCCGCGGCGAGATCATCATCGACGCGCAGTACCTGCCAAGCGAGCATGACGAATTCAAGCTGGGCGGCAACGTCAAACGCGAGATCGAAGAGCATATCGCCAATGTCTGTCAGGCGGACCCTTATCTGCGAAAGCACCCTGCCCGCGTCGAATGGATCCTCGACGCCGACTGCGCCGAAATCCCGTCGGACAATCCATTCGTCGGCGTCTTCCGGCAGGCGGTCGAGCAGGCCAATTTGTCGCCGGTCCTCAGCGGCTTTGGCGCGCACAGCGATATCGGCTTGCCGACCGGTCTCGGCAACACGCCGACCGTCAACTTCGGCCCGGGCGATCCGGCGCAGGCACATCAGCCGAATGAACGTGTTTCGGTACGCGATCTCGTCGACTGCACGAAGGCGATCGCGCTCGCCGTCGAGAAATGGTGCCGTTAGAGCCACCCCAGTGGCGATGGCCCGACAGGCTGCGGCTTTTCCAAAAATCAGGGCGGATCGGTTTTGCAGCTGCCGGCAATCTGGCTGACCGCCTCGCCGAAACCGGCGAGGTCGAAATCGGCCTGACCGCGCCCGGACAACAGCCCGAAGCGCCATGACAGCAGCAGGCGGTTTGCCGGAACGAGGCGCTTGATGCCATCGGCGCCGTCGCGCACAAGCACCCTGCCGCGTGTGCCGACGGACCAGCTCTCGTCGAATTTGCCGGAACCGTCGATGGCGACCGACATGGTGATTTTCCGGCTGGCCGAGACCGCGTCGTTCAACTGCAGCCATTCGGTCCAGGCGGGCTCGCCGTCCGCCCGGCAGGCAATGGTCAGCACCGGGCTGTAGCTCAGCGCGCCGCCGCCGGTGATCAGCTTGTTGGTGGCATAGACCGACGCGGTGACGAGGCCGTCATTGCCGGTGTCGAAACGCCAATTGTCCGTGCCTGCCCCGGCAGCGCCGCAGGCCAAGGCCAGGAAAAACCCTGTGGCGGCAGCGCGCCTCAGTTCCACGAACACCCGCAACGACATCGCCAATTACCTCTGGTCTTTCAATCAACCAGATAATGATCAAGGCTTCGTATCGCCACTGGCACCCATCACAAGCCAATCCGATGTTGCAGTTTCGCAACGAAAAAGGCCGCCCGGAGGCGGCCTTTAGGAATTCATTGGAATATGCGGACTTATTCGGCGTCCTTGGCCGCTTTTTTCTTCGGCGCGGCCTTCTTCTTCGGCTCTTCCGCGTCGTCGGCGGCTTCGCTCGCCTTGGCTTCGGCCTTCTTGGCGGCCACCTTCTTCGCAGGCTTCGCCTTGGTCGCGGTATCGGCCTCCTCGTCGTCGGCCATCAGCTCTTCCTTGCTGACCTTGACGTCGGTGACCGAAATCTGCCCGAGCAGGTGATCGACCACCTTTTCCTCGAACATCGGCGCCCTGAGCGCGTTCAGCGCCTCGGGGTTGCCGCGGTAGAATTCGAAGGCTTCCTGCTGCTGATTGGCCGGGAAGCGGCGAACCTGCTCGAACAGGCCGCGCTGCAGTTCCTCGTCCGATACCGTGACACCGGCCTTCTCGCCGATCTCGGCCAGCACCAGGCCGAGGCGCACGCGGCGCTCGGCAAGGCGCATATATTCGGCGCGCGCCTCTTCCTCGGTCGTCTCTTCGTCGGCGAAAGTGCGGCCGGCGGCTTCCAGGTCGCGGTTGACCTGCGCCCAGATGTTGTTGAATTCCGCCTCGACGAGCTTCGACGGCGCTTCGAACGAATAGGCCGCGTCGAGCTGATCGAGCAGCTGGCGCTTGACCTTCTGGCGCGTCATCGAGCCGAACTGGTTTTCGATCTGGCCACGCACGATCTCACGCAGCTTGTCCAGCGATTCCAGGCCGAGGTTCTTGGCGGTCTCGTCGTTGATTTCCAGTTCGCCAGGCTTCGACACTTCCTTGACGGTAACGTCGAAAGTCGCTTCCTTGCCGGCCAGATGCGCGGCCTGGTAGTTTTCCGGGAAAGTCACGGTGACCTGCTTCTCGTCACCGGCCTTGGTGCCGACGAGCTGATCCTCGAAGCCCGGAATGAACTCCTTGGAGCCCAGCACCAGCGGTTGGTCGGTGCCGGCGCCGCCAGCGAAAGCCTCGCCGTCGATCTTGCCGAGATAGTCGATCGAGACGCGGTCGCCTTCAGCGGCCTTGCCGGTCTTCGGCTCGTAGCTGCGCGCCGATTCGGCGACGCGCTTGACCTGGTCGTCGATTTCCGAATCCGGAACGTCGAACACCTGGCGCGTCACCTTGATGTCGGAGAAATCCTTGATCTCGATGGCCGGAATGACCTCGTAGTTGAGGCGAAATTCGAAATCGACGCCGCCGGCCAGGATCTTCTCGGCTTCCTTCTCGTCCTCGGTCATGATGACCTCGGGCTGCATGGCGGCCTTCTCGCCGCGCCCGGTGATGATGGAGCGGGTCGAGTCGTTGAGGATCTCGTTGACGACCTCGGCCATGAACGACTTGCCATAGACCTTGCGGAGGTGCTGCACCGGCACCTTGCCCGGACGGAAGCCGTTGATGCGGACCTTGTTGCGCGCGTCAGACAGCCGGGCCATCAGCTTGGCTTCCATGTCACCGGCCGGCACGGTGATCTTGATCTCGCGCTTGAGACCGGAATTGAGTGTTTCGGTGACCTGCATCGTAAAACCTTTGTTTTCACCAATGAGGCTGCCAAACGGCTCCCTGCCGTTCACAGCCTGCCGGTAATTCTTGCCGGGAATGGCTTTTGGTACGGAACCTGGCGATTTGACCGGAAATACGGCTCAAACTCTCCCAAACTGCGTTCCAAAATGTGAATAAGTTCTTGTTTTTCCTACTTCTTATCACATCTTGTAGAAGCGGATCGTCGCGTTCCGTCACATTTGACACGCCTTTTGTCACAGGCGAGCCTAATTTTCAACAGTCTTCGCGCTTAGGCGAATAACCACATTTCGGCCCTTGCCCGACATCTTGTCTCCGACATTGACAGAATGATGGCTACATGGGATTGCCGGATCATGCGGGTATGGCGGAACTGGTAGACGCACCAGATTTAGGTTCTGGCGAGAGATCGTGGGGGTTCGAGTCCCTCTACCCGCACCACCCTTCGCTCTTCGAGCTTCGGGTGGCAGGCCACCTTAGGCACGCAGCCGAAGGTGTCCTCCGAAGCCTTGGCGAAGGAGGACCGGCGCCTCAATCTAATAAAGCGGTTCCTCGAACAGCGTCTTATCGCCGTCGACCAGCGCTTTGATCTGCGCCGTGCCGTCGCTGGCCAACGCCAGCTTGATTCCGAACGGACGCACCCGCATGTCATTCTGGATCGCCAGCCCCTGGCCCTCGGGCAGGTAGAAACGTTCGATCCCATAGTCCGGCGCGATCGTCATGCCTTCGCCGCGCAGATCCCAACCGGCGGCGACATGGCCCGAAATGTCGGCCTCATCGGCAGCGGCCGGCGTCGCCGCCTTGCCGAACCAGGCGGTGGTCGGCGTCCAGTAGCCATCGACGCCCTTCTTCAGCCGAACCACGATCGAGCCATCGTCGCTGGAGAATTTGTCGGCGGGGATGTTGGCGATCATTTTCACCGGTATGCGTGAAATGTCGTAGCCGAGGACAATATAGTCGCCGCGCAACAGGTCGCGCGGATCGACCGGTTCGATCTTCAGCAGCACTTCCTTGCCGTTGCGCAGGATCGCCGCCCGGCCGGCGATGATCCAGCTCAGGAAGCCGATCTGGACGACCGCCAGCACCAGCGCCGAGATAACAAGCCTCTTCCCGGTCATCATGCAGTGGCTCCCCCGGTGGCTGGATCCTTCATGCGTTTTTCGACGCGGATGATGACGATTGCCAGAATGCCGAGCAGCACCGCGGCGGCTAGGAAGAAACCGGCTGTGTCGAGCATGGATTGCAGGGTCACCACATAGATCGTGGCGAGTTCGAAGGCAAAGCCGAGATAGGCGAGCCAGCGTAGCCCCCGGCTCTCGCGCCCCGCGAACACGATTGCCGCGACGATGCCCGCCAGGGCTACGACCGAGGCAATGGTGAAACCGCTGTTGTAGGTGCGTTCGTCGGCCAGTTCGAACTGGATGACGGCCAGGCCGGTGAGGAAGCCGAGCAATGCGTGCAACGGCAAGCGGCCACCAAGCTGCACGATCCTGTCGACCGGTTCCGGTACAAGGACGCCAGCCGCGAAAAGCACGACAGAGGCAACGACCAGCGGGATCGCCACCGGAAGTGTCGCGTGATCCGTGGCCAACAGCACGAGATAGAAGAGCAGCGACAGGATGATCAGGTGCCGTGCCGGCTGGCTTCGGGTCCAGAACGATAGGACAAACAGCACGATCGCCATGACGACGAAGGCATGCGGAAAGTCGCTGCGGCTGTAATAGTCGAAGCCTTTCAGGAACAGCCAGGCGTCGGCGATGCCGACCGCCGCCACGGTCAGCGGGTTGGAGCGCAGCGCCGCCGCCGCCAGCGCCGTGCCCACGCCCCAGGTGACCAGGGCGGAAGCCTCGTCGCCGGACAAATGATACATCTGGCCGATAAGCGCGATCGAACCGCCGAACGCCGCCGCCGCCACGATCCACAACGCTTCGCCGATCGCCGCATGGTCGCGTGTCTTCAGCACCGCGCCGCCGGCATAGCCGCCCAGAATGACCGCAAAGAGTGCTGCCACCCGCGCCAGCCGCGGGATCGCTTCCCAATTGGCGGCGACGAAGATCAGGATGGCCGCTCCAAAGAGCAGCGCCGCCATCATTGCGAGGATCGAACCGAAGCTGAGCGACTGGCGTGCGTTGACCTCGACGTCGCGCCTCAGCAGGTCAGCCGTCGAGGCATCGATCAGCCCGGCCTGTTGCCATCGCCCGATGTCGCCCCTGACCCGCGCTGAGTAGCCCGCCATGTCTTCTCCCCACCCTGGTCGTCTTTTAGCCGACACAGCCAAACCGTTGACGTCACGGCACTTTCTGATTCTGGCTTCTTTATGTCAGGTCCGTGAAGCCGCGTTAATGTTGCATTGCACAATTTGCATTGCTGCCATGCAGCCATAGCGCTTTTAAATCGATATGGGTCCCCCTATTTATGGTTCGTACACAAACGGAATGATCCGCAAGAAAGACGAAACGAGACTACCATGAACCTGATCCGCAACTACCGCAACTGGCGCCGCTACCGGGACACCGTGTCCGAGCTGAGCCGCCTGAGCAACCGTGAACTGACCGACCTCGGCATCAGCCGCAGCGACATTCCTTACGTCGCTCGCAAGGCGGTCTAATTCTTCGGACCGCGAATGGTCCGAACCAGTTTTGAAAAAGAGAACGACAATGAACCTGATCCGCAACTATCGTAACTGGCGCGTTTATCGCGAGACGGTTACCGAGCTGGGTCGCCTTTCGAACCGCCAGCTGCATGATCTCGGTATCGTCCGCGACGAAATCAAGATCATTGCCCGTAAGGCGATCTAAACTGAATTTCGTCCGGGTCGACCTCCTCCCCGACCCAGACGAATACGGTCAGCCCTTACCTCCTCCCAGGGGTTGACCACCAAAACGGCGCCCGCCGCACCTCCTCCCGCGGCGGGCGCTGTTTCCCCCGGCAAAAGGTATTTTGCCCCAGAGGTTTCGCCCCTCTTAGTCAGGCGAAAAGAATTTCGTCAAAGCCGACCTCCTCCCCGGCGATGACGAATAGGCCGGACCTTCACCTCCTCCCGAGGGTTGGCCACACAAACGGCGCCCGCCGCACCTCCTCCCGCGGCGGGCGTTGTTTCCCCCGGCAAAAGGTATTTTGCCCCAGAGGTTTCGCCCTCTTTAAATGGCGAAAGGAATTTCGTCTGAGCCGACCTCCTCCCCGGCGATGACGAATACGGTCGATCTTCACCTCCTCCCGAGGATCGGCCCCAAAAACGACACCCGCCGGACCTCCTCCCCCGGCGGGTGTTGTTGTTTTCAGGGACAGGCTCTCCCGACGAGGGTTCGCGTTACCGCCGCGCGACAATTGCAATCGCGACGCCAAGCGATTATTCCGGCGGCCATGAGCAAAAATCCAATCCATATCGTCGGTGGTGGTCTCGCCGGTTCCGAAGCGGCATGGCAGGCGGCCGAGGCCGGCGTTCCCGTCATCTTGCATGAAATGCGCCCGGTTCGCGGCACCGACGCCCACAAGACCGATGGCCTGGCCGAGCTGGTCTGTTCCAATTCCTTCCGCTCGGACGACGCCGAGAACAACGCCGTTGGCCTGCTGCATGCCGAGATGCGCCTGGCCGGTTCGTTGATCATGAGCGCCGGCGACGCCAACCAGGTGCCGGCCGGCGGCGCGCTTGCCGTCGACCGCGACGGTTTTTCCGATGCGGTGACCAAAAAGCTCGAAGCGCACCCGCTGATCACCATTGAGCGCGAGGAGGTTCCCGGCCTGCCGCCGGCGGACTGGGATCAGGCGATCATCGCCACCGGACCCTTGACCGCGCCCGGGTTGGCCCAGTCGATCGCCGAAGCGACCGGCGCCGATGCGCTGGCCTTCTTCGACGCCATCGCGCCGATCATCCATTTCGACACGATCGACATGGATACCTGCTGGTTCCAGTCGCGCTACGACAAGGTCGGGCCTGGCGGCACCGGAAAGGACTACATCAACTGTCCGATGGACAAGGAGCAGTACCTCGCCTTCGTGCAGGCGTTGATCGAGGGCCAGAAGACCGAATTCAAGCAGTGGGAAGGCACGCCCTATTTCGACGGCTGCCTGCCGATCGAGATCATGGCCGAACGCGGCGTCGAGACGCTGCGCTACGGGCCGATGAAGCCGATGGGCCTGACCAACGCCCACAACCCGACGGTGAAGGCCTATGCCGTGGTGCAGTTGCGCCAGGACAACGCGCTGGGCACGCTCTACAACATGGTCGGCTTCCAGACCAAGCTGAAGCACGCCGAGCAGGTGCGCGTGTTCCGCACCATTCCGGGCCTGGAAAACGCCGATTTCGCACGGCTGGGCGGCTTGCACCGCAACACCTACATCAACTCGCCGACCCTACTCGACGCCTCGCTGCAGCTGAAGTCGCGGCCCGGCCTGCGTTTTGCCGGCCAGATCACCGGCTGCGAGGGCTATGTCGAAAGTGCGGCGATCGGCCTGCTCGCCGGCCGCTTCGCCGCGGCCGAGCGGCTCGGCCATGCACCGTCCCTGCCGCCGCTCACCACCGCCTTCGGCGCGCTGCTCAACCACATCACCGGCGGCCATATCGTTTCCGATGATGAACCGGGCAAGCGATCCTTCCAGCCGATGAACGTCAATTTCGGCCTGTTCCCGCCAGTGGAAGCACAGAAAGTCGAAGGCAAGCGTCTGCGCGGCAAGGACAAGACCGTTGCCAAACGCCATGCGATCACGTCGCGCGCGCGGAATGACTGTCGACAGTGGCTGAGTTTGCCGGCGGAGACGGCTCAGGCGGCGGAGTAGCGGTCAGCCCTTTTGGTTGGGTCCGAAGCCAAAGTAGGATAGTATCCTACTTTGCGTTTGGAGCCCCGGTCATGGAATCCGCCGAGAAACTATCCGTCACCGTCACGCCCGCCATGGCGCGTATGATCCGCGAAAAGGTCGAGGATGGTTCTTTCGGCTCGGCAAGCGAGGTCATCCGCGCCGCTCTTCGCGCCTTCCAGCGCGAAGAAGAAGAACATGCCGAGCGTATGGCCGCCATCCGAGCCCGCGTGAAAGCTTCGATCGAAGACACGAGACCGGGCGTTCCATTGGATGAAGCGATCGAGAGAGTAAGAAAACGAATCTCGGGGTTGGCGGGAGAGCGATGATCCAGCGTCTCGCCGTCATTGTTAGTGAAGAAGCGATCGCGGATATGGGTTCGATAGCCAGCTACATCTTCAATCAGAGCGGAAGCCAGCAAGTCGCCATTAAATTCGTCGATCGCATCGAACTCCGCTGCCAAAGCATAGGCAATGCGCCTCGCGGTGCCGGTCCCGTGATGACATCATGCCGGGCCTGCGAACCCGTTCGAAAACTCCGCCATTATCGCATACGTCGTCGACAATGATCTCGTGCGCATCGTCAACACCTTCTACGGCGGCCGCGACTTTGAAACGATGATGCGCGATGGCGGATCAAGCGAGCCATCCTGAGGAACTGCTATTCCGCCGGTTCCGTGCCGGCAAACGGCAATCCCGGCTTGCCCGATTCTCCCGGATTTCTCCGCACATATGTCGCCTTCAGGCTCTCCGACGTATCGCGCGAGCCATCGTGGCTCCAGCCCGGTGGCTTGATGAGGTAATTCAGGCGCTCTCGAAGCGTCAGCCCGGGCGCGAACGCATCCCGGAACATGCCGATCCATTCGTGGAACGCCACTTTCAGCGGGTTGAAGGTGCCCAGGTTCTTGACGATTCCATAGCGCGGCCGATCTTCTTCCAGCTCCTCGACGAAGGTGCCGAACATGCGGTCCCAGATGATCAGCGTGCCGGCATAATTGGCGTCGAGATAGCGCGGATTGGTGGCGTGATGGACGCGGTGGTGTGACGGCGTGTTGAAGATGAGCTCGAACCAGCCCCACATCTTGCCGATCGTCTCGGTGTGGATCCAGAATTGCCAGACCAGGTTGAAGCCGAAGGTGAAGGCGATCACCGCCGGGTGAAAGCCGAGCAGCACCAGCGGCGCCTGCAGCACGAACATGAAGGTGAAAAGGCCGGTCCAGCTCTGCCTGAGCGCCGTCGACAGATTGTAGTGCTGGCTGGAATGGTGGTTGACGTGCTCCGCCCACACCCAGCGCACCCGATGCGCGATGCGGTGATAGACGTAGTAGCGCAGATCATCGAGCAGGAAGGCGGTCAGAAAAACCCAGACAGACAGGCCGAGATTGAAGACGCGGAACTGCCACAGCCACAGCAGCGCCCAATAGGAGACGACGCCAAGCAGCAGCCCGGCAACGACATTGCCGGTTCCCATCATCAGGCTGGTCAGCGTGTCGCGCGTCTCGAACGAACCTTTGGCGCGGCCGCTGCGCACCAGCCATAGCTCGATCAGGATCGCCGCGACGAAAAACGGAATGGCCAGCTGGGTGACCTGCGGAAAATCATAGCTGTCCATCACGCGGCCTCCCTGTCGCCACTCAGTGTTTGCGGCTGAAGCCGGGCCAGCACCGCTTTTGCGTCGCCGGCGTCGGCGAAGGTGAAGCGGCCACCTTTCCAGGTGAAATCGGCAAGCCGCAAAGTGATGGCGTTGGCGGCGTCCGAGGTCAGCGCCGCGACATCACCAGGTGCGACGACTCGGGTCAGGAAACAATCGCCTATAACCTGAACGATGCCGAGACGCCCTCTCCCCAACTCCAGGAAAGCGGCCTGACCGTCGGACGTGAGCCGGACGGCTGTTACCTCTTCATCCGGATAATCCTGCGCAAAACGTTCGCGCGCCTGCGCCGCGTCGGCGAGCCTTGCCTTGCGGCTGCCGCCGGTGAAATGCACCGCGGCGACCGACAGCGCTATGCCAAGCACGACGATCGCGACAAGCACGGGCAAGCTCATGGACAGGCATCTCCTCCGACCGGCCCGTTGTCTCAAGCAACGGTTCCGCGCGGCGATGCTTAGCATGATTGACGTTTACGTCAAAGTGCCGGCCAGCCTTTCGTCGCGCGACGCAGCGTCAACCAGTGCCGGCGCAACGCCGAGAGCCGAGGGGTGACACGAAGCGGGTCACCTTTTTCGATCTTCGCCAGATAGGCCCGCGACAGCGCCAGCGGCAGAAACGCCGGGCGCAGCGAGGGCGGCAGCGCGGCGGCACCTTGCTCGAAGGCCCGGAGGTGTTCGCGCGCCAGCGCGATCATCGCCGCCACGGCGCGCTGCGCACCAGACCCGCCATCGCCAGCCACAAATTCTTCCGGCGACGATCCCGCCGCCGCCAGTATGTCGGCCGGCACGAAACACTGCCCACGCCTGCGGTGCAGCGGCAACAGCAGCAAAAGCCCTGTAATCGCCTGGGCGCAGCCTGCCCTTCCCGCAAGCTCGGCGAAACGTGGAGCCTCGACCGGATCGAGCATCATCGCCGCAAGCTGGATGAGTGCGGCCGCCGTCTCCCCGCAATAGCCTTCGAGATCGGTGCGCGACGGCATCGGATCGTCGTAGAGGTCGAAGATGCGTGCCTCGAGCATGTTCTCGAAGGCCGGCTTGGGCAGGTTGAACGCTGCGATGGCGGCGTTCAGGGCTTCGGCAACGGGATGGCCCGCGCCCGCCTCGCCGCCGGCGGCGATCACATCGCGCCACCATTGCAGCCGCACCTCGCCGGGCAACGGCTCGTGGATGCGGTCGCGAATGCCCGCGATCTCGGCATTGAAGGCGTAGAGCGAAAACAGCGCGTCGCGCTTGTCGGCGGGCGCGTAGAGCGCCGTCAGATACCGGTCATGATCGGTGGCGCGTACCGCGTCCATGACGATCTCTGTGTTCCCTGGCATGTCAATCGACGGCGATGAGAGCGGCGGCCACGGCGCGGTCTTCCGCCAGAAGGACATTGTAGGTCCGCACCGCGGCGCCGGTCGACATCGGGTCGGACGCTATGCCTACCTCCTTCAGCGCCGCTCGCAGCGCCGGCGGCAACGGCCTGAGATCCCTGCCCATGCCGACCAGCAGGATCTCGACCTTGTCCGCCTCGGCCAGAAGTTTTCCGAAATCCGCGATCGTCAACGCCAGGGGATCCGCCGGCTCCCAGCCATGGATGCCCGTGGGCAGGCAGAGCAGCGAGCCCCGATGCGACATGTCGGCAAAGCGGAACCCGCCATTGCCATAGGCCTCGATCGGCGCACGGCCAGGGAAATGCGCCTCGCGGATGACGATGCCTTTGCCGGCCATCACTCTGTCACCCCTCGAGGCCGCGCGTCAGGTCGCGACCGCCTTGCCGCCACTGACCGGCTTTTCCTCATCGGCCGAGGCCTGCGGCCGCAGCTTGAACAGGATCAGCAAAGGCGCCGCGATGAAGATCGACGAATATGTGCCGAACACCACACCGAACAACATCGCCAGTGTGAAGGAACGGATCACTTCGCCGCCGAACAGCACCAGCGCCAGCAGTGCCAAGCTGGTCGTCACGGACGTCAGCGTCGTTCTCGACAGTGTTTCGTTGATGGCGTTGTTCAACAGCTGCGGCAGCGGCATTCGCTTGTATTTTCGCAAATCCTCGCGAACGCGGTCATAGACCACGATCGTGTCGTTCAGCGAATAGCCGATGATGGTCAGGATCGCCGCCAGCGACGACTGGTTGAATTCAAGCCCTGTTATGACGAAGAAGCCGAGAGTCATGACGACGTCGTGCACCGTCGCGATGATGGCGCCGACCGCGAACTGCCATTCGAAGCGGAACCAGACATAGACCAGGATGCCAATCAGCGCGACGATCATGGCGATCGTGCCTTGCTTGGCCAGTTCGCCGGAAACAGTCGGCCCCACCACCTCGACGCGGCGGAAATCATACTGATCCTGCAACTCGCCGCGCACCTTGTCGATAACCGTCTGCTCGGCATTCTCACCAGCGTCTTGCGTGCCGACGCGGATCAAGACGTCGTTCGGGGCGCCGAACTGCTGCACCTGCACTTCGCCGATATTCAGTTCCGTCAATCGGCTGCGGATATCGCCGATATTGGCATCGCCGCTCTTGGACTGCACCTCGATCAGCGAGCCGCCCTTGAAGTCGATGCCGTAATTGATGCCGACGCTCATGAACAAGACGACGGACAGTATAGAAAGTGTGCTCGACAGCGCGAACGTCCACCGCCGGATACCCATGAACGGAATTTTCGTGCCGGGCGGAACGAAGGTCACCGGCGCGCGCGGCAACTCCTTCGGACGTGCACGCCGCAGCCAGATCGAGACCAGCAGACGGGTGAAGGTGAAAGCGGTAAAGACCGTGGTCAGGATGCCGATGGCATAGGTGATGGCAAAGCCCTTCACTGGGCCGGTACCCAGATAGAACAGCACGACGGTCGCGATCAACGAGGTGACGTTGGAATCGACGATGGTCGCCAGCGCCTTCGAGAAACCGGTGTCGATCGCCTGGATCACCGAGCGACCGGCGCGTCGCTCCTCGCGGATGCGCTCGTAAATCAGAACGTTTGAATCGACCGCCATGCCGATGGTCAGCACGATACCGGCGATACCAGGCAAGGTCAGTGTCGCGCCAAGCAGCGACAGCAGCCCGACGATCATCGCCACGTGCACCGCCAGCGCGATGTTGGCGAGGAAGCCGAGGAAGCCGTAGGCCACGAACATGAAGGCGACGACGAGGATCGAACCGATGATGCCGGCGACCTTACCGGCATGGATCGAATCCTGGCCAAGGCCCGGACCGACGGTGCGTTCCTCGATGACCGTCAACGTCGCCGGCAGCGCGCCGGCACGCAGCAGCACGGCGAGATCATTGGCGCTCTGGGCGGTGAAATTGCCTGAGATCTGGCCGGTGCCGCCGAGGATCGGCTCGCGGATCTGCGGCGCCGAGATCACCTGGTTGTCGAGGATAATGGCGAACAGCTTGCCGACATTTTGCGATGTCGCCTGGCCGAAGCGGGCCGCACCCTTCGAATCGAAACGGAACGAAACCACCGGCTCGTTGTTCTGCGAATTGTATGTCGCCTGCGCGTCGACAAGGTTTTCGCCCGATACGATGACGCGGTTCTCGATCAGGTAGGGAACCGGCGGATCGTCCTGCGAATAAAGCACCGAAGAACCGGCCGGCGGGCGCCCCTTGAGCGCGTCCTGCACCGGCATCGACTGGTCGACCATCTGGAAGGTCAGCTTCGCGGTCTGGCCGAGGATTTCCTTCAGCCGCTGCGGGTCCTGCAGGCCAGGGACCTGGACGAGGATGCGGTCGTCGCCTTGCCGCTGGACGATCGGCTCGGTCGTGCCGAGTTCGTTGACGCGGCGCTCGACCACTTCGATCGACTGCGCCAGCGCGGTCGATGTGCGATATTTGATGCCGGCATCGGTGACGGTGAACTTGAGCAGGCCCGGTTCGGAATCATCCAGCGCCATCTCCTGGATGGAGCCGCCGGTGAACAGGCCGGCCGCGACAGGATCGGTCAAGGTCTTCAATGCCGTCTTGGCGGCATCGACCTGGGCCGGATCGGTGATGCGGACCTGCAAGGACCGCCCCGTGCCGCCGAGGCCGGTGTAGCCGATCTTGGCATCGCGCAGCAGCGTGCGGATCTCGTCGCGCGTCGTCTCCAGCCGATCCTTGATCAGATCGTTCTGGTTCATCTCGAGCAGGATGTGCGAACCGCCCTGCAGGTCGAGGCCAAGCGTCATCTGCCGCTTCGGCACCCAGCTGGGCAGCTGGGCCAAGGTGCTTGCGGGGATCAGATTGGGCGCGGCGAGGACCACTGTGGCGGCCACGGCCAGCCAGATCAGGATCATCTTGAAGCGCGAGAAATACAGCATCGATTCTTATCCGTTCAGGCGTAAAGCGGCAGCGTTCCGCCATCGATTCGGTTCGTGGGTACGTTTCTCATTCTGATCACGGCCGGCCCTATCGCGCTTCCTCAGCGATTGTCAATCTTGCCGGTAATGCGCCGGTGCGTAGCAGCAAGGCGATGTTCTTGGCTTCCTGGGCCGTGAAATTGCCCGAAATCTGACCGTAGCCGCCATCGATCGGCTCACGAATGACAGGCGCCGAAATCACGTGATCATCCAGGATCACCGCAAACGGATTGCCTATGTTTTGTGTTGTAACCTGTTTGAACCGTGCCGTACCTTGGGAATCGAGCCGGAATACGACAACCGGTTGACCGCCTTGCGCATTGTAGTTTGCGTTGGCGTCGAGCAGGTTCTTGTCGGAGAGGATAACCCGGTTTTGGACCAGATAAGGAACTGGCGGATCGTCCTGCGTATAAAGTACCACCGAGCCAACAGGCGGGCGGTCGCTGATCGCATCGTTCACGGGCATCGAAAGATCGACCAACTGGAAGCTTAGGCGACCAGGCCGAATGAGGACATCTCTCAGCCTCTGTTGATCCATGATGCTCGGGGCCTGAACAAGAATACTGTCCTTGCCCGCCGATTGGACAACCGCGCCCGTGGCGCCCAAATCCTGGAGACGGTTTTTAATGACCTCGATCGACTGCGTGATCGCGACAGAGTTCCGATATTTCAAACCCGCGTCCGTCAATGTGAATTTGAGCAACGCGGACCCGCCGGCGTCCAAAGTCATTTCCTGAATACCGCTGTCCGCGACAGGATCGGTTATCGTCTTGAGCGCTGCCTTGGCGGCATCGAGCCGAGCCGGATCGGTGATGCGCAGTTGCACGGCCCTGTCCGATATGGCGAGGCCAGCATAACCAATCCTGGCGTCGAGCAGCAGCGCCCTTATATCGCCGCGTGTAGCCTTCAGCCGCCCTTCGATCACATCGGCCACGTTCAAACGAAGCAGGATGCCATCTTGCTGGCTTGCTTCGACGATCATCCCGCTGTCGGCAAGCCCTTCGGGTCGCATGGCCTGTGGAGGGGCAGCGAAAAGGTTCGAGGCATCGAAGACGAGCGCCGTGGCCACGGCAAGCCACGTCAGCATCATCTTCAGGCGCCAAAGGTGGAACATATACGGTCGCTCGTCAGAGCCCTGTCCGCGGATCGCTCCGCCTGAAATCGGGTTATTTCTTGGCGTTCTGGTTGGCGACCGGTTCGCCCTTGACGCGCACATCGGCGATCGTCGAGCGCAGCGCCGTCACCTTGGTGCCGCCGCCAAGATCGATCTCGAGCTCGTTGTCGTCGATCACCTTGGTCACCTTGCCGACGAAGCCGCCGCCGGTGACGACCGTGTCGCCGCGGCGGACCGCCGCCAGCATCTCGCCGCGCTTCTTCAGCTGCGTGCGCTGCGGGCGGATGATGAGAAAATACATGATCACGAAAATCAGGACAAACGGCAAAATGCTGATGAACATATCGGGAGAGGCGCCGCCGATGCCTTGGGCGTATGCCGGTGTCACGAACATCGAGGTACTCCTGAATTTTGAAAAACAGCCGCCAAACGGTTAAGCGAGATTTGGCGGCTCCGCGAAATTTGGCCGGAATATAGTCGGTAAAGTTGTCAATGCAACTGCGGCGCCAGGCAAATCCGCTGCTTTTCCGGCCTGTTTAGCCGTGTTAGAGCAGGATCACGAAAACCGGGAGCCGGTTTTCGGAAAAGATCACGTTCGAACAAATGGTTGCAACCGGTTTCGAAACCGCCGGAATCGAGCCGGTTCGGCCTGCCACCGCAAGAACCGAAGCAAAAAAGACCTGATATGACCGACACCAGCATCGACGCCCTGAACCAGAAACTGGACCGCCTGATCGAGGCCGTCAGCCGCCTGGCGCCGCCGCCGGTGCCTGAAACCGACCTCAACGTGGCCGATTGCTTCGTCTGGCAGGCCGATCCCGGCTATCTGGAGCCGGTGCGCAAGGTCAACCGCGTCGACATCGGCCTGATCCGCGGCGTCGACCGCGTCCGCGACATCCTCGTCGACAACACCGAGCGCTTCGCCGCCGGCTTTGCCGCCAACAACGTCCTGTTGTGGGGCGCCCGCGGCATGGGCAAATCGTCGCTGGTCAAGGCCGTGCATGCGCAAATCAACGCCAAGGCCAAATCACGAAAGCCCACATCCGGCCTGCCGCTGAAGCTGATCGAAATCCACCGCGAGGACATCGACACGCTGCCGAAGCTGATGGGCCTGCTGAAGGCTGCCCCTTTCCGCGTCATCCTGTTTTGTGACGACCTCTCCTTCGACCATGACGATACGTCCTACAAGTCGCTGAAGGCAGCGCTCGAAGGCGGCGTCGAGGGCCGCCCGGCCAATGTCATCTTCTACGCCACGTCTAACCGGCGGCACCTGTTGCCGCGCGACATGATCGACAATGAGCGCTCGACCGCCATCAACCCGTCCGAGGCGGTCGAGGAAAAGGTCTCGCTGTCCGACCGTTTCGGCCTGTGGCTGGGTTTCCACAAATGCTCGCAGGACGAATATCTCGCCATGGTCAACGGCTATGCCAGCCACCATGGCCTCGACATCGCCCCCGAGCAGTTGCGGGCGGAGGCGCTGGAATGGGCAACGACGCGCGGCAGCCGCTCGGGCCGCGTCGCCTGGCAGTTCACGCAGGACCTGGCCGGACGGCTCGGCAAGCCGTTGAACGATTGAAGCATTGGATCGCGTAACCAACGCGATCCAGCGCAGGCTTATTTGAGCGGTTGCGCCCGCCTGAGGTCGCGCGGCGTTTGGCCGATCTCGCGGCGCATCCAGTGCGCAAGATGTGACTGATGCGCGAAGCCGCTCATTTCAGCCACTTCGCTTGTGCTGAGGTCACCCTGCCGCAACAGAACGCGTGCGCGTTCGACGCGACGCCGCAATACGTAGCGGTGCAAGGTGACCCCCATCGCCACCTTGAACCATGTCCGCAAATGCGAGCTGCTCGCGCCGGCGACACGGCTTAGTCGCTGGATCGAAAGCGGCTCGTGGAGAGCCGCCTCGATGTGCTCCAGCACGCGCGTGAGCTGGGTATCCGACAAACGGTTCGTTGGATCGATATCCGGTTCACCGAGGCCAAGCAGCCGCACCGCCAATGCGGCGCCGATGCTGTCGGCAAACAAAGGGTCGCTCGGCGCGTTAGCGTTCAGTTCGCTCTCGAGCGCCCGGACGAGATGTTCGATGCGCTGGTCGCGAAGCATGTGGCGCGTGTCGAGCCGCAATGCTTGCGCCTTGCCGCCAAGCTCCGCCGCCACCCTGTCCATCAAGGCTGGCTGCAACGCAATCTCCATCGTGTCGAACGGGGTTTCGGCCTCGAAGCCGCCCTCCTGGCCAGCCGGCACCAGGTCGATATCGCCGGCGCGCCTGACGAAATATCGTCCGACCTGATTGCAGTAGGAGCGCGTCGCCGCGCTGGCATGCACCATGATGCGATGGTGTGGCGCCCGGGGCAAACGATGGACGCCGGCTTTGACATGCCTGGAGGCCATCGTTACGTCGGGCGCGGCCTGGGCCGGAGCGAATTGCGAACGCATGGATCTCTCGTTTCATGGCAAAACCTGTTCGAGATTTGGCAATTCCCGCGCGATTTTCAATGCCGCGGACCTGTACTCACGCCTCTCCATCAAACTTGGACGAGAGGTTATGCCATGAGTTTCTATGTTGTTGTCGGAGCCGGTCCGGTCGGTCGCGAAACCGCCCGCCTTCTTGGCGAGGAAGGACATAATGTCGTTCTCACCAGCCGAAGCGTCGGCCCTAACGCGTTGCCGAACGTACTGGCCGTAAAGGCCGACGCCACCGATGCCTCGGAACTCGCGCGCGTCTGCCAAGGCGCCGATGCCATCTTCATGTGTGCCATGGCCACCTATCACCGGTGGCCGACTGATTTCTTCCCGATCATCGACGGCACAGTGCGCGCGGCCGAGACGGTCGGCGCGAAGCTGATCGTGCTGGGAAACCTCTATGGCTATGGGGAAAATGCCGACAGCCCGCTTCGGTCCGACCATTGCCTGGACCCGACTTCGAAGAAAGGAACCGCCAGGACGATCATGTGGCAGCGGGCGGTCCGTGCCGACGTTCCGGCGATCGAAGTGCGGTCCAGCGACTATCTCGGACACGGCGCCATCAGCTACTTCTCGCTGGTTGCGCTGCCCTCCATCATCGAGGGCAAACCCACCGCTTTCATTGGAAACCTCGACGCAACACATGCCTGGGCCTTCACCAAGGATGTCGCCAGGACGCTTGTCGCGGCCTCCCGCTACACAGGCGAATGGGGGCGCGCTTTTCACGTTCCCTCGCAATACGCCTCATCCAGGGAGCTCATCCAGAAAACCGCCGCGATGCTTCGACGAGAGGTCTCTGAAATCCGTTCCTACTCCATTGCCGAGATGGAAGCACTGGGCATGCATGAGCTGATCGAGATGCGTTATCTTTTCGAGAACCCGTTGCTGGTCGATTCTTCCGACGCCGAGATGCTTCTCGGCATCAAGGCCAGCAGCCTCGAGGTCATGATCGCCGACACGCTCCGCGATCATCTTTGAACCTGAAACAGGCATCCGCCAGAACTGAAAAAGCCCGCTCCTTGCGGAACGGGCTGAGCCGGCGGGCCGGACTGGAGGTCAGACGGCCCGCATATCGCTTCTTTTCTTCTATTCGAGATAGGTCGAGGGGTCGACCGGTGCCGAATTCTTGCGCACTTCGAAGTGCAGCTTCGGCGAGTCCGTCGTGCCGCTCATGCCGGACAGTGCGATCTCCTGGCCACGCTTGACCTTCTGGCCGCGCTGGACCTCGATCGAGCTGGCATGGCCATAGACGGTGACCAGGCCGTTCTCGTGGCGCACCAGCACCGTGTTGCCGAATTCCTTGAGCCCGTCGCCGGCATAGATGACGACGCCGTTCTCGGCCGCCTTGACCGGCGTGCCGGTGGGCACGGCGATGTCGACGCCATCCTTGCCGGATCCGAAACCGGAGATCACCCGGCCGCGCACCGGCCAGCGCATCTTGCCGATGCCGGTCGCATCCGGCGCCACCGCGTCGTCATCCTCGGCCTGCTGGATGACCTTGGCGTCCTTCTTCGGCGGCGTGTAGGAGGCAAGCGTTTCCGAAGGCGTGGCCTTTGCCGGGGCTTGCGTCGTCGCCGTGGTCACCGGATCGACCTTGGCCGGCTTGGCGCTGGCGACCGTCGCCGTTCCGCCGGCCGGCACTTTCAAGGTCTGGCCGATTTTCAATATGCCGTCCTTCATGCCGTTGGCCTGCTTCAGCGCAACGACGCCGACGCCGGTCTTCCTGGCGACCGAGGACATCGTGTCGCCCGACTGGACCGTATAGGTGCCGGCGGCGCCGGTCGCCTTGGCCACCTGTGCCGGCTTGGGCTCCTTGGGCTGGTTCGCCGCGGCCGACGCATCGACCTGGGCAGCGGACTTGCCCTCTTTGAGCTTCGGCTGCTGCGGCAGCACGGCCACCTTGTCCGGCGCCGTGGCCGGCAGGTCGTGCTTGCCGTCTTTCGCAGGCCCGTCCTTCAACTGCTTGGCATCGGCAACCCTCGGCTCCGCCTTGCTCGAATAGGCATAGGCCGGGATGACCAGCTTCTGGCCGGTCTTCAACCCTTTGGTTGCGCTCAGGCCGTTCACCTTCATGATAACGTCGGCCGGCACGTTGTAGTGCTGCGCGATGCCATTGATCGTTTCGCCGTCCCTGACGACGATTTCGGTGGCGTGCGGCCTGCCCGCCTCGGCCATTTTCGGCGCGTCGGGCTGGGCATTCTTGAACGGCTTCGCGGCCGGTTCGACAGTGCCGGTCGCCGTCCTGTCGAGATGGGGAGCGGGCCGGACCAGGGCCGGTGCCGATGCGACACGCACCGGATTGGCGGCCGGCGCGAGCGCTGGAGCCGGCTGCGCCTGCGCGGAAACCGGCGGCGGCAGCGGCCGGCTCGAAACCGGCTCGAGGCTGGAGCGGCTCACCGACTGCGTGTGGCTGCCGTCGAGAGGAGCAGCCGCGACATCGCCCGGATAGGGCTGCACGGCATCCTGCTTGTTGATGATGGTGCGCTGATTGTTGGTCGAGGAGGTGAACACGTCATCGACGCTGTTGAACCGCGAAGCCTGGGAACTGCACCCTGCCGCCGCGCCCGCAATCATCAAGACAGCGCAGCCCCGCGCCAGATTGCGACCATTTGCCTTCAAAACACTGAGTTGCATCGCACTAACCCGCACAAACGCTGCACCAACTGGACAGGATTAAAGCGCGTTAATGTTACTGGGCGGTTAACCCATTAGAATCCGACGAAAATTTTCTTAAAACATTTGAGGATGGTCGGCGACCCGCAGAGCAGGGCCGAAAGAGATCCGCGGCCGGCCTGAAACTAGATAACCGCCGCCAGGCCGCGCAGGATCGGCTGCAGCCGCACCATGCCGATATCCTCGCGTTCGAAACGGCTGCCGACCTTGGTAAGCTTTGCCAGCACCTGCTCGCCCTCCTCCGGACCGATCGGCGCGATGACGATGCCGCCGCTCGACAACTGGTCGAGCAGGAAACGCGGCAGGCTGTCGAAGGCCGCCCAGGCGACGATACGGTCGAACGGCCCCTCGGCGGGCAATCCATTGGAGCCGTCGGCCTGGCGCACGATGACATTGCCGATGCCGAGCGCCTCGAAACGCTGCCTGGCTTGCTCGACGAGCGTCTTGTAGCGGTCGATGGTGACGAGCCGCCCCGCCAGCCGCGACATGACAGCCGACGTGTAGCCGGAACCGGTGCCGATCTCGAGCACGCGGTTTCCCGCTTCGATGGCAAGGGCGGCGATCACCGCCGCCTGCATGTCGGCCCCTTCGATCGCTTCGCCGCATTCGATCGGCAGCATGCGGTCCGACCAGGCGATCTGGTGGAACTGCGCCGCCAGGAAGCCGCGGCGCGGCGTCGCCTCGAAAGCCGCGATCAGAGCCTTCGGCACCGTTCCCCGGCCGCGCAGGCGCAGCAGGAACGCGGCAAGTCCCTCGCGATCATCGATTGGAAAGCCCTGATTCATGCAAGCGCCTTGCTCAGCTGGTCACGGATCTCATGCGCGGTAAGGTCAAGCTGCAACGGCGTCACCGACACCAGCCGGTTGCGCAAGGCATGGAGGTCGGTGCCCTGCTTGCCTTCGACCGGCTCGCGGCCGAAGCGAAGCCAGTAGTAAGGCAGGCCGCGCCCATCGCGACGCTCGTCGACCCACAGGCTATGCACCAGCTTGCCCTGCGTGGTGACCACCGTGCCGGCGACCTCCTCGGGAAGGCAGTTCGGGAAATTGACGTTGAGCAGCACGCCGTCGGGAAGCGGCGTCGCGACGAGCTTCTTCAGCAGCGCCGGCGCCAGCGCCTCGGTCGTCTCGTAAGGGACGACGCGGTCCTCGCCGACATAGCTGTAGCCCTGGCTGAGCGCGATCGAACGGATGCCGAGCAGCGCGCCTTCCATGGCGCCGGCGACGGTGCCCGAATAGGTCACGTCGTCGGCGATGTTGGCGCCAGAATTGATGCCAGACAGGATCAGGTCGGGGGCACCGGGCAGGATCTTCTTGACGCCCATGATCACGCAATCGGTCGGCGTGCCGCGCACGGCGAAATGCTTCTCGCCGATTTTGCGCAACCGCAGCGGCTCCGAAATCGACAGCGAGTGCGCGTAACCCGACTGGTCCTGCTCCGGCGCCACCACCCAGACATCGTCGGACAGCGTGCGGGCGACGCGTTCGAGCGACGCCAGGCCCTCGGCATGAATGCCGTCGTCATTGGTCAGAAGAATGCGCATTATTTCGATTCGATCTTTTCCAGGCCGCCCATGTAAGGCCGCAGCACTTCAGGAATGGTTACGCTGCCATCCTCATTCTGGTAGTTTTCAATGACGGCAATGAGCGCGCGGCCGACGGCGGTGCCGGAGCCGTTGAGCGTATGAACAAAGCGGTTGCCCTTGCCATCCTTGTCCTTGTAGCGGGCATCCATGCGCCGCGCCTGGAAATCGCCGCAGACCGAGCAGGACGAGATTTCGCGATAGGCGTTCTGGCCGGGCAGCCAGACCTCGATGTCATAGGTCTTGCGCGCGCCAAAGCCCATGTCGCCAGTGCACAGCACCATGGTCCGGAACGGCAGGCCGAGGCGCTTCAGCACTTCCTCGGCGCATTGCGTCATCCGCTCGTGCTCGGCGAGTGAGGAGTCCTGGTCGGTGATCGACACCAGCTCGACCTTATAGAACTGATGCTGGCGCAGCATACCGCGCGTATCGCGTCCCCCCGAACCCGCCTCGGACCGGAAGCAGGGCGTCAGCGCGGTGTAGCGCAGCGGCAGTTTCTCATAGGCGGTGATTTCCTCGCGCACCAGGTTGGTGAGCGGCACTTCGGCGGTCGGGATCAGGCCAAGCCTGCCCTCCCCGTGCGGCGTGAAGAACAGATCCTCCTCGAACTTCGGCAACTGGTTGGTGCCGAAGAGAACCTCGTCACGCACCATCAACGGCGGGATGATTTCCTCATAGCCGTGCTCGGTCGTGTGCAGGTCCAGCATGAACTGGCCGATCGCGCGTTCCATCCGCGCCAGGCCGCTCTTGAGCACGGTGAAGCGCGAGCCCGACAGCTTTGCCGCGCGCTCGAAATCCATCATGCCGAGCGCTTCGCCGATCTCGAAATGCTCCTTCACCCAGTTCGGCCGCGTCGGCACTTTGCCGACGATATGCCTGACGACATTGTCATGCTCGTCCTTGCCCACCGGCACGTCGTCAAGCGGCACATTGGGCAGCACCGCCAGCGCGTCGTTCAGCGCCTTGTCGAGTTCGCGCTCGCGCGCCTCGCCATTCTGGATGAAGGTCTTGATCTCGCCGACCTCGGCCTTGAGCTTTTCGGCAAGTGCGGCATCGCCCGAACGCATGGCGTTGCCGATCTCCTTCGAGGCGGCGTTGCGGCGCTCCTGCTTGGTCTGCAGCTCGGTGACGTGCTCGCGCCGCGCCTCGTCCTTGGCGATCAGCCCGTCGACCGTGGATTGCGCCTCAGCCGACGGCCACGAGCGCTTGGTGAGCGCCTCGACGAGAGCCTTCGGGTTGTCGCGAATCCATTTGATGTCAAGCATGGTTATCCGTCCTCAAGCTAAGGTTTGAGGGCGTAAACCGCATCCTTGATCGATGCAAGACGAGGCGGGGCGGCGGTTGTCGTTTTCCGTCGCCGCCAAAGTCTTACGAAGCAGCCGGCGCCGGAGGCTCGTCCGGTGTCTTGTCCGCCACGGTCTCGCCGGCTTCCTGCTTCTCGCGCGCAAGCCGCTGTTTTTCCTGATCCCGCTCGATCCATCGCGCGGCCCAGATGGAGACCTCGTAGAGAAGGATGGTCGGAATGGCCAGGCCGATCTGGCTCATCGGATCCGGAGGTGTCAGCACCGCAGCCACGATGAAGGCGATGACGATCGCCCATTTGCGTTTTTCCGCCAGCGCCTTGGACGACAGCATGCCGACACGCGTCATCAGGCTGGTCACCACCGGCAGTTGGAACACCAGGCCGAAGGAGAAGATCAGCGTCATGATCAGGCTGAGATATTCCGACACTTTCGGCAGCAGGGAAATCTGTACCTGGTCGTCCGTGCCTACCTGCTGCATGGCGAGGAAGAACCACATCACCATCGGCGTGAAGAAGAAATAGACCAGCGAGGCGCCCATCAGGAACAGGATGGGCGATGCGATCAGGAACGGCAGGAAGGCGTTGCGCTCGTTCTTATAGAGGCCAGGCGCGATGAACTTGTAGATTTGCGTGGCGATCAGCGGAAACGCGATGACCATGCCGCCGAACATGGCAAGCTTCACCTGCGTGAAGAAGAATTCCTGGGGCGCGGTGTAGATCAGCTCGACCTTGTGCGGGTCGAGCCCCGCCCATTTCGTCGCCCATTTGAACGGGACGACCAGCAAGTTGAACAGCTTCTTGGCAAAGAAGAAGCAAACCAGGAACGCGACGAAGAAGCCACCCAGCGACCAGATCAGCCGCCTGCGCAGCTCGATCAGGTGCTCCATCAATGGCGCCGACGATTTTTCGATCTCGTCCTTTTCCTTGTCCGAAACGCTCACTTGGCGGCTCCAGCCGTCTTTTTGGCCGCCGGCTTCTTCGCCACGGCAGGTTTCGGTTTCGCCGACGCCTTGGCGGTTACCTTGGCCGCGGCAGGCTTCTCTGCAGCCACGTTTCCAGGTCTTGCCGGCGTCGTGGTCTTTGTCGCCGCTTTGGGCGCCAGTGGGGCTTTTGCCGCCACTGCCTTCGTGGATGCCGAGGCCTTGGCCGGCGCCTTCGCAGCCGGTGCCGTCTTGGCGGTTCTCTTGGCTGCCTTCGTCGCAACGGCAGGACCCGTGGATGCCGCCGATTCATCGGTCATCGTCGGAAAAATCGGCGCTGGTGTCGTCGGTTGAGGCCCGTTGACGCCTGGCATTTCAGTTGCGCCGTTCTTCAGCGGCTCGGCCGCCTGCGGCGTCGAAGCGGCGGGGACCGAGGGATCGGTGGCCGGCTTCGGCTTCATCGCCGCGTCAACGCCCGCGCGCACATCGGCCGCGGCCTGTTCGAACGGATTGAGCTGCTTCTTGATCTCGGCAACCGGGCTCAGGCCCCTGAGCTCGTCAACCGACTTCTTGACGTCATCGAGCTCGGCTTCCTTCAGCGCCTCGTTGAACTGCTTCTGGAAATCGGCGGCCATGGCGCGCAGCTTGGCCGTCGTGCGGCCAAAGGTGCGCAGCATGTTGGGCAAATCCTTCGGCCCGACGACCACGATCATGACGATCGCGATCACCAGCATTTCGGTCCAGCCGACTTCAAACATGGCAATCTGTTCCGACTAGAACTTTTTGGCTCAGCTCTTGCTGGCCTTTTCCTTCGCGGCCGAAACGGTCTCATCGGCACGGTGTTCGACGGTACGCTTGTCCTCTGCAACGTCGTCGTCGGCCATGCCCTTCTTGAAGCTCTTGATGCCCTTGGCCATGTCGCCCATCAGCTCGGGGATCTTGCCGCGGCCGAACACCAGAAGCACGATGACCAGCACGATCATCCAGTGCCAAATCGAAAATGAACCCATAGCAAATCTCTCTCGAATGTTTTCCCTGGCGATGATCTATGCGTTTTCGCGTTGGGATTCAAACACAACCGCGACAGAGTTTATGAAAGGGTGTCGGATGTCACGCATTTTCGGCTATGCGGTCCGCTACCAAACGGCGCATGTAAAGCCACGGGATGGCTTTTGATAGGCGCTCGCGGTCAATCTTCCGTGACGCGCGGCGTCAGCAGACCGAGCTCCTCGAGGTCGATGTCGGTCAGCGGATCCTCGTCCTCGGTCAGCGCGTCGGGATCGGCCGGCGGCAGCGGGATCGAGAAATTCGACGGCATGCGGCCTGACAGCAGGCCGGCGCCCTTCAGTTCCTCCATACCGGGAAGATCACGGATTTCCTCGAGCGCGAAATGGTCGAGGAATGTTTCGGTGGTGCCATAGGTGACGGGACGACCGGGCGTTTTGCGGCGGCCGCGCATGCGCACCCATTCCGTCTCGAGCAGCGTGTCGAGCGTCCCCTTCGAGGTCTCGACGCCTCTGATGTCCTCGATCTCGGCGCGCGTCACCGGCTGGTGATAGGCGATGATCGCCAACACTTCGAGCGCCGCCCGCGACAGCTTGCGCTGCTGCACCGTATCGCGGCTCATCAGGAAGGCCAGGTCGCCGGCGGTGCGGAACGCCCAGGCGTCGCCCACCCGCACCAGATTGACGCCGCGGCGCGCATAGATCTGCTGCAGCTCGGCCATGGCCGCGGCGACATTGATGCCGTCGGGCAGCCGTGCGGCCAGTTGCTTTTCGCTCACGGGCTCGGCGCTGGCGAACACGATCGCCTCGGCCATGCGCACGGCTTGCGCCATGTGCAGCCGTTCGGCCGGGTTCCGCGCCTGCTCGGCCGCATCCTCGGAAAACAGCTCCTGCTCAGGCTCGTCCTCGACCTTGAACGGGACAACCGAAGCGTTGGCGCGCTCGCTCATGATGCCACCTCCACTGCCTTGATTGCCTGCACGCGGCCGCGCAGATAGATCGGGGCAAACGTCTGATCCTGCCGGACGTCCATCGTGCCGTCGCGCACCAGTTCCAATGTCGCCGCGAAGGAACTGGCGATAGCCGTGCGCCTTTCCTCGGGGCTGGTCATGTACACGATCAGGAAACTTTCCAGCGTCGTCCAGTCGCTTACAGCCCCGACAAGGCGGGTCAGGATGTCGCGCGCGTCCTTGAGCGACCAGACGCCGCGCCTGGCGATCGTCACGTTGTTGATCGCCTGCTTCTGCCGCTGCTGCGCATAGGCGGTCAAGAGATCATAGAGCGACGCCGAATAGGCGTTGCGCTTCTCGATGATGACCATTTCGGGCATGCCTCGGGCGAACACGTCGCGGCCGAGCCGGTTGCGGTTGACCAGCCGCGACGACGCGTCGCGCATGGCTTCGAGCCGCTTCAGCCGGAATTGCAGCACCGCCGCCAGTTCCTCGCCGCTTTCGCCCTCTTCGCCCGGCTGCTTGGGGATCAGGAGCTTCGACTTGAGGAAGGCGAGCCACGCCGCCATCACAAGATAGTCGGCGGCAAGCTCAAGTCGCAGCGCCCTCGCCGTCTCGACAAAGGTCAGGTACTGCTCGACCAGTGCCAGGATAGAAATGCGCGCCAGATCGACCTTCTGGGTGCGGGCAAGATGCAAGAGAAGATCGAGCGGGCCTTCGAAGCCGGCCACGTCAACGACCAGCGACGGATCGCCGGTGACGCGTGAATCGTCGTTCTCGGCCCACAGGCGGTCCATCGGTGCGGCCTTCGCGGCCTTGCTTTCCAATGTTTCCGCCACGACCCTGTCACTTCCCTTCGTCAGGCCACCGCATCGAAATAGGTGGCGAATTCAGCGCGAATCTCGGTCTCTTCGACCGCGTCTTGCTTGCTTATATAGGTCATCGCCCGCTTGGCGCGCTCCAGCGCCTTGCCTTCAAGCCCCGTGGTGCGCGATGCGATGCCCGCCATTTCCTCGAAAACACCGTTGCAGTGAAGGACCAGATCGCAGCCCGCCGCAAGGATCGAGGCCGCCTTTGTCGGGAAATCCCCAGAAAGTGCCTTCATCGAGGTGTCGTCGCTCATCAGCAGTCCATCGAAGCCGATCTCGCGTCGAATGATCTCGTCGATGACCTTGCCGGAAGTCGTCGCCGGGTTTTTTGGGTCGATCGCGCTGTAGACGACATGCGCCGTCATCGCCATCGGCAGATGGTTGAGCTCCCTGAACGGGGCGAAGTCATGCCGCTGCAGATCGCTGAGCGAGGCGTCGACGACGGGCAGTTCGAAATGCGTGTCGGCAAAGGCGCGGCCGTGCCCCGGAATATGCTTCATCACCGGCAGCACGCCACCCGACATCAGGCCCTCGGCCGCTGCACGGCCAAGCTCGATGACCGGACGCGGATCCTTGCCATAGGCGCGCGCGCCGATGACGTCGCTGGCCCCTTCGATCGGCACGTCGAGGACCGGCAGGCAATCGGCTGATATGCCGTAGCGCAACAGGTCGAAGGCATGCAGCCGCGCCATCAGCCAGGCGGCCCGGGCACCGGCGTCGTGATCGTCGCGCCACAGCGCGCCAAGCGCCCCGCCAGCCGGATAGTTCGGCGCCAGCGGCGGCCGCAGGCGTTGCACCCTGCCGCCCTCCTGGTCGATGAACACCAAGGCATCGGGACGGCCGATGCAGTCACGCATCTCTGCGACCAGATCGCGGATCTGCTCGGCCTCGCCGATGTTGCGGGCAAACAGGATGAAGGCCCATGGGCATTCATTGCGATAGAAATTGATTTCCTCGCGGGTGAGCGATTTCCCGGCACAGCCGAGGATCATGGATTTTGATTCGGTCATTTCAGGAGTCTAGGGCTTCGCGCGACCAAAGGGAATCATCCCTGACCGCATGCGGCGGGCTGCAAGACAAGCTTCCACATGAAAAAGTCAGTCATATGAATGTAGCCGTACGAAAAAGCCGGCGCGGCCTTGGGCCGCGCCGGCTTTGAAGAAGTCGATCGAGGTCTAGCGCGATACGAAGCAGTTGCCGCCCGCGGCCTTGTAGCTGGTGCACAAATTGATGGCATCGTTGCGCGACTGGGCGGGAACGCGGACCCGGTAGAACGTGCCCTTGCCGGCAATCTCGGCCTTGACGATGTTGGCCGTGCGGCCGGAAAGCACGCTGCCATAGCGGCGCTGCAGATCCTGGTAGGTCGACTGGGCGCTATCCACCGTCGGCTGCGAAGCGATCTGTATCGACCACGAACCGTTGCCGGTCGCGGTCGAGGCCGGATCAATGGACGCGACCTGATCGGGCTTGACTTCGCCGACCACGTCGACCGGCTGGTCGGACGGACGCTGCGGCGCGATCGCAACCTTGGGCGGCGTGTTGGCCGACTGCGCCTTGGCTTCAGCCTTGGCGGGCTTGGCGGCGGGCTTCAGGGCCGGCTCGTCGTCGGCCTGCGCGGCGGCGGGCGCCACGGTGCCAGTCTGGTCGGTGCCAGTCTGGTCGGCTCCAGTCTGGTCGGCTCCAGTCTGGTCGGCTCCGGCAGGCGCGACATGCTGTGGCGCCGGATCGGTCGGCTCGGCCGCGGCCACCTGCGGTGCCGCCGGGGCCGGATCCTCGCGCGCCACCAGCGAGCCGTCGGACTTGACCACCATGGTCCTGACCTTGCGCGGCGCAACGGCAATGACATCGTTGTTGTTGCCCTTGTCGGCGTCCTGCAGGACCTGCGCGATGCGATCCTCCGACTTCGGCGCTGGCGCCGCGGTGTCGGCCGGGGCCGCGCCTGCGGTCGAAGCATCCCCACCGCCATCCGTACCGGCGGCGGCGTTCTGGTCGGCGGAAAGATCGACGGCGCGCGCCGGGTCCTTCGCCTGCACGTCCACCGGTTCCTCGATGTTGGTGACGAGCTTCTGCTGGACCGGCTCGGCCGGCTTAGCGCCCTTGACCACCGCGTCATAAACCTTGTTGTCCTGGTTCGGCACCACGGTGCCGCCCGGGTTTTCCGGCTTGACCTTGATCGGCGAATTGTCAGCCTTGACGATCACCGGAGCTTCGCTGCCGCCCTTGCCGCCGAAAGACAGCGCAAAGGCACCAAGGCCGCCAGCGACCGCGACCGCACCGACAATCGCGGCAATGAACAGACCGCGCCGGCCCGACGGCCTGGCGGCTTCCCGCTCGCCCAGGCCCGGAACCGACATCGCTTCGTCCAGTTCGGGATCGTAGTCGAGTTCGTCGACGGCAAAATCGTCCGCCTGCGAAACCGGCTGGCTGCCGGGCAGGTTGTCGAGATCGAAACCTTCGGCGGCGTCGGCATAGCCCGAGGCCGACGCGCGGGCAGGCGTTTCCGCCGGCCGTGCCGCATAGGTCCGCGCTTCCGGCTGATAGGTCGGCCTGGGCTCTTCGTATGCCCGATTGTCCTCATATCCCGGATTGGCCTGGCCATATCCCGGATTGGCCTGGCCATATCCCGGATTGGCCTGGCCATATCCCGGATTGGCCTGGTCGTATCCCGGATTGGCCGCGCCATATCCCGAATTGAACCCGGCATTGTAGGATTCATCGGCATAGGCGGCGTTGCCGGCAGGCGCAGGCGCGACCTCGACCGAATTCATCTCGGTCAGAAGGCTGGCGAATTCGGCATCGAGATCGTCATAACCGGCTGCCGCCGGCTCATCCTCCTCGAAATGCAATTCCGGAATGTCGAGATCGTCAGCCAGCGCCACGACGCGCTCCGGCACATCGACCGTCTCGACATCGGGCATCTCTTCATAGGGTGAGGGCTGCCGCGCCTGCGGTGCCGAAGCGGGAGCCATATAGGGGGCAGCCGCAACCGGCTCGGCCGAACGGTAGGAGGGCAAGGTCGCCACTTCCGGTACCGCCGTCCTCGCCGCGACAGGTTGCGCGGCAAATGACGGCTGTTGCGGAACGGGTGTCACGCGGCTCCAGGAACGGGCCGGCTCCGACGGTGCGGAGCGATCCGCCAGCCAATCGAGCGAATCGGGTTGATCCTGGCGGGACGCCGTTTCGTCACGCGGATCGATATCCTTGGCCATCGCGGCGTCGAACGCATCATTGTCGAAATCGACATTGCCTTGTTCAGCGGCATCCGAGCCGAAATCCCGATCCTGAAGCTCATCGAGCAGCAGGTCGTCGAGGTCGGCGTCGGCGGCACGGATAGGATCGGAGTGATGCACATCCTCGGATACGGGCTCTTCGAGGTCCCAGTCGAGCTCACCGACAAGATCGGCGGGCTCATCCGCGGTCTTTGCAGTCGCGGCGAGAGGCGGTTGAACGAGCGCGGCGGCCGGCTGCTGGGTCGCGACGGGCTGAGCCATGGCTGGCTCTTTGGCCGACGGCAGCGTGCGTGCGGTCATGGCGCCGAGAAGCGCGTTCAACTCGTCTTCGAGGCTTCGTTCGTCCGCTACGGGGGCTTGCGGCGGCGCGATGCTTGCCACGGGCGCTGCCGGCTGCGCGGGGGCCGCGGCGATTTCGGCAACGGGCTCCTCGGCAGGCTCGGCAAACGCCTCGTCCAGATTCAAGTCGAAAGCGTCATCCGAAACGGCTTCGGCGCCTGGAATCTCGTCCTGCGTCTCGAAGCCATCGGCAAGCAACTCGTGCGCCGGTTCCTCATCGAAAGCGACCGGTTCATCCGCTCGAACGTCAAAATCCATGTCGACGTCGGCCATGGCATCGTCGAAGTGGCCGACGAAATCCTCATCGGAGATCGCCTGGGTTTCATTCGCGGCGGCCTGCACCGGTTCAGCATATTCGACAGCGGCCGCATGGCGCTGATCAATGGAATGGTCGTCGAGCATCAACTCGTCTTCGAGTGAGATCGCGACGGCGTCGTCAAATTCATCATCGGAGGCCGGCCCGACGGCAGGCGGCGCCTCGACAACCGCAGCCTCGGCAACGGCGTGCCGGGTCTCGGCGGCCTCGTCCTCGATATGGAAATCCCGGTCGAGCGAGGCGGCGAGCTCGTCCTCCATCGGCAGATCGTCGTCAAAAGGCGAAACGCCCTCGAGCGAACTGGCGACGGCATTGTCGAAATCGCCGTCGAAGGCAGGCTCGACGGATGGCACGGCTTGCGCTGCGCCGGCGTTGGCATGGCTGGCAACGGCCGCATGGTCGTCGACATCAGTCAAGTCCAGGTGGAAATCATCGTCGAGCGACAACGCAAGATCGTCGTCCGCAACATCGACGGCCACAGGCTCGAATGCCGGCTCATGAGCTTCGACAAGCGGAGCGGCCACGCTGTCGGAAGCGTCGAATTCGCCCATCAGTTCCTTTTCGAGGTCGATGTCGAAATCGCTCTCTCCCGCGGATGGACCGGTGACATCGGCTTTCGGCTGGGCCGGCGCCTTGACCGGCTGGCGTGGGTCGAATCCCATGATCCTGGTCAGTTCCGCGAACGGATCATCGTCGGCGATGTCGTTGTTGTCGGCTACTCTCAGCTGGGTTCTGTCTGCCATTATTGTTCCCGAACTCGCACTCATTCGGACGCCATGGACGTCGCGCAGGGTTGGCCCTTACCAGCGCAATGTGGGCAAAAGGTGACAGGTTTTTTAGTCAAACCTAACGCATTTCGGTGGGCGCGGCGGCTCCGATCAACGTCAGGCCGGACGTCAACACGTCCGAAACAGCCTGCACCAGCCCTAGTCTGGCATGCGTCAATTGTCGGTCGTTAACCTTAACAAAACGTAAGTCCGGATTATCCGTGCCACGGTTCCAGTGCCCATGGAAACTGGAAGCCAGATCATAGAGATAAAATGCCAGCCGATGCGGCTCGAGCGCAAGGGCCGCGGACTCGATCAGGCGCGGATATTCCGCAAGCTTCCTGATCAGCCCGATTTCACCTTCATCGGTCAGCGACCTTGCCGCGGCCGCCAGGCTGTTGCGGTCGAAATTCGCCTCCCCCAACTGTTCGCTCGCCTGCCGGAACACCGAATGGCAGCGCGCCGAGGCGTACTGGACGTAAAACACCGGATTGTCCTTGGACTGCTCGGTCACCTTGGCGAAGTCGAAGTCGAGCGGCGCATCGCTCTTGCGGTAAAGCATCATGAAGCGGATCGCATCGCGTCCGACTTCTTCCACCACTTCGCGCAGCGTCACGAAATCGCCGGACCGCTTCGACATCCGCACCGGCTCGCCTTCGCGAAACAGCTTCACCAGGTTGCACAGCAAAACGGTGAGCTTGACCTCGTCGCCGGCAATCGCCCGGGCCAAGGCTTCCAAGCGCTTGACGTAGCCGCCATGGTCGGCGCCAAGCACATAGATCAGGTCGACAAAGCCGCGATCGACCTTGTCCTTCAGATACGCCACATCGGCGGCGAAATAGGTGAACGCGCCATCGGACTTGACCAGCGCCCGGTCCATGTCGTCGCCGACGGCGGTCGAGCGGAACAGCGTCTGTTCGCGGTCTTCCCAGTCGTCAGGCTTCTCGCCCTTGGGCGGCGGCAGCTTGCCCTTGTAGATATGGCCCTTCAGCGTCAGGTCGTTGATCGCCGAGCGGATCTTCCGGGCATTGTCGGCGTGCAGCGTGCGTTCTGAAAAGAAGACGTCGTGGTGCACGTTGAGCAACGCCAGATCCTCGCGGATCATCGCCATCATCGCATCGATGGTGCGGTCCTTGACGATGGCCAGCGCCTCGTCGTCCGGCATCTGCAGCAAGGAACGACCGAACTCCCTGACCAGGGCCTCGCCGACGGAGACAAGATAGTCACCGGGATAAAGCCCCGCCGGAATCTCGCCGATATCTTCTCCAAGCGCTTCGCGGTAGCGCAGCATCGCCGAGCGCCCAAGCACGTCGATCTGGGAGCCGGCGTCGTTGATGACATATTCCTTGGTCACGTCGTAACCGGCGAACGCCATCAGATTGGCGAGCGCGTCACCAACGACGGCACCCCGACAATGGCCGACGTGCATCGGTCCGGTCGGGTTGGCCGAGACATATTCGACGTTGGTCTTGCGGCTGGCGCCGATCGTCGAGCGGCCGTAGTTGCGCCCCTCGCCCAGAAGCGCCGACAGATGCGCCTGCCAGAAGCCGTCCTTGAGCCTGAGATTGACGAAACCGGGACCGGCCACCTCGGCGGCGGCGACATCATTGTCGGTCCGCAGCGCTTCCGCCAATTTCTCGGCCAGCGCACGCGGGTTCTGGCCGGTTGGCTTGGCCAGCACCATAGCCGCATTGGTCGCGAGGTCGCCATGGCTGGCGTCGCGCGGCGGCTCGACCGCGATGCGCGACAGATCAGGCGAAACGCCGTCCTTGTCTTTCAGGTCGAGCGCTTCGACAGCCTTTACGACTCGCGCGGTGAAATCGGCGAAGATGTTCATTGTGTGCTCTGGCGGCTTTACGACGAATCCAGCCCTTTGGCCGGCAAATCGAGCCCGCCCTAGCTCAAATCCGGGGTGCGGTCAAACAAACGCCTGTGTTCCTTGAGGGCATAGGTGTCGGTCATGCCGGCCAGGAAATCGGCGACGCTGCGCGCCTTGATGCGATCCTCTGCCCGGTCCAACCCTTCGCGCCAGCCGTCCGGCATGGCGCGCGGGTCGGCGAAATAGGCGTCGAACAGGTCCCTGACGATCTGCTCGGCGTCCGCACGTACCCGCATCACCTCCTCGTGCCGGTAGAGATGCTTGTAGAGAAAGGCCTTCAGTTCCTTCTCGGCTTGCGCCATCTCGGCCGAAAAGGTCACCATCGTCTCGCCCGCCGCCCTCACCGCGTCGGCGCTTCCTGGGTTGACACGCTCCAGATTGGCGGTCGTCGACTTGATCACATCCTCGACCATGGCCGTGATCTGGCGCCGCATCAGTTCGTGGCCGGTGCGCACGTCGTCGAGCCTGGGATAGCGCTCGCGCACCCCCTTCAGGATCGTTCCGGGCAGAGAAACGGCCTTCAGCATGTCCAGCGTCAGCAGTCCTGCCCGCAGCCCATCGTCGATGTCATGCGTGTTGTAGGCGATATCGTCGGCGATCGCCGCGCACTGCGCCTCGATGCCGGCGAACCGATCGAGCTCGAGATCCTGCAATTGCGAATAGTCGCGGATCGCCTGCGGGACCGGCCCCTTCAGGCCCTTGCCATTGCCGTCGGTGAGCGGACCATTATGCTTGACCAGGCCTTCCAGCGTCTCCCAGCTCAGATTGAGCCCATCGAACTCGGCGTAGCGCGCCTCCAAGCGTGTCACGATGCGCAGCGATTGTGCGTTGTGGTCGAAGCCGCCCCACGCCGCCATCTTCTCGTTCAACGCGTCCTCGCCTGTGTGGCCAAAGGGCGTGTGGCCGAAATCATGCACCAGCGCCACCGCCTCGGCGAGATCCTCGTCGCCGCGCAGCGCCCGCGCCAATGCACGCGCGATCTGCGCCACTTCGATCGAATGGGTGAGCCTGGTGCGGTAGTGGTCGCCTTCATGGGCGATGAAGACCTGCGTCTTGTGCTTCAGCCGCCGAAACGCTGTCGAATGGATGATCCGGTCGCGGTCGCGCTGGAACGGCGTACGGGTCGGACTTTCGACCTCGTCGAACAGCCGGCCGCGCGAGCGCGCCGGATCGGTGGCGTAGGCCGCGCGCGGCCGATAGCCGAATCCGATGTCGCCAAGCTCATTTGTCATGGCTGATGCCGCCGCAGTTGACTTGCCCCGTCGCGCTTCATACCTATCATGTGAAACCGAAAGCAAGGTGACGCCCATGGGCGCTGATGCCAAGACCGCCATGAAAGTCGAGATGACCGAGGCCGCCGCCAAGCGGATCGCCAGGATTGTTTCGGCCGAAGCCGGCAAGACGGCGCTACGCGTTTCCGTCGAAGGCGGCGGCTGCTCCGGATTCTCCTACAAATTCGATCTGGTCGATATGCGCAATGACGACGACGTCGCCATCGAGAAGGACGGCGCCACGGTGCTGATCGACGATCTGTCCCTGGTCTATATGGGCGGCTCGGTGATCGACTTCGTCGACGATCTGATGGGCCAGTCCTTCCAGATCAGGAACCCGAACGCGGTTGCCTCCTGCGGCTGCGGCACCAGTTTTTCCATCTAGCGATATCGTTATGGCTATAATCGGCGCGGTCCGTCAGATCGCGCTATCGGCCGGGCGCGATCTCGACATCACCCTCGCCTTCTGGCGCGACGTGCTCGGCATGGGCGTGCATGCACGCTACGATCCGCCCGGCATCGCCTTCATCATGGCTGGCGACGTCAGGCTGCTGTTCACCGACGGCATCCCGGCCGGCATCGTCTATCTCGACATAGCGGGCCTCGAAGCCTTCCACGCCAAGGCAAAAGCCGCGGGCGTTCCGTTCACCGCACCGCCTGCTCTCGTCCATCGCGACACCGAGGGCCAGTTCGGTCCGGCGGGGGAAAGCGAATGGATGGCCTTTCTAAAGGACCCGGCAGGCAATACGATCGGTTTAGTCGAACGACTTGCCCCGGAAGAAGACTGAGGTCGCCATGAAAATCGTCACCTGGAACATCAACGGCGTGCGCGCCCGCATCGGCAACCTCACCCATTGGCTGACCGAAAGCGCGCCCGACATCGTCTGCCTGCAGGAGATCAAGACGGTCGACGAGCAGTTCCCGCGCGCCGAGATCGAGGCGCTTGGCTACAATGTCGAGACCCATGGTCAGAAAGGTTTCAACGGTGTCGCGCTGCTGTCGAAGCTTCCTTTCGACGAGGTCATCAGAGGCCTGCCGGGCGACGACACCGACGAACAGGCACGTTTCATCGAAGGCGTGTTCTCGACCGACAAGGGTGCGCTGCGCGTCGCCTCGCTCTATCTGCCAAACGGCAACCCGATCGATGACGAGAAGAAGTTTCCCTACAAGCTGTCCTGGATGGCGCGGCTGGAGCGCTGGGCGCAGGAGCGCCTGAGGCTGGAAGAGGCGCTGGTGCTGGCCGGGGACTACAATGTCATCCCCGAGCCGATCGACGCGCGGTTCCCGGAAAACTGGTTGGGCGACGCGCTCTTCCAGCCGCAAACACGGCAGGCCTTCCGGCGGCTGCTCAATCTCGGCTTCACCGAAGCCGTGCGCGCGGTCACCGATTCGCCCGACACCTACACGTTCTGGGACTACCAGGCCGGTGCCTGGCAGAAGAACAACGGCATCCGCATCGACCACCTGCTGCTGTCGCCGGAAGCCGCGAACCGGTTCTCGTCGGCCTCGATCGAAAAACATGTGCGCGCCTGGGAAAAACCGTCCGATCACGTCCCGGTGGCGATCGACCTTGCCCTGCAGCCGGCCTGACGCAGCCCCTTCTGCCGCCGAATGACCGGACCTCGTGTCGCCACAATCGGGCGCATGATGGGAAATCATCATGGCGGCGGCCGGGGTTCCCATGACCATTCGATTTTCGCTTTATCCGATCGGCCTGGCATTCGCCACGGCCGCGATCGTGCCGGCCTTCGCCGCGCCGGAATGTCTTGCCAATGGAAAATCCTATCCGGTCGGCCAGGTCGCCTGTCTGACGGTTGCCGACCAAAGTCATCTGGCGCGCTGCGACATGGTGCTCAACAACACGTCCTGGACGAAGGTTGGGGATAGCTGCCCGTCAAACACCATGGCGCCGCACCTGCATGTCAGGCCGATCTCGACACCAGCGCCGAGCATGGTGCCGACGGAGCCGACCGAAAACTGATTTTCCTGAGATCGTCTCGTCGGCAAGCAACAGACGAGGCCTGGAACGCCAGCGCTGCCCCGCCGGGAATTTCTCCCGGCCGTTCAGCCCTACTGATCGGCGTTGTTGCCCTTGGTCAGGATATCGTCGGCTAGCGAGATAGCGGTGCGGCGGTCGGCCTCGCCGGCGGCGGCGAAAGCCTCTTCCTGCATGCCGCGAATCCAGGGCTGATCGGTCGGCGACGCGCGCTCAAGGGCCGCGGTCATCATCGCCAGGCCGCGCACGATCTTGCCGCTCTGGAACAGCAAATGGCCAAGCGTCGCCTGCGCGCCGGCATGGCCCTTCTCGGCGGCGAGCTGGAACCAGCGCCCGGCCTGCTTGACGCTGGCCTTCACGCCGCCCTCGCCCTTCAGGAACATCTGCCCCATCTCGAACTGGGCGTTCGGATTACGGTAGTTGGCGGCGGCGCGCATGTAGTATTCCTGCGCCGCCACCTCGTTCTCGGTGACCGGGCTGCCGGGAATGCCCGTGCGCAGATAGTCGCCCAGCGCCACCAGCGCGTCGGAGACATAGCTTTCTTCCGGCGAGCCGGGCTCGACGTCCTGGTCGACGATCTCCGAGAAGAACTTGAACGCCTCATAGTCGTCGCGGGCCACGCCGTCGCCCTCGGCATACATGCGGGCAAGCTTCCAGGTGGCGCCGATCTGGCCGTTCTCGGCGGCATATTTGTAGGCCTCGGCGGCCTGCTCCTTATGGCCGCTCTTATAGGCGGAGAACCCGAACTGGAACACCGCCCAGGGGCTCGACTGCGGCTTCACCCCGGTCTTGTCGTCGAACACCTTGTCGTCGAAGGCCATGGCCTGGCCCACGGCGCCAAAGATCGCGACCGCGACCAGTGCCGGCAGGACAGATGACCTCAACAACTCTGGTGTTGACCTCAACAACTCAGATATCCGCATAGCAGTGTGTTTCTTGCGCACCGCCCGGATGGGTGACCGCGCCATCCCTGGCGGACCCTACCGTCTGTGCGTATTTCCATATCGCGCCCGACTGATAGTCGGTCGTGCGCGCCTTCCATGTCTTGGCCCGCGCCGAGAACTCGCTCTGCGACAGCGCCACCTCGATCGTGCCGTTCACCGCGTCGATCGTGATCACGTCGCCATCCCGGAGGAGACCGATCGGGCCGCCAACCGCTGCTTCCGGGCCGACATGGCCGATGCAGAAGCCGCGCGTCGCGCCGGAGAAACGGCCGTCGGTGATCAGCGCCACCTTCCCTCCCATGCCCTGGCCGTAGAGTGCCGCCGTGGTCGACAGCATCTCGCGCATGCCAGGACCGCCGCGCGGCCCTTCATAGCGGATGACCAGAACCTCGCCTTCCCGATAGGCGCGGTTCGTCACCGCCTCGAAACATTCCTCTTCCGAATCGAAGCAGCGCGCCGGGCCGGAGAATTTCAACTCCGCCATGCCCGCGACCTTCACGATCGCGCCTTCTGGGGCAAGGTTTCCCTTCAACCCCACGACACCGCCGGTTTGGGTAATGGGTCTGTTGGCCGGGCGGACCACGTCTTGATGCTCATTCCACGCAACGTGCTGCATGTTTTCGGCCAAAGTACGGCCAGTGACCGTCAGGCAATCGCCATGCAGATAACCATGGTCGAGCAGCGTCTTCATCAGCAGCGGAATGCCGCCGGCCTCGAACATATCCTTGGCGACATATTTGCCGCCCGGCTTGAGGTCGGCGATGTAAGGCGTCTTCTCGAAGATGCGCGCGACGTCGAACAGGTCGAACTTGATCCCCGCCTCATGGGCGATCGCCGGCAGATGCAGCGCGGCATTGGTCGAGCCGCCGGTGGCCGAAACCACGGTCGCCGCATTCTCCAGCGCCTTCAGCGTGACGATGTCGCGCGGCCGGATGTTCTTCGCGATCAGCTCCATGATCTTTTCGCCGGAGGCGAAATTGAAACGGTCGCGCATTTCGTAAGGCGCCGGCGCGCCGCAGGAATAGGGCAGAGCCAAGCCGATCGCCTCGGCGACAGTGGCCATGGTATTGGCGGTGAACTGGGCACCGCACGAACCGGCCGAGGGACAGGCCGCCTGCTCGATTTCGAGCAGTTCGGCATCACCGATCGTGCCGACCGAGTGCTGGCCGACCGCCTCGAACACATCCTGCACGGTGATCTGGCGGCCGCGATAGCTGCCGGGCAGGATCGAACCGCCATAGATGAAGATCGACGGCACGTTGAGCCGCACCATGGCCATCATCATGCCGGGCAGCGACTTGTCGCAGCCGGCGAGGCCGACCAGCGCGTCGTAGCAATGGCCGCGCATGGTGAGCTCGACCGAATCGGCGATGACCTCGCGCGATACCAGCGAGGACTTCATGCCCTGGTGGCCCATGGCGATGCCGTCGGTGACGGTGATGGTGCAGAATTCGCGCGGCGTGCCGTTGGCGGCTGCCACGCCCTTCTTGACCACCTGCGCCTGGCGCATCAGCGATATGTTGCAGGGTGCTGCTTCGTTCCAGCAGGAGGCGACGCCGACCAGCGGCTGCGCGATTTCGGCCGCCGACAGGCCCATGGCATAGAGATAGGACCGGTGCGGCGCACGTGCCGGACCGACAGTCACATGGCGGCTAGGGAGCTTAGCCTTTGAAATGACCTTGGCGTCCATTCTCTTCCTTGCCGCGGGCGGTGCGGCCTGCCTCATCGCCGAGCCTTTTGGCGCGTGTCCCGAGACAAGTTCGAGGTGCGCCGGGTTTATGGCGGGAAATGGGCAATTTCCCCGGCCTGACTTCTAGCGCGGGGGTTGTTCAGAAAGTGTTGCCAAAACGTCACATTCGCACGAGGCGCAACCGGCCCGGCGTATGGATTTCGCAGGTCGGATGACGGGCTCGCCGGCAGTCCCCGCCTAAACGAAAAAGGCCGGGCATCGCCCGGCCTTTTTCGAAGCATTTTCACAGTCTTAGAATTTGATCTTGAGACCGCCGGAAATCGCCGTGACCAGATCGTTGCCAAAGTCGTAGCTGACGTCGGTGCCGGCTGGATAACCATTGGCATCAACTACCACTCCGGAATGGCCGCTGGTCAGCACCCCGATTGCTCCCGCCAGACGGAGTTCGATGTTGGGTCGCGGCGTATAGGCGACACCCCCGCCCAACGTCCATGTATCGGTCTGGTCGCCATAGCCGTGCGACGTGCCACGATCCCAGGAGATTTGCGCGGCACCGCTCCACTGCTCGTTGAACTGATGGCCAATGCCGCCGGTGACCGTCCAGCCATCACGATACATCAGGTCGAGCGAGGTTAGCCTGACCGGGTATGGAGAAACCGTCGTGCATCCGAAGGCCTTGGTCTCCGACGAGCAAATCGGAACACTCTGCAGCACACTCCAGTTGACCCATTTGACCGAACCGAAAGCTAGCCAGCCCGGCGCGATGCCGGACTGCAGTTTCAATTCCAATGAATCCGGCATCGACTGGGTTGGACCATAGATGTCCGCCACGCTGCCGCCGATGTTCAGAGTGCCCGAAATATTATCGAGCTTGACCTGTGAGTTGTAGACAAGGCTGGCGCGCAACGCGATATCGGGGATCTCGTAGGCGATGCCGGCTCGCCAGCCCCAACCGCTGCTGGTCAGATCCACACGACCAAGCGTCGTGCCAAGAAGCGGGCTGGCGTAGCTTTCCTTGAAGCCGTAGACCTCCTGGTAGAAGACACCGCCGATGAAACGAAGCTGTCCTTTGCCAGCATCCATCTTGTAGGAGCAGGTTCCTGCATAGTTGTTGCTTTTGATTTGAGTGTTGGTGTTGGAATAGGAGCCGTTCCAGATACCCGGGTTTGAACTTGCGCCCCAGGGCTGCGAATAGTCCAGCATACAGTCGACGCCATGGCCAAGCGCTGCCTTGACCCCGACGTAAGGCACCCAGTACCCCTCGGTGTTGCGAGCAGTGCTCTTGCCCGTCAGGCCGCCGCCTGATGTGTCCACCGCGTTCTTGAGGTCGCGTTGTGGCATCACATAAGTCGCCCCCACATCCGACGCGAACGGTGCCGGATCAAACAAAAGGTCGATGTCGTAGCCGCCACGCTCCAGGCCGCCGGCATGGGCTGCGTTCATCGCGGTGCCAATCACGGCGAGGGAAAAACACCCCGCCCCTACCAGTGCTTTCAGACGCGACTTGTCCATGAGTCCCTCCCCAAATCGAGTACAACCCAAGCAAGAACCAATTTGCATGGGTTACGCAACTGCGATTTCAAGAGGCGTACATGTACAAATACTGCGGATGAATTCTGCCCCGATGACGCCGAGGCCCACAGCCTGCCGAAAAGCGCCGTTTCGCGTGCAGCTCGCTTGGAAGAAACTAGAAAATGGTGCCGGACCGTCCCGAAACGCGGCAATCTGGCGGTCAATCGCCCCGATGTTACATTATGGCAACAATCGGCTGAAAAACTTCCGTTTACGTCAACGGAACTATGTGCATGAAAGCTAATATTCCATCCGCAGCCAATCCAACACCCGCAAGGCTGTTCTATCTGCGGGATGGAACGGATCGTCAAACAAGAAAGGCCGGGCAAATACCCGGCCATTCTTGCGAAATATGTTGGACGTCTGGATTACCACTTGATGCTGTAACCGCCCGAGACCGCGTAACCCCAGTCGCCCTGGACAGTACGATCGAATATCGGGCCATATTTGGTTTCCGACACCGACGCCAGGTAAATGGCAGCAACGCCCAGGCGAAGTTCGCCGCCCAGTTTGTCCTTCATCGAAACACCGGTGCCGATGGTATAGCTGTCACCGGTCAAATCCCAACCCGTGCTGACACCCCGGTCATAGGTCGCAAAGACGGTTCCGGAAAACTGATCGTTGAATTTGTGGCCAATGCCGCCTGTGACGGTCCACCCATCGCGCCAGAAATATTGATTGCCGTTGGTCAATCCTAGGGCCGGCACATTGAGGATAAGCTGCTCAGTGACAGACCAATCCGTCCACTTCACGCTACCATAAGCGAGCCAGCCCGGAGCAATACCGGTTTGCGCCTTGAACTCCACGCTCTGTGGAAAATTCGCCTTGCCCGTGGCGGAGCCAGCAGGAAAGCCAAAATAAGTCGCCGAACCGCTGGCATTGATGTCTACTCCGGAGCGATACATCAACTGCGTGCGGAGCGCGATCTCCGGAATCTCGTACGCGATGCCTGCACGCCAGCCGAAATTGCTGTCGTGCAATGAAACGCCGAGCCTCGAATTGGAAGTGCCAAGCGGAGCTCCCGCAACGAGATTATAGTCGGTGGTTTCATTGTAGACGCCACCAATGATCCAGATACGTCCCTTGCTGAGATCGAACTTCAACCCGCAAGTGGCGCCGTACTCATACATGGTGAAGTCTTCATTCAACTTGCCGAGCGTACCGCTTGAACGCGACCATGTCGCGTTGCCGCCAAATGATTGCGTAAGAGTACCTGCGCACGACAGGCTATCCGAGAGCTTGAATTTAACCGCGGCCGAGGGGATCACATAGCTGTCGGAGAAATTCTCTCCGACCAGATACGGATTGGCCACGTTGGTCGAATACTTTCTGGTCGGCGCGACGTAGGTCACGCTCGTACGCATGTTGAAATTGCCATCCTCGAAAAGGATATCGGTATCGGCCGTGCCGCGCGAGAACCCGCCAGCGTGTGCCGAACCCATCAAGGCCACCGAAAAGCACCCTGCCCCCAGCAGTGCTTTCAGACGCAAATTGTTCATGGATGTCCTCCCCGAATAACTAGTGGTTCAAGCTAGAACCAATTCAGGTTAACGGCGCAACAACGAATTCCAGGGCGTACATGTACATGTCCGCTAAACGCATTTTCGACAAAATGCAGAGGGACCGGCCCAAGCTCAAAAAGGGCCTGATGCCCACTCAGCCAAGCGAAAAAATATACAAAAAAGGCCCGAAAAGGCTCCAAAACAGCGGTTTTAGGGGAAACAGGCCCCATTGTTACATTATGGCAACAATGGGGCAAAAACTTCCGTTTACGTCAAAATTAACGCAACGGAATGCCGATTTTCGAGGCGAAAGACCACCCATTTTAGAGGGCGCTAAAGTCTCGCGAATCTGCTCTTCAGCCGGCGTCACGTACCCTGGTCAATGCCACCGAAAGCTTGTCTTGGGCGTCGCGATACTCGGCCAGCTTTTCGCGTTCGGCCTCGACGACCTCGGCCGGCGCACTGGCGACGAA
This sequence comes from Mesorhizobium sp. ES1-6, assembly GCF_020164775.1. Taxonomy (NCBI): domain Bacteria; kingdom Pseudomonadati; phylum Pseudomonadota; class Alphaproteobacteria; order Hyphomicrobiales; family Phyllobacteriaceae; genus Mesorhizobium; species Mesorhizobium sp. ES1-6. The sequence continues at coordinate 817,239 of NZ_JAIUGU010000001.1, forward strand.
CCGTTCGTTGGACAGCTTCTTGTGCAGGCGCGCGATTTCCTCGGTCACCTTGACCAGTTCCTTCTGCAGCCGCGCGGCCTCCGCGGTGAGGTCGATCAGGCTGCCAAGCGGCAGGCAGATCGTCGCCTCGTTGAGCACGATCTGCGCAGAACCCTTGGGTGCCGCATCGGCGAGCGAGACGTCGCCGACACGCGCCAGCCGCTTGATCGCCGAGTCCTCGCGAGCCAGCCGTTCGCGGGTCACCGCGTTGGCCCCGACCACGACCAGCGGCGCTATTGCCGCCGGCGGCACATTCATCTCCGAGCGCACCGAGCGGATGCCTGAGACGAGGTCGACCAGCCAGTTGATGTCGGCGGCCGCCTCGGCGTCCTCGAAATCCGGCGACGGCCAGGCGGCATGGCACAGCAGCGAGGCGCGTTCCCTGCCCTCACCCGCCGTCTGCGCCCACAGCTCCTCGGTCATGAATGGCATCATCGGATGCAACAGCTTGTAGATCTCGTCGAGCACGAAAGCGACGCAGGCGCGGCTCTCGGCCTTGGCCGCCTCGTCCGTACCCATGAACACCGGCTTCAGCAATTCCAGATACCAGTCGCAGAACAGGTTCCAGACAAAGCGATAGGCGGCTCCCGCCGCCTCGTTGAAGCGGTATGAGGTGATGCCGTCGGTGACCTCGCGCGCGGCGCGTGTCAGCTCGGTCAGGATCCAGCGATTGACCGCGAGCTTTGCGTCGTTCAGCCAGAAATCGTCATTGCGCGCGACTTCGTTCATCTCGGCGAAGCGCGTGGCGTTCCACAGCTTGGTGCCAAAATTGCGATAGCCGGCGATGCGCGCCGGGTCGAGTTTCACGTCGCGTCCCTGCGCCGCCATCACGGTCAGCGTGAAGCGCAGCGCATCGGCGCCATATTCGTCGATCAGGTCGAGCGGATCGATGACGTTGCCTTTCGACTTCGACATCTTGGCGCCGTTCTTGTCGCGCACCAGCGCATGCACATAGACGGTGTGGAACGGCTCCTCGTCCATGAAGTGAAGCCCCATCATCATCATGCGGGCGACCCAGAAGAAGATGATGTCGAAGCCGGTCACCAGCACGTCGGTCTGGTAGTAGGTCTTCAGTTCCGGCGTCTGGTCCGGCCAGCCGAGCGTCGAGAACGGCCAAAGCGCCGACGAGAACCAGGTGTCGAGCACGTCTTCGTCGCGCGTCAGGATCTCGCCCGGCTTGAAATTCTCCAGCTTGTCCTCGACCCAGGCCTTCCAGGGGCCTTCGAGCGCCAGATAATATTCGATCGCCGCGCCCAGCGCCTCTTCCTCGGACTTCTCGACAAAGACGCGCCCGTCCGGTCCGTACCAGGCCGGGATCTGATGCCCCCACCACAGCTGGCGCGAAATACACCAGGGCTGGATATTCTCCATCCAGTCGAAATAGGTCTTCTCCCAGTTCTTAGGCACGAAATTGGTGCGCCCCTCACGCACCGAGGCGATCGCCGGCTTGGCCAGTTCCGCCGCGTTGGCGTACCACTGCTCTGTCAGGTACGGCTCGATCGGCACACCGCCGCGGTCGCCATGCGGCACGGCATGGCGATGCGGCTCGACCTTTTCGAGGAAGCCGCCGGCCTCCATCAGCTCGACGATCTTCTTGCGCGCGACGAAACGGTCGAGACCGTCGAGCTCGTCCCAGACAGCCTGGCGCTCCGGCGTCACATCGAGACCGGCGAGGAAGTCCTCATTATCCCGGAGCTTGATGGCGGCTTCGACGGTCAGGATGTTGATCGCCGGCAGCTTGTGGCGCTTGCCGACCTCGAAGTCGTTGAAATCATGCGCCGGCGTGATCTTGACCGCACCCGACCCCTTTTCGGGGTCGGAATACTCGTCCGCCACGACGGGGATCTTGCGCCCGACGATCGGCAGGACGACATTCTTGCCGATGAGATGCTGGAACCGCTCGTCGCCGGGATGAACAGCGACAGCCGTATCGCCAAGCATCGTCTCGGGGCGCGTCGTCGCCACGACGATGAAGGTCTTCGGGTTTTCCGGATCGAAGGCCGCGCCTTCGATTGGATAGCGGAAATGCCAGAGATTGCCGTTGACCTCCTGCTGCTCGACCTCGAGGTCGGAGATCGCGGTCAACAGTTTCGGGTCCCAGTTCACAAGGCGCTTGTCCTTGTAGATCAGCCCTTGCTTGTAGAGCGTGACGAACACTTCGAGCACGGCCTTGGACAGGCCCTCGTCCATGGTGAAGCGTTCACGCGACCAGTCGGCGGAGGCGCCGAGGCGCTTCAGCTGGTTGAAGATCAACCCACCCGATTCAGCCTTCCACTCCCACACCTTCTCGATGAATTCCTCGCGCGTGAGGTCGCGGCGATGGATCTGCTTTTCCATCAGCCGGCGTTCGACCACCATCTGCGTGGCGATGCCGGCATGGTCCATGCCGGGCTGCCACAGCACGTTCTTGCCACGCATACGCTCGAAGCGAACCAGGATGTCCTGCAGCGTGTTGTTGAGCGCATGGCCCATATGCAGCGACCCGGTGACGTTGGGCGGCGGAATGACGATGGTGAAGGCCTCGGCCCCCTCCTCGGCGCCGGCGCCGGCGCGAAACGCGTCGGCTTCCTTCCACACCTTGGCGATCTTCGGCTCGACGGTTTTTGCGTCGTAGGTCTTTTCAAGCATGGGAAAACGGTCCGCGCTGTCGGGAATTTTGCTGGTTCGGTGTAAATCGGAAGGTCTTGGCCAAGTCAACCGCGAGGGCAGCCTGGGATCATGAGAAGCAAATAGGCGTGCCGGCGCTCATTTCAACGAATGTCCTGGCGCGAGGCACTCGCAGCTTGACCGCCGGGCGTCATGGCCATACCGTACAGGCGCTGCTGTAGGGCGCATCGGCTTCCGGCCGGAGGGGCATTGCCCGCCTACGCCACCTCAACCCCACAAATGCGCCCATGCAGACCCTCGAACACCACAAGAAACAGGCCAAGCTCTATCTGAAATGGCACCGCGAGCGGTACTATCCCGTCGCCGCCGTGATCGGATGGCTCTTGCCGCGTTTTCACGGTCTCAGCGACAGCCAAATCCTCGATCACGGTTTCAAGCTTGCCGATGCCCAGGAACTTGTCGCCAGGAAGTCAGGTTTCGAAAGCTGGGAGGCGCTGAAGGGAGGCCTTCAAGCCGTGACAGATCATGCGGCAACAGACGCCGCAAAACCGCATCTTGCCTTTGCCGAGCCACAGCTCTTTGTCCGCGACATCGTAACGGCCTGTAATTTCTACCGGCAAAAGCTCGGCTTCGAGACGCGCTTCACCTATGGTGAGCCGCCCTTCTACGCCCAAATCATCCGCGACGGCGCACGGCTCAACCTGCGTCATGTCGACGACAAGCCTCCACTTGCCGCCAGTTCGGCCGATGACCTGCTGGCGGCAACGATCGTTGTCGACAACATTAAGGCTCTGTTTCTGGAATATCAGGCAGCCACGTCCCCGTTCCACCAGACATTGCGGACTGAACCCTGGGGCGCCCGCACGTTCATCGTGAAGGACCCCGACGGCAACCTCATCTGCTTCGCGACCAGCGCGGGCTGATCTCATCGACAAAAACGCCGCCTCATGGGCGGCGTTTCGAGAGTGGTCGTTGGCGGAGATTACTGCGCCCCGCGCGCCACGCGCTCGATTTCCTCGCGCACCAGCCTTTCGACCAGCGTCGGCAGATTGTTATCCAGCCAATCCTGCAGCATCGGCCGCAGCATTTCTTCGGCCATCTCGTCAAATGTCTTCTTGCCGCGGCTGGCAAAGGCGTCGGACAGTTCGCCGAAGGCGGCCGCGACCTGCCGGCCGGTATGTTCGGAAACAATCGCGGGACGCACCGCGTGCGCTTCGTTTGCCGCCGCACGCGCCTGGGCCGTGCCCGTTGGAGCATCGCTTGACGAAGACCGCTCGATCGCGGGTTCCGCCGCCGGCTCGCTCGCCGACACCTCCGGCTGGGGCACTGGCTTGCGGATGCTCCGGTCCGGCATCGCCTTGGCTTGCTCGCCAACGGCCGCGATCTCGCGACGCCAGTCGGCGACGACGGCTTCGCTTGTCGCAACCTCCGCGGCAGCCGCCGGCGCGTCGCGGCTGGCGGCAGGCGCTGGCTCCGCGGCGACCCGGGCGCTGACCTCGGCCAGCGTTGTCGGCGTCCTGCCCAAAGCCGGATCGGCACGCGGCGGCACTTCCATGCGTGCGATCTCCGGCCGTACGGCCGGCGCCTGGACTTCAGCCATCACCGCCGATTTCCCGACCTCGGGGGCGGCATGCAGTTCGGCGCGGAACGCATCGATGTCGGCGGCGGCAACAGCACTCGGTGCGGGCTCCAGGTCCTGCCGCAACTCATCGGCCCGCGACTCTTCGGCGTCGCCGGGCTGCTTGCGGCCGCTGTCGCTGTCTTCGATAATCCTCCTGATGGAAGCCAGTATCTCTTCCATGGAAGGTTCGCGCTGCGCGCTGCTTGCCGTTGCCATCGTCACATCCGCCGCCCTTGTGACCCGTTGCAGGTTTTCCGCTCCGGCAAGAGCCGGATTCGAATCATGACGGCAGCGTAACCGACGGATCGCCGCACGAGAATCCCCAATCTGGGGACATGTGGGATTTCAACAGATTAGAGCGATTCCGCCAAAGTCGTATGACGGCTCCCCGTCAGCACTCGACACAAGGCCAGCGGCAGCCGGGCGTGCCCGATTGAACTGCCCAGCCTGGAAACGCCGTTCGAACGAAGAGGCCTAGCGGCCATCCGGCGTGCGCAGGCCGATCCACTTGTCCTTGACGGCGTTGTAGTGCTCTTCGGGCCTGTACTTCGTCACCGCCAACCCTAGCCGGTCGACCGACAGGCGGCCGACCGCCGAAAGGATGGCATAGCTCGCCACGACCACATCGTGTTCGGAATTGGCCTGGTTGATCTTGGCGGTGATCACGGTGGCCTGCGCGTTGAGCACGTCGAGCGTGGTGCGCTGGCCGACATTGCGCTCCTCGATGACGCCGTTCAGCGCCAATTGCGCCGCGTCGATCACCTGCCTGTTGGCGGATACGCTTTGCTGCGCGGCGGTGTATTGCGACCATGCCGTGGCGATCGCCTGGCGAACCTGGTCGCGGCTGACGTCGACCTGGATACGCGCCTGGCCGAGCGACTCCTTGCCCTGCCGCACGATCGCCGAGGTCCGGCCGCCGGAATAGATCGGGATGGTCAGCGTCGCGCCGATATTGGCCGAGGTCGAATTGCCGTTGGAACCCGTCACGTCGGGGATGGAGTTGCGGTAGTTCTCCGAAACGCCGGCCGAAGCCGACAATTGCGGCAACAGCGCGCCCTCCGACGATTTCACCGAAAACGCCGCGGCGTCGACCAGATGCTGGGTGGCAAGGATGGCCGGGTGTTCGGCCGAGCCGATGGCGATCGCGGCGCCGAGGCTCGACGGCAGCAGCCGGCCCAAGGGCGAAGCGGCCTTGAGCTTGCCTGGCTCGTCACCGACGACCTGGTGATAGGTTGCTGCACTTGCCAGCGCCTGCGCGCGGGCAGCGCTCAGCGACGCCACCGCGGAAGCGCGCGACGCATCGGCCTGCGCGACGTCGGTGCGCGTGCCTTCGCCGACCTCGAAGCGCGAGCGCGCCGCGCGCGCCTGCTCGGTCAGGAACTGCAGGTTCTGCTCGGTCAGCACCGCGATCTGCCGGTCGCGAATCACGTCCATGTAGGCCGTGGCCGCGTTGAACAGCGTGTTCTCCTCGGTGTTGCGCAGGCTTTCCACCGACGCCTTGACCTGGGATTCGGCGGCCGCGACGTTGTTTCTCGTCTGGAAGCCGTCGAACAGCGACTGGTTGATCTGGATGCCGTAGCTGCCGCTTGTCAGCTTCGAATTGCCGCCGCCATTTGCCTGGCGCGTGTTCGTGTAGTCGATATTGGCGGAACCCGTAACCGTCGGGCGCCAGCCCGACTTGGCGATGGCCACGCTCTCGTCGGTGACACGCACACCGGCACGCGATGCATTCAGCGTGGAATTGTACTGGTAGGCTTTTGCAAGAGCACCGGTGATGGTCTCGGCCGAAGCGCCGAGCGGGGATAGCGCGGTCGCCGAAACGAGGACGGCGGTGAAAAGTGACTTGCGTACTGACGGCACGGTTTAACCCTCATTCGTTTTCCATGGGAACCGCGCCGCGCCAGCTTCTCCCTTTGAGCAGCCCGAACGGCGTGTTTCATGTTCCCTGTCGCGCAGCCCAAAGTGCCCCCAGTCTGGGATTAGCGACGATCGTTCAAATCCAAGCGACCATGACAAAGCCTTTGCTGCAAGGCCAAATCATTCAGAATTCAAAAGCATGCTCACGTTCGAATCCGGGTAGTGGCTTAATTGCCGCATTAAATGCCCTTCTCCCGGTTACAACCCCCCCAGCCTTGAAAAAAAGTCGCGCCACGCCCGAATTTCCCTGGCCTTCGACCGCGACCAGGCGGCCGCCTTCGGCGAGTTGGTCAAGCAGCGGAGCCGGCACTTTGCCGACACTGCCGCCGACGAAGATGACATCGTAAGGCGCCTTGGCCGCATGGCCTTGCGCCAGCGCGCCCTGGACCACGGTCACATTGCCGCAGCCAAGGCCGGAAAGGGTCGACGCGGCGGTTTGCGCCAAGGCCGAATCGCTTTCGAGCGCCACGACGGACCGCGCCAGGCGCGACAGGATCGCCGAGGCATAGCCGGTCCCGCAACCGACATCGAGCGCCGAATCGGTCGGGTTGATCTCGGCCAGTTGCATCAGCTTGGCCAGCGGCGAGGCTTCCATCAGGTAGCGCGCGCCGTCCGCGCTGTCGGCGATGCGGATGTCCTCGTCGATATAGGCGAGATCGCGCTGGCGCTCGCCGACGAAAACCTCGCGCGGCACGACAAGCATGGCTTCCAGCAGCGGCGCGCTGGTCACGTCGGTGGTGCGAACCTGACCGTCGACCATCTTGACGCGAAGTTCGGAAAATTCAGCGCTCATGTTCCAAGCCTCGCTTTCCGCGGCACGATCGCGGTCCATTGGATAGGAACTTCAGGCTCCGGCGCTGGCGCGCGGGAGCCTGGGGCATTGGAGGCCTCGCCCGGAATCGAACCGGGGTGCAAGGATTTGCAGTCCTCTGCGTAACCACTCCGCCACGAGGCCTCGTTGCTCCCGGCGTTCCACCCGGTTCCAATAGGTTGCGGCGAAAATGGCGTCAAGCGGCCACCACGCATTCCGCGCGGTTTCCTCGGCATGAATCTGACCCTCCGCATCGAAGCGTCGCGCACTACGGCGACGACGAACATTAGCAGATCATTATGTGTAATGGGAAATCACGAGAGACGCCACGCGCTTGCAGGCGTTGCCTGCCCGCTCAATCAGGCCGGCGCCGCCGCTCCCACCAGACGACAAAACGGCGGCGGTGGCGCCGCACCATGGCAAATTCATAGGAGAGTACCAGCAATCCGAGCGGCACCATCCAGAAACCGAGAATCGGCAGGAAGCCGAGAATGCCGCCAATGGTCAAAAGCACGCCGATGGCGATTCTCAGCCCGCGCGACCGCGGCATGGTGAATTGCCGCCCGAAAACCGAGATCTTTCGTGCTGGTGCCCGGTTTTCGTCCGCTGCGGTCATCGTGAATGGCTGGCCTGTCCTGGGGCTCGACAATGTCATTTTACGAAAGCCGCGACCGCCCTTTCGGTTCCGCGCCATCGTCAAGACGGCTAATATGAGGGCGGGCAAGGCCTATTGCGAGAAACCGCTGCGCGAAAAAGTCTCGGAAAAATGCGAAATGCTTCTTTGCAAAGCCGAAACGGGTTTGCTATAGGCTGCGCCACTTGCTCAAAGAGCCTCCGTTCCCCGGTAGCTCAGTGGTAGAGCAACCGGCTGTTAACCGGTTGGTCGCTGGTTCGAATCCGGCCCGGGGAGCCACTTTCCATACGAAGTCCTCATTTCTCAACGTTTTCAGGCCTTTCCTGGCGGTCCACACGGTGCGATCAGCCAACTGCCCCGGCCGTTACCGCGAAGCTCAGGCGGGAGAGGACCCGTTTTCCACGACGAGCATGGTGCATGCATCGCATTGCCCGTGGTCGCAGCTTTCTTCGTCCCGGTCGATCCCAGTTTGGTCGTGCAAGGCGGCAGGATTTCCGGAGGGACCGGAACCTCAATCCACTGCTGCGCATTTCGACTTCATCCGTGGAAGACAATGTCATCCGATCATCAAGTCGCTGGCCAAGGAGAATTCAGATGCAAGGTTCAGAAGCGATTTCTAGGCGCCCTATCGGCGGCATGAGCATAGAACCATTCCTCGGCACGGTGACGGTCCGGTTTTCCGACGCCATAGTCGCCGCCACCGACCGAGCGAAAATTCTTCGGGAGGAAGGTCATGAGCCGGTATTCTATATCCCCTTCGAGGATATCTATTTCGACCTTTTCGAAAAGACCAACACCACCAGCGAGTGCCCGCTGAAGGGCACCGCGAGCTATTGGCGTGTTCATGCTGTCGGCGGCTCGGCCGACGACTTCATGTGGGCGTATGAGACGCCGGATACCGCGGCCCTGGCCATCGCGCGTCATGGCGCCTTTGATCCGAAAAGGGCCCGTATTGACGTCGATCCCAAGGAGGACAAGCGGCATACTCCACATGTAATGGAGTAGGACGACGTCTCGACCATCCGAATGCCCGACCTCATCGGCGATATTGTCTCGCCGATGAGGTCCAATCGAAGCCGTTCTTGGTAAAAAAGCGGATGCCGTCAGTGCCGCTGCCGTTGTCGCGGTTAGACGGCCACCCCGCCGCGGCCGGATTTGGTGCCGTCCATCCAGGGCAGCGGTTCAAGCGGCTCGTGCAGAATCTTGACGGATCTCGCAAATCCAGCGACGGCATCGCGCGCGACCGAGAGTGGAATCTGGCCGTCGTAAGCACGCTGGCAGGCCCGGAAGGCCGTTTCGAAGATTGGCCCCCGCCGCTCCCGGGGCCACTCATCCAGGAAGTCGAATGCATCCTCGAGGCTGCCTAATTCTTGAATGAACTGGCCATTCTTGACCAACACCGGTCCATCGAATGTCCTGTCGCCCATATGGTCCTCCATTCGGTTGAGCGATTTGATTTGCTGGTTCGGCTTTTCACGCGACGGCATGCTCAGGCTCCGCGAACATGCCGCCATCGCCACGTCTGGGCGGGACGCCGGCAAATGCCGGAACCGGCGGTGGATCATCATCATCGTCATCTCGCCAGGGGTATCGCAGCCAGTGGCGCCTGGTTTCGTTGCGACGCCGGCCTGAAGACGGACGGCGGTCAAACGATGCCCCGACCGGCGGCTTGCGCCCAATCCCGTCCAGGGCGTGGAGCGCGCCAAGAATCTCGCTGACCCGCGCAATCGCACCGTTGTCCAATTGGCGTAGGGTGGGATTGTCAGGAACCGCATGGGCGTCTGAAGCCCAGAAGGCGAGCAGAGCCCGCTTTTCGCCGATCGCCATGTCCTCGTTCAGGACGTCCTCGGGCCTACGAATCGCAGCGAATTCCGCAGCGTGATCTGTCGGTTTGGACTCGTGAAAACTGTATGCTTGGGATCTCATCTCCATTCTCCGCGATCTGTGCCTCCCGGCCAAGCCGGGAGGCGGACCACAGACTGAGGTTCACTGTCAGGCTGCCTTGCGCTGCGGCTCTGCATCCATGGACTGCTTGTTGCCGCCATCCTGAAGCGGAACCGCTCTGGCTTCGGAACCGATCGCGATGCGCCGAGGCTTGAGTTCCTCGGGCACTTCGCGGACCAGCTCCACCGACAGCAGGCCATTATGGATATTGGCCGCCTTGACCTTGACGTGGTCCGCGAGTTTGAACGCCTGTTTGAAGTTGCCTATCGCCAGGCCACGGTGGAGGATTTCCCGATTTTGCTGATCGGGCTTCCTCTGCCCGATTACCAACAATTCAGGGCCGTTCTGCACAAGTTCCACTTCATCAGGACCGAAACCGGCGACGGCCATTGTGATGCGATAGTCGTTGTCGCCATTCTTCTCGATGTTGTAGGGCGGCCAGTCGGAGCGCACGCTGTTTTCGAGCATGTCGAACAGCCGGTCGAAGCCGACCGTGGTGCGGTAAAGAGGGGAATAATCAAAGCTTCTCATAGCCATATCCTCCGTAAAGCAACATGGTTTGGGGTCGCCGCGGCGTCGCCGCGACGCGGTCTGTCGAGCCGAAGCCTCGACGGAAAACGATCTGGGAATCACGGTTTTTCTGTTCAAGAGGTCGCTCGAAAAATTTTTAGGAGCCGCGTCACGGCCATTCGTGATCGGGCATGTATCAGGCCTTCGGCGACAGCCTTCCCTTGCACGTTCCCGCCGCCGCGCGATAGATGCTGCGTTAAAGGGAGGACATCATGCGGAAAATCCTGGCATCGGCATTGCTGGCTGCGGCCGCGCTTTATGCAAATTGTGCCCTGGCGTTCGACAGCAGCGGGACCCCGGTCGTCGTGACGCGGCTCGCATCACGCACCACCACGGCATCCGGCCAGCCGATCATGCTGCCGCAAAAGAACGTGCAGGTGCTGGTCTCGACCTATGACATCGCGCCCGGCGCGACCTTGCCGGTCCATCGCCACCCCTTCCCGCGCTACGCCTATGTCGAGGCCGGAACGCTGAAGGTCACCAATGTCGAGACCGGCAACGCCAACACCTACAAGACAGGCGATTTCATCATCGAAATGATCGGCCAGTGGCACCAGGCCACCAACATTGGCGACGGGCCGGTCAAACTCCTGGTGATCGATCAGGTCGAGGAAGGCGCCAAGAACACGGAATTGCGCCAGTAGCCGCCAAGACTATATCCCGAAGGCAAGAACGTCAGCCGCCTTCCCGCGTTGTCCCACGTGCAGGACGGGCAAGCAGGGAAATCTTGCCTGGTCCAAATGGCGGCGTGGGGTTCACGCTTTCGCGTCAGCCGTCCCGGTGCTAGGGCTCTCCACCACATCATGAACTGGATCGACCCTTGACCACGCAAACCCGCCCGCCGCTGATCGAAATCTGTGTCGAAGGCATTGACGGCCTGCTCGCCGCGCAAGCCGCAGGCGCCGACCGGGTCGAACTCTGCGCCAGCCTCGTCGAGGGCGGCATCACGCCCAGCCTCGGCACGGTGCGCGCCGCGCTCGATCAGGCAACCGTGCCGTTCCACGTCATGGTGCGGCCGCGTGGCGGCGATTTTCTCTACAGCGAGACCGAATATCGCTCGATGCTTGCCGACGTTGCCGCGCTTAGCGAGCTAGGCGTGCCCGGCGTGGTGTTCGGCTGCCTGAATGCCGATGGCACCATCGACGAGCAGCGTATGGGCGAACTGACCGAGGCTGCCGGCTCCCTGAACGTCACTTGCCACCGCGCCTTCGACATGACACGCGATCCCGCCGAGGCGCTGGAAGCGCTGATCCGCTGCAAGGTCGGCCGTGTGCTGACCAGCGGCCAGCGCGACACCGCGATCGAAGGCTTGCCGTTGCTGGCCGACCTGGTGCGCCAGGCCGGCGGACGCATCATCATCCTTGGCTGCGGCGGCCTCGATCTCGGCAACATCGCCGAGGTGCGCGCCAAGACAGGCCTCGTCGAAATGCATTTCGCCGCCCTCAAGGACGTGCCGAGCGCCATGCGCTACCGCAATCCGAAGGTCGGCATGGGCGGCTCGGACCTCGACCGTGAATATCGCAACACGCTGACCGATACGCCGCTGGTGGCGGCGACGATCACGGCGGCCAAGGCATGACCTCTCCCATAGACCGCATAGCGCAGGACGATGAAGCCGCCATTCTGGCGCTCAACAACGAGCACGCCGCCGAATTGTCGTGGCTCGAAGCCGAACGGCTGTCCTTCCTGCTCGGCGAGGCATTTTATGCGCGCCGCATCGGCGATCTCGAGGCCTTCATCATGACCTTCGACCAGGATGCGAACTACGACAGCCCGAACTTCGTCTGGTTCCGCGAGCGTTACGAACGCTTCGTCTATGTCGACCGCGTCGTCGTCGCGGCGCATGCAAGGGGCCGCGGCCATGCGCGCCGGCTCTATCAGGACCTGTTCGACCATGCGCAGAGCGCCGGCCACACGCTGGTCACCTGCGAGGTCAACACGGATCCGCCCAACCCGGCCTCGGACGCCTTCCACGCCGTCCTCGGCTTCGCCGAAGTCGGCGACGCGGTGATCCATGGCGGCAAGAAAGCGGTGCGTTATTACGTGCGGGACCTGGCCAAGGCTGTCTGAGGCGCGGTCAACCCGGCAGTCCGATGACCTTCAAGGCGACGTCGCGCCTGACCATCTCCACATCGGCCGGCATCACCTGATTTGCGCGATCGGGATCGATGGATTTGGTCGAAAGCATATCCACCTTTGAAGCACCCCGCTCGGCAAGGCCAGACTTGAGGGCCGATATCTTGGCGAACGATTTCACGATGTTGGTCGCGACCAGCTTGTTTCTACGGGCTTCCGCCATAAGAATATCGATGACCTTTGCGGACAGGTTGGCGTCCGGATTCTTATGGTTGGAGAAGATCAGGATGTCGTCTCCCGCCTCGACCGCGCGCACCACGGCGCCAGCAAGGGAATAGCGTTTTTCCACCGCGTCCATCTGCAGATCATCCGAAAAGACCAACCCCTGGAAGCGAAGTTTCTTGCGCAACAGGTCGCTCACGATCGCCGACGAAAGCGAGGCAGGGCCAACTGCTTCGCCTTTCTGCAGCCCCTTGTCGTAGATATGGCCAACCATGACTGAATCCGCGTAACCCGCATTGATCAGCTTGCGGAACGGGACCAGCTCCAGGCTCGACCAGGTGTCCGACACGTCGGCCAGCCCCTTGTGGCTGTCGGTCGTGCTGGAGCCGTGCCCGGGAAAATGCTTCAGCGTGGTCACGACCCCAGCATCGCGATGCGCTCTGACGAAGGCCGCGCCGTATTGGGCAACGATTTCCGGATTGTTGGAGAAACTCCTGCCCAGCTTGCCGATGATGGGGTTGGCCGGGTTGACGTTAAGGTCCGCCACGGGGCCGAAATTGAGATTGAACCCCCATTCGCGCAATTCCGTCGCAAGGCCGGAATAGAGTTCGTAGGCGCCGCGAGGCGTAAATTTCCTGGCGACATCGATGGCAGCCGGGACTTCGTGAAATCCGCTCCCGGTGGTCAATCTCGCAATCGCACCGCCCTCTTCATCGACCGAAATGAACGGCGGCAGCTTCTGGTTGGCGGCCAGGAACGCGGCGTTCATGTCGGCGACATGCGCTCTGTCGCTGACATTGTCGGAAAGATACATCACACCGCCGATGCTGCCGTCGGCTATCGCTCCCCTGACCGCGACGACCGATGGCGAGTCCACTGAGGTTCCGCTGAACCCAACCAGGATCATCTGCCCGATCATCATGCGAAGGCTTGGATCGCCCGGGCCTCGCGGGGCGGCCGATTTGCCATCGGTTTCGGCTGGCGCGGGCGCCAGGCTCGATGTGCTCGCCGGTTCTCGTCCGGACTGCTGCACCGGTTTTGCCTGCTGCCCGGCGACTGCTGCTGAACTCATCAGCAACACCGAAACAAGTCCGGCTGACAGAGTGGTGGAGAACACTTCGAATCTCCCGTTTGACGGTTTCTCGTCAATCAATACGTGGAGGTCTCTAACCGATCATTAACCATAGCGGGGACGGCGGGAACAATCCGGACATTACCTGGCAGCCGTGTCGTAAACGCCGTCCGGCTGGACGGTTGCGTCGACACGCCTTCCCGACACGATGCCCCGCTCCGTCTTTTGACTGCGGGTAGGCAACGCGGCCGCGAACGTTTTGATCCAGCAGCTTTTGCTTTTGCCGAACGGCACGTAAGAAAAAGCGCGGCACGACTGGTCCGACTTACACATCAGCAGGCAGTCGTCATAGGAGCCTGCCCTGGCGGAGTAATGGTCGCCGCCCAGAAGGTCGGCCTTCACAAAGATCTCCCACTCGGCCCTGAACGTCGGAGCCTGGTCCCGCCGCTCGCTTTCGAAGAAGTAGCCGGCTTGAGCACCCGTCATAATCTGGGCGTAGGAATAGCCCGATTTGGGAAAACAGCGATTTTTCTCGCTGTTGTAGGTGAAAAGCTTGCACGAAAGATTGCCGGCACAAACCTGCGCGCATTGATCCAGCGAGGCGGACGCCAGCCCTTTCGAATACAGATCGCCACCGTAGAAATCCATGTTGGAATAAGTTGCCAGATACCAGTGACGAGACGGCAGGACCGGCGCGGCGGAAGCGACATTGTATTGCTGTGACGACACCTGGTTGGGTGCCGGAAATATCGGTTGAGCGGGTTGCTCCTGCGCCGAGACTTGCTGGCTCTGGCGTTCACGCTCCTGCAATTCGGCAAGCCTTGCCTGGGCATATTTCGCATACACGGTATCGCCGTGTGCTTGGATGAATATCAGCAGCATCGCCGGGCTGTTGGTATTCTCGATCGCCGCCCATTCGGTCGCGGCCTGGTCGGCTGGCGGCACCGGCGGAACCGCCGGTGATGGGGCGTCCGCCTTTGCATTCTCGACCAGGGAAACCGCCGACCGTGACTGAAACAGGAAAATATCCTTGCTCGGCAACAACCCGTAGGACGTGGGCTCCTGGATGCCGTTGGTGGCCACCATCACGTCCTCCCGGACCTTGCGCAGCATCTTGTCGACGTCGAGGTCGGCTTGCGGCAGATATTTGAGCAGAGCCTGGCTGTACGGGCTGTTGCGCCCCGATCCGTCGCTGGCGACGGTACCATCGCGAGCGGAATAGAAGACGATCGTGCTGCCCTTGGGCTCGATCGGCGACAACCCCCGCCCGATCGAGCGCGTCGCGTCCGACATACGCATGCGATTGGCGAATGGATTGTTTCGGCACGCGTCGAGGAAGACCATTCTCAGGCCGTGTGCCCGGCTCACGGCATCCACGACCATATCCAGCGGTACGGTCTGGAAATTGACGTCCAGATCGCTCTCGAGGTTCGCGTCGGTCGGCAGCAGGAAATTGTGTTTGTCGACTTCGATACCGTGGCCCGCGAAGAAAACAATGGCTATATCGGCCTGCGCGGCATCGCGCGCGAACGCGCTGAGCGCCCGCCTCAGCCCGTCGAAGGTGACATCGGTCTCCTTCGTTACCGAAAATCCAATACGGTCAAGAGCCGCTGCCACGTCGTCGGCGTCGTTCTTCGGATTGGGAAGCTGGGCAACATGTTCATAGTTGGAATTGCCGATGACCAGCGCCACCTTGCCGGCGGCCGACGACGGCAAGGCAAACAAGACGCACCACAGCACCAGCCCCAGAGCTGCGACAACCCTACGCATCCAACCGCCCATCCCAAGGCGTCTACCCACCTGACGCCGAACCCCGGTCCGCAACCACTCAAGCGTCGTCAGACGCGTTGCGTGGTAAGCAATCATGATAAGTATATTGCCGAAAGAAAGGCAACCTTTGGGGTGTCAGCCAAATAGCCGGTGTCATTGCTCGACATGATCGGCAGCCGCCAAGCCGGTCGCTGGCAGACAGGGCAACATTCATTGATCGGGGGAACCGCTATGCCAAGCAACGTCTTCCGCTTTGACGAAAGCTGGCACATTCCCGGCAGCACGCCTCGGCAAGTGTGGGACGTGCTGTCCGACGCCGAGTTGCTGCCGCTGTGGTGGGGCGATGTCTACAAGGAAGTCGTGCCGCTCGACGGTAAGGGCAAGGCACCGGTTGGTTCGCGCGCAAGGGCACGGGCGCGCGGCGCCCTGCTCTAAGGCGCTATCTGGCCGAAAAGACGAGCCGACCGGCCTGACGGGATGCCATAGGGCCTTGCGTCCCATAGCCCGCCCGCGGCCTGACTTGCGTTCTGACGCAGTGGCGGGTTGCCCAGATCACCAATTGCGGTTGAGCCATTCGCGCGCTGGCCGCTCGATGAGGTAATAGCTGCAGAGCGCGCAGGCAAAGACGCCGGCCAGCATCGGCCATGGGTTGCTGCCCTGCTCGTAGACGAATTTGTAGAAGGGCTGCTGCCACAGATAGAGCGAATACGACCACAGGCCCAGCGTCGTCATCGGCAGGGATGACAGCCATCCGGAAAACAGCCGCGTGCTGAAATCCAGCGCGTTGACGGCGAGCGCCAGCAACGGCACCGCGAGCAGGTAGTGGATCGGGGTTGGGACCGTGTCCATGAACAGGAAAACCGCGCCGGCGGCCGCTGCCACGGCGACATAAGGGCCCTTCAACAAGGACGGCAGCTTGCCGTCGGCCTTGAGCAGGCAGATCGCCGCCGACAGCAGGATCGAGGCGATGTGCACATCGGTGCGCCAGTACGTGGTTTCATAGTCCATGTGCAGGAACCAGTAGGAAACCGCGCCATTGGTCATGGCCAGCGCAGCCAGGACCAGCAGCAGCGGTACGACACGGTCGCGGCTGGCAACGACCGCGCTGATCGCCGCCAGGATGATGTAGGCATGCTCTTCGATGCAGAGCGACCAGATGTGGTCGAGCGCGCCGGCCCGGTTCAGGAGAATTCCGGCATAATTGTAGGTGAATGTCAGCGCGGTCAGGGCCGCCTTCCATTTGAAGGCGATGAACGTGCCGGAGAGCGCGACCATGGCGACGACGACGAAGACCAGCAGCGCCGGATAGATGCGCGAGAAGCGGCGCTTGAAGAATTTCTTCAGCGGATAGCGTTCGATGAACAGGATCTCGGCCATCAGCCGGCCGCTGAGAACGAAGAAGAATTCGACGCCCAGCACACCCAGATTGATGCCGGGAACGGGGAAAAAATGCCCGATCAGCACGAGCGCGATCGACAGGCCGCGCCAGCCATCGAGATAGGCGAGCCGTGTCCTGGCCGATCGGTCGGCGGTCGCTCGGGATGGAACCATATCTGTCGCGGAAATTTCGGACATGCCGATCCCTTCGCATTTGGCATGCGAAAGGGCACGGCGGTACACAGTCCGAACCCGGCTCGCATTCCCGCCCCAACTCATACTGCAGTGCAATATAAGTTTGTGCAAGTGCGAGATGATCGCCGATGCGATTTCTGGGCGGTATGGGCCGGAATGGCTTCGAGCGGCCGAGCTTGCACCGGACTGGCAGCCACAGGGCAACAACAACGAAAAAGGGGCCGTGACAGCCCCTTTGCTCGTTCGCAATTGATCTCGCGTCAGGCGTTGGCTGCCGCCACCGCGCGCTTGGCCATGACCGCGATCAGATTGGCGCGGTAGTCGGCGGAGGCGTGAATGTCGCTCATCAGGGTCTTCGCCGGCACTTTCACGCCGCTGAGCGAAGCAGCGTCGAAGCTCTTGGCAAGCGCTGCCTCGATCTCCTTCGAGCGGAAGACGCCGTCGTCGCCGGCGCCGGTGACGGCAACGCTGACCCCGTCCTTGCCCTTGGCCACGAACACGCCGACGATCGCATAACGCGAGGCCGGGTTGCGGAATTTCTCGTAGGCAGCCTTTGCCGGCGCGGTGAAGGAGACCGCCGTGACGATCTCGCCCTCCTTCAAGGCGGTTTCGAACAGCCCCTTGAAGAACTTGTCGGCCGGTATCTCGCGCTTGTTGGTGAGGATGGTGGCGCCCAGCGCCAGAAGCGCGGCCGGATAGTCCGCCGCCGGATCGTTGTTGGCGATCGAGCCACCGATCGTGCCCTTGTGGCGCACCGCCGGATCGCCGATCAGCGACGCCAGATGGGCAAGCGCCGGGCAGGCCTTGCGCAGCTTCTCGTCCTTGGCAACGTCGAAATGCGTGGTGGCGGCGCCGATCGTGACCGTCTTGCCCGACACCTTGACGCCTTGCAGGTCCTTGATGCGCGACAGGTCGACCAGATCGGAAGGTGCCGCCAGCCGCGTCTTCATGGCGGGAATCAAGGTCATGCCGCCCGACAGCAGCTTGGCGTCCCCATTCTTCACGAGCTTGGCGGCTTCTGCGACCGAGGCGGCACGGTGATAATTGACTGCGTACATGGGATCCTCCCCTAAGTGGTCAGGCAGTAGTGAGTAATCAGTAGTCGGTAGGGAGCAGGAGTGGCCGCCGGAGGTGGCACGCTGTCCTATTCGCTACTCACTCCTCCCTACTCACTCATTTCGCGGCGCGGATCGCGGCCCACACGGTGGACGGCGAGGCCGGCATGGCGATGTCGGTGATCCCGATGGCGTCGGTGATGGCATTGATCACCGCCGGCGGCGAACCGATGGCACCGGCCTCGCCGCAACCCTTGATGCCGAGCGGGTTGCTCGGACATGGGGTGTTCGAGGTCGAGACCTTGAACGACGGCAGGTCGCCCGCACGCGGCATCGTATAATCCATGTAGCTTGCCGTCAGCAGTTGTCCGCTGTCGTCGTAGTGAGCGCCTTCCAGCAGCGCCTGGCCGACGCCCTGGGCGATGCCGCCATGCACCTGGCCCTCGACGATCATCGGATTGATGATGTTGCCGAAATCGTCCGCCGCCACGAACTGGACGATCTCTGTCGTTCCGGTTTCCGGATCGATCTCGACCTCGCAGATGTAGCAGCCCGCCGGGAAGGTGAAGTTCGCCGGGTCGTAGAACGCCGTTTCCTTCAGTCCCGGCTCCATGCCGGCAGGCAGATTGTGCGCGGTATAGGCAGCCAAAGCCACCTGAAACCACGGCAGGCTCTTGTCGGTGCCGGCGACCTTGACCTCGCCATTCTCGATGACGATGTCGCCCTCGTCGGCTTCGAGCAGGTGGGCCGCGATCTTCTTGGCCTTGGCCTCGACCTTGTCGAGCGCCTTTGATATCGCCGACATGCCGACGGCGCCCGAGCGCGAGCCGTAGGTGCCCATGCCCATCTGCACCTTGTCGGTGTCGCCGTGGACGATCGACACCGAATCGATCGGCACGCCAAAACGCTGGTTGACCAGTTGCGCGAAGGTCGTCTCGTGCCCCTGGCCATGGCTGTGCGAGCCGGTCAGCACCTCGATGGTGCCGACGGCGTTGACCCTTACCTCGGCCGATTCCCACAGGCCGACGCCGGCGCCGAGCGAGCCGACCGCCGCCGACGGCGCGATGCCGCAAGCCTCGATGTAGCAGCTCATGCCGATGCCGCGCAGTCTGCCTTGTTTCGCCGCCGCGGCCTTACGTTTGGCAAAGCCGGCATAGTCGGCGGTTTTCATCGCCGCGTCGAGCGAGGCCGCATAGTCGCCGGCGTCATAGTTCATGATCACCGGCGTCTGGTGCGGAAACGTCGTGATGAAGTTCTTGCGCCTGAGATCCGCCGGGGAGACGCCGAGTTCGCGTGCCGCGGCCTCCATGGTGCGTTCCAGCAGATAGGTGGCTTCCGGCCGCCCTGCCCCGCGATAGGCATCGACGGGCGCCGTATTGGTGTAGACGGTGCGCACATTGGCATGGATGGCGGGAATGTCGTACTGCCCCGACAAGAGCGTCGCATAGAGATAGGTCGGCACGCAGGACGAGAACAGCGACATGTAGGCGCCGAGATTGGCGATCGTGTCGACCTTGAAACCCGTGATCCTGTTGTTCTTGTCGAAGGCCATCTCCACCGTCGAGACATGGTCGCGGCCATGCGCGTCGGTGAGGAAACTTTCGGTACGGTCGGCGACCCATTTGACCGGCACGCCGGTCTTCTTCGAGGCCCACAGACAGACGATTTCTTCCGGGTAGATGTAGATCTTGGAGCCGAAGCCGCCGCCGACATCCGGCGCGATGACGCGCAGCTTGTTTTCGGGCGCGACATTGTAGAAGGCGCTCATCACCAGCCGCGCGACATGCGGGTTCTGCGATGTCGTCCAGCAGGTGTAATGATCCTCGGCCTTGTCGTAATGGCCAAGTGCGGCGCGCGGCTCCATGGCGTTCGGCACCAGCCGGTTGTTGACGATCTTCATGCGGGTGACGTGCGCCGCCGCCTTGATGGCGGCATCGGTCGTCTTGGCGTCGCCGATCTCCCAATCGAAGATCAGATTGTTCTCGGCCTCGGCATGCACCTGCGGCGCGCCCTTCTCGAGTGCCTTGGTCGCATCGACGACGGCCTTCAATTCCTTGTAGGTGATCTCCACGGCCTCGGCCGCATCGCGTGCCTGGCCCTTGGTTTCGGCCACCACCACCACGATGGCATCGCCGACATAACGGACCTTGTCGACCGCCAGCGGCGACCATGCGCCCATCTTCATCGGCGAGCCGTCCTTGGAATGGATCATCCAGCCGCAGATCAGGTTGCCGATGCCGTCGGCCTTGAGTTCCTTGCCGGTCAGCACGCCGATGACGCCCGGCATGGCTTGCGCCGCCTTCACGTCGATCTTCTTGATTTGCGCATGCGCGTGCGGGCTGCGCACGAAGACCGCGTGCTTCATGCCGGGCACCACCATGTCGTCGACATAGCGTCCGGCGCCGGTGATGAACCTTTTGTCTTCCTTGCGCGCCACCCGAGCGCCAACACCTTCGATACCCATCAGAAGTCCTCCCGAATTGCCGACATAGTGAGTAGGAAAGTAGTGAGTAGTGAAAGGGGACCAATTCAGGCCGAACTACTCACTACCGACTACTGACTACTCACTCATGTCCCTCACGCAGCTTGCCTCGCCTTGCTCTTGGCTCCCTTAGCCATCGTCTTCGATGCGGCCAGGATCGCCTTGACGATGTTATGGTAGCCGGTGCAGCGGCAGATATTGCCTTCCAGCTCGGCGCGCACCGTCGCTTCGTCGAGGCCTTCGGGATGGCGGTTGATCATGTCGGTAGCCGTCATGATCATGCCCGGCGTGCAGAAGCCGCATTGCAGACCGTGATGTTCCTTGAACGCCGCCTGGATGGGATGCAGGTCGGCGCCGTCGGCGAGACCTTCGATCGTGACCACGGTCGATCCGGACGTCTGGACAGCAAGCATGGTGCAGGCCTTGACCGCCTTGCCATCCACATGGACGACGCAGGCGCCGCATTGCGAGGTGTCGCAACCGACATGGGTGCCGGTGAGACCGAGATTCTCCCGCAGGAAATGGACGAGCAGCGTTCGATCCTCGACGGCACCGCCAACCCGCTTGCCGTTCACCAACAACGAAACGTCCGACATAGCCCCTCCCTGGGTGTCAACCTTGGTCATAACGCCGCCGACGAGCCGTTGGCACTTCGGCCACGCGTTATTCGTACACCGCACAATGCACAAAAAACAGCACGACGGAAAAGGCGGATCATTGTACTTTCGGTCATGGCAAGGCCAGCGATGCATTCCCCTCGCCCATTGCCAAAACGCCGATTGGAAGCAACAATATCCCTCGACGCCCGCGCATCCTGAAGCGCATAAAAACAGCGTCGGAGGAAATGCGGGAGAACGCCGCTGACCAGTTCACTGACGCGCTACGCATGCGGCTTGTCGGCGCTGACGACGGACGAGCCCGATCCGGATGTTTTTGCACGCGCGATGGCGGCGGAAGCTGCCGCAATCAATGCGGGCTTTGCCCTTGTGTTCTTTTCCCAGAGCCTCGTCGAGGCCGGCGCCCTGTCTCGGGCACTCTCGGTCCACGCCCCGTGTCTCCGTCATGCCGGCTGTTCCACCGCCGGCGAGATCACGCCGCAGGGGCTCGAGGAAGGCCACATGCTGGCGATGCTGCTGCCCTCGGCATCCTTCACGGCGGTCAGCACCATGGTCGAGAATTTGTCGACTTCGGGCATGGACAGGATCACCGAAGAGGTCGAGGCCCTGCGGCGCACGCTGCGCGCCCGGCTCGGCGGCGAGCGGACCAGGAACACCTTCGCGCTCTGCTTTATCGACGGGCTGTCCTATGCCGAGGAAGCGGTGAGCTCGGCCATCCACTGGGGTCTTGACGACATACCGCTGCTCGGCGGCTCGGCCGGTGACGATTTGAAGTTCGAGACGACTCGCCTGATCTCCAACGGCAAGGTCTCGTCCGACAGCGCCATCATCGTGCTGGTCGCCACGGAAATTCCGTTCCACGTCTTCAAGACCGACAATTTCATTCCCACCGACGAAAAGCTGGTGGTGACCGCCTCCGATCCCGATCACCGCATCGTGCGGGAGTTCAACGCCACCAATGCCGCGGAGGAATATGCCGCTTCGGTCGGCATCCTCCCGCAGACCCTGACGCCGCTCAGCTTCGCCTCGCATCCCGTGGTGGTGAAGGTGGGCGGGGAATATTACTGCCGCTCGATCCAGCGGATGCACGCGGATGGCTCGCTGTCGTTTTTCTGCGCCATCGACGACGGCGTCGTGCTGTCGATCGCCCAGCCCAAGGACATGGTCGAATCGACGCGCGCGGCCTTGCGCGAGGTCGAGGAAAGGCTGGGCGGCATCGATATGATCCTTGGCTTCGACTGCGTGCTGCGCCGGCTGGATGCGCGCAACCGGCAGGTCTTTCGCGATATTTCGGAGCTCTACCGGGTCAACAATGTCGTCGGCTTCGGCACCTATGGCGAACAATACCGGTCGATGCACCTGAACCAGACTTTCACCGGCATCGCCTTCGGTGATCGCCAGGCGGCTGAATAGGCGGCGAAACAGCATGCCGCTCAGGGACATAAACGATCTCGACAGGCTGAAGAAGATCAACGCCGCGCTGGTGAGCCGCGTCGAGCGCTCGATGGACCAGCAAGGCAACGCCTTCTCGCTGTTCCAGACCGCGATCTCGCTGGAAAACCGGGTGCGCACGCGCACCGAGGAACTGCATTCGACCTTGCGCAGGCTGGAGCAGTCGAACATCGACCTCAGCGCCGCCAAGGAAAACGCCGAGCTGGCGAACCTGTCCAAGACAAGGTTCCTCGCCGCCGCCAGCCATGACGTGCTGCAGCCGCTGAACGCGGCCCACCTCTCCGTCTCGGCGCTTGCCGAGGTACAGACCAGCGACGAAGGCAGGAAGCTGGTGCGCCAGGTCGAGCGTTCGTTGGAAACGATGGAGGACCTGCTGCGCACCTTGCTCGACATTTCCAAGCTCGATGCCGGCGTGGTGCAGCCAGATATCGGCGACGTCAGCCTGGAGGCGCTGTTTTCGTCGCTGCGTTCGGATTTCCAGCCGGTGGCGGAAATGAAGCGGCTGTCGCTGAAATTCCGGCCGGTCAATGCCGTGGTCCGCTCGGACCGGACGCTGCTGCGCCGCATCCTGCAGAACATCCTCTCCAACGCGCTGGGGTATACACGCTCGGGCGGCGTCCTTGTCGGCACCAGACATCGCGGCGACACGATCCGCATCGATGTCGCCGATACCGGCTGCGGCATTCCCGAGGACCAGCGCGAGGCGGTGTTCGAGGAGTTCCATCGCGGCACCTTGCCTGCCAATGCCGAGCTCGACGGCGGCGGTCTCGGGCTGGGGCTTGCCATCGTGCGCCGCATGGCCGGCGCGCTTGGCCACCCCGTGACCTTCTCATCGAAGGTTGGGCGCGGCACGATCTTCCACATCGATGTCCCCGTCGGCATCGGCGCGCCGGCCGACGCCATCGCCAGCGCCACCAGCCTTGAGCGGTCGCGCGGCTACGGCCTGTTCGGCACCAAGGTGCTGCTGGTCGAGAACGACGCCGAGGTGCTGGAAGCCATGACCTTCCTGCTCGAACGCTGGCAGTGCCTGGTGCGCGCCGCGACCTCGACCGATGCTGCGCTGGACCTGCTCGGCGACACCGACTGGGTGCCCGACATCGTCATCGCCGACCAGCATCTCGACGGCGGCGACCTCGGCACCGCCACCATATCGGAGGTCCGCGACTATCTCGGCCGCGCCGTGCCGGCGCTGATCGTCACCGCCGACAGTTCCGAAGCCGTCGCCAAGGCGGCCCGCGCCGGCGGCATCGAGCTGATGCGCAAGCCGGTGAAGCCCGCGCAACTAAGGGCATTGCTGGCGCATTTGCTGGCTTAGGTTCCCCTACGGGATGGTAGTGGCTCAAAACCCCACCTGGTCCCGAAACAGCTCGGCGCTATCCAGCTTCGACACCTCGATCACCGCCTGTGTGCGGCTATAGACGTTGAGCTTGCGCAATATCTCCGAGACATGCGCCTTCACCGTCGTCTCGCCGACCTGCAACTCGTAAGCGATCTGTTTGTTGAGCAGGCCCTGGCGCAGCATCTGCAGGACACGCAATTGCTGCGGCGTCAGTTTGGAAAGCCGCTGCAGCATGTCGGCGCGGTCGGTGCTGTCGGCGCCCGGCGGCAGGCCTTCATAGGTTTCCGGTACGTAGATCGCGCCGTCCATCACCGAGCGTATGGCGGCGGCGAGATCGCTCTTGCGCGCCGATTTCGGGATGAAGCCGGCCGCACCATAGGACAGCGCTTCCGAAATGATCCTCGGCTCCTCATAGCCCGACACGATCACCACCGGCAGGCGCGGATAGCGGGTCCTGAGCTGCAGCAGCCCGTCGAAGCCATGCACGTCGGGCATGCTGAGGTCGAGAAGCGCCAGGTCGAAAGGCTTGGCGTCTGCCAGCAGATCCAGCGCCTCGGTGATCGAGCGCGCCTCGACCGTATCGACTTCCGGATAAGCCATTTGCACGGCGCTGTGCAGCGCCTCGCGAAACAGCGGATGGTCGTCGATGATGAGGAACCGGGCGCGATCGGTAGCGGCTGTCATGGGCTCGTTCCGGTTTACCGACCACACCATAGTCTCCTGACCATGGCCGGATTATTGGCAATTAGTCTATCGCCGATTGAACGGGATTTATCGCTGCAAAAATGATGGGAAGCCTGAATTCCTTATACAGCCGTGGCGCAGCCCATGCTTTATGAAAAGCGACGCCTTGCCCGCCCCCCGAATTCGGCCGAATGTGCCCGCCAGCTCCCCAAAACACAGAGACCGCCATGACCGCCTTTGTCCTTCCCGCCCCGCCAACGCCTTCCGTCGCCATTGCGGGTTCGGACGAACGCTTTGCCGTGCGGCGTATTTTCTGCGTCGGCCGCAACTATGCCGCGCATGCGCGCGAGTTCGGCAATGACGAGCGCGATCCGCCTTTCTTCTTCACCAAACCGGCGGACGCGGTGGTCGACTCGGGCACGCAGATTCCCTATCCGCCGCTGACGGCAAACCTCCACTTCGAGATCGAGCTGGTCGTGGCGATCGGTACATCAGGCTTTCGCATTTCCCGCGACAAGGCGCTGGACCATGTCTGGGGCTACGGCGTCGGCATCGACCTCACCCGCCGCGATTTGCAGGATGTCGCCAAGAAGGCGGCACGGCCCTGGGACTGGTCGAAGGCCTTCGACCGTTCCGCGCCTTGCGGCCCGTTGGTTGCCGCGCAAAAATCCTGGCACCCGGCCAAGGGGCGTATCTGGCTCGCCGTCGACGGCGCGGTGAAACAGGACGCCGACCTTGCCGAACTGATCTGGCCGGTGGCCGATATCGTCTCGATCTGCAGCGAGGGCGTGGAACTTCAGGCCGGCGACCTGATCTTCACCGGCACGCCGGCGGGCGTCGGCGCGGTCAAGCCGGG
This sequence comes from Mesorhizobium sp. ES1-6, assembly GCF_020164775.1. Taxonomy (NCBI): domain Bacteria; kingdom Pseudomonadati; phylum Pseudomonadota; class Alphaproteobacteria; order Hyphomicrobiales; family Phyllobacteriaceae; genus Mesorhizobium; species Mesorhizobium sp. ES1-6. The sequence goes on from NZ_JAIUGU010000001.1 coordinate 842,579, forward strand.
CGAGACGATATCAGGCGGTGTCGACGGCATCGGCACGATCGAAGTGACCATCAGCCAGCCGAAGTGATGAGCGACCTCGTCCTGCACAACTACTTTCGCTCCTCCACCTCCTACCGGGTGCGGATCGCCCTGGAGATGAAGGGGCTGAGCTATGACTATGTCCCGCATCATCTGCGCCATGGCGAGCATCTGGAACCATCCTATCTCGCGGTCAATCCGCAGGGGCTGGTGCCGGCATTGGTGCTCGACGACGGCACGCTTGTGACGCAGTCGCTGGCCATCATCGAATATCTCGACGAGATCCGGCCCGCGCCGCCGCTGCTGCCTGGGGATGCGCTGGGACGCGCCCGCGTGAGGATGCTGGCGCAGATGATCGCTTGCGATATCCACCCGGTGAACAATCTGCGCGTGCTGACCTCGCTGCGCACCCTGTTCGGCGCCGGCGACCAGGATGTCGCCAACTGGTTCCGGCATTGGGTCAATGAGGGTTTTGGGCCACTCGAGACATTGCTGACGGCTGCGCCCGAAACCGGCACATTCTGCCACGGCGACACGCCGGGGCTGGCCGACATCTGCCTTGTCGCGCAGGTCACCAGCAACGCCCGTTTCGGCGTCGATATGACGCCATACCCGACCATCACACGCATCAACGCGGCCTGCATGGCGCTGCCCGCCTTCCAGAACGCCGCGCCAATGAATCAGATCGACGCCGAGTAAGGTTCACCGGCCGGCGCGCGGCATCAGCACCCAGGACAGCAGCGCCAGCAAGCCGATGCCGGTGCCGCGGCCGGGAAAACAGGTAAACGCCGTGCCTGGTTCGGCGGACTGGCCGCCCTGGTGGAATCGATTTCCGCTTGACCAGGCAAGGAATCGGCTATCTTCCCGGTGACGCATGCCGTCTCAAGGGTGGAGTGACCGATGAAAGCCGTGGTCTTCGAGAAATTCGGCGAAGCGCCGACGATCCAGACCGTGCCCGATCCGAAGCCGGCGGCCGACGGCGTCGTCATCAAGGTCGAGGCGACAGGGCTGTGCCGCAGCGACTGGCACGGCTGGATGGGCCATGATGACGGCATCACCTTGCCCCACGTGCCGGGCCACGAACTGGCCGGCGTCGTCGTCGCCGCCGGCAAGCAGGTCACCCGCTGGAAAGCGGGCGAGCGCGTTACCGTGCCGTTCGCCGTGGGTTGCGGCCGCTGCTTCGAATGCACCTCCGGCAATCACCAGGTTTGCGAGCATCAGACGCAACCCGGCTTCACCGGCTGGGGCTCGTTCGCCGAATATGTCGCCATCGAACATGCCGACACCAATCTCGTGCGGTTGCCCGAGGAGATGGAATTCGCCACCGCCGCCAGCCTCGGCTGCCGTTTCGTCACCTCGTTCCGCGCCATCGTCGACCAGGGCCGGGTGAAGCCGGGCGAATGGGTGGCGGTGCATGGCTGCGGCGGCGTCGGCCTGTCGGCGATCATGATCGCCAGCTCGATGGGCGCCAATGTCATCGCCATCGACCTCACCGACGAGAAACTGGACTTCGCCAAAAAGATCGGTGCCGTGGCGACCATCAACGCGACCACGACGCCGAACGTCGTCAAGGCCGTCAAACAGATCACCAATGGCGGCGCCCACATGTCGATGGACGCGCTCGGCCATCCCACGACGTCGTTCAACTCGATATCCAACCTGCGCCGGCGTGGACGTCATGTGCAGGTCGGCCTGATGCTAGGCGAGCATGCCCGTCCCCAGGTGCCGATGGACAAGGTGATCGCTTTCGAGCTCGAAATCCTCGGCAGCCACGGCATGCAGGCCTACCGCTACCAGGCGATGATGGGCATGATCCGCAACGGCAAGCTGAAGCCCGAACTGCTGGTCGGCAAGAAGATCAGCCTCGACGAGGCGCCCGCCGCGCTGATGGCGATGGGCGGCTTCGAAGGCATCGGTATCGGCGTGGTGACGAAGTTCTAGGGCTCTCTACGCGGCAGCGCGCCTTGGCAGATCCTGCCTGGCGAATTTCTTCGCCCCAAACACACAGGCCACCACGCCGAGCGTGACGACAATCATCAGCGGACTGACCTGCTCGTGCAGCAGCGTCGCCGCCAATGCGAGCCCGAAAAACGGCTGCAGCAGTTGCAGCTGGCCGACCGCGGCGATGCCGCCCTGGACAAGGCCGCGATACCAGAAGACGAAGCCGATCAGCATGCTGAACAGCGAGACATAGGCAAGGCCGATCCAGGCGCTCGTCCCGACCGCGGCGAAGGACGGCGGCAAGGTGACGAGGGTCAGCACCAGCATGACCGGTAGTGACAGCACCAGCGCCCAGCAGATCACCTGCCAGCCGCCGAGCTTGCGTGACAGTGCGGCACCTTCCGCATAGCCGAGGCCGCAGACGATGATGGCCGCAAGCATCAGCCCATCGCCGACCGGCGAGGCCGTCACGCCTTGCGCAAGCGCGAAGCCCGCCACCAGCGCACTGCCGAGGCATGAGAACAGCCAGAAGGCCGGCCTAGGCCGTTCGCCTCCACGCAGCACGCCGAAGATCGCCGTCGCCAGCGGCAGCAGGCCAACGAAGATGATGGAGTGGGCCGCGGTGACGTGTTTGAGCGCCAATGCCGTCAGCAGGGGAAAGCCGACCACAACCCCCAGCGCAACGATGACGAGGGACAGGATGTCATGACGCTGCGGGCGCTTCTCGCGGGACACGAGCAGCAGCACGAGACCGAGCAGACCGGCTATGACAGCGCGAGCCGAGGTCACGAAGGTCGGGTCGAGATCCATCACCGCCACCCGCGTCGCCGGCAGCGAGCCTGAGAAGATCAGCACGCCCACGAATCCGTTCAACCAGCCACTCGCCGTCTTGTCCATTGCAGGCTCCGTTTGTTTCGCCCTCTATCGGCCCGTGGCTATGGCGCCACCAGAGACAATGCAGTACAATTCGACAAAACTGTAATGGTTTTCTGGGAGGTACAGTTGGACGCAAAGCTCGACAGTGTCGGAACCCTCGTCGAAGGCGTCATGGCCACCATCCGCCAGCGGATCGCCGCGCGCAGCCTGACGCCTGGGGCAAGGCTCCCCTCTATCCGCGCCTTCGCCAAATCCATGCAGGTTTCGAAATCCACGGTGGTCGAGGCCTATGAGCGCCTAGCGGCCGAAGGCGCGATCCGGTCCCGGCCCGGCTCCGGTTTCTACGCCGCCGGCTCGCTGGCACCGTTGTCGCTGGCCGAGATCGGCCCCCGGCTCGATCGCGCCGTCGATCCGCTATGGGTTTCGCGCCAGTCGCTGGAGGCTGGCGAGGAGGTGCTGAAGCCCGGCTGCGGCTGGATGCCGGCTTCATGGATGCCACAGGCTGGGCTGCGCCGGGCATTGCGCACGGTCGCGCGGGCCGACGATATCGCGCTCGCCGATTACGGCACGCCGCTCGGCCTGCCGTCACTGCGGCAATTGCTGACGCGCCGCATGGCCGGGCACGGCATCGAAGCTTCGCCCGAACAGATCATGCTGACGGAATCGGGCACCCAGGCGATCGACCTGCTCTGCCGGTTCCTGATCGAGCCCGGCGACACCGTGCTGGTCGACGATCCCTGCTATTTCAATTTCCACGCCTTGCTGCGCGCCCATCAGGCCAAGGTCGTCAGCGTTCCCTACACGCCGTCGGGGCCAGACATCGAGCTGTTCGCGCACGCGCTGGCGGAGCATCGGCCGCGCCTCTACATCACCAACTCCGCTATCCACAACCCGACCGGCGCGATCCTGTCTCCGGTGACGGCGCACCGCTTGCTCAAGCTTGCCGACCAGGCCGACCTGACCATCGTCGAGGATGACATCTTCGCCGATTTCGAACACAGCCCTGCCCCGAGGCTTGCGGCATTCGATGGCCTCAGCCGCGTCGTCCATATCGGCAGTTTCTCAAAGACGTTGTCCGCCTCGGTCCGCTGCGGCTTCATCGCCGCGCCCCGCGACTGGATCGAAGGCCTGACCGACCTCAAGATCGCCACGACCTTCGGCGGCGGACGGCTGGCGGCCGAACTGGTGTTCACCTTGCTCAGGGACGGCAGCTACCGCAAGCATATGGATTTACTGCGCGCACGGCTCGCGCGCGCCATGGGTGAGACGAACGCCCGGTTGAAGGCGATCGGCATCACGCCCTGGATCGAGCAGCCGGCCGGGCTCTTTCTGTGGTGCAGCCTGCCGGACGGGGTGGATGCGGCCGACGTCGCCCGCCGCGCCCTGGCCGACAACATCGTGCTGGCACCCGGCAATGCATTCAGCCTGTCGCAATCCGCCAGCCGCTTCCTGCGCTTCAACGTCGCCCAGTGCACGGACGAGCGGATTTTCAAGGTGCTCGAAACGGCGATGTCGCGCTGATCGCTCAGCGACCCGCACAGACTTCCCGCACGCAGTCCCGCAACCAGCGCTGCGCCGGATCCGCATCGAGACGCGGATGCCAGAGCAGGGAGATGGTGACGTCCAGGGTCGTGACCGGCAGCGCAAAACTGTACATGCCGGCGCGCGCTCCTGTCGTATGCCGCTCGGGCACGCTGGCGATAAGATCAGAGGCCCGCGCCATGGCAAGTGCCGCCGAGAACCCCGAGACCATGCACACGACCGTCCGCTGCAAGCCAAGTCCGCGCAGGGCCTCGTCGATTGGCCCCGTCTCGCGGCCGCGCCGCGAGACGCTGATGTGACGCCCCGCCGCGTAGCGTTCGGGCGTCACCTTACTCTCGGCCAGGGGATGCCCGGCTCGCACGGCGCCGACGAAGCGGTCGCGAAACAGCGCCTGGATGCGCACTTCCGGCCCGGTCTCGCCGGCAACGCCGATTTCCAGATCGAGCGCCGCTTCGCGCAGCGACATCGCATCCTTGCCGGACTTCGGCGCGAACCGCAGCCGCACCGCTGGCGCATCGGCCTCGATGCGGGTGACGAGGCGAGGCCCGAACTCCTCGACGAAACTCTCGTTGGTGCGCAACGTGAAGATCCGGTCCAGGCTCCGGAGATCAAGCAATTCGGCGGGGCGCAGCAACCCTTCCGCGTCCTGGACGACGCGGCCGACCTGTCGCCGCAACTCTTCCGCGCGCGGTGTCGCCACCAAGCCGCGCCCGGCGCGCACCAGCAGAGGATCGCCCGTTGCCTCGCGCAGCCGCGCCAGCGTCCGGCTCATCGCCGAGGGGCTGAGCCGCAGCCGGCGCGCCGCGCGTGCCACGCTGCCTTCGGCCAGCAGAACGTCGAGAGCAAACAGCAGATTGAGATCGGGCGAGGTCATGGGTCGATCATAGCATATTATGCGGCGTCCAACGCACGAATATGATGCAAATGCTGCGTCTTCCGCCGCATCAGACACAGGACTAGATCTCCGACAGCTCCGGTTCCGGAGCAGGCAGAAAGGAGATCGCCTTGGCAGTCGTTGAGCAAAATCGGGAACTGATATCGGCGCCGCAACCGGCCCGGTCCGCCGGCCTGACGCTGGCGAGCCTGTCGCTCGCCACGCTGCTGTCGTCATTGGGAACCAGCATTGCCAGCGTCGGCTTGCCTTCGCTGATGCAAGCCTTCGATGCATCGTTCCAGGCCGTGCAATGGGTGGTTCTTGCCTATCTGCTCGCCATCACCACACTGATCGTCGGCGCCGGACGGCTGGCCGACATGTTCGGGCGTCGGCATTTGCTGCTTGGCGGGATCGCGCTGTTCACGCTGGCATCGGTCGTCTGCGGCCTGGCGCCGACGCTCTGGCTGCTGATCGCGGCGCGGGCCGTGCAGGGGCTTGGCGCCGCGCTGATGATGGCGCTGACGCTGGCCTTCGTTGCGCAAACCGTGAGCAAGGAGCGAAGCGGCAGCGCCATGGGCCTGCTCGGCGCCATGTCAGCCGTCGGCACGACCCTCGGCCCGTCGCTTGGCGGCTTGTTGATCGCCAGCCTCGGCTGGCGGACGATCTTTCTCGTCAATGTCCCGCTGGGCCTCCTGACCTTCGCTCTCGCCTGGCGTGGCTTGCCGGCACGCGGCAGCACGGTGGAGACCGGTCGAGGCACGTTTGACGTGATCGGCACCGCCCTGCTGGCCCTTACCTTGGGCGCCTATGCCCTGGCATTGACGCTTGGCCGAGGCAATTTCGGCGTGCTCAATCTGGGTCTTCTGGTCGCGGCCGGTGTCGGCGTCATCTTATTCGCCATCGCGCAGGCAAAAGCGAAGATGCCTCTTGTCCAACCAGCGAGGCTCCGCGACCCGCGGCTGAGTGCCGGCCTCGCCGCGAGCTTGATCGTCGCCACGGTGATGATGGCAACCCTGGTGGTTGCTCCGTTCTACGTGACGCGCGGGCTCGGATTGGATGCCGCGATGGTCGGCATGGTGCTGTCGACCGGACCGCTTGTCTCGACCCTCTCGGCGCTGCTGGCTGGACGCCTGACCGATCGCTTCGGAGCCCACGGGATGACGGCCACCGGCTTGGCGATCCTCGCCACGGGGACGCTCCTGTTGTCGCTTGCGCTGACGCGCCTCGGCATTGCCAGCTATGTCGTTCCAATCGCCGTCACCTGCTTCGGCTACGCCCTCTTCCAGACCGCCAACAACGCAGCCGTCATGGGCGGCATAAGCGCAAACGAACGTGGCCTCGTTTCCGGCCTGCTCAACCTGTCGCGCAATCTCGGCCTCATCACCGGCGCATCGCTGATGGGCGCCATATTCGCGATGGCGTCGAGTGACGCCCGGCATGGGATCGGGCAACAACTCTCCAGTTCCGCGGCCGCGGCCCGAGGCATGCAGGTCACCTTTCGGACAGCCACGGCCCTGGCGCTGGCCGCGCTGGTGATTGCCCTGCTCTCCGCCCGCGCCGGGCGAAAACCCAACCTGCCTTGAGCCGCGACCGTCTGAGAGCTCATGGAGCCGCGAAGGTTGCCGCACCGGGCTCAGGCTGGTACTGACGCCCTGCGGACTCATGTCCGCGACGCCAATTCGGGACAGTGTTATGGGAACCACCAAGTCAGCAGACAAGTAAGCCGCGACAACACCTTGTTGTTGCGGCCTTCTGCCCCGTCAAATCAGACCATTCATGAAACGGCAGATCGCCGCCAAATCTCACCATTTGTGCGGATGCTCAATCATGCCTTTTCAAAAACGACCCTCCCCGACATGGGCTTATGCCTTGCCCTCGGCACTCCTGCTGATGGCGCCTTTCGACATCCTTGCCTCGCTGGCCATGGATATCTATTTGCCGGTGGTTCCGGCGATGCCGGAGGCTCTCGGCACATCGCCCGCCATCATTCAGCTGACTCTCAGCCTCTATATGGTGACCCTCGGCCTCGGCCAGGTCGTGTTCGGCCCGGTCTCCGACCGGGTCGGCAGGCGCCCGGTGCTGATCGGTGGCGGGCTGCTGTTCGCGGGCGCTTCCGTCCTGCTCTCCGTCACGTCGCACGGCACGCCCTTTGTCGTACTGCGTGTCGTGCAGGCCATGGGTGCATCGGCTGTTCTGGTCGCAACCTTCGCCACGGTCCGGGATGTCTATGCCGGACGGCCGGAGGGCACCGTCATCTATGGACTGTTCAGTTCCATGCTGGCATTCGTGCCGGCATTGGGACCGGTCGCCGGCGCCCTGATCGCCAAGGGATTCGGCTGGCGTGCCATCTTCGTCACGCTCGCTATCCTGGCCGCGGCGGCCACGCTCAACGCGTGGCTCCGATGGCATGAGACGCGGCCCTCGAACAGCTCGGGTCCACGTCCTGCATTCGGCACGATCCTGGGCAGCTTCGCCTTCTGGACCTACACGCTCGGCTTCGCCACGGCGATGGGCACGTTCTTCGTGTTCTTCTCGACGGCGCCCAGGGTGCTGATCGATCGCGCCGGCTTCTCGCAGATCGCCTTCAGCGTCGCCTTTGCCACGGCGGCACTGGTGATGATCGCAACGACGCGATTTGCCAGGTCGTTCATCGCCCGATGGGGCGTGCCCGGCAGCCTCGCCCGCGGCATGGCGATGTTGCTTCTCGGCGCGGCGATGCTGGCACTGGGCCAGATCTTCGCCGCCCCTTCCTTCACGACCTTCGTCCTGCCCATGTGGGTGATGGCCGTGGGCATCGTCTTTGCCGGATCGGTCACGGCCAATGGCGCGCTTGAAGCCTTCGGCGATGTCGCGGGCGCTGCCGTGGCGCTCTATTTCTGCGTCCAGAGCCTGATCGTCGGCATCGCCGGAACGTTGTTCGTGCTCCTGCTTGGCGGCGACACGGCGTGGCCCCTGGCCTGCTATGCCGCCATTTTCGCGGTAATAACGCTGCTTGCGCTCGAGCTTTTGCGGAGCATGCAGGCAAGGCAGGACAGCAACAGCTGAAGGAAATGACGCACGGGGCCTGATGGACCGCCGTTCAGGCCCCTGCCCGTTTGCGGCGTTCGTAAAGCATGACGAGTGTTTCAGCCATCAGGGCCGGTTTTTCCTCGCCTTCGATCTCGACCCTGTTGGCGGCCTTCATCAGATATTGGCCGGGGCCCCGGTCTTCCATGGAAAGCAGCGTCGTGCGCAGGCGGATGCGTGCGCCGACCTTGACCGGCGCCAGGAAACGCACCTTGTCGAAACCATAGTTGAAGGCGGCCTGCGTATTTTCGGGCACGATCCCCATTTCGAGGGCCAGCGCGCCGATGATCGACAATGTCAGATAACCATGCGCGATCGTCGTGCGAAACGGGCTTTGCCGCCGCGCCCGTTCAGGATCGACGTGGATCCATTGATGGTCGCCGGTGCATTCGGCGAATTGGTTGATACGGTTCTGGTCGACCGTGGTCCATTCCGAGACGCCGAGCTCCTGTCCGGACATCGTTCTCAACTGCTCGTAGGTTGGCGGCGTTTTAGGCCGTGCTTCCGTCATTCCTGCTTTCCCGATCGCTTCCGAAGCTTCCGGATCACGACCGGCGGCCTCTGTCAATTCGTCCTGCCTGAATCCGTTCCGGCGGATTCGAGCTCACTCGTGCCATGGCTTAGCATGCGATGGCAGGCCGAATTCGGATTTTCCAACCTTCTGGGGCTGCGGGAGCTTATGGCGTGGCGCTAATGCAACTATGTGCAAGGTCGCGGAATTGCGAACCTGGCGTCTGCCGGAAGACGAAGCGATAGGTCCAAACAACCTACTTCTTTTCGTAACCGGAGCGGACCTCTTCCATCGCCTCCTTGATGCGCGCGCGCAGGATGTCGATCGATTCGGTACCCGATTTCCTCGCCAATTCAGCCACTTCACCGGCGTTCTTGAGCGCGGCCTCGAAGGATTTCCTGGCAAACTCCGTCTGCTTGGCCATGAGCTCCTGCGGATTGCCCGGTGCGCGGTAGCTCTGCGCCATGTCGGCGATCTCGCGCAACGTGTCCTGCAGCATTTCGCGTTGCCTCGACAGCAGCGAGGTCGCCCCGGCGGCGCTTGCCCGCGCCGATTTCTCCAGCGCCTCCAGGTTCTTGCGGTGATGTCCGAGGATCGCCTCGACATCGACGTTGGGCAGCTTCAGGTCACGGCCGAGCCTGCCGAACATTTCCGTGAAGGAATCGGATTCCGATTGTCTGGCCATGATTGTCTTCTCCCCTTTGCCGCGGTCGCGGACGCCCTCGTCTGGGAGAATAGCACTCGAACGCCTCATGTCCATTTCGAACACGGGCCTGCGCGATCGATAGGCATCAATTGACCGGGAGCAGCAGTTCGATCGTGTAGAGCACTATGCCCGCCAGCCCGCCGATGATCATGCCGTTGAACCTGATATATTGCAGGTCCCTGCCGATGTTCATCTCGATCAGCCGCGTCAGTTGCGCCAGATCCCAGCGCTTGACCTGGTCGGCGATGAACTTCGACACCCCGCTCTTCTGGCTTTCCACGAAGGACGCCAGCGCCACCACGAACCCCTGGTTCATATCGGCCCGGATCTGCGCATCGCCGGCAAGATGGCGGCCGACCTCGACGAACATGTTGGCGAGATGCTCCCGGATCAGGGAATTCGACGCCTTGGCGTCCTGCTCGATGAACAGGCTGAGGCTCTCCCACATGTCGCCGGCCAGCGCTTTGACCTCGGGCCTGGCGAGGAAATCGCGCTTCATCTTTTCCGCGCGCTTGGCATACTGCTTCGAGGTCCGCAGCCGCTCGACGAAGCCTTGCGCGAAACGGTCGAATTCGGCCCGCATCGGGTGGTCAGGATCGGCCCGCACCTCGTCCAGCAAGGAGCCCGCCGAGGCGACGATCTTCTTCAGCAGATAGGCGTCGGCGCGGAACAGGTTGAACAGCGACGGCAGTTCCTCGCGGATCTTGTCGCGCATCGTCGCCAGCGCCTGTTCGTCGTTGAGGAAGCGGCCGATGACCTTGATGAACTCGTCGAACAGTTTCTGGTGGCGGCGATCGTCGGTGAGCGCCGACAGGAGTTCGGCGGCCAGCGGCGCCAGCGGCACCTTTTCGATCTGTTCGAGCATCCGGCTGGTGACAAACCCGCGCAGGCCCGATTGTTCGACGGCCGCAAGTGTCCGCGGCACCAGCCGCACGACGAAGCGCGACAGGCCGGCGGCGCGCTCGGCATCGGCCAGCCAGTCGGCGACGAGCGCCGAAAAATCGACCTCGGCGAGTTTTTCACGCACCGGCTCCGGTGCCAGGAAATTGACCTCGATGAAACGCCCGAGATTGTCGGCGATGCGGTCCTGGTTTTCCGGGATGATGGCGGTGTGCGGGATCGGCAGCCCGAGCGGCCGCTTGAACAGCGCCACCACCGCATACCAGTCGGCAAGGCCGCCAATGGTCGCCGCCTCGGCGAAGGCGGCGACGAAGCCGAGCCACGGATAGCTGCCCTGGAAGGACTTGGCCAAGGCAAAGACCAGCACGCAGAGCGCCAGTGCCGCCGTGGCGACGAACTTTGTCCGCCGCAGCGCGGAAAGCTTGGCGGCTGCGTCGGCATCGAACCGCACTGGGGCCAGGGACTGGGTCGATTGAGCCATGGACGGCCGCTCCTCGTCGATCTCAGCCTATTTAGGGATTCGACCGCCAAAATGCCCGTGACGGCGATCCCCCGGGTCTTGCCCGGCACGCACATAAAGTTGACGAGAATATTCAGCTATAATGCGAAGCCAGTCTGGAATTATTCCAAGGTATAGGCCATATTCGGTCGAGGCCAGTAGCGCGACTCCGAAATCCGGGTGAAGCCGCGCCGGCAAAGTCTAGACCCTGGCATGGTTTACCAAGCCAGCGCTTTGTGAGGATGAAATGCGGCTTACCCGCCAAACCAACTATGCCATGCGCATCCTGATGTATTGTGCCGCCAACAATGACCGGTTGAGCCGCATTCCGGAGATCGCGGCCGCCTATTCGGTCTCCGAACTGTTCCTGTTCAAGATCCTGCAGCCCTTGGTCGAGAATGGCCTGGTCGAGACGGTGCGCGGCAGGAATGGCGGAGTACGGCTCGGCCGTGCCGCCGAAGCGATCAGCCTGTTCGACGTCGTGCGCGTGACCGAGGAAAGCTTTGCCATGGCGGAGTGCTTCGAGAACGACGCCGCGGAATGTCCGCTGGTCGACAGCTGCGCATTGAACTCGGCCCTTCGCGAGGCGCTCAACGCCTTCTTCGCCGTGCTTGCCCGTTACACCATCGCCGATCTGGTCGCGGCACGGCCGAATGTCCGCAATCTGCTTGGCATTGACATGCTGGTGGAACGCCGCGCCCCGGCTGCTTGATCCCCGTCGCGCTGCCTGAAATCAACCGACCGCCGATTGCGGCAGCACGAACGGCATGTTGCCGGCCGGCAGCACGCCGACCTTGAGCCGGCAATCGAACACCTTCTCGATCAGATCGTCACTCAGTACGTCGCGCGGCGAACCGGTCGCGGCCAGCCGGCCGCGATGCATGACGAAAATCCGGTCGGCGAACATCGCCGTCAGATTGAGATCATGCAGGATAGCGACCACGCCGCCGCCCCTTCTGGCGAAGTCGCGGGCGATGTTCATGATGATCAGTTGGTGCTTGATGTCGAGGCTGGACACCGGCTCGTCGAGGAAGAGATAACGCGGCCTGCCGTCGAGCACCGGCGCCCAGACCTGGCACAGCACCCGCGCGAGTTGGACGCGCTGCTGCTCGCCGCCTGAAAGCTCCTGGTAGAAACGCCCGGCAAAACCATCGAGGTCGACCCGCGCCAGCGCGCGCTCGGGCAGCCGCGTGTCCTCGCCCGGCAACACACCCGAGCGGCCGCCGACAAGGCCAAGCCTGACGACTTCCCGCACCGTGAACGGAAACGACAGCACCGTCGCCTGCGGCAGCACGGCCCGCTGGACGGCAACCCCCACCGGCTTCATCGCCGAGAGGTCGCGGCCGTTGAGAATGACGGTTCCGGCATAGGCGAGTTCGCCCGACAGCGCCTTGAGGAAGGTCGTCTTGCCCGAACCGTTCGGGCCGACGATGGCCGCGATTTCGCCCGGGCGAGCGTCGAAATCGACATTGGCGACGATACGCTTGCCGGCGATATCGACCGAAACGTCCCTTGCCTCGATCATCCCAACCTCACAAATCCCGAGCCTCACAAATCCCAAGTCTCACAAATCGACCACGCCGCGCTTGCGCAGCAATATCCACAGGAAGAACGGCGCGCCCGCAATCGCGGTAACGATGCCGATCGGCAGCTCGGCGGGTGCCACGATGGTGCGGGCGACCGCGTCGGCAAGCAGCAGCAACGAGGCGCCGAGCAGCGCCGAGGCCGGCAGCAGATAGCGATTGTCCGGGCCAATCAGCAGGCGCAGCAGGTGCGGCACCACGATGCCGACGAAGCCGATGCCGCCGCTGACGGCCACCGACGCGCCGACTGCCGCCGAAACACCGACAATGGCCGTGTATTTCAGCCGCTGCACCGGAATGCCGAGATGGCCGGCGGTGGCCTCGCCGAGCGCCAGCGCGTTGAGGCCGCGGGCCAGGAACGGCATCGCCGCGAGTGCCAGGACGATGATGGGCCCGACGGAAGCGATCTTGGCCCATGTCGCACCGCCGAGCGATCCCAGTGACCAGAACGTCAGATCGCGCAACTGGCGATCGTCGGCCATGAAGATCAGGATTCCGGTCAGCGCCATGGCAAGCGCCGCCAGGGCGATGCCCGCGAGCAACATGGTGGCGACCGAGGTTTGCCCGCGTCGCGTGGCGACCTGATAAAGCACCAATGTCGTTGCAAGACCGCCGAAGAATGCCGCGAGCGGCAGCGCAAGCGTTCCGAGCAATGCGGTCACCGGCGCCAAAATGGTCCCGCCCAGCACGATGATCGCCACCGCGCCGAGGCTGGAACCAGCTGAAACCCCGATCAGGCCGGGGTCGGCGAGCGGATTGCGGAACAGCCCCTGCATGACGGCGCCACAGACAGCGAGAGCCGCCCCCACCAGCATGCCCAGGATAACGCGCGGCAGCCGGATGTCGTAGACGATCAGCTCGTCACGGGCGTTGCGTGCCGCATCGCCGGGGACGGTGCCAAGGAGCCAATCCCTGATGACGTTCACGGCGGATGCGTCCGACGCCCCTGCCGTGAGCGAAAGCAAGACGGCGATTGCCAGGCCGAGGCACAGCAAAAGGACGACCGCGCGGGCGCGGGCCGAACGATCGCCTTCGGACACACCCGTCACCTTGACCGTACCGGCGATCGATTGATCGACCATCATGCTCAGTCCGTGCCCTGCGTGCCGTAGAGCGAAGCCGTGAGATCGTGGATAGCGTCGGCCGTGCGCGGCCCGAAGCCGAGCAGGTAGCCGCCCCACATGCTGATCAACTTGCGGCCGGTGCCCGCCGGGGTCGAAGCAATGGCGGGGTTGGCAAACAACTCCTCTTCGGAGATAGGCGGTCCACCACCCTTCATCGTCAGGATGACGTCCGGCCTGGCAGTCACGATCGCCTCGTCGGACACCGGCTTGTAGCCGGAGAAGCCCTCGACCGCGTTGACCGCGCCGGCGAGCTTGATGATGCCCTCTGCGGCGGTGTCGCTGCCCGCGGCAAGAATCTTGCCGCCTTGCGTCGAGAGCACGAAAAGGACGCGCTTGCGCTCCTTGATCGAGGCTGCCTGTTTTTCGGCGGCCGAGAGCTTCGCATCCGTCTCGGCGACCAGCCTGTCGGCCTTGGCGTCGACACCCAGCGCCTTACCCACGACCCGGATCTTCTCCAGAATGCCTTCATGGGTGAAATGCTCGGGCACCTCTATGTAAGCCACCCTCGACTTCTTGAGCACGTCGATCGCTTCCTGCGGGCCGCTGCCATGGAGCGCCAGAATGCCGGACGGATTGACCGACAGAACGCCCTCGGGCGACAGCTGGCGCATATAGCCGACATCGGGAAGCTTCGATGCTTCCTCGGGGTAAGAACTCGTCGAATCGCGTGCAACCAGGCGGCCCTCCTCGCCGAGCGCATAGACGATTTCGGTGATCGAACCGCCGATGGAGGCGATCCGCGACGTGTCGGAAAAGACCGTTGCGCCTTCGTTGGCGCCGACGGGCAAGGCCGTCAAAGCGAGCAAGGCGCCAACCATCGGCGCCAGCGCGGCGCGTAAACTGAAAACAACACGCATTGGGTTCTTCCTCAGGCTGCCGTCGGGTTTGGAAGGCGCGGCAGGTGCTCGGCCAGGAAGCGCCAGTCGTCGCGCTCGCTTTCGCCCTCGTGGCGCTTGCCGAAAAACTGGATGATCATCTCGCCATTGGCGCCATAGACCTCGAGCGATGTGACATGACCGTCCTTGGTCGGCTTGCGCACCGCCCAGACCTCATGGATGTGGTCGGTGCGCAGATGCAGGTGGAAGGTCTCGTCGAGCACGTTGATCCACGGCCCCATCGGCTTGATCGACTTGACCGGACCGGAATGGATCTGGATGCAGCCGCGGTTGCCCACAAAACACATGATCGGCATCTCGCCTTCGGCGGCGTGGTGGAACATGGCGCGCACCGCATCATTGTCGAGCAGCCAGGCATAGTCCTGGCCGACCATGCGCACCGCCTGGCGACGGCTGAGCTTCAACGTCTTCAGCATGCCGAAGAACTGGTGCACGTCCGTCAGCCGGCTCCAGCGGTCGCGCAGATCGTCCAGGCTCGCGGTCGATGTCGCGGTCTCGCTTTCCTCATCGAGAACGGACCCTGAAATCTCGATCGTCGGCTCCTGGTTCGGTGATTCCAGCGAGGCGACCAGCTTCTGGTAGGCATACAGACTGGACGCCGGTCGCAGATGCACCTTGTGCACCGCCTCGCCCGCCGCATCGAAGAACTGCAGGCTGCGGCGGATCTCGTCGCCGTCGCGCTTTTCCACGGCAAAACCGTGCGCCCAGACTTTCGGGAAGATGCGCAGGTCGATGTTCTCGCCGAGCACCATGGCATTGTGGTTGCCGGTGACGACCTTGTCGTAGACGCCGATCTTCTCGTGGACGGCACTTTCGTTGCGAGTCAGCGCCATGACCTCGCCAACGGCCTCGAGACCTGTCAGAAGGTCGTTGACGCGGGGTTCGACCCGCACGACGCCATCGCCGCAATGCGCGGCGACCAGTTCGGCCTCCGAGATGCCGAGCTGGCCGGCCAGGTCACGCTCGCGCGTTTTCGGATTCTCTGTCCGTGCCCGCCGGATTTCATGCGGGGCGGGTTTTACGCGCTGATCCATGTCTTACCCCTGTCGCCTTGTCTTACTTGTTGAGAATGAGCTTGCCCTGCCGGGTGATCTTCAACCGATAGAGCGCGCCGTGATGCTCGATGCCGATCTCGTGCTCGCCCTGGAACAGCGTGTTGCTGGACAGCGTTCGCACCGCGAGCGGAATCCGATCGAAACGCGCCGAGGCCTCATCGGAACGGCGGACGCGATAGCGAAAATCGTTGGGATTGTGCGTGTTCATCTGGGTCGATCCCTTCCTGTGCCGGGCATCTGGCTAGGCGTTGCGAAATTGCCGATTCATTTCTTGACTTGAATAATCATGTTTACTAGTCAGTGCAATACCGGACTAAATGAGTCAATATTTAAGATGCCGGATACGATCAAAAATGCCAGCAAGCCCCGGGCCAGCCAGCATGGAACCTGGGATTTGGAGTTGGGGCATGGGGTTGATGATTTGGGAACGGCGCGGCCGATCGGCGGCGAACGGTGCGGCGGCTTTGCTCGCAAGCGTGGCGGTGGTCGCCCTGTCCGCGCCGTTCGCGCACGCGCAACAGGCGACGCGGCCGGCGGGCGAGCAGGCCGATCAATCGAAGAAGACTGACCAGGAAAAAGCAGCCCCCGCCGGCGCGACGCTGCTCGACAAGATCCTGGTGTTGAGCCGCACCGGCGAGACCGCGATCCAATCGCTGGCCTCGGCAAGCCATGTCGACCAGGAACAGCTCGATCGGCGCATGGCCACGACGCCGAACGAGATGCTGCTCGGTGTGCCGGGTGTCGCCACGCAGGCCGATGCCAGGCGTGTCAGCACCAGCATCAACATCCGCGGCCTGCAGGATTTCGGCCGCGTCGCTGTCATCGTCGATGGCGCGCGCCAGAATTTCCAGCGCTCCGACCACGGCACGCAGTCGACCTTCTACATCGATCCCGAGCTCGTCAAATCCGTCGACGTGATCCGTGGCCCGGTCGCCAACACCTATGGTTCGGGCGCCATTGGCGGTGTCGTGTTCTTCGACACCAAGGATGCCCAGGACTTCCTCAAGCCGGAAGAGACCTGGGCCGGTTCCGTCACCGGACGCTACGAGAGCAACGGCAAGGGCTGGACTACCAGTGCCACCGGTGCCTACCGCATCAATGAAAACTGGGACGTGTTGGGCAACATCGTCTATCGCGACTACGACAACTACAAGGATGGCGATGGCGACACGGTCAACGGCACTGGCTTCGACGTGCTGAGCGGCCTGCTCAAGACCACCATCCGGCCGACCGAGAACAGTGAGCTGAAGCTTGGCTGGGTCGGCTCGAGCGACGGCTGGGACGAGACCAGCGGCGGCGTGCCTGTGAATGATGTCGACCTGAAGTCGAACACCTTCACGGCCCGCTACAACATCACGGACGAGGACAAGAGCTGGCTCGATCTCCACATCAACACCTCCTACAACAAGACCAATCTCGATCTGACCAGTCTTGTCCCGCAGAACCGCTTCGATCCGGTGACCGGTCTTCCCGTGGTGCTGCCAGCAGGGTCGCGGTCGACATTCGATGTCGGCACGACCGGCATCGATATCTGGAACACGTCACGGTTCGAAACGAGCGGCGTCGCGCATGAACTGACCTATGGCGGCGACTGGGTCGGCGACAATGTCGAGACCGGCGGCGCGGCCGGCGGCGACAGTTTCTACACCCCATCGGGCAAGCGGAACGTCTCCGGCGCCTACGTCCAGGACAAACTCACCTGGGAATGGCTCGAAGTCATCGCCGGCTTGCGCTACGACAGCTACAGCCTGAAGGACGACACGCACGATGTTTCCGGCGACAGGCTATCGCCGCGCGTCACGGTCGGTGTCTCGCCTTTCGAGAGCGCCGGGCTTGCGGGCCTGCAATTCTACGGCACCTACGCGGAAGGTTACCGCTCGCCGTCGATCACGGAGACGCTGATCAGCGGCAATCATCCCGCCGGCGTCAGCTTCCCGTTCCTGCCCAATCCAAATCTGCGGCCTGAAACGGGCAAGACAACCGAATTCGGCGTCAATTACAGGCAGAACGATATTTTCGAGCCGGGCGACGCCCTGCGCCTGAAGGCAGCCTATTTCAACAACGATGTCGACGACTATATCGACGGCGTGACCCTGTCACCGTTCGCTCCAGGCAGCGGCTGCCCGTTCGGCCCCGGCATCCCGATCTGCTTCCAATATCAGAATTTCGCCAAGGCCAAGATCGACGGCTTCGAGTTGGAAGGCGTCTACGACGCGGCATGGGGCTATGCCGGGCTTTCCGCCTCGATCACCAACGGTCACACCGTTTCCTACAAGGGCGTGGAAGCCGACCTCGCCACCATCCCCTCCTCTCAGGTCACCGCTCAGTTGGGCCTGCGCTTCCTCGAGGACAAGCTGACCGTTGGCGGTGAAGTGCAGTACAATGGCAAGCCGAAGGGCAATGCGGTGGCCACGGACTACACGCTGGTCAACGCCTTCGCCAGCTATCAGGCGACCGACAATCTGAAGGTCGATTTCCGCGCCGACAATCTGTTCGACGTCAAATACGCCAACCCGCTCAACGGCAGCACGACAGTCGCGGTCTATGAACCCGGCATCACGCTGAAACTGGCGGCAACCATGCGTTTTGGAGGCTGATCCACCATGACGAGCTTGACGGCATCGCTTCGTCTGCTGACCTCGACGCTGGCGATGTCGCTTGCGACGCTTCCGGCGTGGACTGAGCAGTCCGCGCCGGTCCTGACCCTCGAACTCAATGCCGCGCAGCCTTCGGAAAAGGGCTGCCGGCTGACCTTCCTGGTCAACAACAGTCTCGGCGCCGACGTCACCAAGGCGGCGTTCGAGATCGCGTTGTTCAACGAGGCCGGTGTTGTCGACCGGCTGACCGTGCTCGACTTCAAGGACCTGCCTTCCGGCAAGACAAAGGTGACGCGCTTTGACCTTGCCGGCGCCGACTGCGCGAAGGTCAGCCGCGTGCTGATCAACAGCGCGACCGAATGCGTGGGCTCAGGCGTCGAGCCGGCCGCCTGCATGCGCAAGCTGAAGACGGACACCAAGACCGGCATCGCTTTCGGCGTCTGAGGTGGGGCTGCATCCAGCATCCCTGGGAAAGACCTCGGCCCGCCCGCTGGGCGGCGTCTCGATGTCTCGGAGCGGGGCAATCGATCTTGATTTGACAAGTCTGCGCCGGCCGCTGCAATTTCCGCCGCGCGACATGCAGGAAATCAGTCCCCTCCCCGACGCCGGCGACGAGTTGGCCATCGTGCCCGCAGAGCCGATCGGCTGGATGCCACCCGCAGCCAAAGGCAGATGGCCGGCGGCGATCGTCGCGTCCTGCCTGCTTCACGCCGGCGTGGTGGCGGCTTTCCTGATCTCGCCCAAAGGCGCTGCCGACTTGCCGGATACGGCGCAGTCGCAAGGCAGCGACCAAGCCGGCGACAAGGTGGCGGGCAGCGCGCTGGATCGCGAATCGCAGGCGATGAACGTCACACTCGTGCCCGACCCACAACCGGCCAAACCGGCACCGGCTCGTCCCGCTCCATCGCCCCAACCACCACCTGCCCGGCAAGCCACGGCCTCGCCCGAGAAGCCGCTCGAGCCGTCTCAACCTGTCCGTGAAGCGGCCAGGCCACCGTCACCCGAGCCGGCAAGGCAGGCCTCGTCAACGCCCGATATACTGGTGACCGACGTCCCTCGCGATGACAATCAGAGCGTTGCGGCAAAAATCGAAGAGCCGGCACAGCCGGAGGTTCAACCCGAGACCCCAGACACAGTCGCCGCCATCACACAACCTCCTGTGCCCAGCCCCAGGCCAAGTCCGCCAGCCGTCGCGGCAAGCGAAGTGGACGACAAGCGCGGCACGGCCGACGGCCAAGTCCGCTCCGCGCGGACGGCTAGCAAAGGCAAAAAGCAAAAAGAGGTGGGCAGCGCCACGGAGGACAGCTATCGCAGCGACGTCATCCGCAAGCTCAGCGGGGTCAATCGTGCAGTGCCTCCAGCGGTGCAGCTCACAGCGCTCAACAATGCTGTCGTGACATTCGTCATCGGCAGCCGCGGCGGCATCGACGATCTGCGTATCCTGCAAAGCTCTGGATCGCCAAACTTCGATCAGGTCGTGCTCGGCATCGTGCGCAAGGCAGCGCCCTTCCCGCCCATCCCACCCAAGGTAGGCAACAGCCTGGTGTTCACAGGCGCAATTGGACCGTTCTGAGGGTCCTGCCTTGCCGCTCAAACCATTCGCCAATCAGCGCGATCCAACGATCAGAAAGGAATTCCATGTACATCGCCATGAACCGCTTCAAGGTGCGGACCGGCTCCGAGGCCGATTTCGAAGCCGTATGGAAGAACCGCGATTCCAGCCTTGCCGAGATGAAAGGCTTTCGCGAGTTCCATCTGCTGCGCGGCCCGGTCAACGAGACCGAAGGTTATACGCTGTTTGCGTCGCACATGGTGTGGGCGAGCCATGAGGATTTCGTCGCCTGGACCAGATCGGAGAATTTTCGCGCCGCCCACCGCAATGTCGGCACGACGAAAGTCCACTATCTCGGCCACCCGCAATTCGAGGGCTTTTCCGTCGTCGAGGGTGCCTGAGAACCGGCCAGTCTACGCCGCGGCAAGCAGGCTGGCATTGCCGCCCGCCGCAGTGGTGTCGACGCAGACGGCCCGCTCATGCGCATAAGCAGCCGGATAAAGCACTTCGCTGACCAGCGGCATGATCGGGCCCGAACGCTCGGCGATCACCTTGCGCACGATACGCGCCGCCTCGGGCGTGCCAGAGAAGGCAACGACGTCGACACGCAGCGAGCGCGCCTCGACGGGATCGGGGCGGCCGTCGATGGCCGCCAGCGGCAGGCCTTTGCCGGTCAACGCGGAGAGCGCCGCCGGGGCGCCTGGCGCGACGGCCAGCACCGCATTGCCGGCGGCAAGTGCCTGAATGGTCTGCGCCAGCAGCGTGTCGCCGTCCGGACCCAGGCACAGCACCCGGCCGCGCGGCGATAGCGACAGCGTGTTGGCCTCGCCGGTCGGCCCGGGCAAATCGACCTGGCCGAAATCGATGCTTGCCGCCGCACCGATCGCCGCCGCGCCCTTGCCGCGCAGATGCTTCCTCAGGATGGCGATCCGGTCCGGCCGTGTCGACCAGCCGCCGAGCGCCGGATCGGGCAGATTGTCGGCGAGTTCGGTGGCCGTCACCTTGTGGCCCTCGCCGACTTCCGTGCCGGCTTCCGGTCCCTTGCGGAAACGCCTGAGATAGTGCGGCCCGCCGGCCTTCGGTCCGGTGCCTGAAAGGCCTTCGCCGCCAAAGGGCTGCGAGCCGACGACGGCGCCGATCTGGTTGCGGTTGACGTAGATGTTGCCGGCATGAATGCCGTCGACGAAATGCTGAACGCGACCCTCGATGCGGGTGTGCAGGCCGAAGGTCAGGCCATAACCCTTGCGGTTGATGGCGGCGATGACGCTGTCGATCTGGTCGGCGTCGAAACTGGCGACATGCAGCACCGGCCCGAACACTTCGCGTTCCATCTCCTCGATGCCCTTGACCCGGAAGACATGCGGCGCAACGAAGCGCCCGTCTTTCGGGGCTTCGAGCTTGGCGAGCAGCCGGCCCTGCAGGCCCATCTTCGTGCAGTAGTCGCGGATGGAGCTTTGCGCCTCGTCGTCGATGACCGGGCCGACATCGGTCGAGATCAGCCAGGGATCGCCGATGTTGAGCGCTTCCATGGCGCCCTTCAGCATCTCCAGCATCTTCTTCTCGACGTCCTTTTGCACATAGAGCACGCGCAGCGCCGAACAGCGCTGGCCGGCACTCTGGAAGGACGAGGCCAGGATATCGCGCACCGCCTGTTCGGGCAGCGCGGTGGAATCGACGATCATGGCGTTGAGACCACCGGTCTCGGCGATCAGCATGGCATCAGGCGCCGCCGTCTCGGCCAGCTGTTTTTCGATCAGCTTGGCGACCTCGGTCGAGCCGGTGAAGCAGACGCCGGCGATGCGCGGATCCGCCGTCAGCGGAGCGCCGACAGAGGGACCGTCACCCGGCAGAAGCTGGATGATGTCTTCCGGCACGCCGGCCTCGCGCAGCATCTCGACCGCGCGGAAGGCGATCAGCGGCGTCTGCTCGGCGGGCTTGGCGATCACCGAATTGCCGGTGACGAGCGCTGCCGCGATCTGGCCGGTGAAGATGGCGAGCGGGAAATTCCATGGCGAGATGCACACGATGGCACCGCGCGCTTGCGTGCCGGCCTCGGCATTCACCGCTTCCGCCGCGTAGTAGCGCAGGAAGTCGATGGCCTCGCGCACCTCGGCGACGCCGTCGGCAAGCGACTTGCCGGCCTCGCGGGTGGCGAGCGCGAAGAACTCGACCGCGTTGGCCTCGTAAAGGTCGGCCGCGCGGTTGAGGATCGCGGCACGCTCGGCAACCGGCCGTTTTGCCCAGGCCGGCTGCGCCTCGACAGCGATGCGCACGGCGGTCGCGACCTGCTTGGCGGCGGCCTCGTGAACCGTGCCGACGACCTCGGAAGGCTTTGCCGGATTGACGATCGGGCGTTGCTTGCCATAGCCGGCGGCGCGCGTGATCGGCTTGGCGTGCCAGCGATCCGGCCCGGCAAAAGCCGCTTTGGCCTTGTCGATTGCAGCCAGCGTCACGGTGTCGGTAATGTCGAATCCTTTCGAGTTGCGGCGCCCGATCCCAAAGATCTGGGATGGCCTGGCAATCGCCGGATTGGCGGCGGGACCCTGGCTCTCGATCGTCTCCAGCGGATCGCGCGCGATATCTTCCGGCTCCACCTCCTCATCGGTCAATTGGTGCACGAAGGAGGAATTGGCGCCGTTCTCGAGCAGACGGCGGACCAGATAGGCAAGCAGGTCCGAATGCGCGCCGACCGGCGCATAGATGCGACAGCGCGTGCCCTCCGACCGGCGCACGGTTTCGTGCAAGGCCTCGCCCATGCCATGCAGGCGCTGGAACTCGAAGGTGTCGCGGTTGTCGGCCATGGACAGGATGGCGGCGACGGTGTGGGCATTGTGCGTGGCGAACTGCGGATAGATGCGGTCGGTCATGCCAAGCAGTTTCTTCGCGCATGCCATGTAGGACACGTCGGTGTTGGCCTTGCGCGTGAAGACGGGATAACCAGTGAGCCCAAGCGTCTGCGCCCGCTTGATCTCGGTGTCCCAATACGCGCCCTTCACCAGCCGCACCATGATGTTGCGGTTGTACTTTTTCGCCAGCGCATAGAGCCAGTCGATGGTGAAGGCCGCGCGCGGCCCATAGGCCTGCACAACGACGCCAAAACCGTTCCAGCCAGAAAGTTCCGGTTCGGCCAGCACCCGCTCGATCACATCGAGCGACAGATCGAGGCGATCCGCCTCCTCGGCATCGATGTTGAGTCCCATCCGCGAATGCCTGGCCGCGAGCGCCAGCGACAGCAGCCGCCCGGCCATCATGGGCAGCATTTCTTCCTTCTGCGCCACCTCGTAGCGCGGATGCAACGCCGAGAGCTTGACCGAGATGCCGTGGTTGTAGCGGATATCGGGGCCGTTGGAGCCGGCATCGAGCGAGGAAATGGCGTCGGCATAGGCCTTGTGATAACGCAGCGCATCCGCCTCGGTGCGGGCGGCCTCGCCCAGCATGTCGAAGGAATAGAGATAACCCTTCTGCGTCATCTGCCGGCCGCGCTTGACGGCTTCCGCGATGGTGCGACCGAGCACGAACTGCTCGCCCATCTCGCGCATGGCGGCGGCCACCGCCTTGCGGATGACCGGCTCTCCCAGACGGCGCACCATCGAGCGCAGCGTGCCTTCGATGCCGCCCTCGCCTTCATCGAGCACGCGGCCGGTCAGCATCAGCGCCCAGGTCGAGGCGTTGACGAAGATCGAGCTCGAACCGCCCGAATGCGCCGACCAGTCGTGCGGCGCGATCTTGTCGGCGATGAGGTCGTCCATCGTCTCGGTATCGGGCACGCGCAGCAGCGCCTCGGCCAGGCACATCAGCGCCACGCCTTCCTTGGTGGAGAGACCGTAGGCCGAAAGAAAAACTTCCATCAGCCGGGGGTCGGTGGAGCCCCGAACCGCCCGCACCAGGTCGGCCGCGCGAGTCGAGATCGCCTTGCGGTCTCCGGCCGAAAGCCCGGTTGCCTCGGCCAATCGTCTGACAGCCTCGTCTTCGTCGGGCAAATAGTTGGCGCGGATCTGCTGGCGGATGGCGTCGAGCGGCATGGCGGTCCTGTGAAGCAAGCATCAGGGAGCGGACCGGCGGTCACCGGACCGAATGGCGCAAGCTAGCACAAGTGCTGGATTTCAGGCGGTCCGAAAAAATCGACATGGAAGTTCAATCGGTCTATCATATGGCCAGAAATCACGGATTTAGGCTACGTTTTCGATGATAGAAGACCAATTGGACCGCATCGACAGGAACATCCTGTCAGCGCTGGCCGGCAATGGCCGGCTTTCCATGTCGGAGCTCGCGGCAAAGGTCGGTCTGTCCAAGACGCCGGTGCAGGCGCGCGTGAAGCGGCTGGAGAAGGACGGCTACATCAGAGGCTATCAGGCGATCATCGACCGCGAGCGCATGGGTGAAGGCCATGTCGCCTTCGTCCAGGTGAAATTGTCTGACACCCGATCCGCCGCGCTCGATGCTTTCAACCGGTCCGTCCAGGCCGTGCCGGAGATCGAGCAGTGCCACATGATGGCGTCGAGCTTCGATTATCTCCTGAAGGTCCGCACCCGGGACATCGCCGCCTACCGCCGCGTGCTCGGCGAGCGCATCTCGGCCTTGCCGCATGTCGCCCAGACCTCGACCTTCGTGGCGATGGAGACGGTGAAGGACAGATAGGGGTTCAGTGGCCAGTACGTGACTTTGGCTTCCCGGGCTCAAAGCGGATGCGAAGCTTCGAGCCCGTCGCCTTGGCAAAACGCTGCAGGGTCCGAGTGGAAGGCATGTTTCGACCGCTCTCCAAGCGAGCAATCACCGCCTGCGTGGTGCCCATGGCGACAGCGACCTCTTCCTGCGTCATATCCGCTTCGCCACGGGCCTTGATCAAAGCTTCGGCGATCGCGAACTCCTCGTCCAGCGCCTCATATTCGGCAACGAACTCCGGGTCCTTGAACCACTCCTTTGCGGCGTCCTCAACGAGAATTGTTTTCCGGCTCATAGAACCTCCTTTGCTCGCTTGAGGGCCAGCTCGACCTCGCTTCGAGGCGTCTTCTGGGTCTTTTTAGCGAATACTCGCACCACAACCACTCGACGTTCGGCAGCAGTTACATAAATAGCACGGGCGATACCATCACGACCCTTCATGCGCATCTCCCAAAGCCTGCCTTCCAGATGCTTTACATAGGGCTCGTGGACCTTTTGCAGCCCATGCTCTTCGACCAAACGCGATATTCGAAGGAAGCTGGCCAGGATATCTTTCGGCTGAGCTTCGAGCTCCTGCCTCACCTCAACATTGAGAAACGCAACGGTCCAGCTCATCGCACGAAATATACCTTTTTTGCAATATTATTTCAACACCGACTTGCCCGCTGCCTCTCACTCCGCCAGCGTCTTTAAAAACGCTACCAGTTCCGCACGCTCGCGGTCAGAGAGTTCCAGCGGATGAACCTCGGAGGTGCCTTCGACGCTTGGTGCAGCCTTGGCATAGTGAGCCACCACCTCGTCGAGCGATGAAAACTGCCCGGCGTGCATGTAAGGCGGCCGTGTCGCAGCCCCACGCAGCGATGGTGTCTTGTAGGCACGCACCAGTTCCGGCGCATCCTTGACCATGAAGCGCAGCTCGCCGCAGGCACTGGCGTCGCCGTCGCGATAGGCGCCGAAGCAGTTGAACGGATCGGCCTCGACCTGGGCCACCGCATCGACGCGCCCGCGATCCGGCGGCAGGTCCGCGACAGGCGGCACACCGGTGTTGTGAAAGCTGTTGTCGGTGAAGCGCGGGCCGTTATGGCAGGTCACGCAATTGGCCTTGCCGATGAACAGTTTCAGCCCGAGGATTTCCTCTCTGGAAAAGATGGCATCGCCTTTCGGCTCGGCGCCCGTGGAAAGGTCCAGCGCGAAACGGTCGAAGCGCGTCGGCGCCGGCTCGATCGAGCGTTCGAAAGCAGCGATCGCCTTGCCGATATTGGCATAGACGCGGTTGACCGCATCGCGCTGCGTATCGCTCATCGCGTTCCAGGCAGCCTTTTCGGCATCGCTTCCGAGCGGGCTGGCATTCGGCGGAATGCCGGAAAAATCAGGCAATGGCCCAAAGATGCGATCGTAGCGTTCGCCGAAACGCGCCTTCATGTAATGTGCATAGGCCGTGCGGTTTCCCGCCTGTTCCAGCGGATTTTCGAGCGGTGTCAGCGCCTGCGCCCACAGGCTGTCGCGGCGGCCATCCCAGAAGAACCAGGGGTCGCGCGCCACACCGGCCAGCGGCATGGTGCGCCGGTTGGTGCGGCCAACGCCCACCGCCTGCGGCAGGTCGTCCTGGAACTGGCGGTCGATCTTGTGGCAGGTCGAGCAGGACACCGTGCCGTCGTGGCTCATCCCGACATCGAAGAACAGCGTCGAGCCGAGTGCCGCGGCGGCCGGCATATCGGCGAACCGGTTGGTGGTGTCGGGCTTCAGCGCCGGTAGCGTGTTCAGCGCGAGCGAAGCGATCGTCTGCTTCTCCGCATCGGAAAAATCCGGCTTGCCGCAACCAGCAAGAATGGCGGCCATGGCCAGCGCCAGAGAGCAGAAAAGGCGCCTCATCGACCGCTCACAGCACCACGTTGAACAGCACCGTATCGGAGCCCGCGCCGGACGATATGGCGAAACGCAGCTGCCACCAGCCGCTCATGGTGAATTTCAGTCCCTCGATGCGGTAACGGCCCTCGCCGAGATAATCGGTGACCTGCGGGCTGGTCGGCAAACCGTGATTGTGTAGCGGCATGCCGCCGGAGATGGCGATCGCGGCGCGCTCCACCGAAGCCCCGGTCTTGGTTTTCAGCGTCAGCACCCAGGCTTCCAGTTCGCCCTGCCGCACGACACCACGTTCCGGCACGAAGCTCGTCACGTAGAGTCCATTGTCTGTTTTCTTCGTCCGCGAGACATCCGGTCCGAGCGGTTGCCCCGACTGCGGCGCGGTCAGGTAGACGGCCGCGAGTACGCCGGCCAGCAAAGCAGCCAGACCAAGACCTGCCAGGAGATAACGCCATAACGATGCCAAACCGGTTCCTCTTCTGCGGACAACGCTCCGCCGGGCGGATCGCATCCCGCCAGCCTGTGGGAAAACGCTGTGGCGCAAAAATGCCTGCTTGCCAAGCATGGCGCTGCGTCCGGCAAAAAGCTACAGCACCGAAATCACTGGAGGATCGCAGATGGTGGGAAACGGCATTGCGTCGATCGGCGAGTGCATGCTCGAACTTTCCGGCCAGACCGGGCCGAACTGGCGCATGGGGTTTGCCGGCGACACGTTCAACACGCTGTGGGCGCTGCATGCGCTGAACGGCGACCGGCCCGCAACCTATGTCTCGGCGTTCGGCGACGATCCTTTCTCGCAGGGCCAGATCGCTTTCTTCGCCGAAAACGGCATCGGCATCGGCTCCAGCCCGGTCATACCAGGCGCGCGGCCAGGCCTCTATGCCATCACGCTGACCGGCGCCGAACGCTCCTTCACCTACTGGCGCGGCGACGCCGCCGCCCGGCAGCTCGCGTCGGATCCGGCAGCACTATCGGAAAATCTGCAAAATCAATCTCTTGTGTACTTTTCCGGAATCACTTTGGCAATTCTGGACGAGGCCGCGCGTGCCACACTTCTGGCGGCCGTGGCGAAGGCGCGCGCGGCCGGCTCGACGGTCGCCTTCGATCCCAACTACCGGCCACGGCTGTGGCGCAGCCGCGACGACGCACAGGCAGCGATCGTCGAAGCGCTTGCCGTCACCGATATCGCGCTGCCGACCTTTCCGGACGAGCAGATGCTGTTTGGAGATGAGACACCACAGGCGACCGCCGATCGCCTCGCTCAATTGGTCAAAGAGGTCGCGGTCAAGAACGGCGAGCAGCCGGCACTGATTGCCGAAAACGGATCATTGCAGGACGTGCCTGCAATCCATGTCGCGATGCCCGCCGACACGACCGGCGCCGGCGATTCCTTCAATGGCGGCTATCTCGCCGCTCGTCTTGCCGGTCACAGTCCGCAGGAAGCCGCCCGCCGGGGCCATCGCGTTGCCGCTGCCGTCGTCCAGGTTCGAGGGGCGCTGGCGCCGTTCGAGACGCTGCGTGCAGCGTTCGACAAGTCTTGAAAAGCTAACCCTGCCGGAAGCGGTATTCGGTCACGTGGTGATAGATCGCGCCAGGCCATAGCGTCGCCTGCGGGAAATAGGGCCGGTTCGGCGCGTCCGGCCATATTTGCGGCTCCAGGCAGAAGCCGCTGAAGGCCTTGTAGTTCCGTCCTTCCAGGCCGGTGCGCGGCGTCACATATTGCCCGGTATAGAGCTGCACGCCGGGCTCCGTGGTCCACACTTCCATCTCGACGCCGGAATTCGCCCCTTGCACCCATGCCGCCTGCTTGAGCGGACCGCGCGCCGAGGCAAGGCAGAAATTCTGGTCGTAGGGCAACTGCTCGCCCTCCGTTTCCATCCGCAACGGCCGCGCCTGGCGAAAATCGAAGGGCGTGCCGTCAACCGGCTTGACCACGCCGGTCGGGATCATGTCGCCGTCGACGGGCAGATAGGCGCCGGCGTTCAGCATCATGCGATGGTCGAGAATGTCGCCGGTGCCGCCATCATCGAGGTTGAAATAGGAATGCTGGGTGAGATTGCACAGCGTCGGCTCCTCGCAGGTCGCCGTCAGCTCGACGCTGAGCGTTCCGGGAATCTTCAGCCGGTAGGTGCAGGTGACGTCGAGCGCGCCGGGAAAGCCCATCGCGCCGTCGGGATCATGCAGCGTCAGCGTGACGAAATCCCTGCCATGCAGCGAAACCGTCCATGGTCTGTGGGAATAGCCTTGCGAGCCGCCATGCAGCGTATGCTTGTCGAGGAAGTTGCGCTCGGTCTGGTAGCGGTTGCCGCCAATGGTGAAACGGCCATCGCCGATGCGGTTGGCGTAGCGCCCGACCACCGCCCCGAAGAAGCCGGTGTCGGTCTCATAGGCTTCCAGATTGTTGTAGCCGAGGACCAGCGGCGCGTCGTGCCCGGTCAGGCGCAGATCCTGGACGATGGCGCCGAGCCCGATGATGTTGGCGGTAAGGCCGCCGCCCCTGATGGTGAAGCGGCGGACCGGTTCGCCCGCCTGCGTCGTGCCGAAAACCTCGCCGTCCTTCATCGTCATGCCCGCAAATGCCAGTGGATCCAAAGGACTTCGGCTGGTGGTCAGCCTGGGGCAGGTTTACCAGCCTGCCCCAGCACCAGCCTATCAGAGGCCGAGGCCGCCGATGCACACATATTTGGTATCGAGGTAGTCCTCGATGCCCTGATGGCCGCCTTCCTTGCCGAGCCCCGATTCCTTGACGCCGCCGAACGGCGCTTCCGGTGTGGTGATCAGCCCTTCATTGACGCCGACCATGCCGTATTTCAGGCCTTCCATGACTCGGAAGGCACGGCCGAGATCGCCGGTATAGAAATAGCAGGCGAGGCCGAACTCGGTGTCGTTGGCGAGCGCGACGGCCTCTTCCTCGGTCTCGAACTTGAACACGGGTGCGACCGGCCCAAAGATCTCTTCCTTCATGAACCGCATTTTCGGCGTCGCATTGGCGATGACCGTCGGCTGGAAGAACGAACCGCCCAGAGCATGGCGATGACCGCCGGCGACGACCTTGCCACCCTTGGCGGTGGCGTCGGCGATCAGCTCCTCGACCTTCTCGACCGCCTTCTCATCGATCAGCGGCCCCTGCTGGACGCCCTCTTCGAGGCCGGAACCGACCTTCAGTCCATTGCTGGCCGCGGCGAGCTTCTCGACGAACTTGTCATAGACGCCGGCCTGGACCAGGAAGCGGTTGGTGCAGACGCAGGTCTGGCCGGAATTGCGATATTTGGCGGTGATCGCGCCAGCAACGGCACGCTCGATATCGGCGTCGTCGAAGACGATGAACGGCGCGTTGCCGCCGAGCTCCATCGACACCTTCTTGACCGTGACCGACGATTTCTGGATCAGGATCTTGCCGACCTCGGTCGAGCCGGTGAAGGTGATCTTCTTGACGAGCGGATTGGCGCAAATCTCGTCGCCGATCTCACCGGCGGCACCGGTCAGGATGTTGACGACACCCTTGGGAAAACCGACTTCCTCGGCCAGCGCGCCCCAGGCGAGACCCGAATACGGCGTCTGCGACGCCGGCTTGACCACGGCGGTGCAGCCGGCGGCAAGTGCGGGACCGAGCTTGCGGGCCAGCATCGAGGACGGGAAATTCCACGGCGTGATGGCGGCAATGACGCCGACCGGTTCCTTGGTCACCAGGATGCGGCGATCCGCCCATGGCGAGGGCACGACGTCGCCATAAGTGCGGCGCCCTTCTTCGGCGAACCACAGGATATAGGACGCGGCCGAGCCGATCTCGCCCTTCGATTCGAACAGCGACTTGCCCTGCTCGATGGTGAGCAGTTCGGCCAGCACGTCCTGATTGTCCATCATCGCGTCATGCAGCTTGCGCAGCAGCTTGGAGCGCTCGAGCGCGGTCGTCTTGCGCCAGGTCTTGAACGCCTCGTCGGCGGCCTCGATGGCGCGGCGGGTCTCGGCCTTGCCCGACTTCGGCACGGTGCCGATCTTGAGGCCGGTGGCCGGATTGTTCACATCGACCGTCTGGCCGCTGTCGGCCTGCACCCATTCGCCGTTGATGAGATTGGCCTGGCGCATGAAATGGCTGGTTTTCTGAAGCATGGTCTAGCCTCCGTTCGGCGCTCACGGGCCGCTATCTGGATGTCTTCGGTAAAGCGCAGGCAGGGCCGCACGCTGGAGCCATTGCTCTTAACCTAGGGAAAGCCCCGCAAGCAATCGCAAGATGGCATATAGGGGTTGGACCAGCCCGAAACGAGAGCGGGGCGGCGCACGACGCCGTCAACCTCACCCGAAAACATGCAGCACGACCGTCAGCCAGAAAGCCGTGGTGACGGCCGCGCAGGCGGTAGCGATGGTCATCTGGTTCGACGCCAGCGCCTGGCCGGTGTTGAACTGGACGGCGATGAGATAGGAATTGATGCCCGATGGCAGTGCCGCCACCACGACCGCCACCTTGGCCGTCAGCGGCGGCAGGCCGAGCAGCCAGACGAAGGCAAGAACCAGCGCAGGCATCAGGAACAGCTTCAGCGCCGAAAGCGCCAGCGCCGGCCGCACATTGCCCGATATGCCGAAGCGGCGCAGGCTGAGCCCCATGGCAAACAGCGCCACCGGCCCGGCGGTGTCGGCCAGTGCATCGACCAACCGCATGGCGAGGTTCGGCAGCGGCACGCCACTCAGGCGCCATGCGAGGCCCAGGAGAATGCCGATGATCAACGGATTGATGAACAGCCGCCGCAGGAAACTTCTGACGACGCGCAAGGGATGGACCTGTTCGCCGCTGCCGCGGCCGAACATCTCGAACAGCACGATCGAAGCCATCATCATGATCGGCAGATGTACCGAGACAAGCAGCGACAGCACTTCGAAACCGCTCGGACCGAATATGCCAAGAATGAAGGGGGCTCCGAGCAGCACCACATTGGAGTAGGCGGACGATACGCCGCCGACGACGCCGGCGCGCGCGTCACGGCCGAAGACCCGCGTGGTGACAATATGGCCGGCGGCCCAGGTGATCGCCACGGCGGTGAAATAGGCACCCCACAGCGGCCATGGCGCGACGCCGTGGAAATCGGCATTGACCATGGTCTGGAACAGAAGCAGCGGCATGGCCACCGAGACCGCGAAATCGGATATCCCCTCGCCGCTCGCCGGTCTGAGATAGCCCGTAAGCCCGGCGAGATAGCCGAGCGCGACAAGACTGAAGACGAACAGGACGGTTTCGGTAAGCGGAGACATTTTTCAGGGATAGGCGAGCCACGCTCAGGGCGCAATCGCGCCTGAATTTGATCATCGTCGGCTGGCAGGGTTATAGAGGGCTTGGATCATCAGGGCGGAACGACAAATGACCTTTGTCGACACCTCGAAACTGCGTCTTTTCCGGCGTGCGTGGCTGACGTTGTTTGTCGCCATGCTTGTCTCCCTTGCAGCGTCGATGCTTCAGCCAACCGAGGCAAAAGACCTCAAGGGCGTGGCGCTGATCGTGGGCCAATCCAGATACGAACACATCGCCGCGCTGCCCAACCCGGCCAATGATGCCCGCGACATGGCCAAGATGCTGACCGATCTCGGCTTCGACGCCCGCAACGTCAGCGACCGCGACGCCGGCAAGCTGAAGCGCGATCTCGAACGCTTCGTCGAGGACGCCGAGGGCGCCGACGTCGCTCTCATCTACTATTCGGGTCACGGGATCGAGGCCGGCGGCGAGAATTATCTGGTTCCGGTCGACGCCGACATGTCGTCGCTCAAGGATGCCGATCAGGCGCTGGTGCCGATTTCCGCCGTCATGGACGAATTGAAGAAGACCGTGCCGGTGACGATCATGCTGCTCGACGCCTGCCGCACCAATCCGTTTCCTGCCGATGCCACGGTGCGGCGCGCACCGACGGCTTCGGCCGAGCCGATCGGCGCCGGCGGGCTGGAACCGGTACGCGGCGCCAAGGCCCTCGGCAACGCGCAGGCCGCCGACGCGAGCCTCGGCACGGTGATCGGCTTCGCCGCCGAGCCCGGCCGTCCGGCGCTCGATGGCGCCGCTGGCGAAAACAGCCCCTACGCGGCGGCTTTGCTGCGCCATCTCGCGGCGATGAAAGGCACCGAGTTCGGTTCGGTCATGCGCATGGTGACGGAAGAGGTCTATCTCGACACCAAGGCCAGGCAGCGTCCCTGGGTCAATGAAAGCCTGCGCCGCCTGCTCTATTTCGGTGTCGCGCCGCCCGAACCGACCGGCGACGACGGTCTGATCACCGGCGAACGGCGGCAGTTGCTGCTGACGATCTCCGACCTGCCCGACCCCAAACGGGCGCAGGTGGAACTGGCCTCGCTGCAGGAAGGCGTCCCGCTCGACGCGCTCTACGGCGTGCTGAAAGCGCTCGGCACGGAGAAAATCCCCGAAGATCCGACCGACCTGCAAAAAGTGCTCGATGCGCAGGCCGAGCGCCTGAAGAAGATGATGTCCGAGCGCGCCGCGTTGCGCACCGACGACCCGGAGATCAAACGCCTGGTGGCGTCCGCCGACAAGGCCATCGGCCAAGGCGCGATCGCCACCGCGCGCAAATTCCTCGATGACGCCGTTGGGCGGGTCGAAGAGACAAACGACACGGTCGATCAGGCCGAGGAATTGATCAAGCAGAAGCGCATTGCCGACGCCGCGATCTATGCCAAGCGGGGCGACGCCTCGGCGCTGGTCTTCGATTACAAATCGGCCGCCAACGATTACGCCAAGGCGTTCTCGCTGGCCGAGAAATGGGATGACAAGCTGCGCTGGAACTACAAGAACCAGGAAGCGGAGGCGCTTAATTCCCACGGCTACGCCACCGGCGACCTGGATTCGCTGCAGGGCGCGATCGCAGCCTATCGCACTATTTTGAATTTCATTCCCAACGGCGAACAGAACCGCGACTGGGCCATCACCCGCAACAACATGGCGGTGGTGCTGCAGAACATCGGCGAGCGCGAGACCGAGACCGCGCATCTCGAAGAGGCAGCCCAGATCTTTCGCGATTCGCTTGCGGTGTTCGAACGTGTGAAAGACGATCTCAACTGGGCCGCCGCGCAGAACAATCTCGGCAATGTGCTGCTGAAGATCGGCGAACGCGAGAGCGACCCGAAGCGCCTGAACGAGGCGGTGGCGGCGATGCGCGCCACGCTGGAGAAGCGCCCGCGCGACAAGGTTCCCCTCGACTGGGCGTCGTCGCAGAACAATCTTGGCCTCGCGCTCTATGCGCTCTCCGAACGTGAACCCGCCGGCGAGCATCTGACGCAGGCGGAAGCGGCCTACCGGCTGGCGCTCGAGGAATACACGCGCGCAAAAACGCCGGTCGAGTGGGCGATGGTCGAGAACAATCTCGGCAACACGCTTGTGACCCTTGGCATCCAGCTCAACGACAAGGCGAGGATCAACGAGGCGGCCGACGCTTTTCGCGCCGCGCTCGAGGTCAGAACCCGTGAAACCTTCCCGGTCTCCTGGGCCACCAGCCGTCTTAACCTCGGCAATGCGCTGAGCGGCGTCGCCCGCTTCGACATGGGCACCGGCACGCTCGAAGAAGCGGCGGCGGCCTATGACGACGCGCTGGCGGTGTTTACCCGGCAGCGCTTCCCGATGGACTGGGCGTCGGCGCAGAACAATCTCGGCTCGATCTACCAGACGCTTGGCCAGCGCACCCGCGACGCGACCAGGCTGGAGCAGTCGGTTGCGGCATTCCAGGCGGCCCGCCAGGTCTATGTCAGGCGAAAATTCCCGCTGGACTGGGCAATGAGCTACTACAATCTCGGCAACACGCTGCAGCTTCTTGGCGGCGTGACCGACAAGCCCGAGCACTACAGCGAGGCGGTCGAGGCCTACCGCAACGCCTTGCGCGAATACAAGCGCGAAACCAACCCGCGGCAATGGGCGCTGACCCAGGCTGGCCTAGGCTCAACGCTGCACTGGTTGAGCATGAGCAATGCCGACCCCAAAACCTTGCAAGATTCGATCGCCGCGCGGCGTGCGGCGCTCGAAGTGCTGACCATGGAGACCGCACCGGTCGACTGGGCCAACGCCCAGAACGGCATCGGCATGAGCCTGCTCAACCTCGGCAATATCGAACGGACCGGCAAATATCTCGACGAGGCCGAGGCGGCTTTCACCGCGACACTGAAGGTGTTCACGAGGCAAAGCCAGCCGATGCAGTGGGCCTTTGAGCAGAACAATCTTGGCGACGTCAGCTGGAACCGCGCCAGCTATGGCGGTGGCAAGCCGGAGTATCTCAAGGCCATCGCGTTCTTCGAGAACGCCAAGCAGGGCTTTACCGAAGCCGGCTACACCATCCCCATCCCGCTCACCGACCAGAAGATCGATCTGGTGAAGCAGCAACTCGCCAAAAAGTGAGACCTGAGACGCTGCCGATCTCCGGCTTGTCTTTGTACCCGCTTTCCAATCCCTATATGCGAATGGTCGGAGTCCGCTGCGGGCTCCTGGAAGGGTGGCGATGATCCGATTTGCCTTGGCGTTGTTCCTGCTTGTCGTCCCCGCCGCCGCGCATGCGACGGACGCCGGATGGGCGCTGTTGCGTGACGGCGGGCATGTCGTGCTGCTGCGCCACGCCATGACCACCGGCACCACCGACCCGGCCAACTTCGATATCGACAGCTGTTCCACCCAGGTCAATCTGTCGGCACGCGGCAAGCAACAGGCAAGCAAGATCGGCGCCCTGTTCGCCGCGCGAGCGGCTCCCGTCGAGCGCGTCCTGTCCAGCCGCTACTGCCGATGCCTCGACACCGCGCGCATCGCGTTCGAGGCCGAGCCGGAACTGTTCGCACCGCTTGATCTCCTGAAGGGCGACGATGCCCAGAAGGCAGCGCAGATCGCCGCCATCATGAAGGAAATCCACGCCTATTCCGGCTCCGACAATCTGGTCATGGTCACCCATCTGGAAAATATCGTCGCGCTGACCGGCATCTCGCCACGTGAAGGCGAAGCTGTGGTCGTCGAACCGCAAGGCGACGGTCTGCGCGTGCTCGGCCGCGTCACTTTCTGAAGTGATTCCATTCACAAGTCTGGATGAGCCGGTGTGGCTTAAATGCCACTTCCGGAAGAAGCCGCGAATCCACCCCGACAATGTCGCTTGCGACAACCCGTCGCAGGGGCTATAGGCGCGCTCCCGGTCACGAAAACCGAAGCGAGCACAACGGTTGGAGCTTTCGTCTCCGCCCGTGCAGGCGGCTTTGCCGCCCTGTATACGGCGCCGCTTTAGGGATTGGGATCGTGGGTGTAGCTCAGTTGGGAGAGCGCCGGACATAATCCGGAGGTCGGGGGTTCGAGTCCCTTCATCCGCACCACGGATAGCTCAGTTGGGAGAGCATCAGACTCATAATCTGACTGTCGAAGGTTCGAGTCCTTCTCCATTGGCCTGATAAGCCAGCACCCTGCCAGGTGTTATCTGAAAACGGTCCGGGGACTGGAATGCTTCAAGTCCGACGGACGGCCGAAGCCTTCGGGCCGAGGCCGGATCGAAAGGTTTGACGCCATCGGCTCGCGGCTAGGCTCGCGGTGATGATCAAGGCGCTGTGTCGCCGGCAAGGGAGGCCAAGGCTTCCCGAGCCCGCCTCATTGCCCCGCGATCCGCTCCCGAAGGCCCGCCACGGATTGATGCCACCAGTCCCCGGATCATTCGTGCCGGAATTGGAAGTGAAACGAGAAATGAAGGGAAGATCGACGCATGATTTGACGCCTCGCATGGGGCCATGCCCGACAGGAGTAAGACAATGACTATTCTCGATACAGTTCTTGGGCGCGAGCGCGTCCTCGTAAAGGAAAATGAGCGTGCCCTCACCCTGTACAAGGGAGAGATCAAGGCCGTCCTGCTGCCGGGTGAGCACTGGCTCGCCAACCGGCGCGGCAGCCTTGAAGTCTCGCGGCACGATCTGAGGAACCCGGAATTCGTTTCGGCGTACGAGAAGGCGTTGTTCGACAAGCTCCCGAACGTGGCCGCGCGTCATTTCACCGTCGTCCGCACCGGGCGCACGGAAGTCGCCGTCATCGAGCGCGACGGCAATTTGCATGCCGTGCTGGCGCCGGATCGCAAGCTCGTCCTGTGGACCGATGCCGGGCCGTGGAAGGTGACGACGGTCGACACGTCGGCTGACCTGGCCATCGATCCGGCGCTCATGCGCCGGCTCGGCCAGGCCAGGAAGGTGGAGCTGATGTCCGTCCACCCGGTCGTCGATGGACAGGCCGGACTGCTGTTCATCGACGGTGTCCTGGTACGGACGCTTGCCGCTGGCGTGCACGGCTTCTGGAATGTCGGACGCATGGTGCAGATCAAGGTCGTCGACCTCAAGCGCCAGTCGCTCGATGTCGCCGGGCAGGAAGTGCTGACCAAGGATCGCGTCACGATCCGCGTCAACATCGCGGCCGAATACCGGGTCGTCGATCCGGTCAAGGCAGTGAGCGCCGTGAAGGACTTCTCCGAGGCCCTCTACCGCGCCCTGCAGTACGCCTTCCGCAAGACGCTGGGCGGGCTCACCCTCGACCAGATCCTCGAGAAGAAGGTGACGGTCGACGAGGAAGCCGCGGCCAAGGTCCGTGCCGATATGGCCGAGATCGGCGTAGAGGTCAGCGACATCGCGCTCAAGGACGTGATCCTGCCGGGCGAGATGCGCGAGATCCTCAACCAGGTGGTTTCGGCCGAAAAGCAGGCCGAGGCCAACGTCATCCGCCGCCGCGAGGAGACGAACGCCACGCGTTCGCTGCTCAACACGGCCAGGGTGATGGCCGAAAACCCGGTGATGCTGCGGCTGAAGGAGCTCGAGGCTCTGGAAACCATCGCCGGCAAGGTCGAGCGGCTGACCGTCCACAACGGGACGGGCGGGCTGCTCAACGACTTGGTCAAGCTCCGCGACAGCTGAGCTTACCCAACGTCAGCAGGAAGGGCCGCCGGGTCAAACCGCGGCCCTTCTTGCGTTTCTGGAGACCGCTACCCATCTGCGCCCGGCTCATCAGGCCTTTTCCTGCCGGGAAAAACCGATTAGACAGCGCCCAAACAAGCTGCGGACAGATTCCGCCCGCAAAGAAGGAAAAGCCCCTTGTCCACCACGTTCGACAAAGTCGCCAAGATCATTGCCGACACCAGCGAGATCGATATCGACACCATTACGCCCGAGAGCCACACCATCGACGATCTCGGCATCGACAGTCTCGATTTCCTCGACATCGTCTTCGCCATCGACAAGGAATTCGGCATCAAGGTGCCGCTGGAAAAGTGGACCCAGGAAGTCAATGACGGCAAGGCTTCGACCGACGACTATTTCGTCATGAAGAACCTGTGCGCCAAGATCGACGCGCTGGTCGCCGCCAAGACCGCCTGAGGCCGTCAGGGCGCGTGACTTGACGCGCTCGGCCGCCTGACCCACAAAGCCGCTCATGAGCAGCCCCCACGACGTCGTCATCACAGGTATCGGCCTTGTTTCCTCGCTGGGGGAAGGTCCTGATGCCCATTGGCAGAAGCTGACGCAACCCGGCCAGAAGCCGGTGCTCGAAGCCGCGCGCTTTGCGCCCTACACGGTCCATCCGCTGCCCCAAATCGACTGGAACCTGCAGATCGCCAAGCGCGGCGACCAGCGGCAGATGGAAACCTGGCAGCGGCTCGGCACCTATGCGGCTGGCCTTGCGCTGGACGACGCCGGCATCAAGGGCAATGACGAGCTCTGCACCACCATGGACATGGTGGTGGCCGCCGGCGGCGGCGAGCGCGACGAGGCGGTCGACGCCGACATTCTCGCCGCGTCCGAGAGCCGCAACGACCGCGACGTGCTGCTCAACGAGAAGCTGACCACCGAGCTGCGCCCAACCCTGTTCCTGGCGCAGCTTTCCAATCTGCTCGCCGGCAACATCTCCATCGTCCACAAGGTGACGGGTTCGTCCAGAACCTTCATGGGTGAGGAAGGCGCCGGCGTCGCCGCCGTCGAGACGGCCGCCGCGCGTATCCGCTCCGGCCAGTCGACCCACATTCTGGTCGGCGGCGCCTTCCAGACCGAACATTCCGACATGCTGCTCGGCTATGAACTCGCCGGCTATCTGCATCGCGGCCCCTGGAAACCTGTCTGGCAAAGGCAGGGCGCCGAGGGTGGCGGTGTGGTCTCGGGTTCCGGCGGCGCCTTCCTGGTGCTGGAGCAGCGCGAACACGCGACAAGCCGCGGGCGCAAGATCTACGCCGAGCTTGGACCTGTCGTCTCCGGCCGCGCCAGGCGCTCTCGCGGCGAACTCGATACTGAGATCGCTACCCTGCTCAAACAGGCGGCGCTGCCAAACGGCAAGCTGCTCGCCATGTCGGGCGCATCCGGCGCGCACGCGGCGACATCAGCCGAAAAGGCGGCGCTCGATGCCGTCGAGGCGATATCGGCGCGCGGTTTCGCGACGCTGACCGGTCACATGAAGGAAGCACAATTTCCCTTCGCCGTGGCGCTGGCGGCGCTCGCCGTCAACCGCAAGGCCGCCTACCCTGTCTTTGACGCCACTGCCGAGAAGCCATTTGACGGCATTCCCGCGAGCGTCCTTGCAACGGCGATCGGCTATCACCAATTCGAGGGCATGGCGCTGGTCAACGCCGCTTGAGGCGGCGTTTGGCGATCGTGCCGCGGAGATCAAGAGGGCTTCCCGAATGGCCAATTTCAGAGATCACATGGGCAGGCCCGTCGTCGCCGTCACCGGCATTGGCGTGGTGACCTCGCTCGGCGTCGGCAAGGCTGACAATTGGGCGGCGCTGACCTCGGGCAAGTCGGGCATCCACCCGATCACCCGTTTCCCGGTCGATCACCTCAACACGCGCATCTCCGGCATGGTCGATTTCCTGGCATCGAGTTCGAAGGGTGCCAGCCCCCTCACCTATGAACTGGCCGAGACCGCCGCGCGTGAGGCCATGGCCGAATCTGGTCTCGATTCCGGTGATTTCGGCGGACCGCTCTTTCTTGCTTCGCCGCCGGTCGAGCTCGACTGGCACGAGCGCTTCGCGCTCTACAATTCCGACAAGCAGGATTCCGGCGCCGAAAGGCTTCTGCGCGTAGCGCGCGGCTTGAAGGAGCTCGACGTCTTCGAAACCACCCAGTTCGGCTCGATCGCCGACCGGCTGGCCGACCGGTTCGGCACACGCGGCCTGCCGATCACGCTGTCGACCGCTTGCGCCTCCGGCGCCACCGCCATCCAGCTCGGCGTCGAGGCGATCCGCCGTGGTGAATGCGACCGGGCGCTGTCGATCGGCGCCGACGGCTCGGCGACCGCCGAGGCGCTGATCCGCTTCTCGCTGCTGTCAGCCCTTTCCACCCACAACGACAACCCGGAAAAGGCTTCCAAGCCCTTTTCCAAGGACCGTGACGGCTTCGTATTGGCGGAGGGGTCCGGCGTCCTGGTGCTGGAATCGCTGGAGGCAGCGCTTGCCCGCGGGGCCTCGGTTCTCGGCATCCTCAGCGGCTGTGGTGAAAAGGCCGACGATTTCCACCGCACCCGCTCCAAGCCGGACGGCTCGCCGGCGATTGCCGCTGTCCGGGCCGCCCTTGCCGATGCGGGCCTCGGCGAAGACGAGATCGATTATGTCAACGCCCACGGCACCTCGACGCCGGAAAACGACAAGATGGAACACCTGTCGCTGTCGACGGTGTTTGGCGAGCGGATCGGCTCGATGCCGATCTCGTCCAACAAGTCGATGATCGGCCACACGCTGTCGGCTGCGGGCGCGGTTGAAGCGGCTTTTTCGCTGATGACGATGCGCGAAAGCGTCATTCCGCCGACCATCAACTATGACAATCCCGACCCGGCGATCGTGCTCGACGTCGTGCCGAACAAGAAGCGCGATGCGCAGGTCCGCACCGTTTTGTCGAACTCCTTCGGCTTCGGCGGCCAGAATACTTGCCTTGTCATGGCGCGGGAACCGGTCTAAGCGAGCCCTTTCCGCTTAACAGAACCGACAGGCTTCATGCGCGCACTGCAACTTATCGAGGACCGCCGTCTTGAAACGGTGGACCTGCCGCCTCCCCCGCCACCCGCTCTGGGTGAAGTGACGTTGCGCATCAAGGCGGTGGCGCTGAACCATATTGACGTCTGGGGCTGGCGCGGCATGGCCTTCGCCAAGCGCAAGCTGCCGCTGGTCGTGGGTGCCGAAGCCTCCGGCGAGGTCGAGGCGGTCGGCCCCGGCGTGTCCAGCCTGCTGCCTGGACAATTGGTGTCGATCTATGGCGCACGCACCTGCGGCCTCTGCCGCGCCTGCCGCGAAGGCCGCGACAATCTC
The DNA here is from genome assembly GCF_020164775.1 of Mesorhizobium sp. ES1-6. Classification (NCBI taxonomy): domain Bacteria; kingdom Pseudomonadati; phylum Pseudomonadota; class Alphaproteobacteria; order Hyphomicrobiales; family Phyllobacteriaceae; genus Mesorhizobium; species Mesorhizobium sp. ES1-6. The sequence continues at coordinate 883,105 of NZ_JAIUGU010000001.1, forward strand.
TGCGAACATGTCTCGGGGGTTCATGGCTTCCATCTCGACGGCTTCGCGCAGGAGAAGATCAACCTGCCGGCGCGCCTGCTGGTCCCCGCCCCACCGGGCGTGACTGACATTGGCGCCGCCGTGGCGCCCGTCACCTTCGGCACCGTCGAGCACATGCTATTTGACAATGCCAGGCTGCAGCCTGGCGAGACGATCCTCGTCCATGCCGGCGGATCCGGCATCGGCTCGGCGGCGATCCAGCTGGCCAAGCGGATGGGCTGCACCATCATCACCACCGTCGGTTCGAACGATAAGATCGACAAGGCCAAGGCGCTCGGCGCCGACCATGTCATCAACTACCGCGACGACCGCTTCGAGGGCGTCGTACGCAAGCTGACCAAGAAGAAGGGCGTCGATGTCGTCTTCGAACATGTCGGCTCCGACACCTTTGCCGGCTCGATGCTGTGCCTGAAGCGCGGCGGCCGCCTGGTGACCTGCGGCTCGACCTCGGGCGTGTCGACGCAGATCAACCTGATGCAGCTCTTCCAGCAGCAGTTGAAACTGCTCGGATCCTTCGGCTGCCGCATGGAGAACATGGCCAACGCCATGCAGAAGATGGCGGCGGGGCAGGTAGCACCCGTCATCGACACCGAGGTCGGCTTCGACGATATCGATGCCGCGCTGAAGCGCATGGAAGGCCGCGACGTCTTCGGCAAGATCATCCTTCGCGTCGCCTAGAGTCGGATGATTTCAGGTCGAATCGACCTGAAATCTGAATCCGCCTCTAAATCAAGGAATAGAGCATGATGTCATCCGAAAACCGCTTCACACTTTTCGGCATCATGCTCTAGAGCCTCGATTTCAGTGTTGAAGAAACTTCGCCGGGACCTGAAATTTCGCTATGGCAGGCAACTGCGCCAGGTGAATTACTGGCTCGTTGCGCGGGCCGCGATGATCATCATGTCGCTGCTGCGCCTGCTGCCGGTCGACAGCGCGCTCAATTTTGCCGACCGCGTCGCTCGCCTCATCGGCCCAAGGGTCGGACGTCACCACGTCGCCATCGACAACCTGCGCAAGGCCTATCCGGAAAAGAGCGATGGCGAAATCCAGGCCATCGCCTCAGACATGTGGGGCAACATGGCCCGGCTTGCCGCCGAATACATTTTTCTCGACGCCCTGTTCGACTATGACCCCGCCGCTGGCAAGCCCGGCCGCGTCGAGGTCAAGGGAACGGAGCATTTCGTCGAGATCGCGGCCGAGAAGCAGCCGCACATCGTCTTCACCGGCCATCTCGGCAATTTCGAGCTGCTGCCGGTGGCGGCCGCGACCTTCGGCATGAACATCACGGCGCTGTTTCGCCCGCCCAACAACCCCTACCTCGCCGACTACATCCTTTCGACGAGGCGCTCGAGCATGGGAGGCTTGCTGCCGTCGATGGCCGGCGCCTCGTTCGCCCTGGCCGGCGTATTGGAGAATGGCGGCAATATCGGCGTTCTCGTCGACCAGAAATTCTCCAACGGCCTGGACACGACCTTCTTCGGCCGTCCCTGCCAGAGCAACCGCGTGCTCGGCACCCTTGCCCGTCACTATGACTGCGACGTCTACCCGGCGCGCTGCGTCAGGTTGCCGGGCAACCGCTTCCGGCTCGAGATCGAGGACAAGCTGGTCCTGCCGCGCACCGTCGACGGCAGCGTCGACGTCCACGCCACCACCCAGATGCTGAACGACGTCGTCGAGCGCTGGGTGCGCGAGGATCCCGGCCAGTGGATGTGGTTCCACAAAAGGTGGGAGATCAGCAACTGGCGGCGCAAGAAGCGGCCGGCACCGGCCCCCGTCGCAAACACTTGAACAGCCGCCGGCGGGAACGTGCGTTCCTCGCCAGCGACAAAGCCAATATCAGTGAACCGCCTGTCGCCTAGAGCGGTTCAGCGTTTGATGGAATCGCCGACCCGCTCTAACTCTTTGTTTTCACGCAATTCCGGACGGAAAACCGTTACACACTTTTCCTGGAATTGCTCTAGTTGGTGACGACGATGCGCGTATTGCCGAAGCCGACTTCGCGCACCATCGCATAGAAGGCCGCGGCATTTGCCGTATGCAGCCGCACGCAGCCATGCGAAGCCGGGCGGCCGAGTTGCCGGACTGCACCGGTTCCATGGATGGCATAGCCGCCGCGGAAGAACACCGAATACGGCATCGGCGACATGTCGTATTTGCGCGAATACCACATCCGCGCGGTCCGCTGCGGCCGGTACGTTCCGCGCGGCGTGAAATAGCCCCGACGGGCGGTGGACACGGCCCAACGGTAAACCGCCGAACCATATCGAACCGTCATCGTCTGCGACGACACGTCGATATTCGCCACCAATGTGGCTGCCTCACTCGCGACCGATGCACCAAACAGCGCGGTTGCCAGCACCGCTGCCTTGAAGAACGACGTTCTCATGCGACCAAACCCCTTTGATTGCCCTATCTGCCTGCCCTCACGATGTTTTTCATCTTTTTAATGGCAGGTGAACGGGATAACACACACACATTGATCAATTCGCCAATTCAAAGCAGCGAATTTGAACGATTTCCCGCGACAGTTGCCGCAACGACACGTCGCACGCCCTTGGTTGCCAGCGGGCTTGCAATAAAGCGCTGATCGTTGCTCAACTCTCCCGATGATCGAACGACTCCTTCACGCAATCGATGCCAGGCGAGACGATGTCGTCGCGCTGACCGCCGACCTCATCCGTTTTCCCACCATCAACCCACCCGGCGAAGCCTACCGGCCATGCGCCGAGTACATTGGTGCGCGGCTAAGGAAACGTGGTTTCGAAACCGAGTTCATCCGCGCCGAAGGCACGCCCGGCGACACTGACCGCTATCCGCGCGTCAATGTCGTTGCCCGTTTCGACGGCCGCTCCCCCGGCGCCTGCGTCCACTTCAACTCGCATATCGACGTGGTCGAGGCCGGCGAAGGCTGGTCCGTGGATCCCTTTGCCGGCGTTGTCAGGGACGGCAAGGTCTATGGCCGCGGCGCCTGCGACATGAAGGGCGGCCTGGCCGCCTCCATCATCGCTGTCGAGGCCTTCTTGGAAGTCTTCCCCGACTTTCCCGGCGCCATCGAGATCTCGGGCACCGTGGACGAGGAATCCGGCGGCTTCGGCGGCGTCGCCCATCTGGCCGGGCTTGGCTATTTCTCCAAACCCAGGGTCGATCACGTCATCATCCCCGAGCCTCTCAACAAAGACCGCATCTGCCTTGGCCATCGCGGCGTCTGGTGGGCGGAGATCGAGACCAAGGGCGAGATCGCGCACGGCTCGATGCCGTTTCTCGGCGACAATGCCGTACGCCACATGGGCGCCGTCCTTAGGGCCTTCGAGGACGACCTGTTCCCCGCACTCGACCGCAAGATGACGCGTATGCCGGTGGTGCCGGAGGGCGCCAGGCGCTCGACCATGAACATCAATTCCATCCATGGCGGGCAGACCGAGGATTTCCGCCCCGGCCTGCCCTCGCCCAACGTGCCCGATTCCTGCCGGCTGACCATCGACCGCCGCTTCCTGCTCGAGGAGGATCTGGCCACGGTCAAAAGTGAGGTGACCGGCATTCTCGACCGGCTGAAGCGCGAGCGCAAAAAGTTCGATTACGAAATCCGCGATCTGATGGAAGTACTGCCGCTGATGACCGAGCGCGACGCGCCGGTGGTCAAGGCCATCGCGCAAGGCATCCATGCGATCTTCGACCGCGAGCCCGATTACGTCATCTCGCCCGGCACCTACGATCAGAAGCACATAGCCCGCATCGGCCACATCTACGACTGCATCGCCTATGGCCCGGGCATTCTCGACCTCGCGCACCGGCCGGACGAGTGGGTCGGCATATGCGACATGGTGGAATCGGCCAAGGTGATGGCGATCGGGCTCAACGTGCTGCTGCGTGGCACCGCCACGGGATAAGCTTGCGTCGCGACAAGCTTCGACCCGCCGACAGGGCCGCTGCGGCAAAAACATTCCCGGCCATCCTGCCTGGCAGCACGAAACGCAATTTACTCCCGCGCGAAATCACGCTTCTATCGCTCGGTTTGAGCACATGTCCTGAACGCATGGGGAGTTGCACGATGAGATTGTGGAAAACCATTCTGGCCGCCGCGGTTCTTGCACTGGCCGCTGGAACCTCCGCCTTCGCGGCCCGGACCGACCTGGTCATCGGCATTCCGCTCGAACCTCCGCATCTCGATCCGACCGCGGGTGCCGCGGCGGCGATCAAGGAGGTGCTCTACGCCAATGTCTTCGAGGGCCTGACCCGGATTGGCCCCAATGGCGAAGTGTTGCCGGATCTGGCCGAGAGCTGGACCATTTCCGATGACGGCAAGGTCTATACCTTCAAGCTGCACACCGGCGTCAAATTCCACGACGGCGCCGATTTCAGCGCCGACGACGTGAAATTCTCGCTCGACCGCGCCCGCGCCGACAATTCGGTCAATGCACAGAAGGGCCTGTTCGCGGCCATCGACAAGGTGGACGTCATCGATCCGGCAACGGTCAAGGTCACGCTGAAGAACCCGCAAGGGTCCTTCCTCTACAATATGGGCTGGGGCGACGCGGTGATGGTGTCGCCAAAGTCAGCCGATACCAACAAGGAAAACCCGGTTGGCACCGGTCCGTTCAAGTTCCAGAACTGGGCCAAGGGATCGTCGATCACGCTGGTGAAATCAGACCATTACTGGGGTGCTCCAGCGTTCCTCGACAAGGTCGAATTCCGCATAGTGCCGGATGCCGCGGCCTATGTGCCGGCCCTTTTGTCCGGCGACATCCAGGCCTTCCCCTTCTTCGACCCCGACAGTCTGGCGCAGGTCAAGGACGATCCGCGTTTCAAGGTGGTGATCGGTTCGACCGAAGGCGAAACCATCCTGTCGATCAACAACAAGAAGCCGCCTTTCGACAAGCTGCAGGTCAGGCAGGCGATCTCCTACGCGCTCGACCGCAAGGCGATCATCGACGGCGCCTCGGCCGGGCTTGGCCTGCCGATCGGCTCACACATGTCGCCGGCCAACAAGGACTATGTCGACCTCACCGGCCTCTATCCGCATAATGTCGACAAGGCCAAGGAACTGCTGAAGGAGGCCGGGCTGGAGAACGGCTTCAAGGCGACGCTGAAACTGCCGCCGCCAGGCTATGCCAGGCTCGGCGGCGAGATCATCGCCTCGGAACTCCGCGACGTCGGCATCAATCTTGAGATCATCCCGGTCGAATGGGCGCAGTGGCTGGACCAGGTGTTCACCAAGAAGGACTACGACCTGACCATCGTCTCCCACACCGAGCCGAACGATATCGATATCTATTCGCGCAAGGACTACTACTTCAACTACGACAATCCGACCTTCGACAAGGTGATCGCCGACCTCAACCTCACCTCCGACGAGGCCAAGCGCAAGGAATTGCTGGGCGAGGCACAGAAGATCCTCGCCGACGACGCCGTGGTCGGCTTCCTCTACGAATTGCCCAAGGTCGGCGTCTGGGACGCCAAATTGCAGGGACTGTGGGAAAACGCGCCGATCCAGGCCAATGACCTGACCAAGGTGAAGTGGAGCGAGTGAGGCTCGTGGTGCGCGCGCGGCTTCCTCGCCTCCCATGACCGCCTACCTCCTCAAGCGCGTTGCCATCGCCTTCGCGACGCTGGTGCTTGCCTCGATGGTGGTGTTCGCCGTGCTGGAAATCCTTCCCGGCGATCCGGCGCGGCTGATGCTGGGCATGAATGCCAGCGCCGACCAGGTCGAGCTCTTGCGCACCCAGATGGGCCTCAACGCGCCGCTCGTGCTGCGCTATCTGCACTGGGCCGGCGGCCTGCTCAGCCTCGATTTCGGCCGCTCCTATACCTATTCGGTACCAGTCATCGATCTCGTGCGTGAACGGCTTGCCGTCTCGCTGCCGCTGGCGCTGATCGCGCTTGCTCTTTCCACGATCATCGCCATTCCGGTCGGGCTTTATTCCGCCAGCCGTCGCGGACGGGCCGGCGACACGGTGGCGATGGGCGCGGCGCAGCTCGGCGTCGCCGTACCCAATTTCTGGTTCGCGCTGATGCTGATCTATGTCTTCGCCGTCTGGCTGCGTCTGGTCCCGGCCGGTGGTTTTCCCGGCTGGGGCGCCGGCGCCTGGGCGGCGCTGAAATCGCTGCTGTTGCCGGCGATTGCGCTTGCCTTGCCGCAAGCCGCTATCCTGGCGCGTGTCACCCGTTCGGCTCTGATCGAGGTGCTGAACGAGGACTATATCCGCACCGCCCGCGCCAAGGGCCTGCCCTATCGGGCCGTGCTGTGGCGGCACGCGCTGCGCAACGCCATGATCCCGGTGCTGACTATCCTTGGCCTGCAATTCGCCTTCCTGCTCGCCGGTACCATCATCATCGAGAATGTCTTCTATCTGCCCGGTCTCGGCCGGCTGGTGTTCCAGGCGATCACCCAGCGCGACCTGATCGTCGTTGAAAGCGTCGTCATGCTGCTGGTCGCGGCCGTCATCGCCGTCAACCTCCTCGTCGACCTCTCCTATGCGGTCGTCGATCCCCGCTTGAGAACCCGGTCATGACGATGCATGTCGACATCCCCGATGAGACATTGGCAGGCATCCTGGCCAAGGCTTTCAGGAACACGGCTTTCGTGACCGGCTTCGTCATCACATTGCTGATCCTGGCGATGGCGATCCTGTCCTACGTCTGGACACCTTACGATGTGACCAGGCTTGTTATAGCCGACAAGACGCAAGGACCCTCTCTGGCGCACTGGTTCGGCACTGACCATTTCGGCCGCGATATCCTGTCGATGGTCATGGTCGGCGCCCGCAACTCGATCGCCGTGGCGCTGGTCGCGGTCGGCATCGGCATGGGCGTCGGCGTGCCGCTCGGCGCCTTCGCCGCGGCGCGCGGCGGCCTCGTCGACGAGGCGCTGATGCGCGTCAACGATCTCGTCTTCGCTTTCCCCGCGCTGCTGTCGGCCATCATGATCACCGCCATCTTCGGGCCTGGCGCCGTCAACGCCATCATCGCCATCGGCATATTCAACATCCCGGTCTTTGCCCGCGTCGCCCGCGCCGGCGCGCTTGCGATCTGGCCGCGCGAATTCATCCTGGCCGCGCGCGCCGCCGGCAAGAGCAGTACGCAGATATCGATCGAACATGTGCTGCCCAACATCGCCACGCTGCTCCTGGTGCAAGGCACGATCCAGTTCGCGCTGGGCATCCTGGCCGAGGCCGGGCTTTCCTATCTCGGCCTCGGCGCGCAGCCGCCGATGCCGAGCTGGGGCCGCATGCTGTTCGACGCGCAGACGCGCATGGTGGTGGCGCCGTGGATGGCGATTTTCCCGGGCATGGCGATCGTCGTCACCGTGCTTGGGCTGAACCTCCTGGGCGACGGCATCGCCGACATTCTCGACCCGAAATCGCGGCGGCAGCGATGAGCCTGCTTGAAATCGACAATCTGTCGCTGACCATCGGCGACACGCAGATCCTGAAGAGCATTGAACTCTCCGTCGCGCCCGGCGAGGTCATGGGGCTGGTCGGCGAATCCGGCTCCGGCAAGTCGATGACCGCGCTGACGGTGATGCGGCTCCTGCCACACGCTGCCCGCGCCACCGGGCGCGTCACATTCGACGGCATCGATATCCTGACGGCAACCGAGGGCCAGATGTGCGCCCTGCGCGGCGACGACATCGGCATGGTGTTCCAGGAACCGATGGCGGCGCTCAATCCGGTCAAGACGATCGGCGAACAGGTCGCCGAAGGCATACGCTGGCACACGAAGGCTACACGTGCGGAAGCTGAGGATCGGGCGCGAAAAATGCTCGACCGCGTCGGGCTGCCCGAAGCGAAATTCCCGCTGTCGCGCTATCCGCACGAACTGTCCGGCGGCCAGCGCCAGCGCGTCGTCATCGCCGTCGCCTGCGCGCTGAAACCCAAGCTCTTGATCGCCGACGAGCCGACGACGGCGCTCGACGTGGTGCTGCAGGCACAGATTCTCGACCTCCTGCGCGACCTCGTCGCGGAGAGCCGCATGGGCCTGCTGCTGATCTCGCACGACCTTGCCGTCGTCACCGAGATGGCCGATCGCATCACCATCCTGCGGCATGGCGAGGTGATGGAGGCCGGCGACACGGCGCGCACGCTGTCCGAACAGCTCCACCCCTATACGCGCCAACTGGCGCAGGCCTCGATGCACGTCCCGGCGCGCGCCAGGCCCCATCCCGTCGGCACGGACCAACCCTTGCTCCAGGTCGAAGGCATCACCCGTGACTACCGCGGCCGCCGAACCTCGCTGTTCAGGCGCGCGCCTGACATCCGTGCCGTCGACGACGTCTCGCTGTCGATCGCGCCGGGCCAGTCGGTGGCGCTGGTCGGCCGATCCGGCTGCGGCAAGTCCACCCTTGCCCGCATGATCCTGGCGCTGGACCGGCCGAGTTCAGGCGCAATCCGCTTTCGCGGCGAAACCATTACCGGCACGAGCGAAGCCGAGTTGAAGCCGGCCAGGCGCGACATGCAGGTCGTCTTCCAGGATCCCTACGGCTCCTTCGACCCGCGCCAGAAGGTCGAAAAACTGGTCGCCGAACCCCTGCATGTACTGGAGAAAAAACCGACGCGCGCCGAACGCCGCGAGATGGTGGCGCATGCGCTGCACGAGGTCGGCCTCGACCAGCTTGACATGGACAAATACCCGCACGAATTCTCGGGCGGCCAGCGCCAGCGCCTGTCGATCGCCCGCGCCATCATCACCCGCCCCAAACTGGTGGTCGCCGACGAGCCGGTCTCGGCCCTCGACGTCTCGATCCGTGCCCAAATCCTCGACCTGTTCGCCGGGCTCAACCAGAAGCTCGGCATCGCCTATCTCTTCATCACCCACGACCTGACCGTCGCACGCGCTATTACGGACGAGGTGCTGGTCATGCATGACGGCAAGATCGTCGAGCGCGGCAAGACGAACGAGGTGCTGGACCGCCCGCAATCCGAGGCGGCGCAGGCGCTTGTTGCCGCTGCCCCGGATTTGCATCGCGCGATCGCGCGACGCATGCAGGAACAGGGGTGAGCGGCCGTTCCCCTTAGTCTTGCGGCTTCACCACGTCGACCGGGCTGATGTCGAGCAAATCGAGCGTGCGGCGCAGCAGGCGCACCTCGCTCTCGGCCAGTTGCGAATCCGCCTTGGCGATCTCCGCCATGTGCTGCGCCAGTTGCCTGCGCCGCTCGATGTCGAGGTCGCGAAACAGCGCGATCGCCTGCGAGCCGTTGGTCTCGTAGCCGAACTCGTTGAGATATTCGATGACGGCGTCGATGCTGGTCTCCGGAATGTCGAAGGCATCCTTGCAGATGCGCCGGAAGGCAATCATCTCGCTCTCGCTCACAGTGCCGTCGGCCAGGATCATGCGGAACAGCATCAGCAGTTCCGCCGACAGGACGGGATCGTCCGCCACCTTGCGCACGCCCGGGTCGCCGTCGAAGATGGAGCGTATCTGGTCCAGCAATGCGAACGCCATGGGCGACCCTTTCCGATTCCTCATGCATAGAGTTAGCGCGGAATCGGCCTTGCGCAAACAGGGCCGTCGTGGTCGAACGCCGGATATCCAGCCAGCTAAATGTCTCCCGGCGCCAGATGATCGACCTCACCACCCAAACCATCGCCATGCTCGCCTTCGCCGGCTTTGCGGCGGGCTTTGTCGATTCGATTGCCGGCGGTGGCGGACTGATCACCATTCCCGCACTGCTGTTGGCCGGTTTCTCGCCCGTCGAAGCGCTTGGAACCAACAAGCTGCAAGGCATGTTCGGCTCCGGCTCGGCGACGATCCACTATGCCTCGAAGGGCCATGTCGACCTGCGCCGGCAATTGCCATCGGCGCTGCTGGCGCTTGCCGGAAGCGCCATCGGCGCCTTGCTGGCCACCATCGTGCCTGGCGACCTGTTGCGCGCGGCCCTGCCGCTGGTGCTGATCGCCATTGCGCTCTATTTCGCGCTCAAGCCCAACATGAACGATATCGACCGCGCCGAGCGCCTGTCGCCCTTCCTGTTTGGGCTGACCCTGGTGCCGGCAATCGGCTTCTATGACGGCCTGTTCGGTCCGGGCGCCGGTTCTTTCTACATGCTCGCCTTCGTCGCCCTTGCCGGCTACGGCGTGCTCAAGGCGACGGCGCATACCAAGCTGCTCAACTTCGCCTCCAACATCGGCGGCTTCATCGTCTTTGCCGCCGTCGGCGTCATCTCGTGGAAGATCGGCCTGATGATGGGCGTTGCCCAGTTTCTCGGCGCCCGGCTCGGCGCCAGCCTTGCCATGCGCATCGGCGCGAGATTGATCAAGCCGCTGCTGGTCATCGTCTGCGTGGCCCTGGCGGTGAAGCTGCTTGCCGATCCAGCCAACCCTCTGCGTGTCATGATTGGTGTGTGATCACGCGCCTGTTACAATGACATTGTTCGAATCATGTTGGAGGGACCAGACATGAATCTCAGCGCGCCTACCCAGATTGTTTTCATCATTTCTCTCGTTATCGCCATCATCGGCATTCTCGCCGCCCTTGGCGTGCTCGCGTTCATTCCGCTTGCATCGGTATGGATCGTACTCATCGCCTATATCGTGCTTGCAGCAGGCTGCCTGATGCGCGGCGCCTGACAAGGGTCCCCGACAAGTGGGGACCGAGAGCGCCCGGCCAAAGCCGGGCGTTTTTTGGTTCTGCCCAGGCTATGACCGATCGCGATTAGCCGCGAATTCATCCGCCGCGACCCTGAAGGCAATGTCTGGCCGTTTGACACCTACTGGCCGTCGAAGGTGTGAATGCCTGAGCTGGTTTCGACGGGCGAATGTCTGCTGACTGCGGCATTCGGAACTAGCCGATGCCCCCCAATTTCGTCATCCCAGGGCGAAGCAGGAGCGAAGCTCCGTCGCGGAGACCCTGGGATCCATTCCGTGACCTTGATCGAAGAGTGCCGCGGAGCAAAATTCTGCATCGGTGCGGAGCGTTGAAATCGCGGCATGGATCCTAGGGGTCCGCGCCGCGTCGCTTCGCTCCTTGCTCCGCCCTAGGATGACGAGGCGATGGATGTTCCTGGCCAATGACCAGCGCCGCGAATTACCTAGCCAGTCCAAAAATCGCGTCGCAGTCGAGATGGGTTTCCAACTCGGCGGCGACCTCGTCCAGCGCCCGCTCGACCTCGGCGCGATAATCTATGCCACCGCCCCTGACACCCAGGCTTTCGAGGAATTTGCCGCGAAAGCCGTCGGCGCCGAACAGGCCGTGCATGTAAGTGCCGATCACCTTGCCATCGGCCGAGATCGCACCATCCTCGGCGCCATTGATGATCGCCGACGGCCGCACGGTGTCCGGACCCGTCGTGCGACCGAGATGGATCTCGTAGCCCTCGAGCGGCAGGTCGAACGGCACCGAGCGTGCACTGACATTGCGTACCGTCTTTTCCGGTTCCATCACCGTCTCGACATCGAGCAGGCCGAGCCCCTCGGCCTCGGTGACGCTGCCCTCGATGCCGTGGGGGTCGCGCACCACGCGGCCGAGCATCTGGAAACCGCCGCAAATGCCGACGACATGGCCGCCGCGCTTGCGGTGTACCGCCAAATCGCGGTCCCAGCCATTCTCGCGGAGTTTCAGGAGATCGCCGATCGTCGACTTGGAGCCGGGAATGACCACCAGCCCGGCATCGGCCGGTAGCGGCTTGCCGGGCGGCACGAACACCACTTCGACCTGCGGTTCGGCCTTGAGCGGGTCGAGATCGTCGAAATTGGCGATGCGGCCAAGCATCGGCACCGCCACTTTCAGCGCGCGCGCCTCGCCGGACGCCAACCGCTCCAGCACCACCGAATCTTCCGACGGCAGCCGTGCCGCAGCCTTCAGCCACGGCACGACGCCAAAACAGCGCCATCCGGTGAATTTGTCGATCGCCTTGATGCCGTCATCGAACAGCGAGACGTCTCCCCGGAATTTGTTGACGAGATAGCCGACGATCATGCGCCGGTCCTCTTCCGGCAGGATCAGATGCGTGCCGGCAATGGAGGCGATGACGCCGCCACGGTCGATGTCGCCGACGAGCACCACCGGCACATCGGTGCGCGTGGCAAAGCCCATATTGGCGATATCGCGCCTTCTGAGATTGATTTCCGCCGGAGAGCCGGCGCCCTCGACGATGACGAGGTCGGCGCCCTCGCCGACCTTGCCCCAGGACTCCAGCACGGCGTCCATCAAGCGGCCCTTCAACGCCTGGTAGTCGCGTGCCCGAGCCTCGCCGAACACCTTGCCCTGGACGATGACCTGCGCGCCGACATCGGTCTGCGGCTTGAGCAGCACCGGGTTCATGTGAACCGATGGCGGCACCCCGCAAGCGATCGCCTGCAGCCATTGCGCACGGCCGATCTCGCCGCCGCCATGGTGGTTGTCGCCCGGAATGTCGGCGACGGCGGCGTTGTTCGACATGTTCTGCGGCTTGAACGGCCGTACCTTCAGGCCACGTTTTTTCGCGGCGCGGCAAAGGCCCGCGACCAGCACCGTCTTGCCGACATCCGAACCCGTGCCTTGCAGCATGATTGCCCTGGCCATCAGTTCCTGCCCTGTGTCGCGATTCCGGTGATCGTGGATTTCTGCGCCAATGGCCCGCCGCGCCAGATGTAGAGCGCCAGCAGTGGCTCCTTGCCCGTGCGCACGGCGTGGTTGACGTTGGAGGCATGGTGGACGACCTCGCCGGCCTCCCGCTTGCGAAAACCGACCTCGCCCATGCGCCACTCGGTGCCGCCAGTCAGCGGGATATAAATCTCCTCGGCGACGTGATGATGGTCGGGGTAGACGATCCCGGGTCCGAGAATCAGCAGCCCGGCGGCAACCTCTTCATTGACGAAGTGCCCGCGCGTGCCGAACATTTCCAGCCAACCGTAATTGTCGATGAAGGCCTTGCCGAAATCACCCTCGCTATAGGTCTGCCCCCAATGCAATTCGTAGCACTGCTCGGCCAGCAATCGCACCAGCGGCTTGGCATGTGGCGGTGCCAGTTCGGCGGCGCGGTCGAGATGGCGCAGACAGGCGAGCGGATGCGGCTCCAGCGCGCGTGCCGGCATGTCCCAGCCGATACGCGCCACGGCGTCGCCCACCAGGGCGTCATCGACGGAAGCGAGATAGGCGTGGAACCCTCGAAGCAGCTCACCGAATTTTGTCGTCACATCTTGCTCCGGGCATGCATTGGTGCACAGCCGCTCCGCGATAGGTCGGGTTGCGCGGCGGCATCATTGGTCTAGATTGGTGCGCGCGCAAAGCCAAAAACGACAGGCCAGCGGGCTAGCTGGCCAGCCTACAGGGAGCACGCCATGGACGCCGCGGTCGATGCGAGCACCAGCCAGTTCGAACTCAACGAGGAACAGCGCGCCATCCAGGAGATGGCGCAGGCCTTTGCCGCCGATCGTGTTGCGCCCAATGCGCTCGACTGGGACCGCGGGAAACATTTCCCCGCCGACGTGATCCGTGAAACCGGCCCGCTCGGCCTCGGCGGCATCTATATCAGGGACGATGTCGGCGGCTCCGCGCTCGGCCGGCTCGACGCCGTGCTGATCTTCGAGGCGCTGTCGCACGCCGACCCGGCATTTTCGTCCTTCATCTCGATCCACAACATGGTGGCCGCGATGATCGACCGCTTCGGCAATGACGAGCAGCGCCAGCGCTTCCTGCCGAAGCTCACCTCGATGGAATGGCTGGCGAGCTATTGCCTGACCGAGCCGGGTTCCGGTTCGGATGCGGCGGCGCTGAAGACGCGCGCGGTCAAGAGCGGCGGCGACTATATCCTCAATGGCACCAAGCAGTTCATCTCCGGGGCCGGCGACAGCGATGTCTACGCCGTCATGGTGCGCACCGGCGCCGATGGCCCGAAAGGCATCTCAACCGTCATCGTGCCGAAAGACGCGCCCGGCCTCTCCTTTGGCGCCAACGAGCACAAGATGGGTTGGCACATGCAGTCGACCCGCCAGGTCATCTTCGAGGAGTGCAAGGTGCCGGCGGAGAACCTTTTGTCGGGCGAAGGCGCCGGTTTCGGCATTGCCATGGCCGGCCTCGACGGCGGCAGGCTGAACATCGCCGCCTGTTCGCTGGGCGGCGCGCAATCGGCCCTCGACAAGGCGCTAGCCTACACCGCCGAACGCAAGGCCTTCGGCTCGAAGATCAACCAGTTCCAGGCGCTGCAGTTCAGGCTGGCCGACATGGAGACCGAATTGCAGGCCGCGCGCATCTTCCTCTATGCCGCGGCCTCCAAACTCGACCGCAAGGCGCCGGACGCCGGCAAATGGTCTGCCATGGCAAAGCGCTTCGTCACCGACACCGGCTTCGACGTCGCCAACGATGCGCTGCAACTGCTCGGCGGCTACGGCTATCTGCACGATTACGGCATCGAGAAACTGGTGCGCGACCTGCGCGTCCATCAGATCCTCGAAGGCACCAACGAGATCATGCGCGTCATCATCGCGCGGGCGCTGATCGGCCGCTGACAGCAACAAAATCGGGAGAAAACGATGGCAACTATCGCCTTCATTGGCCTTGGCAACATGGGTAATCCAATGGCCGCCAATTTGGTCAAGGCTAGCCATGGGGTGATGGGGTTCGACCTCGTGCCCGAGAACCTCGCCACCGCCAAGGACCATGGCATCACTGTCATGGCCAACGCCGCCGCGACAGTGAAGGACGCCGATGTCGTCATCACCATGCTGCCGGCAGGCAAGCACGTGCTGTCGGTCTATGAGGATATCGCCCCCAAGGCGAAGAAAAATGCCTTGTTCATCGATTCCTCGACCATCGACGTGGAATCGGCGCGCAAGGTGCATGCCATCGCCGCCAAACACGGCCTGCTGTCGATCGATGCGCCGGTCTCCGGTGGCACCGGCGGTGCCACTGCCGGGACGCTGACCTTCATGGCCGGCGGTTCCGGCGATGCCTTCGCCGCCGCCGAGCCGATCCTCAAGCCGATGGCCGGGCGCATCGTCCATTGCGGCGGCGACGGCGCCGGCCAGGCGGCCAAGATCTGCAACAACATGATCCTCGGCATTTCAATGATCGGCGTCGCCGAGGCCTTCGTGCTGGCGGAAAAGCTCGGCCTGTCGCATCAGGCGCTGTTCGACGTCGCCTCGACCTCGTCGGGCCAGTGCTGGTCGCTGACCACCTATTGCCCGGTTCCGGGCCCGGTGCCCACTTCGCCCGCCAACAGGGATTACAAGCCGGGATTTGCCGCGGCCCTCATGCTGAAAGACCTGAAGTTGTCCCAGGAGGCAGCGCTTGGCGCGGGCGCGGTGACGCCGCTCGGGGCCGAGGCGGCGCAACTCTACGCCCTGTTCAACGCCCAGGGACACGGCGGCGCGGATTTTTCCGGCATAATTAATTTTCTGCGCGGCAACCCTGCCTAAATAGCGGATTCGATAGACTTTTTCCGGGTCTTTGCGGAGAAAGACCCGCAAATTTAGATTTGCTTAAGCTCTCGATAACTCCGCGGTAACGATGTCGCTGTAGAACGGATTGCGAGGCGGACATATCGCATCCGCCCGGCGCTCCGGATCAGGTCTCGCGTACCGGAGCCCGTAAGTTTCGCAAGTGTTTTCGTAGCGAAACGCCATGCGTATCTGGCAAAGCCGCGTTCCCGATGGGGCGCGGTTTTTGCATTTCCGGCCCCTTTTATTGTCCACGATCCGTTTAGATCCCGATCGCCGCACCCGGGATCGGCACGTGATCTTCATTGGTCAGCACGATCGGCGCATCGACGCCGTCGACGCGGAGCACCAGCAGGCGCGTGCTCCAGGCGCCGGCAGTACGCACCAGATGGGAATAGACGGTGCCCTTGCCCTTGGCGCCGTGGACGGGGATGCTGAACTGGGCATCGCCCGCGCCGTTCGCATTGACGTTGAGACTGCCCCCGACCCAGAAATTATCGGTCACATCATCGCCGATGGCGGCCTTCACGCGGCTATCGGCGCGCACTGCGTCCATCGTCATATGGTAGGCGTCGCTGCCTTTGAGCACGAAGGGGATGCTGCCGACCACCGTCGCGCAGCCGCCGATACTGACCACCCAGACGGCAAGGCCGGCAATCGCCCAGTTGCGCTGCGTCTTGCGGAACTGCTCGGCGTCGCGCCAGGCCCGGTTCCGCCACGCCCAGCGGCTGCCACGCGCGCCGAGCACGAAGATCATGATGAGGTTGACGACGGGGATCAGCGCCAGCAGCGCGATGAAGGTGCTGTTGCCTATGCCCCAGATCCAGTTGAGGAAGAAGGCGCCCCAGTTCCAGCGATCGAGTTCGGCTGGAATTTCAGCCGGCTGGTTGAGCGGTTGTCCGGCCATGTTGTTCCCCATCGGCGTGTAATGCCGATTGGTTCTAGCGCAAGACTTCGACGATGCGCAAAAAGTTCCGAGGCTTCCTCTTCAACCCTTTGTGGAAAGGCGGCGAAAATTTGCCCTCACCGCGCGGCCGGCCGGCTTAAGCGCGGCGCTGATCGACCGTTCGGCCGCGACGCCGTTGAACAGCGACGGCGTTCGACCCGAGAGAACCTCAGGCCAGAAACGTGATGCCGATTGCAGGAAAGACATTTACGCCGCAAGCGCGCCTTCGGCCATGGCGACGGTCTTCTCGCGGACCGCCATTGCCGTCTCCGCACTCCAAGGCTCGCCGCTTCGCGCCTCCATGGCCATCAGCGGCAGGCGCATCATCACCACCAACGGCGCCAGCATCAGGTCCGCGCCAAGGCTGGCCGCCTCTTGCACGCGTCGGCTTTTGCCGGTCTTTCTCATGTGGGCAATTCCCTGTCGCGGCCGGATCGGCCGCCCTTACACTACGCGCCGAAGGCGAAATTCGTTCCCGCTCATTACGCATATTTCCTCGATTGGGCGTTTCTTGGTAGAAACGCCCAATCGAGGATTGCTCCTATCGCTTGCGCAGGTCGGCCTGCGCCAGGTCGAGCGCCTTGCCGATGCGCTCGCAAGCCATGTCGATCGTGTCGCGGGTCCAGATCAGCGGCGGCGACAGGATCATCGTGTCACCGGTGGCGCGCAGCATCATGCCGTTGGCGATGGCGTGGTCGCGCACGACAACCGCGGCACTTCCCGACGGCAGGAAGCGCTCCTTGGTCGCCTTGTCCTTGACGATCTCGATCGCGCCCATCAGGCCGATCGAACGCACCTCGCCGACCAGATCATGCCCGGCGATACGCTCCTGCAAGGCCTTGGCGAAGTAAGGTCCAGTATCGTTCCTGACGCGGTCGACCAGGCCTTCCCTCTCCATGATTTCCAGGTTCTTCAACGCCACGGCGCAAGCCACGGGGTGCCCCGAATAGGTGTAGCCATGGTTGAACTCGCCGCCCTTCTCGACCAGCGTCGCGGCAATGCGATCGCCAACCAGCAGCGCCGACAGCGGCTGATAGCCCGATGTCAGAGCCTTGGCCGTGGTCAT
Organism: Mesorhizobium sp. ES1-6; assembly: GCF_020164775.1. Classification (NCBI taxonomy): domain Bacteria; kingdom Pseudomonadati; phylum Pseudomonadota; class Alphaproteobacteria; order Hyphomicrobiales; family Phyllobacteriaceae; genus Mesorhizobium; species Mesorhizobium sp. ES1-6. Next base: position 900,507 of record NZ_JAIUGU010000001.1, read on the forward strand.
GGTGTCCGGTTCGATGCCGAAGGTCTGGGCCGCGAACCACTCGCCTGTGCGGCCATAGCCAGTGATGACCTCGTCCAGCATCAACAGCACATCGTATTTGCGGCAGATGCGCTGCACTTCGGGCCAGTAGCTTGCCGGCGGTATCTTGACGCCGCCCGCGCCCATTACCGGCTCGCCGATGAAGGCGGCGACCTTGTCGGCGCCGGCCTCCAGGATGGCATCCTCGACCGATTTGGCCGCGCGCAGGCCGAAATCATGGTCACTTTCGCCCGGCAGCGCCAGTTCGTAGGCATAGGGCATCATCACATGGACGATGTTGGGCACCGCGCCGTTGAGCTGCTTGTGCATGGCATCCATGCCGCCGAGCGAGGTGCCGGCGATGGTCGAGCCGTGATAGGCCATCTTGCGCGAGATGACGCGGTTCTTCTCCGGCTTGCCTTCCAGCACCCAATAGTGACGCACGAGCCGCAAGGCGGTGTCGTTGGCCTCCGAACCGGACGAGCCGTAAAACACCTGGTTGACGTTTTTCGGCGCGATCTCGGCCAGCTTCCTCGACAACAGCACCGGCGTCGGCGTCGAGCATTTGAAGAAGGAATTGTAGTAAGGCAGTTCCTTCATCTGGGCATAGGCGGCCTCGGCAAGTTCGTCACGGCCGTAGCCGATATTGACGCACCACAGGCCGGCCATGCCGTCCAGCAGTTCCGTCCCTTCGGAATCGTAGATGAACGGACCCTTGGCATGGGTGATGACACGCGAACCGGCCTCGCGCAGTTCCTTATGGTCGGTGAACGGATGAAGGTGATGCGCGGCGTCGATCTGCTGAAGCTGCTTCAGCGAATAATTCTGATAGGTCATGTCTGATCTTTCCTCTGAAATCATTCCGGCGGTGCCGGGGCGAATTCGTCAGAGGACGGCAGGTGGCGAATAACCGATGCGGGCGCATAGCCGCAAAAGCTCGGCGCGCAGCGTGCGCGATGACGGTGTCACCGCGACCCGAAACGCACGAGCTGATAGTCTAGCGAGAGCCATGAAGGTACCTTAGAGCAAAGGCCGGTCGAGGTGAACCACCCTTTGCTCAAGTGGCCTCATGAATTGAGGTCAGGCTTCGCCACTCAGCGCGCGCTGCAGAAACACATACTTCATCGCCGTTTGCGCCGCCTGTGGCCGGCGGTCGCCGCGCCCACCATGGCCGCCTTCAGTCTCCTCGAAGAACAGCGTCTTTGCATGGCCAGCCTCCTGCAGGCGGGCCGCCATCTTGCGCGCATGGCCGGGGTGGACCCGGTCGTCGGCGGTCGAGGTGGTCAAGAGCACCGGCGGATAGACGGCATCCGCCTTGACATGTTGATAGGGCGAATAGGCCGAAAGCCATTTGGCGTCTTCCGGCTTTGACGGATCGCCATATTCGGCCATCCACGAAGCGCCCGGTGGCAATTCGGTGTAACGCAGCATGTCGAGCAGCGGCACCTCGATGATGACGGCGCCGAAAAGCTCGGGATGCTGTGTCAAGGATGCGCCGGTCAGCAGGCCGCCATTGGAGCCGCCCTGAATGCCGAGCGATTGAGCCGTCGCAATACCGCGCCTGACGACATCCTCGGCCACCGCGGCAAAGTCGTCGAAGCCGTTCTGGCGCTTGCCTTTCAGCGCCGCCTGGTGCCAGCCAGGCCCGAATTCACCCCCGCCGCGAATGCAGGCCTGCACATAGGCATTGCCTTTCTCCAGCCACAGCTTGCCGCGCACACCGGCATAACCGGGCAACAGCGGCACTTCGAAGCCGCCATAGCCGTAGAGCAGCGTCGGTACCGGGCCGTTCTGGTCCCGCCGCCTGACGACGAAGTAAGGGATCATCGTGCCGTCCTTCGAGCGCGCCTCGAACTGTTCCGAGATCAGCGGCGAGGCATCGAAACGTGCCGGCTGCGACTTCACCGTGGCAAGCGTCTGACCATCGTCATCGGACCAGATGATCGAGCTCGGCGTCAGGAAATCGGTGAAGGAGAAGGACACGCTCGAGCCGAAATGCTCGGCATGGCTGATGCCGACAGTGCCGTTTTCGGGCAACGCGACGGGTTTCAGCGACCAGGCACCATGCTCCCGCTCGCAGACGAGAACCTTGCCGCGGACATTGTCCATCAGGTTGATGAACAGGCGGTCCTGCGTTCTGGCGAGCCCCGCGATCGACACGCGATGTGCCGGCGCGAGCAAAGTTTCGATGGCGCCAAAACTCCCAGTTTCGATCCAATGCGCGAAATCGAGCGAGTAAAGTCCATCCGGCTGGCACGCGGTGCCATCGGGCGCGGTCCATGGGGTGCGCACGCCGAACACCAGCTGATCCCTGAAGAGCGCGGTGTCGGTGACGTCGTCGGGCAGCGGGATGCGACGGTTCTCGCCCGAAGGCAGGCGCAGGAAACTGTGCGATGCGAAGAAGTCGAGTGTCCGCGCCAGAAACAGATGGCGCTTCTCGCCGTCGAACTCGACCCCGGCACCAACCGCGAGATCCTCGGTCTTTCCCTCGAAGATCGGGGTTGCCTCTTCCAGCCTGGTGCCACGCTTCCACAGCTTGACCACGCGCGGATATCCGGATTCTGTCTTGTCGGCCTCTTCGAACGCGGCCGAGACGATGACTGTGTTCTCGTCCAGCCAGCCGAAGCCCGATTTCGAGGCGGGCGCCTGAAAACCGCCTTCGACGAAGGACTTGGCCGCGATGTCGAACTCGCGCATCGCGCTGGCATCACCGCCATCGGGCGACATCGAGACCAGGCAGCGGTTGAAATCGGGGTAGAGCCTGACAGCGCCGCCGAACACCCACTTAATGCCCTCCTTCGCCGCCAGTTGGTCGAAGTCGATGATCGTTTCCCAGTCGGGCTTGTCGGTCTTGTAGGAAGCGACCGTCGTGCGCCGCCACAGGCCGAGCGCGTTGGTCTTGTCCTGCCAGAAATTGTAGACATGCCCCGCGATTGCCGCGCCGACCGCGATATTGTCCTCGGCCGTCATCAGGTCGAGTGCTGTCTGGAACGACGTCTGATAGGACGGATCGCCCTGCAATTGCGCCACCGTGACCTCGTTCTGGCGATGCACCCAGTCGAGCGATTCCTTGCTTGTCCTGTCTTCCAGCCACAGGAAAGGGTCACCGGCCTTTTCAGAGGGCTGGGCTTTGGTCGTCGAAGGGGTCATGCAGGGCTCCGGAGGATTGGGGCGGCTGTGCCTACATCGCGTTGGCGGCGCCGACATTCAAGATGCGATATGGTGTTTTGCCACTCGCCTCCTGCATCACCGCACTCGTCTGCGGATGACCGTCGCCAGCGCCAAAGTGACGCAGATCGCGCCAAGCGCGAGCGGTAGGCCACCGGCGCCGATCCCGTCCATCACGCCGCCGGTGAGCGGTGGAACCAGGATACCGCCGACGCCCCACATCAGGGAAAATGCCGCATTGCCGGCAACCAGCGCCGAGCCGGTGAAGCGCTCGCCAAGCTCGATGATCGACATCGTGTAGATGCCGTAGGACACCGCGCCCCAGACGAAGACGCAGGGCCAGATCAGCGGCGTTTCGATCAGCACAGGCAGGAGCGCGCAGCCGCCCAGCGTCAGCAAGACGCAGAGGAAGCGCACCAGGCGGGCCGTCAGCCGTTCGGCCAGCAGGCCAAGCGGCACCTGCATGGCAATGTTGCCGGCGATCATGACCGACAACAGCGCCGACATGCGAGCCTCCGCGATGCCATGATACGTTCCATAGACAGGCAGCAGCGCCAGCACCGCCTGCTCGAAGCCGGCGGCCACGACCACCGCCGACAGAAGCAGCCAGGCAAGCGGCATGAAACCAATCACCGAAATCTGATGCCCGGCCTCGTCGACCCTGGGCAGGCGCGGCAGAACCGACGCCAGGCACACGCCGCAGAGCACGAAAGCGCCAATCCCGACAAGGAATGGCGGCCAACCTTCCGTGCCGACGGCCAACAGACAAAGCGGGCCGGCAGCGAAACCGGCGGAAATGATCGTCGAATAGAGGCCCATGATGCGGCCGCGCCGGGCCGGCGGCGCCAGCGCGATCACCCAGATTTCGCTTAAGACATAGAGCGGGTTGGTCACCACGCCGATCAGGAAGCGCAGCGGAAACCAGAGATAGACGTTCTGCGTCCAGCCGATCAACGCCAGCACGATAGCCGAGAGTGCGGCACAGGTGAGCGCCGTGCGCCCTGCCCCGAACCGCCGCGCCAACGCTGGAATGATTGGCGACGAAACGATGAACCCGATCGGCGTCATTGCCGCCGACAGGCCGATGACAGCCGGCGAGACGCCCTGGCGCTGCAGGATGAAGCTCAGCAGCGGATAGGACAGGCCCTGCGCGATAGCGAACACAGACACCGTTGCGATCACACCGGTGATCGCGGCCCACTGCATCGTCTCGTCGCTTTCGGTGTCCACCAAGTCTATCATCCCCGTGCTGTCGCAGCCTTAGCGGTTCGCCCCGACGGCCGTAACCCCCGCGTCCCGAACCGACGCTCGGCTCCAGCCAAACCCTGTCAGGAGCCTTTGCGGCTGGCCGACCTGTAGAGCGCGAAGGCGACCAGCAGAGCGTCGAGGCCAATGATCACGGTCGGCAATCCCAGTGGTCCGATCGCCTGCATCAACAGGCCCGCGCCCGGTGGACCGACAATGCCGCCAACGCCCCACAGCAAGGCGAAAGCCGCATTGCCGGTGACCAGCAGCGAGCCCCTGAAGCGGCTGCCGAGTTCGACCAGCGCCATCGTGTAGACGCCGTAGCCGACCGCGCCCATTACCAGAAGCACGCCCCAGATCAGCGGTGTGGTGATAAGCAGCGGCAGCAAAACAGCGCAAACGGTCGTCGCCACCGCGCAGGCCAGGATCATCGATCGGCCACCGAAGCGTTCGGCGAGCAGGCCAAGCGGGATCTGCAAAAGGATGTTACCCAGCGACAGCGCCATCACCAGCGCGGCAAGCACGGCCTCGGCCAGGCCGTAGCCGGCGCCGAAAACCGGGACGAGCGCATAGGTGCTTTGCTGGACGGCGGCCGAGACCAGCACCGCCAGCAGCAGCGCCGGCGCCAGCCGGGCAAACCCGACAAAACTTCCCGGCGGCTGGCCGTCATCCTCGAACCCGGCGAGCTTCGAGGAGACAAGGCGTAGAATGATTGCGCATAGCACAAAGCCGCCAATGCCGACGCTGAAAGGCGCCCAGCCGTCGATGCCGACAAAAGTCAGGGTAAATGGGCCCGCCGCGTAGCCGGCGCCCATCAGTGTGTTGAAGACGCCCATGACACGCCCGCGCCGCGACGGCGGTGCCAGGGACAGCGCCCAGACTTCGCCCAGCACATAGAGCGGGTTGATGACGATGCCGATGATGAAGCGGATGATGTACCAGGCCACCCAGTTCTGCAGATAACCGATGCCCAGGAAGCACAGCGCTCCGATCAGCGAGCATCCGACCGCCAGGTTTCGCGCACCGACCAGCCGAACCGCCGCCGGCACGAAGGAAGCCGACAGGATCAGCCCGACCGGCATCATCGCCGCCGACAGGCCGATCAGCCCTGGCGACATGCCTTGCTTCTGCATCAGCAGCGTGAACAGCGGCGAGCTCAGCCCTTGCGCCGCGCCGAACATGGCAAGTGCCGCGGTGACGCCGGCGAGCGCCGACCACTGCGTTCCCGCTTCGCCTTCGCTCGAGCCGGTTGCGACCATGTCTTCATCCAGGTGGGGTGCCGGCAGACCTCCCGGCCGGCAAGCATGACCAGCTACAGGGTCGATCGGGGGAATGAAAGGGCCGGCGGGGAATATCCGCTTGCGCCAACGATGCGGCCGCCGCGCGGCTGCCGTTCGTGCATGTCGCTTCCCTCGCCCTAGTGGTCGCCGCCTCCGCAATGGCCGGCGGGCCGTCGGTCCATTATGCCGCCCGCTATCGCACCGTACGAGGACCATCATGACCGCCGCCCTACAATCTGCAGAACCGGCTCCGGGACCCGACCGTGCCCGCCGTGGCGGTCGCGCCGGAAAGCGCGCCGGTGGCTCGGCCGCGTTCGAGCAGCCGGCTTTCCGCCAGCTGAAAAACCCGCTGCAGCCGACGAAGCTGGTCTCGGACGACGAGCTGGAATCGATCCACCTCGCCTCCTTGCGGGTGCTGAGGGAAATCGGCGTCGACGTGCTGCACGACGAAGCCCGCCGCATTATGAAGGCACATGGCGCCGATGTCCGCGAGGGCTCGGAGCGCGTTCGCTTCGACAGCGACATGATCCTCGATCTGGTGTCGAACTGTCCGTCCGAATTCACCATTCATGCCCGCAATCCCGCGCACAATGTGCGCTTCGGCGGCGACAATCTCATCATTTCGATGATGGCCTCGGCGCCCAATTGCTCCGACATCGATCGTGGCCGCCGGCCAGGCAACCAGCAGGACTATCGCAATTTCCTGCGGCTGGCCCAGATGCACAACATCCTGAACTGCACCGGCGGCTATCCTGTCGAGCCGACCGATATCCACCCGTCGGTCCGCCACCTCGAATGCATCCGCGACCTCGCCACGCTGACCGACAAGGTGTTCCACATCTATTCGCTCGGCAAGGAGCGTAATGTCGACGGCATCGAGATCACTCGCATCGCGCGCGGCATCAGCCACGAGCAGCTGCTCGCCGAACCGTCCGTCTTCACCATCATCAACACCAACTCGCCGCTCAAGCTCGACGTGCCGATGATGGAAGGCATCATCCAGATGTCGAGCAAGGGCCAGGTCGTCATCGTCACGCCCTTCACTCTGTCGGGCGCCATGGCTCCGGTCACCATCGCCGGCGCGCTGGTGCAGCAGAATGCCGAGGCGCTGTCGGGCATTGCGTTCGCCCAGATGGTGCGCAAGGGCGCTCCCGTCGGCTATGGTGGCTTCACCTCCAATGTCGACATGAAGTCCGGTTCACCGGCCTTCGGCACGCCCGAATATATGAAAGCGCAGCTTGTCGGCGGCCAGCTTGCCCGCCGCTACAACATCCCCTACCGCACCTCCAACACCTGCGCCGCCAACACGGTCGACGCGCAGGCCGCTTACGAGAGCGTTTTCTCGCTGTGGGGCGCCATCCAGGGCGGCGGCAATTTGATGATGCACGCCGCAGGCTGGCTCGAGGGTGGCCTGCGCTGCTCCTACGAAAAGACCATTCTGGACATCGACCTGTTGCAGATGGTGGCCGAATTCCTGACCCCGCTCGACCTCTCCGATGAAGCGCTTGGCTTCGACGCCATCCAGTCGGTCGGCCCCGGCGGCCACTTCTTCGGCACCCAGCACACGCAGGATCGCTACAAGACCGCCTTCTATTCGCCCATCCTGTCGGACTGGCGCAATTTCGAAACCTGGGCCGAGGCCGGCTCGCCGACGGCGCTGGAAAAGGCCAACAAGGTCTGGAAGGAACGGCTGGCCTCCTATGACGAGCCCTACATGGACCCGGCGATCCGCGAGGAGCTCAACGCCTTCGTCCAGAAGCGCACCGCCGAAGGCGGCGCGCCTACCGATTTTTGATCATACGCCGCAGTAAACTTTGACTTCCAAAGTCGAGGCTCGCTCGCGGCGAACTGACCCAACAGATTCAATCTCTTCAAAAACGGACCTATCTTCATGAAATCTCATGTAAAAGCAGTTGTCATCGGCGGCGGCGTCGTCGGCTGCTCGGTGCTCTATCACCTGGCCAAGGCCGGCTGGACGGACATCATGCTCATCGAACGGTCCGAGTTGACTTCCGGCTCGTCCTGGCACGCGGCGGGCGGCTTCCATACGCTGAACGGCGATCCGAACGTCGCCAAGCTGCAGGCCTACACCGTCCAGCTCTACAAGGAGATCGAGGAGATTTCCGGCCAGTCCTGCTCGCTGCACCTGACTGGCGGCGTGATGATGGCCGATACGCCGGAGCGCATGGATTTCCTGCGCCTTGCCCACGCCAAGGGCCGCTATCTCGGCATGGACACCGAACTGATCACGCCGTCCGAGGCCAAGGCGATGTTCCCGCTGATGGACGAGACCAATTTCGTCGGCGCCATGTGGGATCCGGTCGAGGGCCATCTCGACCCCTCCGGCACCACTATTGCCTACTCCAAAGCGGCCAAGAAACTCGGCGCCGAGATCGTGCTGCGCAACCGCGTCGTCGACCTGACGCAGCAGCCGGACGGCACCTGGAACGTCGTCACCGAACAGGGCACGGTCCACGCCGAGCATGTCGTCAACTGCGGCGGCCTGTGGGCGCGCGAGATCGGCCGCATGGTCGGCGTCGAGCTGCCCGTGCTGGCCATGGAGCACATGTACCTCTTGACCGAGCCGATGCCGGAAGTCGAGGAGTTCAACAAGTCGACCGGCCGCGAGATGATCGGCGTGCTCGACTTCAAGGGCGAGATCTACACCCGCCAGGAGCGCAACGGCATCCTGCTCGGCACTTATGAGAAGGCCTGCAAGCCGTGGTCGCCGGTCAACACGCCATGGGATTTCGGCCATGAACTGCTGCCGCCGGACCTCGACCGCATCGCGCCGTCGCTGGAGATCGGCTTCAAGCATTTCCCCGGCATCGAAAAGGCCGGCATCAAGCAGATCATCAACGGCCCCTTCACCTTCGCGCTCGACGGCAATCCGCTGGTCGGCCCGGTGCAGGGCCTGACCAATTTCTGGTGCGCTTGCGCCGTCATGGCCGGCTTCAGCCAGGGCGGCGGCGTTGGCCTGGCTCTCTCCAATTGGATGGTCCACGGCGATCCAGGCTTCGACGTCTGGGGCATGGATGTCGCCCGCTTTGGCGAGTGGGCCGGCCTGCGCTACACCAATGCCAAGGTGCGCGAAAACTATTCGCGCCGCTTCTCGATCCGCTTCCCCAACGAGGAACTGCCGGCGGCACGCCCGGCGCAGACGACACCGCTCTACGACACCATGCTCGCAAACAACGCCGTGATGGGCGACTCCTGGGGTCTTGAGACGCCACTCTGGTTCGCGCCGAAGGGCGAAGAGCCGAAAGACATCGTCTCCTTCCACCGCTCCAACGACTTTGGCCCGATCGGCGAGGAAGTACGCGCTACCCGTGAAAAGGTTGGCGTCACCGAAATCGCCAACTTCGCCAAATACGAAGTGTCGGGCCCGGGCGCGGAGGATTTCCTCAACCGGCTGATGACCAACCGCATGCCGAAGACCGGCCGCATCGTGCTGACGCCGATGATCAACGAATTCGGCAAGCTGATCGGCGACTTCACCATCGCCAAGGCCGGTGAAGACCGCTTCATGATCTGGGGCTCGTCGGCGGCACAGAAATACCACATGCGCTGGTTCGAAAAGCATTTGCCGAAGGACGGATCTGTGCGCATCCATCGTTTCGACCAGACGCTGGTCGGCCTCTCGATCGCCGGGCCGAGCGCGCGGGATCTGCTGCAAAAGCTCGTGGATACGGACGTCTCGACCAAGGCCTTCCGCTTCATGGATTTCCGCGAAATGGCTGTCGGCGGCGCACCCTGCCTGGTCAACCGCATCACCTACACCGGCGACCTCGGCTACGAAATCTGGATGGCGCCGGCCTACGAACGCCTGGTCTATAAGGCGATCAAGGATGCCGGCGAGGAATTCGGCATCGTCGATTTCGGCATGCGCGCGCTGCTGTCGATGCGCCTGGAAAAGAACTTTCCGACCTGGTTCCGCGAGCTGCGGCCGATCTACGGCCCGTTCGAGGGCTCGATGGACCGCTTCATCAAGCTGGAGAAGAACGATTTCATCGGCCGCGACGCCGCCGCCAAGGAGCATGCCGACGGACCAAGGCTGCGCCGCGTCTCCTTCATCGTCGATGCGGCGGATGCCGACGTGATGGGCGATGAGCCGATCTGGGCCAAGGTCAGCAAGGATTACGGCACGGTGGAAAAGCCGCATGGCTACGGCGCGCCGCGCTTCGACACTTCAGGCAAGGAAGTCCGTGGCTCCAACGCCGCCGAAGGCGCGTCCGCCGTGCGCGGCATCGTTGAGGGCGACTGGCGCGTGGTCGGCTGGGTGACGTCGGGCGGCTATGCGCATTACGTGCAAAAGTCGATGGCGCAAGGCTATGTGCCGGCCGCCCTTGCCGAGGATGAAAGCGCGGGCCTGTTCGAGATCGAGATTCTTGGATCTCGGCGCCCGGCCCGCATCAATGTCGAGGCGCCCTTCGACCCGAGCGGCGAGAAGATGCGGAGCTGAGGTTCAGCCATGGATAGCGCGGCGCCAAAGGGAAGCTTCGGCCGCCATCGCAAGATCATGCCGTTCGAGCCGGGCTCGATCGAGGCGCTGCGCGACGCCTCCCGCGAGAAGGCGGCGTCGCTCAACCAGCATGTGCTGGGCTATGGTGCCCAGGCTGAGGCGGAATGGGCGGCGGCAGGCATTGCCGCCCCCGACTTAGCCGAAATGCGAAAATACCGGCTGTCGCGCATTCGCGCCGAGCTGAAGCGCCGCGGCTATGCCGGCGCCCTGCTCTACGACCCCGTCAATATCCGCTATGCCACCGACTCGACCAACATGCAGCTGTGGGTGGCGCACAACCCGACGCGGCATTGTTTCGTCGCCACCGAAGGTCCGGTGGTGCTGTTCGACTATTTTTCCTGCGAGCATCTTTCCGACCACTCAGGTGTCGTCGATGAAGTCCGCCCCGCCATCTCATGGATGTATCTCTATGGTGGCGAACTGACCGAGCAGAAGGTTCGGCGCTGGGCATCCGGCATCGCCGATCTGGTCCGGGAACATGGCGGCGGTAACAGCCGCATCGCCGTCGATCACATCAACCCGGAGGGCGTCGAGGAGTTGGCGCGCCTTGGCGTTTCCATCGGCAACGGCGAAGCGGTGATGGAAAATGCCCGCCTGATCAAGTCGCCGGATGAAATCCTCGCCATGCGCCGCGCGATCGTCGCCTGCGAGGCGGCGATGGGCGAGATGGAGCAGGCGCTCAAGCCCGGCATTTCCGAGAACGAATTGTGGGCTGAACTGCATCGTGGCAACATCGCGCGCGGCGGCGAATGGATCGAGACGCGGCTGCTGACGTCGGGACCGCGCACCAATCCCTGGTTCCAGGAATGCTCCTCGCGCATCATCGAGGCCGGCGATCTCGTCGCCTTCGACACCGACCTGATCGGCCCCTACGGCTTCTGCGCCGACCTGTCGCGGACCTGGCTATGCGGCGATATCAAGCCGACAAATGAACAGCGCGACCTGTTCCGCATCGCTGCCGATCAGATCGAGCACAACACGGCACTGATGCAGCCCGGCACCTCGTTCCGCGACCTCGTAGAGCGCTCAGCGGTGCCGCCGGGGGACTGTTTCCCCACCCGTTACGGCGTGCTCTACCACGGCGTCGGACTGGCCGACGAATACCCGACCTTGCCACATGCCAGCGACTGGACATCAGATACGCCCGACGGCGTATTGGAGCCGGGCATGGTGCTGTGCGTGGAGAGCTATATCGGCCGCCTTGGCGGCCGCGAAGGCGTCAAGATCGAGGAGCAGATCCTGATCACCAAGACCGGCAACGAAACGCTTTCAACCTACCCGTTGGATGAGAGGCTGCTCGGCTAGCCCGGCAAGCGCTTCGCGCATCGCGCGCACGGTCTTTTCCGGCGCCGTTTTCGCGGTGATGAACGGCAGACCTTTGCGCCGGGCTGTCCAGCCGACGATCACGACTTTGCGCGCCGCCGGCTCGAAGCGCCGTGCCAACGCCCAGCTTTCGCAATCGATAGCGGCGACATCCGCCCTGCCTTCGGCGACCGCCACGATCGAGTCGCGATGGCCGCCGCTTTCGCCACTCGATGAAAATATGTCCAGGTTTTCGCCGACCGCTTCCAGGTCGCGCGTCAGCGCAATGATGCCCGACATGGAATCGAGGCTGTTGAAGGTGAAGCGCTTCCCGCGGATGAGGTCGAGCGGCAGCAAGGCCTTGCCGTCGGCGGGTGACCGAACCTCCGGCCCTTCGCCTGTCCGCATCACCAGGGCGCTGGAATAGAGCTCGCCCCGTCCGCCCTCATAGGCGTCATAGCTTGGCTGGCCGACCACCTGTACGTGTGCCGACAGGCCAAGCTCCATCGGTCCCCAGCAGGTCTGCGCGAACAGCAGTGCCGGATGCAGCCACAGCTTGTGGAAATCTAGTTCGTCCGGCGGCAATGTTGCGGGGTCCGGCGCGATGAGTTTCCCCTCCGCATCATGGACGCCGCCCGGCACTGGCGGCAGATCGCCATTGCGGCGCACGATGGTTTCAGGCGCATCGATACCCTTGCCCCGGAAAGCATCGCGCAACGACGCCCATTGCGCGTCGACCTCGTCGCGCACTTCAGGCCAGTCATACATCGGCAAAGCCGCAATCAATTCGCTCATGCCGATATCAAACCACCATGCCTGGAGAAACGATCGCAAAAACGCGTCGCCCAATCCGAATTGGCCGACACAGGTCCGCGATGCGGCGGAAATTATTCCTTGGGCGGCTCGGCCGGGACCGGCACCGTGCCAAGCCCGTTGATGCTGCGCGCCCGCACACGCGGCTTGAACGCCCTGCCCGGCTCGGGTGCGCGCCGCAGAGCCGGATGCACGATCGGTTCCTTGGCCTTGAAGGCATAGGATTTTATGAGCGCGAAATAGTTCGGGTAGGCGTAGCCATTGTTCATCCGCAGCCATTCCTCGCGCCGGTCGCGAAACAGCTTCGGCAGCCTGTACCAGGCGATGGTCGGGCTCTTGTGATGGACAAAGTGCAGATTGTTGTTGAGGAACAGGAATGACAGCGGCGAGCGCTCGATGATCACCGTGCGGCCTTCCGGATGCTCCGACCACTGATGCTCGGCATAGGTGCGGATCGAGATCAGCGACTGGCCGAGCCACACCGGCACCAGCACATAGAGCCAGAGCGGTATACCGAAACCGAACTGCACGACCGGCAGCACCACGGCCAGGCCGATGGCGTGCAGCAGCCAGGCCTTGCGGATCGCCTTGTCGCCGGCAATCACGTGCTTGGCGTCATCGATGAAGAAGCCGATGCAGGACAGCCACGGCCCCAGCACGAGGCGGCCGGCCATGGTGTTGTTGACCTTCAGCACGAATTTCATCAGCGCCGGCAATTCATCGTGATGCCACAGGGCCTTGTAGTAGCTCTCGGGATCGTCCAGCGGATCGGTCAGCCGCTCGTCGGCATGGTGACGCAGGTGAATGGTCTTGAAGCGGCGGAACGGCCAGGCAAGGCCGATCGGCAGGAAGACAAAGGCCTCGTTGACCAAAGCGTTGCGGGTCGGGTGACCATGCAGCACTTCATGCATGATCGACGATTGCAGGGCCAGCGTAACGGCCATGACGACCAGTGCGAGGATGGGATAAGATGGCCAGATGAAAAGACCGGCGGCGAACCATGTGCCGTAGCAGAAGAAAGCGAGGACCACGGTCGGCCATTCGATGGCCGGTCTGCTGCTTCGACGGATGCTCTTGCCTCCTATGCTTGCCATTCTATCGACCACTGCCCCTCAGTCGCCGGAACCCCAACTGGTTCCTGACAGCATTGTGTCAGGAGAAGTGATTCCACTCAACGCGACAAAGTGCACAAAATGTTGCGATTGCGCATTTTTGACCGCATATGTTGCACATTGTAAACGAACTTAGGGATTCATTTACGCCTGAGACGCCTGTTGAGGAGGCTTCGGCGCAAATTTTTCCTCCAGATGACGGAAGCACGGATATGGACAAGCGCGATCTGTCGACGATCTTTCGGGAGCGTCTGAAGCTCCTCCTGACACGGTCGGACCTCAACCAGTCGGCGTTCGCGTCAGCGGTCGGCATCGATCGGTCGGCGCTGTCGCAGCTCATGTCGGGCGCCTCGACACGCCTGCCGCGCGCCGAAACGCTGCTCAACATCGCCGCCGAGTTCAAGGTGTCGCTGGACTGGCTGCTTGGCCTCAGCCAGGACGAAGGCGTGACCGGCGAAATCCGCGAGAGCCTCGAGATCGAGGAGGCGCCCGATGGTTTCGACCGCACTCTGCTCGCCAAATGGTTCGCCGAGGCAGCTGGCACCAAGATCCGCTATGTCCCGGCCGGTATTCCCGATCTGCTGCGAACCCGCGCGCTCGTCGACTACGAGGCCAACATCACCAACAGGAGCCGTCTGGCGCAGGCCAGCGAAACGCAATACCGCATCGAGTACAACCGGCGGCCGGAAACCGACATGGAAGTCTGCATGCCGCGCCACACGCTGGAGATCTTCGCACGCGGCCTCGGCGTGTGGGACCGTTTCCCGGCGGCCGACCGCCAGCAGCAACTTGCCCATATGGCGACGCTGCTCGACGATCTCTATCCGACCTTCCGCCTGTTCCTCTATGACGGCCGCATGCGCTACTCCATCCCGCTGACCATCTTCGGCCCCTATCGCGCCGCCATCTATGTTGGTGACATGTATGTGGTGCTGAACGCCACGCAGCCGGTGCAGGCGCTGACCCAGCATTTCGACAATCTGATCCGTGCCGCCGACGTCAACCCGCACGAAGCGGCCGCCTTCGCCCGCAACCTGGCCGGCATGTCGTTCGCATCAGGCTCTGCCTGAGCTCGCCCGGCAGCGCAATTTCATTGACTAGACATAAAGACTTCTTTATATCCTTATTCGAATTCCATATTTGAATTCCCATATTTGAATTCCCCGCATGTTCGAATTCCAAGACATGAAAGCCAATCCGATGACGACGACCAATCCGATTGATGCGCTGCTGGCTGAAAAGGGTGTGCTTTTGGCCGATGGCGCCACGGGCACCAATCTGTTCGCCATGGGTCTGGAGGCCGGCGAGGCGCCGGAGCTGCTGAACGAAACCGCGCCCGACACCATCACCAGCCTGCACCAGAATTTCGTCGATGCCGGCGCCGACATTATCCTGACCAACTCCTTCGGCGGCACCCGCCACCGGCTCAAGCTCCACCATGCGCAGGACCGCGTGCACGCGCTGAACAAACGCGCCGCCGAGATCGCCCGCGCCGTCGCCGACAAGGCTGGCCGCAAGGTTATCGTCGCCGGTTCGGTCGGCCCGACCGGCGAATTGCTGGTGCCGCTTGGCGCCATGACCTATGACGAGGCGGTCGATGCCTTCGCCGAGCAGATCGAGGGTCTCAAGGAAGGCGGCGCCGAAGTCGCCTGGATCGAGACCATGTCGGCGCCCGACGAGATCCGCGCCGCGGCGGAAGCCGCCATCCGAGTCGGCCTGCCCTACACCTATACCGGCTCGTTCGACACCGCCGGCCGCACCATGATGGGCCTGCTGCCGAAAGACATCCACGGCGTCGCCGATGGCCTGTCGCAGGCACCGCTCGGCGTTGGCGCCAATTGTGGTGTCGGCGCCTCCGACATCCTGGCCTCGCTGCTCGATATGACGCAGGCAAAGCCGGACGCGACCGTCATCGTCAAGGGCAATTGCGGCATTCCCGAATTCCGTGGCACCGAGATCCATTATTCCGGCACGCCGGAACTGATGGCCGATTATGTCCGGCTGGCCGTGGATGGCGGAGCCAAGATCATTGGCGGCTGCTGCGGCACCTCGTTCCAGCATCTCGCCGCCATGCGCAAGGCGCTCGACGCCCACACCAGGGCGGATCGTCCGACTGTAGCGGCAATTGTCGAGCGCATCGGCCCGATGCGCAACAAGGTGGCGACCGAAAACTCTGCCGAGACCAGCGAAGCCCGCCGCGAGCGGCGTCGCGGCCTGGCCTGAAGCGCTTCTTTGCGTTTATTCGCTGTTGTCGGCGTAGCTTGACTGCGCCGACTTGAAATCGACGACATTGTCGCCGCGCATAGTCGCCAGCGCACCCGAGGCGCCCGGATCGGTAATCTGCTCCAGCATGGCGCGGAAGCGGTCATTGGTCAGCGCCGACATAGCGGTTTGACGCGCCTGCGAAACATCGTTGCTGATGCGTCTCGATTCGGCTGACGGGGCTGATGAAACCGCCAAAGCATCGCGTGCAGGCGGAGTAGAGTTGGCGATGGTCGTGATCTGCAATTCCGGCTCCCTCAAGCCTTGGACATGACCGCAGTAGCGAGAGGACATTGCGATCCGGTACCGGAAATGCAGCGCAATTTAACGATCCTGCGCGCCGCCCCCAGGATCTGTTGAGATTCAGGTCAGGCCGAGCCGAAAACAGTGACTTTCGAGAACCGGAGCGGAGCGTACATAAGTACGTGAGCACCGGAAGCGCAGGAAGCCACTGTTTGCAGGCCGGCATCACCTGAATCTCAATAGATCCGAAAAAAGGCCGGCAAGGGAAACATTCCCTCGCCGGCCTGCCTCACCCGCCCGTAGGCCGGTTCCCCCTATCAGAACGACCCCCGTCTGAAAGGAACCGGCCATATTGCCACTACCGATTACCGCCCAGCGCCGAGGCAAGGCGCACAAGCGAAAGGAACTCTGACCTGTACCCAAACGGGTCGGCTCCTCGGGCGGCGGTGGCAATCTCCATGATCTTGTCGTAGCCGAACTTCGCGGTCGCATCCTCGTCGCGCAGCTTCTGGCCGAAGGCCGCGACCGCGACGGAGAAACGCTGGTCGGTGCTGGCCTGATCGAAGGACGCCACCTCGTTGGCCGAGGTCACCGGCGTGGTGATCAGCTTCGAGACGTCCTCGTTGGGCAGCTTGTAGCGGATCTTGACGAAGGCATATTCGTCCGCATTGGCGACGCCGCCATTGTTCACCGTGGCCTCGCCATAGCGCAGCGGGTCGATCTGCTCGCCACCGCTGCCCTTCGACGTGATCTCGTAGATCGCGGTGACCGAATGGCCCGAGCCGATATCGCCGGCATCGACGCGGTCATTGTTGAAATCCTCGCGGTTGAGTGCCCGGGTCTCATAGCCGATCAGCCGGTATTCCGAGACCTTGTCCGGGTTGAACTCGACCTGGATCTTGACGTCCTTGGCGATGGTGAACAGCGTCGAGGACGCATCCTCGACCAGCACCTTCTCGGCCTCGGCCAGCGTGTCGATATAGGCGGCGGTGCCGTTGCCGTTCTGGGCGATGGTCTGCATCATCTGATCGTTGAGATTGCCGCGGCCGAAGCCGAACACCGACAGGAACACGCCGGTCTTGCGCTCGCTCTCGATCAGCCGCTTCAGGTCGTCGTCATCGGTCTGGCCGACATTGAAGTCGCCGTCGGTGGCCAGCATCACCCGGTTGACACCGTCCTTGATGAAGGACTGCTCGGCAAGCTTGTAGGCCTCCTTGATGCCGGCTTCGCCGGCGGTCGAGCCACCGGGCTGCAGATTGTCGATGGCATTGAGGATCTTGTCCTTCTCGGCGGCCTTGGTCGGCATCAGCACCGTGCCGGCATCACCGGCATAGGTGACGATCGAGATGGTATCGTCCGCCTTGAGCTTGCTGACCAGCAGCCGGAAAGCCGACTTGAGCAGCGGCAGCTTGTCCGGTTCGTCCATCGAGCCCGACACGTCGATCAGGAACACCAGATTGGCCTTCGGCTGCTCGGTCGGCTTGATGTCGAAGCCCTTGATGGCGACGTGCATCAGCTTGGTGTGATTGTTCCATGGCGTCGGCATTATGCTGACGGTCGAGTTGAACGGCGTCGATGCCTGGTCCGGCCCCTTCCAGTCATAGGGGAAGTAGTTGATCATCTCCTCGACACGCACCGTGTCGGCCTGCGGCAGGTAGCCCTGCTTCAGCGAGGCGCGCACGAAGGAATAGGACGCGGTGTCGACGTCGATCGAGAAGGTCGAGACCGGGTCCTCCAATGCTGCGTGCACCGGATTGGTCTTGAAATCCTGGACGCGATCACGGTTTTCCTCCTGCGGCGCGATCTGGTCGGCCGGGGTGGCCGCCGGCTGCTGCTGCACCATCAGCTTGGATTCTGCGCTCTGCATGCGGTCGACCCGCGCGGCATTGGGTGCGTTTGTCGTGCCATCCAGCGCCAACTCACCGCGCGGCGCCGGCGGTGCCGGCTCGGCCACCATGCCGCGCCCCAGCGCATCCTGCTGTGCGGTTCCGCCGGCAATGGTGGATTCGGACTTCGGCGGCGCCTGCGGCGCGACCAGAACTTGCGTGGCATCGCGGCTTTCAACGCCCGCGTCGGCTTTCTTATCCTTCTCCAGCGCGGTGGGAGCCTGTTTCGGCTCGACGGTGGCCGGCTTCAGCGTCGTCGGCTTGTCGGCCAGCGTCTCGGTGATCTTCTCCTGGTCGCCGAAAGGCGACGGCTGTTCCCTCAGCATATGGAAGGTGGCGTATCCGGCGATCGGCAGGGCGACGAGCCCGGCAAGGGCCGGCGTGGCAATGAGTTTCTTTTGCATGATCTCGCTCCAGAGCTTTTGTGCTCGCTCTGTGAGACGAAGCCCGCCAACCGATCCTTGGGTGACAGCGGAAATATTTTCTTCATCATAGGCGCGCAGCGCGGCCTCGAAGGCACGCGCCTTCGCGCTCTCGCCCGGCGCCGGTACCGCTGCGTCGCGCAGCTTTCTCAGTTCGTTGTCGTCGACCATGGTCACACTTCCCCGGCTGAACGCATCAACGTCTTCAGCCGTTTCTTCGCTTCATGGATGTGCCAGGAAACCGTCGTCTCCGAGATCGCCATCGCCTCGGCGGCGGCCGCGTGGCTCAAGCCTTCGCCATAAACAAGCATCACGGCGTCGCGCTGCTTGTCCGGCAATTGCCGCACCGCCGCCCACAAGGCTTCGGCGGGATCTTCGCTCTCTGCCGGGGCTTCGCCCGAAATCAGCGCATGGACGCCATAAGCCTCGGTCTTGACCGTCTCGCGCTGGGTCTTGCGCATCATGTCACGCGCCGCGTTCATCGTCACGGAATAGAGCCATGTGGTGAACGCGCCGCCGCCGCGATAATCGCGGATCGCCTTGCCCAGCCGGACACAGACTTCCTGGGCGATGTCCTCGGCATCGGCCTTCCTGCCGCACCAGCGATAGGCGGCGCGATAGACGAAGTCGTAGTGACGCTCCAGCAATGTGCCGAAGGCCCCCCTGTCTCCGCCCTTCGCCCGCCCGATCAGTTCGGCGTCGGAGGCTTCGCTCTCATCCAGCATCATCGCCATCATTTGCCTGTTGGACGAAGGCTAATGGCTAATCCTTGGGGTGATGGAAAGATTTTTTTCGGGAGCAGGGATTCGGGCGCACAACAGGTGTGTTGAGATTGAGGTCAGGCCGGTCTCACCTGAGTATCAACACGCCTGGCCCGCCGCCCACCCCGACGACCATGCCCACTGGAAATTATAGCCGCCGAGCCAGCCGGTGACGTCGACGACTTCGCCGATGAAGAACAGGCCAGGCACCGACATAGCCTGCATGGTCTTTTGGTCGAGGCCGTTGGTGTTGACCCCGCCAAGCGTCACTTCGGCCGTACGGTAGCCTTCCGAGCCAGCTGGCTTGATGCGCCAGTCGTTGACCGCGGCCTCGACGGTTTTGATCTGGGCCTCGGAAAGATCGGCGAGATTGCCGTCGAGCCCGGTTCGCTCGGCTATCGCCTGAGCAAGCCGTTTCGGCAAATGATTTGCAAGCACCGTCTGCACAGCTTGCCGGCCATTGCCACGCTTGGCGGCGCGGACGAGCTCAGCCACATCCGTGCCCGGCAGCATGGCGATGCGGATTTCATCGCCCTCGCGCCAGTAGGAGGAGATCTGGAGGATGGATGGCCCGCTGACGCCGCGATGCGTGAACAGCATCGCTTCGGAAAACCGTGCCTTGCCGCAGGCAATCTCGGCGTCGACGGCGTTGCCGGCCAGGGGCGAAAGCCGCTCGAGCGTCTTGGCGTCGAAGGTCAGCGGCACCAGCGCCGGCCGCGTTTCGACGATGGCAAGGCCGAACCGCTCGGCAAGCTCGTAGCCGAAGCCCGTCGCCCCCATCTTGGGGATCGACTTGCCGCCGCACGCCACGACCAGGGACCGGCAAGAGACCGAGCCGGTGGAAAGCCTGAGTTCAAACCCTTCCTCGGTTTTGCTGACAGCCTCAACGGAAGTCGACAATGCCAGCTCCGCGCCCCTGCCCTGCATTTCCGAAACCAGCATGTCGATGATCTGGCGCGCCGAGCCGTCGCAAAACAGCTGCCCCAATGTCTTCTCGTGATAGGCAATGCCGTGACGCTCGACGAGCGCAATGAAGTCGCGTTGGGTATAGCGGCTGAGCGCCGAGACGCAGAAATGCGGATTCTTCGAGATGAAATTCTTCGGGCTCGTATGGGTGTTGGTGAAATTGCAGCGACCGCCGCCGGAGATGCGGATCTTTTCGCCGGGTGCCGCCGCATGATCGAGGATGAGCACCGAACGGCCGCGCTTGGCGGCCTCCACGGCGCACATCATTCCGGCGGCGCCGGCGCCAATGATCACGACATCATATGATTGCATCAGGCTGATCGTTCCCGCATGACCCGCGCCGCTTTAGCCGGGCGAGCCGCTCATCCCGCCTGATACCTCCATTGTGGCGCGCGGCCAACAGGCTGGCGAAGGCTCAGACCAGCGTTTCTGCGAACAAATCCGTCAATCGCTTCCAATGCCGCTCGGCACCGGCTGCATTGAAGACACTGTGGTCGGGAACGCACCAGCCATGCGCCATGCCGACATAATTCTCCAGCAGATGATCGACTTCCGCCGTCCTCAGCGCCTCGGCCAGCCTGGTCGACTGCTCCGCTGGAAAACTCCGGTCGACACCAGCCATGCCGACATAGACACGCGCCTTGATCGAAGCCGCCTTGCGGTGCGGGCTGTCCTCGGCGTCGCTGGCAAGGTTGCCGCCGTGAAAACTGGCGGCGGCCTTGATCCTGTCGGGGTAGGTCGCGGCCGCGTTGAGCGCCCGCGCGCCGCCCATGCAATAGCCGACGGTGCCGATCGGACCGGTAACGCCATCGCTGGCGAGCGCGTCGAGAAAGGCGCTGCTGTCGCTGATGGTCATCGCCTGCGTCGTGCCGGTGACCAGCGCCATCAGCGCCACTTTCGTTCCCTCGACGGTAAAGGCGGTCTTGGCGTCGAACGGGCCGTAGGGCGCGTTGCGATAGAAGAGGTCGGGAACCAGCACCGTATAGCCCTCGCCCGCCAGCCGCTCGGCCATGCTGTCGAGCGCCGGGCGCGGACCAAAGGCGTCCTGGTAAAGGATGACACCAGCCTTGAACGGAGAAGCCTTGGCCGAGCGGAACAGGCCCGCCTTCGCCACACCATCATGGGTCTTGATCTGAAGATCCTGCTTCGTCATTGCCTGCTCCGTTTGTCAGATGTGCGATACATATCCGCGCGAACCGCCACGGCAAGGCGTTCCCTGAGCCCGTCAACATTTCGTGCAGGCGCGCGTGACGCGCTAAAGACCAGCGAACGAAGCCATGTGGAAGGCTTGAACGTCCCGCGGATAGCGATACTGGGTGCCATAGGGGCAGGCATTGCGGTCAAGGCAGCCGCCGGTCCGGCACGGTCCGCCATTGGCCCCCCGCACATGCGCCAGGCAGGCCTCGTAGTCAAAACCATCCGTCGAATAGGCATCGACCGGACAGGATTTCAGGCAGGGCTTGTCGACGCAGGTGTCGCACAGATGAACCGTCTCCCGAGGTTCGGGAAGCACGATCTCCTCCTCGAACAGCAAAGCACCGCGATAAGCATGCCAAAGCCCATATTGCGGATGCATGAGGATGCCGAGCGGCGACGACTTCAGCCCCTCCGCCCGCATCGCCCATTGCTGGAACGGCAGATAGGGTTTGTCGGAGGGTGAGACGGCGCGCGCGCCGAAGGTTTCCGCAACCGCCCCGATCGCCGCACGCGACCATGTATCGAGCGGATTGGCGATCGCCTGCGGCTGCTGCTGCCGCCAGCGCTGAAAATGCGGCCAGGGTGCCGCACCCGCCTGCCCAACCAGCAGGACAGACGTTGCCGGCGCGCCCAGGGCGTCACGGGGAGCACCCTCGTCATCGGAAAAAAGAAAGCCGCCACGCAGGATGAGGCCGTTGGCGCCAAGCGCGGCCGTGATCTCTTCGATCATGCCGCGCACGCAATCATCCCTTCTTGTCCGGATCGGAGAAGGCGCTCCGCCAGACTTCCTTGTGGATGATGTTGGCGACTTTAGCCCCGCCTGACTCGGGCTCCTTTCAGGTGAAGGCGTCGGGCATCGACCCTTTCTTCTTGGCGATGAAGTCCCTCAGGGCTTCGTCGATGCCTTCATCAAGGTGCGGCGCCTCGTAAGCTTCCAGCCAGCGCCGCGCCAGATCGTTGGCGCGCTGCGGCGCGGTTTTCTCGCCTTCGGCCAGCCACTGCTCGTAGGAATTGTTGTCGGCGATCGACGACCGGTAGAAGGCGGTCTGGAAATTGGCCTGGGTGTGGTCGCAGCCGAGATAATGGCTGCCCGGCCCGACCTGGCGGATGGCGTCCATCGCCTGGCCGTTTTCCGACAGGTCGACGCCTTCGCAGAATTTCTGCTGCATGCCGAGCTGGTCGATGTCCATCATGAATTTCTCATAGCAGGAGGCAAGCCCGCCCTCGAGCCAGCCGGCCGAATGCAGCACGAAATTGGTGCCGGCGAGAATGGTCGAGTTCAGCGTGTTGGCGCTCTCATAGGCTGCCTGTGCGTCCGGAACCTTGGACGCGCAGAGCGAACCACCGGTGCGGAACGGCAGGCGGAGACGGCGGGCAAGCTGTGCCGCGCCATAGGACACCAGCGACGGCTCCGGCGTGCCGAAGGTCGGCGCGCCCGACTGCATCGAGATCGACGAGGCGAAGGTGCCGAACAGCACCGGCGCGCCCGGCCGGATCAGCTGCGTGAACGAGGCGCCGGCCAGCACTTCGGCCAGGACCTGCGTCAGCGTGCCGGCGACCGTCACCGGGCTCATCGCGCCGGCCAGGATGAACGGCGTGACGATGCAGGCCTGGTTGTGGCGCGAATAGACTTTCAACGCGCCAAGCATGGTCTCGTCGAACACCATCGGCGAGTTGGCGTTGATCAGGCTGGTCAGCACCGTGTTGTTCTCGACGAAGTCGTCGCCGAAGACGAGCTTGGCCATCGCCACCGTGTCCTCGGCGCGTTCCGGCGCGGTCACCGAACCCATGAACGGCTTGTCGGAATATTTGATGTGCGCGTAGATCATGTCGAGATGGCGCTTGTTGACCGGCACGTCGACCGGCTCGCACACCGTGCCGCCCGAATGGTGGATCGACGGCGCCATATAGGCCAGCTTCACGAAATTCTGGAAATCCTCGATCGTCGCATAACGCCGGACGCCGTCGAGATCGCGCACGAAGGGCGGGCCGTAGACCGGCGCGAACACGGTGGCGTTGCCGCCGATCTGCACCGAGCGTTCCGAGTTGCGGGCATGCTGGGTGTAGATGGACGGCGCGGTCTTCAGGAGCGAGCGGCACAGACCCTTGGGGAAATGCACCCTCTCGCCCTTGACGTCGGCGCCGGCCTCTTTCCAGAGCTGCAGCGCTTCCGCGTCGTCGCGAAAAATGATGCCGATCTCCTCCAGCACCGTGTCGGTGTTCTTCTCGATCAGCGCCAGGCCTTCTTCGTTCAGCACCTCGTAAACGTTGATCTTGCGCTTGATGTAGGTGAGCTGCGTGCCCGGGCCGCCGCCTGAGCGCGCCGCGCGCCTTGCCGCCGCTCCGCCGCTGGCGCCGCGCCCACGCCGCGCGTTTGACGCTTCCTGGTCGACTGCCGCGTGTTCGCTCATGATCGCTCTTCCCTGAATATGGCCTGCCTGACGATGGCCGGTCCGTAACCGTTGCGGCCGCATGGCGCGGCTTTGCCCGGATCGTAGCCATGCACCCTATTCGAAACGGCCCGTCCGCGCCAACGCCTGTCGCAAAATCGACAAGAAATCCGATAGATTTTCCAGTCGCTTTCCTTTTGCGGGAAGTCGCAAATCAGCTATGGATACCCGCCCGTTGCGGGTTAGGTATGAACGCCATTATTTTGTGCCTTGCGACACAGTCGCGATGCCGTGAGGAGCTGGATTAAAATGTCCGACGACGAGATCATCCTTTCCGAACTTTCCGACGACGAGTTGGTGCAGCAGATGCACGACGATCTCTATGACGGTCTGAAGGAAGAAATCGAGGAAGGCACGCGCATCCTGCTCGAGCGCGGCTGGGTCCCCTACAAGGTGCTGACCGAGGCGCTGGTCGAAGGCATGCGCATCGTCGGCGAGGATTTTCGCGACGGCATCCTGTTCGTGCCCGAGGTGCTTTTGTCCGCCAATGCGATGAAGGCCGGCATGTTCATCCTGCGCCCGCTGCTCGCCGCCACCGGCGCGCCAAAGCAGGGCAAGATGGTGATCGGCACCGTCAAGGGCGACATTCACGACATCGGCAAGAACCTGGTCGGCATGATGATGGAAGGCGCCGGCTTCGACGTCATCGACCTCGGCATCAACAACGCGGTCGAGAAGTATCTCGATGCGATCGAGCAGCACCAGCCCGACATCATCGGTATGTCGGCGCTGCTCACCACCACCATGCCCTACATGAAGGTCGTCATCGACACGATGAAGGAAAAGGGCATTCGCGACGACTATGTCGTGCTGGTTGGCGGCGCGCCGCTCAACGAGGAATTCGGCAAGGCCGTCGGCGCCGACGCCTATTGCCGCGACGCGGCGGTGGCGGTCGAGACCGCCAAGGACTACATGAAGCGCAAGCACAATGTGCGCGCTTCGGCCTGATCCAAGGCATCAGGATGAACCGAAAAAAGCCGCGCCTTGCAGCGCGGCTTTTTTGTTCCCAGATGAGGGACGTGGCTGCGGATCAATTGGCGACGGTGTCTTTGACCGCCCTGGCCGTCGATTTGACGTCCTTGCCGACGCCGCGGACCGTGTTCGCGCAAGCCGTAAGGGCCAGGGCGCAGGCAAGAATGGCAATAGGCGCTACGCGTAGCAGTTTCATGGACGGTGTCTCCCTCAATAGATAAACTAGCCCCATGGCAACAAAGGCCGGCTCGACTGGTTCCATCATGGCCAAGACACAGAAAATAAAACCGAATCAAGCCAAGAAGGTGCTCATCATCGCCTGCGGAATGATTGCGCGCGAGGTGTTGGCCGTCAAGGAACAGATCGGCCTGGATCACCTGGAGTTGACCTGTTTGCCGGCGGAATTTCATTTCCATCCAGACCGCATCGCGCCGGCGATGGACAAGGCGATCGAAAAGGCCAGGGCGGAAGGCTACGAACACATCTTCGTCGGCTATGCCGATTGCGGTACGGGCGGCCTGCTCGACCGCGTGCTGGAAAAGCATGGCGTCGAACGCATGGCCGGCCCGCATTGCTTTGCCTTCTACCAGGGCATGGACGCCTATGCGAAGGTCGCCGACGACGACATGATGTCCTTCTACATGACCGATTTCTTGTGCCGTCAGTTCGACGCCTTCTTCATGAAGCCGCTAGGCCTGGACAAGCACCCGGAGCTGATCAAGGACTATTTCGGCAATTACGAGAGACTGATCTATCTGGCGCAGACCGATGATCCGGAGCTCGACAAGGTCGCGGAAAAGGCCGCCACCCTGCTCGGCCTCGCCTACGAACGCCGCTCGACCGGCTATGGCGACCTGACGCCGGAGCTGGCGCGGGTGGCAATGAACGCCTGACAGCGTCAGGCTGCTTCTTCCGCCGCCAGTGCCGCCAGCACGTCGGCAAAGCTCGTCCTGCAAACAAAACCCAGCCTGTCCCTCGCCCGCGACGCGTCATAGACCCGGTCGATCGAGGAAAACATCGTCCAGCCCTTGCGCGCGTAGAGTGCCGGAAATTTGGGGAAATAACGGGCCACGACCGATGGAGCATCGGCGATCAGGTCCGCACAATCATTAGGTTGGAACGGCGTCGGCGCACAGACGATGAAGGTGTCGAAGCCGAGCTCGGGTGCCTTGTCCAACGCCGCGACATGCGCCCGCGCCGCGTCCTCCACCGTCAGCCGCCGGAACAGCAGTTCGTTCGCCTTGGTGTTGGCGTCCGACTGCTCGATCGCATGCGCCATGTCGTCGGCCTCGGGGAAGAAACGTGCGGTGCGCAGCACCACCACCGGCAACCCGTGCTGCAGATGATAGAGACGGCAAAGATGCTCGGCGGACAGCTTGGTCACCCCGTAGATGTTGCGCGGCTCCGGCGACATGTCCTCCGTCAGCCAGGCCGCCTTGCGCGCACCGCCCTTGAAGCCGTCGCGTATCGCCTGCGAGATCATCAGCGAGGTCGTCGACGTGAAGACGAAGCTTCGCACATTGGCCGCCACCGCCGCATCGAGCAGGTTTAGCGTGCCTTGCACGTTGGTCGCGATGAAATCGCTGTTGGCGTGGTTTTCGATGTTGGGCTTGTGCAGCGCACCGCTGTGGATGATGGCCTCGATCGGTTTTCACCGACGGCGCGCATGACGAACTCACGGTCGGCGATTGAACCGACGATGCGCGTTTCGGCCGATGGGACGGGATCGAGGCCGGTGACGTCATGTCCAAGCCCACGCAGGAGCGGCGCCAACGCGCTGCCCAGCCAACCCGACGACCCCGTAAGCAATATTCGCATGCGTCGCACCATGATTTTTGACCGTGACGCTGTTAAGCACGGATGACAGGCGCCAGCGACCCGGTAAGTTATGCACCAGACGTCGGCAGCGCCGTACCAGACAAAAACAGGAAATCCTTCGATGAACCTCCGCCCCTTGCTTGCCGTTGTCGGCCTGTTCTGCTGCACCTTGCCCGCCCTCGCCGACGGTCAGGTGCAGAAACTGATCACCGCCGCCGACAAGACGCGGCTCGACAAATATGGAGAGACCCGTAAGGCGGCACTCGCCGAGGCGAAGGCCGGCGCCCCCGCCGAGGTCAAACAGCTCGACACCTTGCTGGCCAAACCGCTGGTTGCCTTTTCCGACAAGGATCTCACCGGCAACTGGCGGTGCCGCACGATCAAGGTCGGCGGACTGAGCCCGCTCGTCATCTATGGCTGGTTCAAATGCAGGGTCACCGATGATGGCTCCGGCTGGCGGCTGGAAAAGATCAGCGGTTCGCAGCGCACCCAGGGTCGCTTCTTCGACGACGGCGACAAGCGCTCGATCTATCTTGGCTCCGGCTCCGTCAACGACGACCGGGCAAAGCCCTATGGCAGCGGCCCGCAAACCGACCAGGTCGGTTATGCCTTCCGCAACAGCGCCAAGGAATGGCGCATCGAATTCCCCGCGCCTTATTACGAATCGAAGCTCGACATCATGGAATTCAAGCGCTGAGCGGGGTCTTCATGCCCTGGTAAGGCTCCCGGCATACCAAGGATTAACCCGCCTGCCCTAGGGTCCGGCCATGTCAGCCGGTCCTTGGAGCATGGCAAGATCAATGGCAGCGTCGGAATCCAATCCGCGACCGATTGTCGTCGTCACCGGCGGCGGCGCGCATGTCTGGGCCATGATCAACGACCTCGCCGACCGGGTCGGCCCCGTCAGCGTCATCCTGGAAGTTCCTGAATCCAAAAAACAATTGCTGCGCGGCCGCGCCCGGCGCCAGGGCTGGATTTCCGCCATGGGCCAGCTCGGCACGATGGTGCTGAGCAGGCTTGGCAAACGGCTTAATGTCAAACATGCCGCCCGGTTGATTGCCGAGGAGAAGCTTGAAACGGAGCCACGGCAAGGTCAGGTCATCGTCCATGTGGCGTCCGCCGACGGGCCGGAATGTCTGCGGGCGATCGAGACGATCAAGCCCGGCGTCGTGCTGTTGAATGGCTGCCGGCTGATTTCCAGGGAGATGCTGGCCAAAATGCCTTGTCCGGTGCTCAACTATCATGCGGGCATCACGCCGAAATATCGCGGCATGAATGGCGGCTATTGGGCGTTGACGGCGGGCGATCCCGAAAATTTCGGCACCACCGTCCATCTGGTCGATGCGGGCGTCGACACCGGCGGCGTGCTGAAGCAGGTGCGCGGCAAGCCGAAACAAGGCGACACCATCTCTAGCTATGCACTGCGCCAGGCGGCGTTTTCGCGCGACATCTGCGTCGAGGCGGTCAGCGATGCGCTGGCCGGAAAACTCGCAACGTTCGATCCAGGGCTGCCAACGAAACAATGGTACCACCCAACGATCTGGTTCTATGTCTGGACAGGGCTGAGAACCGGCATCTGGTAGCGCATCCAGCGTCGGAAGCAGCGCAAACTCCGCCGCCATTACCGCTGCATTGACCCCGTCGCGACATGGGTCGCAAACGAATAAACCCACCTTTCATTTTACGACATCCAAATGCGTCGCTTTTGAATGCGCGCGCGTCGTCCCATAACAAGCAGCCTTACGACGCTTGCGGCAATGCTCGGAATATCGAGGAGCGAGAATTCATGGCCGATCTTATCGTCGTCTACTGGCGCGACATTCCTGCCCAGGTCATCGTCAGGAAAGGCCGGCAAAACGCCAAGCGCGAACTGCCGTTGCGCTTCACCGAGGCGATCGACATGTGCGCCATGCGCACCGGCGCCGGCGGCACCGACGACTATCTCGCCGAATGGCGCAAGGCCGATCCGGTTCCGGTGGGTGACGATCTCGAAGCCGAGGTCGAAAAGGCCTTCAACGAGCTCGACGCGAAATACGACCGCGAGCGGCTGGTCGCTCTGGTCAAGGCGGGCGGAAAAGAAAATGTCTGACGAGAACCCGGCGGTTACCCAGGCCACGCTGGTCAAGAAGGCAGCGCCGAAATCCGATTACAAGCCGGCCGACGTGTCGCCGCAGCGGCGCGTGCAACGCTCGTTTGCCGTGCGGCTGTGGTCGATCCGGCACTCCCGCCTGCTCGAATGGTTCTATGCCCGCTTCGCCGACACGTTCCTGATGCTGCATCCCTTGTGGAAGGGCATCGGCTATGGCCGCGTCGAGGCCCCGGTCAAATTCGTCGAGAAGCGCGTAAAGGGCTTCATGTTCGACTGCCGCATGTGCGGCCAGTGCATCCTGTCCTCGACCGGCATGTCGTGCCCGATGAACTGCCCCAAGCAATTGCGCAACGGCCCTTGCGGCGGCGTCCGCGCCAACGGCAATTGCGAGGTCGAGCCCAATATGCCCTGCGTCTGGGTCAAGGCCTGGGAAGGCTCGCGGAACATGGTCAATTCCGACAGGATCCTCACCGTGCAGAAACCGGTCGACCAGTCGCTGCGCGAAACCTCGGCCTGGCTGCGCGTCACCGCGCAGGCGGCGGCAGCCCGCGAAGCCGCTGACGCGCCAAAATCCGGAGCCGCCGCGTGACCGGCCCTCAGCGTGACGAGAACCCGGCCGGCATTCACCTGCCGCTCGATCCCCTGCCCGGCCATTCTTCGCGCGGCCGGCTGGAGCGCGTGCTGCGGCGCGGCGAATTCGCCGTCACCACCGAACTCAACCCGCCCGACAGCGCCGATCCGGAAGACGTCTACAACAGGGCCAAGATTTTCGACGGCTGGGTCGACGCGATCAACGCGGTCGATGCGTCCGGCGCCAATTGCCATATGTCTTCGGTCGGTATCTGCGCCCTTCTGACCCGCATGGGCTATGCCCCGATCATGCAGATCGCCTGCCGCGACAAGAACCGCATCGCCATCCAGGGCGATGTGCTGGGGGGTGCCGCCATGGGCGTCGCCAACATGCTGTGCCTGACGGGCGACGGCGTGCAGGCCGGCGACCAGCCCGGTGCCAAGCCGGTGTTCGATCTCGATTCCATGTCGCTGCTCGAAACCGTCCGCATCATGCGCGACAACGGCAAGTTCCTGTCCGGACGCAAGCTGACGACGCCGCCGCAGGTTTTCCTGGGTGCGGCCGTCAATCCATTCGCGCCGCCTTTCGACTTCCGCCCGATCCATCTCGGCAAGAAGATCGCCGCCGGCGCGCAGTTCGTGCAGACGCAGTATTGCTTCGACGTGCCGATGTTCAGGACCTTCATGCAGAAGGCGCGTGATCTCGGCCACACCGAAAAGGTGTTCATCCTGTGCGGCGTCGGCCCGCTGGCTTCGGCCAAGACGGCAAAATGGATCCGCTCCAACGTGCCGGGCATTCACATCCCTGACGCGGTGATCAAGCGGCTGGAAGGCGCTCAGGACCAGAAGAAGGAAGGCAAGCAGCTCTGCACCGACATCATCAACGAGGTGAAGGAAATCCCCGGCGTCTCGGGCATCCATGTGATGGCCTACCGCCAGGAGGAATATGTCGCCGAGATCGTCGATGAATCGGGCGTGCTGAAGGGCCGCCAGCCCTGGAAGCGGGAAATCCGCCGCGACGACCAGATGGTCGCCGACCGGCTCGACCGCATCCTGCACGACGAGATTACCGAAACCCAGGTGGACATGGTGAAGACCGCGCATTGAAGGCGCCGACGGTCACCATTCGCTTGATCAACAAGAGATAACGATATAAAGAACTCTTTATATCACGACGGAGAGATTTCATGACCCGGACCATCGTCGCCTCGGCGACACGAGAAATCATCATCGGCTTCGACCAGCCCTTCTGCGTGATAGGCGAACGCATCAACCCGACGGGGCGCAAGAAGCTCGCCGCCGAGATGGTGGTCGGCAATTTCGAGACCGTCATCAAGGACGCGCTGGAACAGGCCGCCTGCGGCGCGACCATGCTCGACGTCAATGCCGGCGTCACTTCGGTCAACCCGAACGAAACCGAACCTGGCCTTTTGGTGCAGACGCTGGAGATCGTGCAGGGCCTGGTCGACCTGCCGCTGTCGATCGACTCGTCGGTCACCGCCGCGATCGAGGCCGCGCTGAAGGTCGCCAAGGGCCGCCCGCTGGTCAACTCCGTCACCGGCGAGGAGGAAAAACTCGAGGCCATCCTGCCGCTGGTCAAGAAATACAACGTGCCTGTCGTCGCCATCTCCAACGACGAGACCGGCATCTCGATGGACCCGGACGTGCGCTTCGCCGTCGCCAAGAAGATCGTCCAGCGCTGCGCCGATTTCGGCATTCCGGCGCACGACGTCGTCGTCGACCCGCTGGTCATGCCGATCGGTGCGCTCGGCGATGCCGGCCGCCAGGTGTTCGCGCTGTTGCGGCGGCTCCGCGAAGAACTCAAGGTCAACACCACGTGCGGCCTGTCCAACATCTCCTTCGGCCTGCCGCACCGCCACGGCATCAACGCCGCCTTCATCCCGATGGTGATCGGCGCCGGCATGACCTCGGCGATCATGAACCCCGTGCGCCCACAGGAAATGGAAGCTGTGCGCGGCGCCAACGTGCTCAACGGCACCGACGAGAACTGCACCAACTGGATCCGCACCTACAAGGACTACAAGCCGGCCGAAGGCGGCCATGCAGTGGCGGCGCCCACGGCGGTAAACGCGCCGGGCGACGGCGGCGGCAATGGCGGCCGCCGGCGCGGTGGCCGTGAAGCCCGGATGGGTCGGGGATAAGCGCGCAATCGTGAATTCACCTGCAAACATTACCGATCCGCTCGTGCTGTTCATGCCGTCGGGCAAGCGCGGGCGGTTTCCTGTCGGCACGCCGGTGCTCGACGCCGCGCGCCAGCTCGGCGTCTATGTCGAAAGCGTGTGCGGCGGGCGTGCCACGTGCGGGCGCTGCCAGATCGAGGTGCAGGAAGGCAATTTCGCCAAGCACAAGATCACCTCCTCAAACGACCACATCTCGCCCAAGGGGCCTAAGGAAGAGCGCTACGAGCGCGTGCGCGGCCTGCCCGAACGGCGCCGCCTCTCCTGCTCGGCGCAGATCCTCGGCGATCTCGTCATCGACGTGCCGCAGGATACGGTCATCAACGCGCAGACCATCCGCAAGGATGCCGACACCAGGGTTATCGCCCGCGATACGGCGATCCGCATGTGCTATGTCGAGATCGAAGAGCCCGACATGCACAAGCCGCTCGGCGACCTCGACCGGCTCAAGATCGCGCTGATGAAGGACTGGGGCTTTAAAAACCTCGAATTCGACTTCTATCTGCTGCCGCAGGTGCAGGGCATATTGCGCAAGGGCAACTGGACCGCGACCGCCGCCATCCACAAGGATGCCGACAGCGACATAGCGCGCGTCATCGCGCTGTGGCCGGGTCTCAAGAACGAGGCCTATGGTCTGGCCTGCGACATCGGCTCGACCACCATCGCCATGCATCTGGTTTCGCTGCTGTCGGGCCGTGTCGCGGCTTCGTCCGGCACGTCGAACCCGCAGATCCGCTTCGGCGAGGATCTGATGAGCCGCGTCTCCTATGTGATGATGAACCCGGACGGCCGCGAAGGCATGACGGTTGCCGTGCGCGAGGCGATCTCCAGCCTGGCCGACAAGGTCTGCGCCGAAGGCAACGTCCAGCGCAATGACATCCTGGACAGCGTCTTCGTCGGCAATCCGATCATGCACCATCTGTTCCTCGGCATCGATCCGACCGAGCTTGGTGGCGCGCCCTTCGCGCTCGCCGTCTCTGGCGCCGTGCGCATCAAGGCCTCCGATATCGGCCTCAAGCTCAACCAGGGCGCGCGCCTCTACATGCTGCCTTGCATCGCCGGCCATGTCGGCGCGGACGCGGCGGCGGTCACGCTGTCGGAAGGCCCGCACCGCCAGGACGAGATGATGTTGATCGTCGACGTCGGCACCAATGCCGAAATCGTGCTCGGAAACCGTACAAGGGTCGTCGCGGCCTCCTCGCCCACCGGCCCGGCCTTCGAGGGCGCCGAAATCTCTGGCGGCCAGCGCGCCGCGCCCGGCGCCATCGAGCGCGTGCGCATCGATCCCGAGACGCTGGAGCCGAAATACCGCGTCATCGGCTCGGAATTGTGGTCCGACGAACCGGGCTTCCTCGACAGCGTGCAGGCGACCGGCGTCACCGGCATTTGCGGCTCCGGCATCATCGAGATCGTCGCTGAAATGTATCTCGCCGGCATCATCTCCGAGGATGGTGTCGTCGACGGATCGCTCGCCCTGCGCTCGCCGCGCGTCGTCGCCAACGGCCGCACCTTCTCCTATGTGCTGAAGGAAGGCTCCGACTCACTGCAGGAAGATGGGCCCAAGATCACCATCACCCAAACCGACGTGCGCGCCATCCAGCTTGCCAAGGCAGCCCTTTATGCCGGCACCAAGCTCTTGATGGAAAAGCAGAACACCGAGCATGTCGACCGCATCCATTTCGCCGGCGCCTTCGGCTCCTTCATCGATCCGAAATACGCCATGGTGCTGGGTCTCATCCCCGATTGCGATCTCGACAAGGTCTCGGCCGTTGGCAACGCCGCCGGCGCCGGTGCCCGCATGGCGCTGCTCAACCGCGGCTATCGCCGTGAGATCGAGGAGACGGTGAGCCAGATCGAAAAGATCGAGACCGCGCTGGAGCCGAAATTCCAGGAGCATTTCGTCTACGCCATGGCGCTGCCCAACAAGGTCGATCCGTTCCCGAAACTGTCGGCGGCGGTGAAGCTGCCGCCACGCAAGACGGTCAGCGAGGATGGCGTCGCCGGAGACGCCACCCCACGCCGGCGCTCGCGCGAAGGCCACGCGGCAAGACGCGGACGGGAATAAGAGCGCCGCGTGTTACAACGGGTCTAGGCACGGCGCCTTAGAGCAATTCCAGGAAAAGTGTGAAACGGTTTTCCCGGGAGAAGCGCGTAGCGCTTCCCCTTGGGGATTGCGTGAAAACAAAGAGTTGGAGCCGTTCGGCGATTCCGTGAAATGCGGAACGGCTCTAGGCCCGTGTTTCAGGTGGCGGCAAGCTCCTGGCGCGTGACGGGTTGAGAAACCTGGTGAGCGGCTTTTCAATCACCAGATAAAGCATGGCGCAAAGCGCAATGCTGACAATGGCGATCGTCGCGGGCTGCCAACCTGGCGGAACCCCGAGCCGCAATGTGATGCCGGTGACCGCGACAACCACCAGCACATGCCAGATGTAAATCGAATACGAGGCATTTCCGAAAAATGTGAACAAGGCCATTGGTCTGAACGGTTTGGCGCGCTCGGCGAAAACCGCGCCGGCAACGACCAGCGTCGCCGGAATACCCCAACGCAGGACCCGTGGCATTTCCGGGTCGAGCATCTGGGCCGCCACCAGCAAGAGCAATCCCCCAGCAACCAGCGACAGCGCCAACACAAGCTGGAGCCGAACATCCTTCATCCACAGCCGCCCGACGACGACGCCGGCCGCGAACTCCAGGACGATGGGAGAGGTAAACGCCTCCGGATAACCCTTCAGCAGCAGCAGGTTCAACACGACTATCAAGCTCAGCACGCCAATCAGCGCGGCAAAACGCAGCTTCTCGCCCAGCAAGAGAGCCAAGGCGAAAATGACGTAAAACATCATTTCATAACACAGCGTCCAGCCCTGGATCACCACGGGATGAAGGGATCCATCCTGCAGGACCGGAAGAAACAACAGCGAGCCTACAAAATTCGTGGGGCTCAACACATGCCCGAAGAGAAATTGCGGCTTGAGGAAAATTGCCAGGGCGGTCAGCAGCGTGACAATCCAGTAAAGCGGCACGATACGAACGATCCGTCGCCACATGAAACGCTGTGGATCGACAGGGCGATTGACCGTGGTCACCCACATGATGAAACCGCTGATGACAAAAAACAGGTCGACGCCTGCCGCGCCAACACGGAACGGACCGCCGAACTGCTCGCTGATGTGAAAGAAAACCACCGCGAAGGCGGCGAGGCCTCGTAGATATTGGATACTATGGATGTCATTCACGCCCGACACTCCTACCAACCTAAATTAGCACCTCCAAATGCTGCAGTGCACAATAGCGAATATCGCCCCCCCTTTGTCAACGCGGTAAAACTTAAAGTAGAAGGGAGGCTTTGCTTTTGCTCGTTCCAGCGCGGCCGACGGGGTACCGCTCAGGGTGCCGACCCCCGACAATTTCATTTGCATGCAAATGTTTCCGGATCGGCTGATCTGGAAACCAAAACGCTGTTTTCGTGAAATTCACCAGATACATGGCGGGCGCATTCAGCGGACGTCGAGCGGCGGCCGGGAATAGTCTTCGGCCGCCGCTGCTCTTCAAGGGAGAAGAAAATGTCGATGTTCGAGAATCTCGGCCGCTTCGGTGTGGCCATCAGGCGGACCCATGCCAGGAACAGGGCGATCCGCGCGCTGAACAATCTGCCGGCACATGTCCAGAAGGATATCGGTTGGCCGGCCTTGCCGCCGAGCGACCCGCAGGCGGCACTCACCTCGTTGCTGCTGGGCACGTCGCGCTGATGACCTTCGCCGACAATGCAGACTGCTCGGCAGGCGCCGGGACCCGCGCACGGTTCCGGCCACCAGCACCCGGCTGCGCGCGGCCCTTCTGCCGCGCCGCTGACCTCTGGTGCAAGAGCAACGTTTATCACAGCGACGTGTGGACACAGCGTAAAGCTTGACATTTCGCGGCAGGACACGATCTTGAGATAGTGGGGGTTCTCTTAGTCGGCTGCAGCCGAAGTTCGTGTATCCGCATGCCAAGTTTGAAAAGCCACGTCGTGTCCTTCGTGCTCAGGCATAGCCGCAAGAAGGCTTTTTCCAGCCCGGAAAACCTGCAGCGCTGGATCGCCTATGCACGCAAGACGGAAGATCATCATCCGCCGGCCTTGCTGCGCCAGCGTTTCGACATCACGACGCGCACCGTCGACGGCTTCCCGGTCTACGAGATCGCCGCAAGGGCTGGCGAGCGCAAGCGGATACTGTATTTGCATGGCGGCGCCTATGTCTTTGAAATAACGGCCTATCACTGGCACCTGATCGCTGACATGGCGGATCGGCTGGGCTACGGCATCACGGTACCGATCTATCCAATCGCGCCCGAACATGATTTCCACGCCATGTTCGGCATGGTCGGCGACGTCTACCGCCGGATGCTCGACGAGACCGAAGCCGAGGATATCGTCTTCATGGGCGATTCCGCCGGCGGCAACATGGCCGTGGTGCTGACGATGATGGCGGCCGAGGAAGGTTTGCCGCTGCCGTCGCGCCATGTGCTGATTTCGCCAGGGCTCGACATGTCGCTTGCCAATCCCGAAGTGTTCGAGGCGGAGCGCAACGACCCTTGGCTGGGCATTCCAGGCGGACTCGAGGCGATCCGCATGTACAGCGCCGGCATCGACCGCCGCGATTGGCACATCAGCCCGCTCTACGGCAACCTCTCAGTCCTGCCCAAGACCCTGCTTTTGACCGGCTCGCACGATCTGCTCAGCCCGGACAATCTGATCTTCGCAGAGAAGGCGCGTGCCGCCGGCGTCGAGGTCGATGTCGTCTACGAGGAAGGCATGTTCCACGTCTGGCCGTTGATCGACATGCCGGAATCGCGACGCGCGCGCGACCGCATAGCCGCCTTTCTGCGCCCGCAGCCCGCGCATGGCCGTTCCGAAAGAAAACGCATGGCCGGACCGGGCTGGCAGTCCGCCGAGGCCGCGAAATAGCAATTCCTGGAAACGCTGAACCGCTCTACGGCCTGATCCGGCGTTCGGCCGGATCAGAACTTGCCGGTTTCCCGGAACACTTCGAAGGTCGCGCGGATATGGTCGGCGACGGCCTTGACCGGCGCGCTGGCGTCCGGCGCCACCACCATGGCCAGATTGTAGGTACCGATATCGGGCATACCGTCCTTCGGGCAGAGTTCGACCATGTCGTTGCCGAGGAACGATCGCGGCAGCGGCGCCACCGCGAGGTCGGCCATGATGGCGGCGCGCTGGCCGGCCGTATGCGCGCTCATATAGGCGACGCGGTAGTTGCGGCCCTCGCGGCCCAATGCCTCGAGCGCACCGGCCCGCCAGGCGCAGCCCTCTTCCCACAATGACACCGGCAGCGGTTCGCGCAGATGCGCGCAGCCGCCCTTGGCGCCGGCCCACACGATCGGTTCGGTCAAAAGCACCTCGGCGCCGAGCGCGCTGGTCTTGTAGGAGTTTGTCAATAGCGTGATGTCGAGCGCGCGGTCATCCATGCGGCGGCGCAGATTGCTGCTCTGGTCGATGGTGACGTCGACGGCGATCGAGGGATGCGACTGCGCGAAGCGCTTCAGCACATGCGGCAGCACACGCTCGCCATAGTCGTCCGGCGACCCCAGCCGCACCACGCCGACAATGTCGGGAATGATGAACTTCGACACCACCTCGCGGTTGATCGACAAAAGCCGGCGGGCATAGCCGAGCAGCATTTCGCCGTCCGTGGTCAGCGTCACCGAACGCGCGTCGCGCGCGAACACCGAGCGGCCGAGAATGTCCTCCAGCTTCTTTATCTGCATGGAGACAGCCGACGGCGTGCGGAACACCGCATTGGCCGCCGTGGTGAAACTGCCGGTCTCGGCAATCGCCACGAAGGTGCGCAAAACGTCGAGGTCGAGCAGCGGCAGCGGATGATTAAGCGGGGCGTTCATGGCGATTAGCCTTCAATTTTTCTGATACAAAGCATCATTCCATTTCGTTTGATTGAACATCAGATCAGGAGCATAGTCAACTCCATCGAAGCAGCATGCTGCCAAAGCGGTCACCAAACGACCATGACGCGGACCTGCATTCGACGTGAAATGAAGCTGTAACAGACCTGACGTAAGGCATTGCCGGCGCCTCCCGCGCCGCAGCAAAGGAGATCGATATGTCTATCCTCTCGTCCCTCGGCCGCATCGCGACCGAATTCAACGCGGCCCGCGCCCGCTACCAGACCGAACGCGCCATCCGTTCCCTGCCGATCGAGTTGCAGAAGGATATCGGCTGGCCGGAAGCTTCCGACACCAAGACCGGCATTCGCAATGGCGTCGGATCCTGGGCTGGAGCAAAGTAGATCGTGTGTACCCCATGCTGAAGGCCTGCCGCGCAACCCGCCCGGCAGGCCTTCTCTATTTTATTTGTATTCAAACGAATTCAGGAGCCATGCCGCCGTTGCATGGCGCATATGAGCAAGCCGCATAGCAGCTCATTTTTCAGACTAAACCGCTGTAAACATTGGCAAATGCGGGGTGATCCACCCCTAAGCCGCCCAAATTTGTCGCATTCGGTGTCGCTTTTCATATCAAGCGCTTCGCTTTTGCGATTTAGTTTCCGCTCACACAAGCCTATATCACCGTCAGCAAACGAGCTGCCCCACTCCATCAAGCGAAGGCGACCCGTTTAGAGCGACGTGCGTCCAACTGGAGGCACAAAGTACGCTCTAACACTTTGAGTCTGCGCATCGTGCTTTCCGAAAATTCGATTTTCGGGACGATCCGCGAGCAACCGATTGGAGATGATCATGAAGCTTTTTGCCCGCCTCTTCGCCCGCCGCGAAATGAACCTGACCACCGCTCTCGAGCGCCAGCGCCTCGCCAACACCATGCCCGGCCAGACCGGCGCGATGGCCGCGGCCCGTCTTGGCTTCGTCGCCTGACCCTTTTTCGAGGCAGCGCGTCCCTGCCGCTGCTTTAAGACTGTAGCGCCGCCTGGCTCCGGCCAAGGCGGCGTTTTTGTTGCCTTTTGCCCGCCGCCTGAACAGTCGGCGCTGCTTCCCGGGGGCATCGCGCACAGCAATTGCCCATTTGCGACCCATGTCGCAAATATAATCCCGCTCAGCCAGCGTAGCCGATTGACAAGCATGGTTTTTCCTGATGTCGCTATGCTATTCGCGACATCCTGTTCGCGTCATGGCCAGATGAGGTTCCCCGTGAACGCCGTCAAGCATCCGATCAAGCGATCGTTTGTGTTCTTCCTTGTTCCCGATTTTACCATGATCGCTTTTGCGACCGCGCTCGACCCGCTGCGCTCCGCCAATCGGATGCTCGGCTATGAGGCCTATCGCTGGCGCCTTGCCAGCATCGACGGCAAGCCGGTGCGCGCCTCCAACGGCGTCGAATGCGCCGTCAACACCTCGCTGGAGGAGGAACGCAAGAAGATGGCGGGGCCGGATCGCCCCAACATGGCCATCGTCTGCAGCGGCATCAATGTCGAGCGCTACCAGAATAAGTCGGCCTTTGCCTGGCTGCGTGAGGAATACAATCGCGGCGTTGCGGTCGGTGGCCTGTGCACGGGTGCGCATATCCTCGCCGCTGCCGGGCTGTTGTCGAACAAGCGCTGCGCCATCCATTGGGAAAACCTGCCGGGCTTTTCCGAGGCCTTCCCGAAAGCCAATGTCTTTGCCGACCTGTTCGAGATCGACCAGAACATCTACACCTGCGCCGGCGGCACCGCCGCGCTCGACATGATGCTGAAGCTGATTGGCGACGATTTCGACGAGAGCCTCGTCAACCGGGTCTGCGAGCAGGTGCTGACCGACCGCGTGCGCAGCCCGACCGACCGCCAGCGCCTGCCGCTGCGCGCCCGGCTCGGCGTGCAAAACTCCAAAGTGCTGACCATCATCGAGCTGATGGAGGCCAATCTCTCCGAGCCGCTGTCGCTGATCGAGATCGCCGACCATGTCGACCTGTCGCGCCGCCAGATCGAGCGCCTGTTCCGCACCGAGATGGGACGCTCGCCGGCCCGCTACTATCTGGAAATCCGCCTCGACCGCGCACGGCATCTCTTGATCCAGTCGTCGATGCCGGTGGTCGAGGTGGCGGTCGCCTGCGGCTTCGTCTCGGCCTCGCATTTCTCCAAATGCTACCGCGAGCTCTATGCCCGCTCGCCGCAGCAGGAACGCGTCGACCGCAAGCAGCTGCTGGCGGCCTGATCGGACAGGGTCCTGATCAACCCTCGGCCGGCTGCACTTGCGCCGTCCGCATCGCCTCGACGCGGATGTCCTCGGTCAGCCGCGCCTTCAGCGCAGAGAATTCGGGACTGGTCTTCAGCGTGTAATGGCGCGGATGCGGCAGGTCGATGGCGACATCCGACTTGATGCGGCCGGGCCTCGCCGTCATCACGATCACGCGCGAGGCCATGAAGATCGCTTCCTCGATGTCGTGGGTGACGAACAGCACCGTCTTCTTGCGCCTTTCCCAGATGCCGAGCAGCAACTCCTGCATCAGTCCGCGCGTCTGGTTGTCCAGCGCCCCGAACGGCTCATCCAGCAACAGGATTTCCGGATCGTTGGCCAAGGCGCGGGCGATCGCGGTGCGCTGCTGCATGCCGCCCGAAAGCTGCTTCGGCCAATGGTTCTCGAACCCTTTCAGCCCGACGAGATCGACATAGGACGCGACGATGCCGTCCCGCTCCTTCTCGGCCATGCCGCGTTCGCGCAGGCCGAAGGCGATGTTTTCCGCCACTGTCAGCCAGGGAAACAGCGTGTAGGACTGGAAGACCATGCCGCGGTCCGGCCCGGGCCTCGTCACCGCCTTGCCGTCGAGCAGCACGCGGCCTTCGCTTGGCGCCTCCAGACCGGCGACGATCCTCAGCAGCGTCGACTTTCCGCAACCCGACGGCCCCAGGATGGTGATGAAGTCGTTGGCGGCGACCGCCAGGTCGATCGGCATCAGCGCCCTGACGGGCTCTCCGCCCCGCACGCCGGCGAAGGTTCGCGAGACGCCCTCGATGAGGAGCTTGCTCACGCCAGGCTCCACGGAAAGAGCCAGCGGTTGAAGGCCTTGAAAGCGAAGTCGGAGAGCAGCCCGATCAGACCGATGACGATGATGCCGAAGATGATCTGCCCGGTCGCCAGCCGCGATTGGCTGTTGATGATCATGTAGCCGATGCCTGACGACGAGCCGATCAGTTCGGCGACGATGACGTAGGTCCAGGCCCAGCCGAGCACCAGCCGCAGCGTCTCGGCGATCTCGGGCGCGTTGGCCGGCATGATCACCCGTCTGACGATGCCATTGTTGGTCGAGCCCAGCGTATAGGCGGCCTCGACAAGGTCACGCCGCGTCGACCCGACCTTGACCGCGACGATCAGGATGATCTGGAACACCGAGCCGACGAAAATGACCAGCAGCTTCTCCAGTTCGCCGATACCCGCCCACAGGATGAGCAGCGGAATGAAGGCCGACGCCGGAAGATAGCGGGCAAAGGAGACGAACGGCTCCAGAAAGGCTTCCACCGGCTTCCAGGCGCCCATGGCGATGCCGAGCGGCACCGCGACGACCGAGGCCAGCACGAAGCCGCCGAAGACCCGCCAGATGGTGATCAGTATGTCGAGCCAGAAACGATCCTCGACCAGCAGCCGCCAGCCATCCCGCAGCATCGACAGCGGATCGGCGAGGAAGATGCGGTTGACGTGGCCGCCAAGCGTGATCCAGGCCCAGAAGGCCACGAACAGCACGAAGAAGGAAATGCCGAGCACGGTTCGCAGGCCCGGGGAGACAGGATGCAAGGGGCGCATCTTCGTCCTTTGTCAGCGGCAAGGCGGCGGCGCTCGGCGCCACCGCAAAGTGTCCAAGGGTTGAACCGTCAATTCGCCACGGCGCTGATGTCGGCCAGCGTGGCGACGTCGGGCGCCTCCTTGATCAGACCCATCTGCAGCAGCAACTCGCCGGCGGTCTTGGAAAAGTCCTGGAACTCCTTGGTGAAGAACGTCTTGTTCTCGGCCTTGTCGGCCCATTTCAGATACTTCGCCGAATCCTCGAATTCCTTGGCCGACTGCTTCACGTCGGCGCCCATGATCTCGTAGGATTTCTGGGGATCCTTCTTGATCAGGTCGAGCGCGTCGAAATAACTGTCGGCCAGTGCCTTGGCGGCGTCGGGA
The DNA here is from genome assembly GCF_020164775.1 of Mesorhizobium sp. ES1-6. Classification (NCBI taxonomy): domain Bacteria; kingdom Pseudomonadati; phylum Pseudomonadota; class Alphaproteobacteria; order Hyphomicrobiales; family Phyllobacteriaceae; genus Mesorhizobium; species Mesorhizobium sp. ES1-6. The sequence continues at coordinate 941,904 of NZ_JAIUGU010000001.1, forward strand.
TTGGCCTTGAGGAATTCGGGCGTGCAGCCGACCGTGTCGAGAACCATGGGATAGTCGAGCGTGGTCGCCAGGATATGGCCCTGGTCGGCCTTGTCGCGCACGGCCGAGATGAAGGGCTCGTAGGTGACCGCCGCATCGTTCTGGCCGGCGAGGAAGGCTTGCGCCGCCGCGTCGGGCTCGAGATTGACGACCGTCACGTCCTTGGTCGACATGCCGTTCTTGTTCAGCACCCAGGCCAGCATGAAATAGGGCGACGTTCCCGGGGCGGAGGACGCCACGTTCTTGCCCTTGAGATCGGCGACGGTCTTGATGTCGTTGCGCACCACGATGCCGTCGGCGCCATAGGATTTGTCAAGCTGGAAAATCTGCTTGGTGGTCACCCCGCTGGCGTTCCAGACCAGCCATGTCTCGACCGTGGTGGCGGCGCATTGCAAGTCGCCGCTGGCCATGGCGAGCGGACGACTGGCCTGCGGCACCTTCTTCAAGGTTACGTCGAGGCCATGCTTCTCGAACAGCCCCGCCTGCTTGGCAAGCGTCAGCGGCGCGAAGCCGGTCCAGCCGCTGATGCCGATGGTGAGTGATGTGGCGGCCATGGCCGGCGCGGACAGACCGGCGGCAAGTGTCAATGTCGCGGCAAGGACGGCGATCCTGTTCATATCAGTTCCCCTTTTGTTTCTCTGGGGCAAATTGTTCACAGACGCCAATCGGCTTGTCAATCAACAGGAACGTGTTCGGCGACACCGGCAGCACGCGGTAACCTGGTTTGGAATTGCTCTAGCGGCTGTCGGGCATCCAGTTGCGGTTGCGCCACATTTTCTCGCCGATCTCGCAGTCGGTGGCCGGCTTGTCCTGCGCCAGCACCACTGGTGGATGATTCGCCTCCTCCGCCGCCCATAGCGGTGACGCCGGACCGGCAAGCTCCAGCACCAGCTTGCGGCGGATGGCCTCGGGAAATTGCGTCCAGTCGTTGACCGGGATCATGAAGGCGCCGGCGCCGCCGATAACGCAGTCGCTGTAGTAGCGGTCGAGATCGTTGACATCATAGACGCCGGAAAAACCGCCTCGCGTCATCAGCGGCAGACCGTTGATGACGATGCCTTGCCTGACCACCGCGTCGCGGGTGAGATTGACCGGCGCGCCCTGGTTGTTTGGCCCGTCGCCCGAAATGTCGATGACGCGCTTGGTTCCCTGGTAGCCGCTTTCGGCGAAAAGGTCGCTGCCGAACTCCAGCGCGCCGGAGATCGAGGTGCGCCGCGCGCTGTTGGGTGGCTGGGCCGACAATTGCGCCACCACCCGCTCCGCGTCGGCCCGCGTCGCGATCATCGTCCACGGCACGATGACGCGTTGCCAGTTGGTGCCAGCCCATTCGACATAGGTGACGGCGATCTTGCCATAGGCGCCGTCGGCGATCGCCTGCAGCACATTGTCATGCGTCAGCGCTGCCGCGTAGCCGTGACGCTGGATCTCGAGCTCGTCCGGCGACATCGACAGCGAAACGTCGACCGCCAGCACCAGCTCGACATCGACCGGCTCGTCGGCGCGGGATCCCGGCACCAGCCAGAGCGTCAGCGCCAGGGCAGCGCAGCCGGAAAGCAGATGTCTTGCGCGGGGGAAAGCAGACATTCCGCAAGGGTAAGCGAAAACAGCCCGGTTAAAAAGACAAAAGCCCGGCTCCAAACCAGGCTTTTGCGATCAGTCCATTATTCCACCGGGCAAATCAGCTCCGCGGCTTCAGATTTTCCGGATCGTAGAGCGGCTTGTAGCCGACACCGGCGACTTCAACCGGATAGGTCTCGCCAAAATACTCGACATTCAGTTTGCGGCCCTCCTGCGCATAGGCCCAGGGCAGATAGGCGAGCGCTATGTTCTTGCCGATGGTCGGGCCATAGGCGACCGATGTGGTGAAGGAACGGCGGCCAAGTTCGTCGACCAGCGTTTCTCCGCTCTCGGGGTCGATCACCGGCATGATGCCGACGGGATAACGGGCAACACCCTTGGAATCCGTATTCTCGGTCATCACCAGCGTGCACAGCATGGCCGGCTGATTTGCGCGTTCGCGGTATTCGACATGCTTGGCCTTGCCGCAGAAATCATTCTCCTTGACCTTCGGCCGGGCGAGATCGGCTTCCAGCAGATTGTACTCGGTCAACAGGTCGGCATTCTGCAGCCGCAGGCTCTTCTCCATGCGGCGCGTGTTGGCGTAGGTCTCGACGCCGAACGGCATCACGCCGGTCGAGCGCAGCGCGTCCCAGACGGCCAGACCATCCTCGTAGCGCATATGCAGCTCCCAGCCCTGCTCGCCGACATAGGAGATACGGAAGGCGGTGACATCCTTGCCGCCGATGCGGACCGGCTTGATCGCCGCGAATGGAAAATTCTCCGGCGAAAGTCCATCCGGGTTCTCGACCACCTTCTGCAAGGTGGTGCGGGCGTTCGGCCCCCATATCCCGATGGTGACGTACTTCTCGGTCACATCGGTGATGGTGACGTCGAACCCTTTGTCCTGCGCGGTGCGCTGCATGTAGCGGAAGTCGCGCGGCCCGGCGTCGGCGCCGTCGATCAGCCGGCAGCGATCGGCCATGCGGATCACGGTGAAGTCGGCGCGCACCATGCCTTCCTCGTCGAGGAAGTGGGTGTAGATGCCCTTGCCGATATTGTTGTCGCCGCCGATCTTGGCCGCGCACAGCCATTCCAGCAGCGCGACGTGGTCGGGTCCCTCGATGTCATACATCGAGAAATGCGAGAGGTTGACGATGCCGCAATCCTCGCTCATCGCCAGATGCTCGGCATTGGACACCCGCCAGAAATGGCGGTTGTCCCACTCGTTCTCGCGCACCGGTACCCGGTTGCCGTACTTCTCGAGCAGATGCTCGTTGGCGGCGTAGCCGTGGGCGCGCTCCCAGCCGCCGAGTTCCATGAAATAGCCGCCGAGTTCCTTCTCGCGCTCCCAGAAGGGCGAGCGCCTGATGTTGCGGCCCTTGGAGAAAGGTTCGCGCGGATGCACCGCCGGATTGTAGACCTTCATCGCCGTTTCGGTGCAGCGATCCCAGATGAACTGTTCCTTGGTCTGGTGCGGATAGAAACGCGCATAATCGATGGCGTGGTGGTCGATCGCGGTGCGGCCGTCGGTCATCCAGTCGGCGATCAGCTTGCCCATGCCAGGGCCGTCCTTGACCCAGATGGCGACGGCGTACCAGAGACCCCTCACCTTCTGGCTCTCGCCCATCGACGGCCCGCCATCGGCGGTCACCTGCAGCAAGCCGTTGAAGGAATGGCCTTCATTGTAGCCGAGTTCGCCCAGGATCGGCGTCAGCTCCATGGCGCGTTCGAGTGGTGCCAGGATCTGCTCCATGTCGAGATCGCGCTGCGACGGCGACAGCCGCGCCTGGTCCTTCTCAAGCAGATCGCGCGGGTGGCAGAGGCGCGGATTGGTCTCTTCGTAATAGCCCCACTCGATCTGGCCGCCCTCGGCGGTCTTGGGGTCGCCGGTGTCGCGCATATAGGCCGAGTTGCCCTGGTCGCGCAGCAGCGGCCAGCCGATCTCCTTGCCGGTGCCGGCGAACTCGGTGTAGGGCCCGAAGAAGGTCAGCGGGTGGTCGATCGGCATGACCGGCAGGTCCTCGCCCACCATCTCGGCGATCAGCCGGCCCCAGATGCCGGCGCAGACAATGACGTAATCGGCCTCGATCGTGCCGCGGTCGGTCACCACGGCGCTGATGCGGCCGTCCTTGGCGACAAGCGACTTCGCAGGCGTGTTGGCGAAGGATTTGAGCTTGCCCGAGGCTTCCGCCTGATCGACCAGCTTGCCGGCAACCGTCTGCGAGCGTGGGATGACGAGGCCGGCGTCCGGATCCCACAGGCCGCCCTGCACCAGATCCTCTTCTATGAGCGGGAATTTTTCCTTGATCTCGGCGGGCTCGATCAGGCGCGCGCGGGTGCCGAAGGCCTTGGCCGAAGCGATCTTGCGCTTGATCTCGTCCATGCGCCCGTCGTCGCCGACGCGGGCGACCTCGAGGCCGCCGACACGCGCGTAATGGCCCATCTTCTCGTAGAAATCGATGGAGTAGAGCGTCGTCCAGCAGGACAGGAAATCGTGGCTGGTGGTGTAGCAGAAGTCCGACGCATGCGCGGTCGAGCCGATATCGGTCGGGATGCCCGACTTGTCGATGCCGACAATGTCGGTCCAGCCGCGTTCGATCAGATGATGGGCGATCGACGCGCCCACGATGCCGCCGAGGCCAATGATGACGACCTTCACCTTTTTCGGAAACTCTGCCATTGCCCGCGACTCCAAAGTGCTGTTGCGGGCGGCGTCGGCGCCCGTCTGATCGGCGCACAATATGCAGGCGGCGGGCACGGCGCTACCGCCTGTTTGCGACACGCCGCAGGTGCGGCGCGACCCGTCATAAATCAGGGAAAACGGCTGCCTGTCAGGCAAACGCCCAGACATCCTCGGCCTGGAAACCGACCTGGTAGCCCGCCGTCTTCAGCTTGACAACGACCTGGCCGATTTCTGCCGCTGGTAAAGCGCCGACCTCGACCTTGATCATGCCGGGACGGTAACGCTTCAGGTCGAGCTGTTCGAAGACGATCCAGTCGGCGCCTTCGCAATCGACGAGGAAGGCGTCGATGTGGCTGATGCCGTTGCGGTCGAGCAATGTCTGCAACGTCTCCGACGGCACCTCGATGTCTTTCAGATGCGGCGCGAACTTGTTGAAGTTGGCGTCGGCCTCGCCCCAGGCATTCTTGCCGGACATCAAATTGGTGTCGGTCACCGATGAGCAGCCAATGAATTCGATCGGCAGCGTGCCGGCCTCCAGCGCCGCGGCATCGAAAGTATGGACGGTGATCGTGCCCCTGGTTTTCGTCACCGCCACCGGCTCGATGATGAAACGCCCGGTATCGGGATAGTTGGCGCGCAGCCGCTTCTGATTGTAGGGGATCGGCTCGACCAGCATGGCGCGGGCTTTGGGAATGCGGTGCAGCCAGGGCGTCACGTCATCGAACAGCGCGCCATCGCAGGCGCCGACATTGACCATCTGGAATGGCCGGCCGCCGCCGCCGAAGCGTGCCTTAAGCGCCGCCTTGGCCAGGAACTTGGTGCCGCGCAGCGACGGCCCGCGATCGAGCAAGCCGGCTGGAAGGCCAAGCGACAGGGCAATGCGCGCCAGATTGGAAACCGAACTCATGATTTGTCTCCTGATAGGACGTGCAAGGCGGCGCGGTGCTGGCCGCGGGTGACCGCTGCCCACAACGCCATGAAGGGTGGCGCCAGCAGCAGAAATGGCGGGATCAGATGCGGGAAATAGATACGCGTATCGTGGATCGGGAAGACGGTGAATTTGGCCAGCGCGCCGAGCACCAGCGCCGCGAACAGGATGCCGGCGCGGCGGTCGAGGCGGAAGCCAGCGCGGCCGGCCGCGAACCAGCCGGCCAGCGCCAGCACCGAAACCCCGACCCATCTGTTCAGGTTGACGGCGCGTAGCAGCGATGCGGAGAACGCCTTGAGATAGGCGATAAGCGAAAACGCCGGCTCGAACCCATCCATGTCGTAGTGTTGCTCGATGCTGGAGAACCACAGATGTGGCCACCAGCCAGGATGATGAGCCCAGTGCGAAATGGCGAAATACGCGACGAAAGACGCGGCGAAACCGGCCAGCGCGCCCCAGGCCTTCTGCCGGAAGGCGACCAGCAATATCGCGAAAATCGCAAGGAAAACAATATTGTCCGGCCGCACCATGAAGGCCAGGAAGAGCAGGATGGCCGTTGCCGCCTCGCGGCCTCGGACATAGGCATAGAGACCACCCAGCAAGAGCGCTGACGTGAGCAGGTCCGGTGTCGAAGCGCGCGCGGCGTCGCCGAAATCGGCCATGATCAGAACCGCGCCGATCACCGGCGCCAAGGCCAACGCCTTTTCCCCGCGCAGCCAGAGCAATGTGATGGCACCAAACAGGAGCACCGAGAACACCTGCACCAGGCGCATCGCCGCGACCGGTGACATCACCGCGCTTAGCGTCGACAGGATCTCGGCGTAGAGAAACTTGATCCGGTACATGCCGAGCAGCGAATGGAAGTCGGCCGCATTCTCAGCCATATGGCTGCGGAAGCCGCCGCCATCGTCGGTCAGCGCCTTGTAACCGCCGGCCGAGACACCCGATTTGACGGTGTCGTAGGCATAGTCATGCAGCGCCTGGGGATTGGGGTAGGTGCCCTCCTCCGATATGGCGAGATAGGGCAGCATGTCCCAGTTGGCGTCGGGCATCACCCAGGCCGTGAACGCCGTCAAAAGGATATAGAGCGCGAAGGCCGCCGCGCCGATCGGAGCCGCCAGCCGCGCATAGGTCCCCTCGCCCCACGCCAGACCGGTCTCGACGAGCCGGTCGAGTGGATTTTGCGGAGCGGGCGACTTGGTCAGCATGACAGTGTTCCGCAAACCTCGTTAACGGACCTGGCTTTTGACGAAGTCCTTCACGATCGACACGATGCCGCGCGACAACAGGCTGTCGAAGGCATCGACGAAGCGGTCGACATGTTCGCGCTGGCAGATCAGCGGCGGCTCGAGCCGGATGACGTTACGGTTGTATTCGGTGAAGGCGACAAGCACGTCATAGTCGCGCAGGAGCAGCGCGCCGACGAAGCCGGACAGCGAGCCCTTGAGCTTGTCGTCGAGCACGCTGACGACCGGGCGCAGCACCATCGGCAAGGTCTGCGAGAAGTCGTGGAACTCCAGGCCGATCATGAAGCCCTTGCCGCGCACGTCCTTGATGATCTTGGGATATCTTTCCCTGAGCGCCTGCAGGCGCTGCAGCAGATAGTTACCGGTGACGGCGGCGTTGTCGATCAGCCCCTCATCGTAGAGCACGTTGATGCCCTCGATCGCGGTGGCGCACGCCTCGCCCATGCCGCCGAAAGTGGCCATGGCATGGATCATCGCCGTCTTCGGCGTGCCGTAGGCCTTCATGTAGATTTCGCGGCGCGCGATCATCGCACCGACCGCGGCCTTGCCGGCGCCAAGCGATTTGGCCAGTGCCGTCACGTCAGGCACGACGCCATAATGCTCGAAGGCATAGAAGCGGCCCGAGCGGCCATAGCCGCACTGGACTTCGTCGGCGACCCACAGCACGCCATACTGGTCGCACAGCGCCCGCAGCTTTTGCCAATACTCAGTCGGCGCCTGGATGATGCCGCCGCCGCCCTGGATGGTTTCGAGCACGATGACGCCGATCTCCGGATCGGTACGGAACAGGCGTTCGACCGCCTCGATGTCGCCGAAGGGAATCCGCACGGTATTGTCGGCCATCTTGAAGTCGGCGCGGTAGAGCTGGCCGTCGGTGATGCCCAGCACACCCTTGGTCTTGCCGTGGAAGGAATTCTCGGCATAGACGATCTTCGGCCGTTTCGGGCCGGCGGCACGCTCGGCGAGCTTCACCGCCGCTTCCATCGCTTCCGAACCGGACGAGCCCAAAAACACCATGTCGAGATCGCCAGGTGAGCACTTCGCGATATTGTGCGCCAATGCCGCCGCGTATTGCGACATGAAGGCGATGGCGATTTCCTGGCGCTTCTCCTCCTGGAACTGCTTCCGCGCCTCTAGGATGCGCGGATGGTTGTGGCCGAAGGCCAGCGAGCCGAAGCCGCCGAAGAAATCGAGGATCTTGCGACCGTTCTGGTCGATGTAGAACATGCCCTCGGCACGCTCGATCTTGATCTTGTGGAAGCCGAGCAGCTTCATGAAATGCAGCTGGCCGGGGTTGAGATGTGCTTTGAACAGATCCGTCATGCGCGCGACGTCCATCGCCTTGGCCTGCTCGACGCTGATCAGGTCGGGCTTGGCGACGGTGGCGGGCGACAGCGCCGGCGCGCTGACCAGGGTGCGCGCATTCGTCTGCTCGGGTTTAGCCATCACGGTCATTTCAATCTCCTGTCCGCGCTACGACCAGCGTCGTGCGCCATAAAACTGTTTGGCGGGCCGCTATTCGGCGGGCACATGTTGGCGGCGACGGCGGGACCCGCCTTCTTGGCGCGGTATTCGCTATAGGCGGCGATCAGCATGTCCTCGTCGCGATATTGGGGCACCCAGCCGAGCTGGCGCTCGGCCTTGGACACGTCGAGCACGCAGTCCTCGTCGGCGATCAGATATTGCTCCGGATCCATGATCGGCATGTTCATGAGATCGAGCAGGTCCAGCGTGCGCTTGACCGCCCAGCCTGGCGTTGGCAACAGGATCGACTTCGAACCGGCATGCCGGATCAGGTCGCCAAGCAATTTCTTCACCGGCGGCGGGTTGAGCGAGCCGAGATTATAGGCCTCGTTGGGGACACCGGCCTTCCAGGCGGCGCGGGCGGCCTCGGCGCAGTCGAACACCGAGATGAACTGATAGGGGTTCTTGCCCGAACCGATCATCGGCACCGGAAGGTTCCAATCGATCAGCTTGAACAGCTTTTCCAATATGCCGAGCCGGCCGGGCCCGATGATCAGGCGCGGCCTGAACAGCGAGATCGACATGCCGCGCTTGCGCCATTCGGCGGCCAGTTCCTCGGTCTTCTGCTTCGACCAGCCATATTCGCCGAGCGGCGCGACCGTATGCTCCTCGGTCATCGGCTGGGTGACCGTGTGGCCGTAGATCATGTCGGTCGTGTAGTGGACAAGTTTTGGCGCGCCGGCCTTGTCCATGGCCTGCATGATGTGCTCGGTGCCATGGAAGTTGACCGGGAAGAAGAAGTCATGCCGCTTGGCCCGCACCTGGATCGGCGACAGCATCTTGGCCGACAGATTGTAGACCATATCGTCTGCCTTCAGCCCGACGGCGGCGACCGACGCGGAATCCGTGACATCGCACTTGATGAAGCGGGCATTGCGGTAATGCGCAAGGTCGCTCTTGACGATATCGGCGACGACGACCTCTTCACCATCCGCCACAAGCTTCGGGGCAAGGTGGCGGCCGACGAAGCCGTCACCGCCGAAAATCACATGTCTCATCGAACGGTCTCGTTTGCAGGGATCTTGTCTGATGTGATGGAAGCGGTCTGGTCCTCATGCCCTCGGCCACTTTGCGCGATCAGCACCGTACCGACGCAGATGAAGGCGATGCCGGCGATGCGCCAGCCATTGAGATCCTCGCGGAAGACGAAATAGGCGAAGATGGCGACGGCCACGTAAGCCAGGCTGAGGAAGGGATAGGCAAAGGAGAGTTCGACCTTGGACAGCACATAGAGGTGCGAGGCCATCGAAATCACGAAGGTGCACAAGCCAAGGAAGACCCAGGGGCTGAAGACGATCTGCAGCAGCTTGATCAACGGATTGGTGCCCTCGAATGAAATGGGGCCAAGCGACATCATGCCCTGCTTCAGCATGAGCTGCGCAGCGGCATTGGTCATGACCGTAAAGAGAATGAAGACGATATATTTCATTTCAACCCGCCAACCCGTAATCTCAAGTAATACAGACTTGAAAAGATTTCGTGAACTCACAAGACAATTTTGAGTAAACCTCGACGTTAACCGTTCATAAACCATGATCTATTCAATTTTTATCTATTCGGCGGCTTCCGAACCGCGCCGCCCCAGCTCGATGCTCCCGGCGGTGCGCGCCCAGAAATCGGATATGAAGGCGGGGTCGCGCAGGGCTTCCAGCTCCGGCCAGTCCGGGAACGAAGCGGTGAAGGTCGCGGCAGCCATGCGCGCGTCCTTGTAGGGGTTGACCGCGCCCCCAGCCGCGATCGTCATGCGGTCGAGCTCGCCCAGCAGGGCAATCGTCGCCGCGCCTCTGTTGGGGAAATCGAGCGTCAGCGTGTAACCCGGCCTGGGGAACGACAGCAGTGCCGGCGAGCGGGTCGAACCGAAGCGCTTCAGGACGGTGAGGAACGATCCTTGCCGGGCCCGCCGGGCGGCCGCGAGCAGCGCCGGCACGATCGTGCGCGCGGCCTCTTCCGGGACCACGCTCTGGTGCTGAAACAGCCCCTTCGGGCCGTAAAGCCTGTTCCAGTCGCGCACACCGTCGAGCGGAAAGAAGAAGCCCTGGTATTCGACCTGGCGCGGCCCGGTGGCCCTGCCCTTTTTCCACCTGTAGGCGGCGTTGAAAGCGGTCAGGAACGGCCGGTTGAGAACGTTGAATGCCGGCTGGAACGGCACGAAGAATTTCGCGCTGGCGCGCGCGGCCGCGTGCGAGCCGTGCTCGGCGTGGTTGCCGGTAAACAGCAGCCCCCGTCCGCTGTTGCGGCCGCCGGCTAGCTGGTCGATCCAGGCGACGGCATATTCATTGGCCTGGTCCGCCGCTTCGGCCAGGTCGAAATATTCGCCGAGGTCGCGAAACCGCGTCGTCTTTTCCACGATGTCGAGCGACGGAACCCGCATCAGCCGGATCGAGGCCGACAGGATGAGGCCAGTGAGGCCCATGCCGCCGATGGTCGCCCGGAACAGGCGCGCATTGTCGGTCGCCGAGCAACGATAGGTCCGTCCATCCGACCGCAGCAGCGTAAAGCTCTCCACATGGCACCCGAACGTGCCGCGCCGGTGATGGTTTTTGCCGTGGACATCGTTGGCAATGGCGCCGCCGAGCGTGACGAATTGTGTGCCGGGGACCACGGCCGGGAAGAAGCCATGAGGCGCGGCATAGGCGATGACATCCGCGAGCAGCACACCGGCATCCGCTTCGAGGAGGCCGGTCTCGGCATTGAAGCCGCGAATGCGGTTCAGGGGCCGCATGTCGATGACCGTGCCGGCCTGGTTCTGGCAGGAATCGCCGTAGGACCGGCCATTGCCATAGGCAAGCAGCGACGCTTGTCTCGCCTGACCGCCCTTCAGCAATGCAATGGCGTCATCGGCATGCATCGTCCTTGCCGCTGGCGGCGTGGCAAGGCCAAAGCTCTGAAAGCGTTCGGCCATGGCTACCAGCCCCCGATGACCAGCAGCACGGCGCCGATCGCCACCACGATCTGACTGCGCCAGTCGCGGATGATGAAGACGACCGGGTCGTCGTGCATTTCGTCGCGGCGCGCCAGGATCCAGACGCGCATGGTGAGATAGAGCACGATCGGCGCCAGCGGCCAGATCAGCCAGGGATGCGGATAGAGTTCGCGCACCGCGACGCTGTCCATGTAGAGCGCCAGTACCAGCGCCGAGGAGAAGGCCGAAGCCATGCCGGCCTGGGCAACGATCTCCTGGTCTTCGGTCCGATAGCCGCGGCCGGCAATACGCTCGCCCGGCGGAATGGCGGTGGTGCGCAGTTCGACGAAGCGCTTCACCAGCGCCAGCGACAGGAAAAAGAAAATCGAGAAGGCGAGCAGCCAGAATGAAACGTCGACGCCGGTCGCGGCCGCGCCCGCCAGCACACGGACCGTATAGAGACCGGCAAGCGTCAGCACGTCGACCAGAAGCATGCGCTTGAACGACAGCGAGTAAGCCGTGGTGACGATCATGTAGCCGCCGAGCACAGCCAGGAATTCAAGCGACAGGAACAGCCCGGTGCCCATGCCGATCGTCAGCAGCACCGCGATCGCGCCAAGGCCGAACGGGATCGACAGAGCACCACTGGCGAATGGCCTGTTGCGTTTGGTGAGATGCTTGCGGTCGAGCGCGAGATCAAAGAAATCATTGAGGATATAGATCGCCGACGCCACCGCGCTGAACGAGATGAACGCCAGCAGGCATTCCCAGATCATGCTGGAATTGAAATATTCGTGCGACAGCATCATCGGCACGCCGATCAGCGAGTTCTTCAGCCACTGATGCACCCGCAGCATCTTGACGATGGTCCGCAATGTCGGCTTCGGCGCAGGCATCGTTTCGGCACCATGCGCCGCCTGCCAACGCGCGGCGTGACGGTCGGGTGCGACGACGATCGCGCTGCGCGCCGCGTCGAAGACCTGGAGGTCATGACGGCTGTTGCCGGCATAGTCGAAACCGGCATCGCCATAGGCCGCGACGAGCGAGGCTCGCTTCTTGTCCGAAGTGAGATTGTCGAGGCCGTCAGTGGCCAGCACCCGGTCGAAAATGCCGAGATGGACAGCAATGGCATCGGCGAACTTGCGCGGCGTGCCGGTCGCCAGCACGAGCTTGCGGCCTTCGGCGTGCTCGCCGCGGAGCCGGTCGAGCAATGACGCCCGGTAGGGCAGCGTGGCCGGGTCGATGTCGATGCGCCTGGCGATCGCCTGCTTCAGCCGAGCCGGTCCGCCGGCCGCCCAGAACGGCACAAGGAAGAGATAGAGCGGGTTCTTCTTGAGGAGGATGAACAATCCTTCCCACAAAAGATCGGTCGCGATCAGCGTGCCGTCGAGATCGACCGCAAGCGGTATTGCGTTCCTGTCCGACCGCGCATCCATGCCCGTCCTGCCCTGCCCGCGTATGATCCGAAACCGGAACCCCGTTGAGCGCCGTGTTTCGGCGTCTTGGATAGCGGTATAGCGGGGTATGGCCTAGCGAACGTTAAAACGTGCGGTTGCAGACGGCTGCCGCCAGGTATTTCCGGCTTCATTGTTAAGCAACCGCTACCGGAAACGATAAAAGGCCGGACAAATGCCCGGCCTTTCCAACCATGCGACGGAGATTACTTGATGCGGGCGACGCCGCCGGAAATCTCGATGGTTTCCGAACCGGTCAGGGCTTCGAGGTCACCGTTCGGCAAGGTGACGAAGCAGCCATTCTGGCAGAACTCGACGGTTTCACCGCCGGCCAGCGCCAGCTCGGTCTTGCTGCCGCCCTCGGTCACGACCAGCGTGCGGGTCTGGGCGTCCTTGTTGACCGCGCTGGCGGCATGGGCCGAGCCGCTCACGGCGAGCAGGGCCACGGCAGCGACGAGAGACTTCCACATTGCAATATCGGTGTTCCCACCGCCTCTGTTGCATTTCACAAGGCATTCTCGCCTTTGCATGGGAGCTTATATGAGATGGAAGCTGAACCGCAACTGAATGCCGCATTCATGCCGCAATTGGCTTTGGCGGCATGTAGCCGGCAATGTCCAGCCTAATCCGGATCGGGCTTGCGCGTCTTGCGGCCTGACTTGGCCTGGCGTTTCGCCTCGGCCTCGGCTTGCGCCTTGGCCTCTGCCTGTTCGGCGAAATCGGCCTCGATCTTGTCGTCATCGGTCGGCCATGCCACGTGCGTCCTGGCCTCGACGACCGCGCGCGGCGTGGACGGGATTTCGATGTGCTGGTCATCGAATCTTTCCAGCACGGCGAAGCGGACATCGTTCTGCACGACATTGCCGTTCATCACATCGGCCAGGAACACGCGGATCTCGAATTCGAGCGCCGCGGCGCCGAAATTGGAAAACAGCACGAAGGGCTCGGGGTTCTTAAGCACCAGCGGATGGCTGCGCGCGATGTCGAGCAGGACGGCGTGGACCTGCTTGACGTCGCTGCCGTAGGCGACGCCGACCTTGATGTCGATGCGGCCGAGCTTGTTGCGGTGCGTCCAGTTGCCGACGGCATTGTTGATCAGGTTGGAATTGGGCAGGATCACCGACTGCCGCTGGAAGGTCTCGATCTCGGTGGCGCGCACGCTGATCTTCTTGACCGTGCCGCTGACGTCGCCGGCCACGATCCAGTCGCCGACCTTGAACGGCCGCTCGGCCAGCAGGATCAGGCCCGAGACGAAATTCGACACCACGTTCTGCAGGCCAAAGCCGATACCGAGCGAGAGCGCGCCGGCGACCAGCGCCAGGCTGGAGAGATCGATGCCGGCGGCCGAGATGCCGACCAGTGCCGCAAGCGCCACGCCGGCATAGCCGACCGCCAGCCGGATCGAGTTGCGCACCCCGGTATCGACCTTGCCGCGCGCCATGACCGAGCCGTCGAGCCAGCCCTGGAACCAGCGCGTCAGGAAATAGCCGATGACGAAGACGACGATGCCCGACAGGATGCCGGTGACCGAGATCGTCACCGAACCGATATTGATCCCGGTGGCGAGCTTGTACGCCCACGCCTCGATATCGCCGGGCTGAAAACCCCACATCAAGAGGATCAGCGGCAGGAACACCAGCACGATCATGACGTTGATGGCGATGCTGACCACAAGACCGAGCTGGTCGAGCGCGGTATCCTCGTAGCTGGAATTGGCCGACAGCCAGCGCCCGACCGAGGTGTTGGCGAACGCGCCCTCCTCGCCGATCGCCTGCGCCGACAGGAAGCCGATATAGGCTGTTATCAGCGCGGTGCCGGTGACCACGACCTGCAGCGAGACGAACAGCGCGAGGCCGATATACCCCAGCAGCGCCGCGATGATGGTGAAAAGCCCGAGCCCGAGCGAGGTATAGCGCAGCCATGCAGGCCATGGGCGCCAGCTTCCGTCACGAGCCTTGAAAGGCCTCAGCATCGCCATCAGGATCAGGATGACGCCGACGATGATGGTGGCGACGAAACTGCGCGCGATGGTCAGCGACAGCGGCGACCCCATCTTGTCGTTCACGACCGACAAGAAGGTGTTGAAGCTGATGACCACGGCCATGGCGGTGGTCAGGCGGACCAACCAGCGCGCCGGCCCGGTCTCGACGGGGATGAGGCGCCAGTTGGGCAAACGCGGCTCGAGTGCCGCGTTGGTCAGCCGGTTGACGCAGAACACCACGCCGATGACGGTGGCCAAGGCATTGAGGAAGAGGCCAATGTCGCCACGCAAAACGTTGTAATAATTGAAAAAGAAGATGGTTGAACCGAGAAAGGCGGCGACCGCCAGCGTCGGCAGCAGGGTTGACCAGAAGGCCACCGACAGGCGGCTGAGATAGGACGGGTCCTCGTTCGTGGAGTCGGCCTCGAACACGCGCCCAAACAGGCGCCTCCCGCCGACCAGCAGCACCAGCGCCAGGCCGAGCGCCACGAAGGTTGCCGCCAGGATGGCCTGGAACTTGAACTTGATGGCAAAGCTAAGCCAGGACGACACCGCCTTGTAGAAATTGTCGAACTCGTCGCGCGCGTCGGAAAAGACCTGCGGGCTCAAGGCGTCAGAGAGCACATAGCGTTTGGTCAAAAGATTGCGGAAAAGCGCGCTGCGCATGTTGCCGATCTGGTCGATCAGTCCGCTGATGCGGATCGACAGGGTCTGGGCCTGCGCGATGACCGCGTTGATCTCCGCCTTTTCCGACGTCAGCCCCTCGCGCTCGGCGCTGACGATGTCGGGCTCCGCCGGCTGGCCGGCCGCAGGCGGCGGCCCGAGCTGTTCGAGCCGGCTGTTGATTTCGCCCAGGCGCGTGCGGAAGGCCAATGCACTGTTCAACGATTGCCGTGAAAGCTCCTCCAGTTGCAGCCGGATGTCGACGAGACTGCCGTCGTCCACGCCATCCTGCTGGATCTGCTTCTCGAAATTGTCGGTCTTCGTCGTCAGGCCCTGGATGATCTTCTGCTGGTCGGCGACCAGTCCGGCGGGCGCCTGGCCAACGCCTTGCGCCGCCGCCTCGAACGACAGCGGCGCCGAAACGACAAGCGCCAGGACCAGGATGAGGCGAAGCAATCGGAAAAACATGTGGATCGGCGACTCGCGGGCGGAAAAGGCATTCAAAAAGCCTGTCCTTGATAAAGACGGCCATATCATGGGGCAAGTCACCGCGACCGATCGCGCACATCAGGCGTCGGCCAGTCGAAAGGCGATGGCGCAATATTGGCTTTGTGTCAGCCCCCTGCTCTATAGTCTGCCGCATCGCCCGCAACGGACACCTTACACATGGCAGAGTACTCGGCCCTTTCGCTGCTCGCGAACGCGCTCAAGGGAAACAAGGACTGGAAGCCGGCCTGGCGCAAGCCGGATCCGAAGGCGTCCTACGACGTCATCATCATCGGCGGCGGCGGACATGGGCTGGCGACCGCCTACTATCTTGCCAAGGAGCACGGCATCACCAATGTCGCGGTGCTGGAAAAAGGCTGGCTCGGCTCCGGCAATGTCGGCCGCAACACCACCGCCGTGCGCTCGAACTACCTGCTGCCGGCCAACACCCGCTTCTACGAACATTCGATGAAGCTGTGGGAGAACCTGTCGCACGAGCTCAATTACAACGTCATGTTCTCGCAGCGTGGCTGCCTGAACCTGGCGCACACGCCGGCCCAGTTCGATGACTATGCGAGGCGCGGCAATGCCATGCGCCATCTCGGCGTCGATGCTGAACTGATGACGCCCGCCGAGATCAAGCGCCTGATTCCGGCGCTCGATATCTCCAGCGAGGCACGCTTCCCCGTCGTCGGCGGCCTGATGCAGCGGCGCGCCGGCACCGCCCGGCACGATGCGGTCGCCTGGGGCTATGCGCGCGGCGCCGACCGGCGTGGCGTCGACATCATCGAGAATTGCGAGGTCACCGGCTTCCTGCGCGACGGCGACCGCGTCACCGGCGTCACCACCTCGCGCGGCGATATCAGGGCCAAGAAGGTGGCGGTCGCGGTGGCCGGCAGCACCGGCCGCGTCATGCAACTGGCCGGCGTCGAGACGATGCCGATCGAGAGCCACGTGCTGCAGGCCTTCGTCACCGAATCGCTCAAACCCTTCATCGACACCGTGGTGACCTTCGGCATGGGCCATTTCTATATGTCGCAGTCCGACAAGGGCGGCCTTGTCTATGGCGGCGACATCGACGGCTACAACAGCTACGCCCAGCGCGGCAACCTGCCCATCGTCGACGAGGTGATGAGCGAGATGCTGGCGCTTTTCCCGGGCCTTGCGCGTGTGCGCATGCTGCGCTCTTGGGGCGGCGTCTGCGATATGTCGATGGACGGCTCGCCGATCATCACCATGGGGCCGCTGCCCGGCATGTATCTCAATTGCGGCTGGTGCTATGGCGGCTTCAAGGCGACGCCTGCCTCCGGCTGGTGCTTCGCCTGGACCATCGCCAAGGACCAGCCGCACGATTTCAACGCCCCTTTCACGCTCGACCGCTTTCATCGCGGCCTGGTGATCGACGACAAGGGCCAGGGCGCGAACCCGAGGCTTCACTAAACAAGCCTTCATTAGGAACATTCCGTGCTGATCACTTGCCCCTATTGCGGCCCGCGCGACGTCATCGAGTTCACCTATCAGGGTGACGGCAACCGCGAGCGCCCCGACCCCGCCTCGCAGAATTTCGAGGCCTGGAATGCCTATGTCTACGACCGGCTGAATCCGGCCGGCGACCACAACGAGATCTGGCAGCATTCTGGCGGCTGCCGGGCTCACCTGAGGGTCGTGCGCAACACGCTGACGCATGAGATTTCCAATGTCGCCTTCGTGCGCGGCGATCACGGTTCGGCGGCGCGCCGCAAGGCGGAGGACAAGCCATGAGCCCGCGCCGCACCGACACTGGCGGCCGCATCGACCGGCTGAAGACCATCCGCTTCACCTTCGACGGCATTGCCTATACCGGGCATGGCGGCGACACGCTGGCGTCGGCGCTGCTGGCCAACGGCGTCACCCTTTTCGGCCGCTCTTTCAAATACCATCGCCCGCGCGGCCTGTTGACCGCGGGCGTCGAGGAGCCCAACGCGCTGGTGACGGTGCTGAAGGGCGAGGTGCGCGAGCCCAACATCCCGGCAACCATGGTCGAAATCCATGACGGGCTGCTTGCCGTCAGCCAGAACCGTTTTCCCTCGCTCGCCTGGGACATCCATGCCGTCAACCAGCTCGGCGGCAAGCTGCTGTCGGCCGGCTTCTACTACAAGACCTTCATGGGTCCGGTTGTCGGCCCGCTGAAAGGCACGCGCTTCTGGATGTTCTGCGAGCATTTCATCCGCCGCGCCGCCGGCCTCGGCAGCGCCGGATCGGCAAAGGACCCCGCTCGCTACGAACGCATGAACGCCTTTTGCGACGTGCTTGTGGTCGGCTCCGGCCCGGCCGGCCTGATGGCCGCCAAGGCCGCCGCCGATCAGGGCGCCCGCGTCATCCTGGCCGATCTCGAGCCGCATTTCGGCGGTTCGGCCAATTGGTCCGGCGAAACCATCGACGGCGCACCGGCGACCGATTGGGTGCGCCGCACGGTCGCCCAGCTCGCGGCCCGCGACAATGTCCGGCTCCTGCCGCGCACCACGGTCTGGGGTTACTACGACAACAACACGCTTGCCGCCCTCGAACGGGTCAGCGACCACAAGGAACAGCCCGCCAAGGGCGAGCCGCGCCATCGCTACTGGGCGATCCGCGCCGGTTCCGTGGTGCTGGCCACCGGTGCCTTCGAAAGGCCTCTGGTGTTTCCCGGCAATGACAGGCCCGGCGTGATGCTGGCGCATGCTGCGGAGCGCTACGCCAACGAATTCGGCGTGCTGCCGGGCCAGCGGGTCGTGCTGTTCACCAACAATGACAGCGCCTACCGGTCGGCGCTGGCGCTGAAGCAGGCGGGTGCCGCGATCGTTGCCATCGTTGACGTGCGCCCGCAGCCGTCCGCCGAGATGAGCGCCCTGGCCGGCGAAGCCGAGGCGGAATTGCTGTCTGGCCATGCGGTGGTTGCCACGGAAGGCGGCAAGGCCTTGTCCGGCCTCAAGGTTCAACGTTTCGATATGGTCGCCGGTGTGCTGAGCGGCGATGCGCGCAGCGTCCATGCCGATTGCCTGCTGATGTCGGGCGGTTGGTCGCCGACCATCCATCTGGCCAGCCAGGCCGGCGCCAAGGCGGAATGGAACGCCGCCCGGCAGGCCTTCCTGCCGCCCAAGCCTATACAGAAATGGATCGGCGCCGGCGCCTTCACCGGCAGCTTTTCGACGGTCGAGGCGATCGCCGAAGGCCGCGCCGCGGGCCTTGCCGCGGCTGGCGGGACCGCCGCTCCGGCGGCGCTGCCCACCGTCGAAGCAATTCCTGGAGATCCCGATCCGGCGCCGGTCTTCGAGATCAGGGCCAGCGGCAAGAGCTTTGTCGATTTCCAGCACGATGTCACGGCCGAGGATGTCCGCCTGGCGCATCGCGAAGGCTTCGTCTCGGTCGAGCACTTGAAGCGCTACACCACGCTCGGCATGGCGACCGACCAGGGCAAGAGCTCCAACGTCCCCGGCCTCGCCATCATGGCGGAAGCGCTGGGCAAGCCGATCCCGGACGTCGGCACGACCCGTTTCCGGCCACCCTTCGCGCCGGTTTCGATCGGCTCGCTCGCCGCCGAACGCTTTGGCGACTTGAAGCCCGAGCGGCTGACGCCGATGCATGACTGGCATCTCGCCAACGGCGCGACCATGTATTCGGCCGGCCTCTGGTACCGGCCGATGATCTACGGGCTTTCAGGCGAAACCGTCGAACAGGCCTATGTGCGCGAGGCCAAAGCGACGCGCGAGAGCGCCGGCATCGTCGATGTCTCGACATTGGGCAAGATCGCCGTGCAAGGCCCCGACGCCGCCACGTTCCTCGACCGTGTCTACACCAACATGTTCTCGACGCTGGCCGTCGGCAAGGCCCGCTACGGGCTGATGCTGCGCGAGGACGGTTTTGCCTTCGACGACGGCACCACCTGGCGGCTGGACGAACAGGATTTCCTGATGACCACCACCACGGCCAATGCCGGCAAGGTGATGCAGCATCTCGAGTACTTCCTCGACGTGGTCTGGCCCGAACTCAAGGTCCACGTCACCTCGGTGACCGACGAATGGGCGGGCGCCGCGATCGGCGGCCCGAAAGCGCGGCAAATCCTCGCGGCCTGCGTCACCGGCACCGCCGTCGACAATGCGACGCTGCCCTTCATGGGCATCGTGCACGGCGAGATAGCGGGCGTTCCCGTAATGGTTTGCCGGTTGTCTTTCTCCGGCGAAATGGCTTTCGAGGTCTATTCCGGCGCCGGCCATGGCACGCATGTCTGGAAAGCCTTGATCAAGGCCGGCAAGCCTTTCGGCATGGTCACCTATGGGCTCGAAGCACTAGGCACGATGCGCATCGAGAAGGGCCACGTCACCGGTGCCGAGATCGATGGCCGCACCACGGCGCGCGACCTGCATCTCGACTGGATGCTGTCGAAGAAAAAGCCGTTCATCGGCTCGGCGATGATGGACCGGGAAGGTCTCGTCGCGTCCGAGCGGTTGGAGCTGGTCGGCCTGATCGCGCTCGACAACCGGCCGCTCAATGGCGGCGCGCACATTGTCGAGGAAATCGACGAAGCCAATCCGCACGGCTCGATCGGGCATATCACCGCCTGCTGCTATTCGCCGGCGCTCGGCAAGCATATCGCGCTGGCCTTGGTCAAGGGCGGCAAGGCCAGGCACGGCACGCGTGCCCATGTCTCCGACCCCTTGCGCGGCCGCTTCGGGCCGGTCGAGATCGTCTCCAACCATTTCTACGATCCGGAAGGGACCCGCATGCATGGTTGAGCGTCAATCGCCCCTCGACCCGGAGTACCATGTCGGCTCGCACGGCAATTTCGAACATGGCGTCGAGCTCCTGCTTACCGAAACCAGGCCGGGCTCGATCGTGCAACTCGCCGCATGGCCCGGCGAGGAGAAGAAATTGATCGCGGCCATCCGTGCTGTCGCTGGCCTTGCGCTGCCCGATGGCGCCGGCGGCGGCTTGAGCGACGGCGCGAAGTCGGTGTTCGGTTTCGCGCCGGGAAAATTCACCGTCGCGGACGAGGCCGAAGGACTGGCCACGGTCTTCGCCAGGGTGGTGACGCCGGCCATCGGCACGGTGACGGACCTGTCGCATGGCCGCACCGCCATCCGCATTGCCGGGCCGAAAGCCGAATGGGTGCTGGCGAAGTTCTTCGCCATCGACTTCGCCCTGCCCGCCTTCCCCGTCGGCGCCGGCCGCTCGACGACGCATCACGATGTCTTCGCCCAGATCCAGCGCACCGGGACCGACCAGTTCGACATCTATGTCTTCCGCTCTTTCGCCCGCTCGTTCTGGAAGGCGCTCTGTCATGCCAGCGAGGAAGTCGGCTACGAGGTGCAGTAGGCGATGCGGCCGGATTGCCGCGCCACCGTTGCTTCTGGCCTCAATGCCGACCGGTTCTGCCGCTAGAGAATCCTGCCGCGGGCGCCCATGATGGAGAGACATGGCCGCCCAACCGGTCCAAGGGATATGAAAATCCCGTCTCAGAGTCGGCATATTTGGTTCGAACATCCCCATGACCGCTGAACTATCCGCCGGCGCCACCGATCGCGCCGATATGCCGGCCAGAGCCTTGCTCCTGCTGCCGCTGACGGTCGCCTGCGGCGTGTTCATGACCAGCCTCGACCAGAATGTCGTGGTGACGGCGCTGCCGGGCATCAGCGAAAGCCTTGGCCGTCCGCCGAGCCAGCTCGGCCTGCTGATCACCGTCTACGTCGCCAGCCTGATCATCTCGATGCCGCTTGGCGGCTGGGCGGCAGATCGTTTCGGCCTGCGCAACGTCTATTGCTTTGCCTTGCTGGTATTCGCCGCTTCATCGGCGCTCTGCGGGCTCTCGAACGACATCTGGATGCTGGTCGGCGCCCGCGCGCTTCAGGGCTTCGGCGGCGCGCTGATGGGCACGCTGGGCCAGGTCGTCATCCTGTCGAGCTTTCCGCGCAACCGAACGCTGAAGATCAACATGTATATCTCGGTGGCCAGCCAAACCGGGCCGCTGGTTGGCCCGCTCGTTGGCGGCGCGCTGACCACCTACATTTCCTGGCGCTGGATTTTCTTCATCAATGTGCCGTTCGCGCTGGCGGCGGCGATCCTCGCCGCCTCACTGTTTCCAACGGTGACCAAGCCCGTTCGCACGCGGTTCGATTTTCCCGGCTTTCTGCTGGTCGGCAGCGGCATGATCCTGCTGGTCTTCGGCATGGACTCGCTTGCGGCCAAGGACACTGCCGGGAGCATGATCGTGGCTGAACTCGTGCTGGCGGTCGTCATCCTGTCGATTGCCTCGCTCTACTGCCTGCGCGTGCCCAATCCCCTGCTCGACCTCAAGCTCCTGCGCATCCGGACCTTTCGTGTCTCCTTCCTTACCGGCGGCGGCCTGGACACGATCGGCCTCAGCTCCGTCGCCTTCCTGCTGCCGCTGATGTTCCAGCTCGGCTTTGGCATGAGCGCGGTGCAGGCGGGATCGCTGACCTTCGTTGCCGCGCTGGGTTCGGTTGCGATGCGCTTCTTCATGCCGCGTGTCCTCAACCGCTTCGGTTTCCGCCGCGTGTTGGTCTTCAACACACCGATCGTTGCCGCCATGGTTGCGGGCTTTGCCCTGATGCAGGCGACGACGCCGGCCTGGATCGTGCTCGCCTACATCTTCGTCTTCGGCATCTTCCGCTCGGTGCAATGGGCCTCGACCGGCAATCTCGCCTATTCCGACATCGCCCCCGAACAGCTCGCCCGCTTCAGCGCGCTCTATTACATATTGTGGCAGCTTGCGGTCGCCATCAGCGTCGGCCTGGCGGCGGCGATGCTTTCGTTCCTGGCCGGCGGCGGGCCTGCGGTGAGCAATGATTTCCGGATCCTGTTCGCAATCGAGGGCGTCATCACGCTCTGCGCGCTGTTCGCCTATCTCAAGCTGACGCCGCAGGACGGCGCCCATGTCAGCGGCCACGGCGCGCACATGAATACGGAATAGCGGCCGCGCGGCTTTCGAACGCCGCCTATTCGCTGAACGTCACCCATTCCTCGAGCGGCACACGGTCAGTGCGGAAGGCGTTCTCGGGCTTGGAAACGTCCTCATAGCCGAGCGCCATGCCGCAGACGACGATCTCCTCGTCGGGAATGTCGAGCACCGGCCGGATCTGCCGGTGATAGGGCGCGAAGGCCGCTTGCGGACAGGTATGCAACCCCCTTCCCCGCGCCGCGACCATGATGTTTTGCAGAAACATGCCGTAGTCGATCCACGAACCCTGGTTGAGCCGGCGGTCGATGGTGAAGATCATGCCGACCGGCGCGTCGAAGAAGACGAAGTTGCGGTCGTGCTGGGCCCGCATCTTGTCGACTTCCCGGCGGCCTATGCCGAGTGCGCCATAGAGGCCGAACCCGTTGGCACGGCGGCGGGTGAGATACGGCTCGAAGAACTGGGTCGGATAATAGCGATATTCGTCCCAGTCGGCTTTTTCGGCGCGGATGCCGGAATTCATGATCGCATCGGTGATCCGCTGCTTGGTCCCGCCCTTGGTAACGTAAACCCGCCATGGCTGCATGTTGGTGCCGGAGGGAGCGCGCGCCGCGACAGTCAGTATGTCACGGATCGTCTCGTCATCGATCATGTCGGGCAGAAATGCACGCACCGAACGGCGCGACATGATCGCGTCGTCGACGATCTCGGCGTCGCCCGCGATTCGAGCCTTCTTTTCCAGCATGGGCCGTCCCTTAGCCATTGTGTCGATCGGACGTCCCCACTCGCCGCTCGCGGCGGAGCCTTTGCATGAACCGTCAAAATCCTGCAAGCAAATCTTGAGCATTGGTGAAAATCTACTTGATTTTTTCATGAGCATGATTTCTCATGAAATTCGATTGAAAATTTTCATGAAGTGAGCGATTTGGCCTCCCCTACCGCACGAACATTGCAGGGACCTGACGAGCGGGTGCTGGCCGGCGATATCCGGGCCTTGCGCCGGGTGCGCGGGCTGACGCTGGCCGAGATCGCGCTGAAACTCGGGCGCTCGGTCGGCTGGGTCAGCCAGGTCGAGCGCGGCCTGTCGACGCCATCGCTCAGCGATCTCCGGGCCTTCGCCGATCTGTTCGGAGTGCCGATCAGCCTGTTCTTCAGCCATGACGTGCCATTGGAGAGCGAGCGCGGCGTGGTGGTGCGCGCCGGCAAGCGCCGCACGCTTGGCACCAGCGAATCCGGCCTGGTGGAGGAGCTTCTGTCACCGGATCTCGGTGGTAGCTTCGAGATGGTGCGATCGATCTTCGCGCCGGGCGCGGAAATGAAGACCGAACAACTGCGGCCGACCGAGGAGGCCGGCTATATCGCCTCGGGTGTTTTCGAGATCGAGATAGCGGGCGCGTGGCACCGGCTTGCCGAGGGCGACTCCTTCCGCTTCGAGGGCAAGCCATACCGCTGGCGCAATCCGGGCAGCGAGCCGGCGGTTGTCATCTGGGTGGTTTCGCCACCGGTCTATTGAATGCATGTCGCCAGACGACATGCCCGCATAGAACAAAAAGAAGCGCGGCGCGCTTGAGGATGGGAGAAGAACATGGCGGTTTTGCCGAGCACGGCGCGCGTGGTGATCATCGGAGGCGGCGTGGTCGGCACCTCCTCGCTTTATCACCTGGCCAAGGCCGGCTGGACCGACTGCGTGCTCCTGGAAAAGAACGAGTTGACCTCGGGCTCGACCTGGCATGCCGCCGGCAATGTGCCGACCTTCTCCTCTTCCTGGTCGCTGATGAACATGCAGCGTTATTCCACCGAACTCTATCGGGGCCTCGCCGACGAAGTCGACTACCCCATGAACTACCATGTTACCGGCTCGCTCAGGCTCGCTCATACAAAGGAGCGTATGCAGGAATTCCAGCGCGCCAAGGGCATGGGCCGCTATCAGGGCATGGACATCGACGTGGTCGGGCTCGACGAGATCAAGCGCCGCTACCCTTTCATCGAAACGCACGAGTTGAAGGGCGCGCTCTATGACCCGAGCGACGGCGACATCGATCCGGCGCAGTTGACCCAGGCGCTGGCCAAGGGCGCGCGCGACATGGGCGCGAAGATCATCCGCTTCTGCCCGGTGTCAGGCGTGCGCCGCGAGAAGGACGAATGGGTGGTCGAAACCCCACAGGGCGAAATCCGCTGCGAGATCGTCGTCAATGCCGCCGGCTATCGTGCCGCCGAAGTCGGCAAAATGTTCGGCCGCGAAGTGCCGATGATGGTGATGAGCCATCAGTACATATTGTTCGAGGAAATCCCCGAACTCGCCGCCTGGTCGAAGGAACAGGGCAAGAAACTGCCGCTGCTGCGCGACGTCGACACGTCCTACTATCTGCGCCAGGAAAAGTCCGGCATGAACCTCGGCCCCTATGAGCGCAATTGCCGCGCCCATTGGGCCACCCCTGGCGATCCGATGCCGGAGGATTTTTCGTTCCAGCTCTTCCCCGACGATCTCGACCGGCTGGAGCATTACCTGGCCGACGCCGTCGCCCGCGTGCCGATCCTGGGTACCGCCGGCCTGTCCAAGGTCATCAACGGACCGATCCCTTATGCGCCTGACGGCAATCCGCTGATCGGGCCGATGCCTGGCGTTCCCAACGCCTTCGAGGCTTGCGTCTTCACCTTCGGCATCGCCCAGGGCGGCGGTGCCGGCAAGGTGTTGGCCGAATGGGTGACGCAAGGCCAGACCGAATGGGACATGTGGTCGTGCGACCCGCGACGCTTCACCTCCTTTGCCGCCGCCCCGGACTATTGCGTCGCCAAGGGCAAGGAGATCTACGGCAACGAATACGCCATCCAGTTCCCGCGCCATGCCTGGCCGGAAGGCCGCGACCGGAAACTGTCGCCGATCCACGACCGCATCAAGGCGCTCGGCGCCCGCTTCGACGCCTATAATGGCTGGGAACGCGCCACTTGGTACGCGCAGGACGGCGACGACGTCTCCGAGGAAGCTACGCTGACCTTCCGCCGTGACGGGCCCTGGCAGCAGCGCGTGCGCGAAGAGTGCCTGGCGGTCCGCGACGCCGCCGGCATCCTCGACCTGCCCGGCTTCTCGCGCTTCAATCTCGAGGGCCCTGGTGCGGCCGAATGGCTGAGCCGGCAGGTGACCGGCCTGGTGCCGAAGCCCGGCCGCATCGGCCTCGTCTATTTCTCCGACGACAAGGGCCGCATCGTCACCGAAATGTCGGTGGTGCGCCATGGCGAGGACTCCATGACGCTGATCACCGCGGCGGTGGCGCAGTTGCATGATTTCGAATGGCTGAAGTCGCACATGCCTGACGATGCGGCGTTCAAGCTGATCGACCGCACGGAGGAATTCTCCACGCAGATCCTCGCCGGCCCGAACTCGCGAAAAATCCTTGCCGATGTCTGTGAAGCCGACCTCGCCTTGCCATGGCTGACGCATCAGGAGACCAGGATCGCCGGCCGCTGGGCCAAGCTGGTCCGCGTCTCCTTCGCCGGCGAACTCGGCTGGGAGATCCATACCAGGGTCGACGACACCGCCGCCATCTTCGATGCGATCTGTGCCGCCGGGCAGTACCACGGGCTGAAGCCGTTCGGCATGTACGCGCTGGATTCGCTGCGCCTGGAAAAGGGCTACCGCACCTGGAAGGGCGACCTGTCGACCGATTATTCGATCCTGCAGGGCGGGCTCGAGCGCTTCGTCAAATGGGAAAAGCCCGACTTCCGCGGCAAGGCGGCGCTGCAGAACGAGAAGCAGCAAGGCGTGAAGAAGCGCTTCGTCACGCTGGTGGTCGAAAATCCCGGCGATTGCGACGCGCCCTACATGTCGACGCTCTGGCATGGCGGCCAGATCGTCGGCGAGACGACATCGGGCGGCTGGGGCCATCGCATCGACAAGTCGATCGCGCTTGGCATGCTGCGCGCCGACCTGAGCGACCCCGGCACATCGGTCGAGGTCGAGATCTTCGGCGACCGCTTCAAGGCGGTCGTGCAGCAGGACGAGCCGTTGTGGGATCCGAAAAACGAAAGGCTGCGCGCATGAAGAAGGTCATCCTCACCGATGGCGGCATGGGCCAGGAACTGGTGCGGCGCAGCCAGTCCGAGCCGACGCCGCTGTGGTCGGCCCGGGTGCTGATCGACGAGCCCGATCTGGTGCGCGGCCTGCATGCCGAATTCATTCGCGCCGGCGCCCGCATCATCACCATCAACACCTATTCGGCAACGCCCGAACGCCTGGCGCGCGAGGGCGCGGAAGACCTTTTCAAGCCGTTGCAGAAGCGTGGCATCGACTTGGCCAGGCAGGCGCGCGACGAGGCTGGCGACGCGGCGATCGCCGGCTGCCTGTCTCCGCTTTTCGGCAGCTACGCGCCGGCGCTGACGATCTCCTATCAGGACACGCTCGACATCTACCGCCGCATCGTCGCCGAGCAGGCCGATGGCGTCGACCTGTTCCTGTGCGAGACCATGGCCTCGGCCGAGGAGGCGCGCGCGGCGGTCACCGCGGCATCGGAAAGCGGCAAGCCTGTCTGGGTATCGTGGACGCTGGCCGATCACGGCACGCCACGCTTGCGCAGTGGCGAGACGATTGCGTCAGCTGCGGATGCGCTCGGGGACCTGCCGGTGGCGGCGCGGCTGCTCAACTGCTGCCGCCCCGAAGCGATCGCGGCCGCGTTGCCGGAGCTGATCGAACTGGGCGGCCCGGTCGGCGCCTATGCCAATGGCTTCACCTCCACCGAAGCGCTCAAGCATGGTGGCACGGTGGATGTGCTGCACGCCCGCCACGACCTCGGTCCGGACGCTTACGCCGAACAGGCTGTCGGCTGGGTGGAGGCCGGGGCGGACATCGTCGGCGGTTGCTGCGAGGTTGGCCCTGCCCACATCGCCGCCTTGCGCGACCGGCTGCAACAGGGCGGTTACGCGATTACGGGAGTCTCACATGCCTAGACCATCGTCGCGCATCACCGGCATCGTGCCTTCGGGCAAGGATGGCTGGGAGGTTCATTTCGCCGCCTGGGCCCGCAAGGAAGCCGGCGAGGACATCATCATGCTGTCGGTCGGCGACCATGATTTCGACACGCCCTCCGAAACCATCGAAGCCTGCGTCACGGCCGTCCGCGGCAGCAACCATCACTACACCCCGCTGCCCGGTCTGCCGCGTCTGCGCAAGGCGATGGCGGCGGCCTCCAGCGCCTGCACTGGCGTCGAGACGATGCCGGAAGAGGTCATCGCCACGCCGGGCGGCCAGGCCGCCCTCTACGCAGCCGTGCAGGCGGTTCTCGACCAGGGCGACCACGCCATCGTGGTGGCGCCCTACTATGCCACCTACCCCAACACCTTCAGTGCGGCGGGCGCGAGCTTCACCGTCGTCGAGACACCGGCCGAGGATGGGTTCCAACCCCGCGCCGACATGATCCGTGCCGCGATCAAGCCCAATACACGCGCCATCCTGATCAACACGCCGAACAATCCGACCGGTGCGGTCTATTCGCGCGAGCGGCTGGAAGAGCTTGCGAAGATCTGCAAGGAGCATGACCTCTGGCTACTGTCCGACGAGGTCTATTGGACGCTGGGCGGCGGCGAACATGTCTCGCCACGCTCGCTGCCCGGCATGGCCGAGCGCACGCTGGTCATCAATTCGATGTCCAAGAGCCACGGCATGACCGGCTGGCGCATGGGCTGGCTGACCGGTCCCGAGGCGATGATTTCGCTGCTGATCAACCTCAATCTGGTGACCACCTACGGCCTGCCGGCCTTCATCTCCATCGCTTGCGCCGAGGCCCTGGAGCAGCACTATGGCGTCAAGGACATCGCCGAACGCTACGCGGCACGCCGCACCGTCCTGCTCGATGCGGTGCGCGGCATGAATGATGTCACCGTGCGCGGTTCCGAAGGCGGCATGTATGTCATGCTCGACATATCCGATGTCGAACCCAACGACGAGAAATTCGCCTTCGCCTTCCTCGACAAGGAGAAGGTCGGCGTCATGCCCGGCTCCAGCTTCGGCGAAGCCGCGGCCGGCCATATCAGAATAAGCCTGTGCCAGCCCGAACCGGTACTGCGGGAAGCAGCCGCGCGGCTGCGCCGTTTTGTTTCCACCTACCGTCGTGAGGCCGCATGACCGTCAAGACCTTTCCCACCAAGGCCATCCCTACCAAGGCAAGGGCCGTCATCATCGGCGGCGGCGTCTCCGGCTGCTCGGTTGCCTATCACTTGGCCAAGCTCGGCTGGACCGACATCGTGCTTCTGGAGCGCAAGCAGCTGACCTCGGGCACGACATGGCATGCCGCCGGCCTCATCGGCCAGTTGCGCGGCTCGCAGAACATGACTCGTCTGGCGAAATATTCGGCCGATCTCTACGTCAAACTGGAAGCCGAGACCGAGGTCGGCACCGGCATGCGCCAGGTCGGCTCGATCACCGTGGCGCTGACCGAGGAGCGCAAGCACGAGATCTACCGCCAGGCATCGCTCGCCCGTGCCTTCGACGTTGACGTGCGCGAGATTTCTCCCAAGGAAGTCAGTGAGATGTATCCGCATCTCAACGTCTCCGACGTCGTCGGCGCCGTGCACCTGCCGCTCGACGGCCAATGCGACCCGGCCAACATCGCCATGGCATTGGCCAAGGGCGCGCGCCAGCGCGGCGCCACCATCGCCGAGAATGTGAAGGTGACGAAGGTCCACACGAAAAATGGCCGCGTCTCCGGCGTGTCCTGGGCGCAGGGCGAAGAGCAAGGCACGATCGAGGCCGACATCGTCGTCAACTGCGCCGGCATGTGGGCGCGCGAACTCGGCGCCCGGAACGGCGTCAACATCCCGCTGCATGCCTGCGAGCATTTTTATCTCGTCACCGAGCCGATCCCCGGCCTCGGCCGCCTGCCGGTGCTGCGCGTGCCGGACGAGTGCGCCTATTACAAGGAAGACGCCGGCAAGATGATGCTCGGCGCCTTCGAGCCGGTGGCCAAGCCATGGGGCATGGACGGCATCCGCGAGGATTTCTGCTTCGATCAATTGCCCGAGGATATGGACCATTTCGAGCCGATCCTCGAAATGGGCGTCAACCGCATGCCGATGCTGGCCACCGCCGGCATCCACACCTTCTTCAACGGCCCCGAAAGCTTCACCCCTGACGACCGCTACTATCTCGGCGAGGCGCCGGAGCTGCGCGGCTACTGGATGGCGACCGGTTACAATTCGATCGGCATCGTCTCCTCCGGCGGCGCCGGCATGGCGCTGGCGCAGTGGATCAACGATGGCGAGGCACCATTCGACCTCTGGGAAGTCGACATCCGCCGCACTCAGCCGTTCCAGAAGAACCGCCGCTACCTCAAGGAACGCGTTTCCGAAACGCTCGGCCTGCTCTACGCCGACCACTTTCCCTACCGGCAGATGGCGACGTCGCGTGGTGTGCGCCGCTCGCCCCTGCACGAGCATCTGAAGGCGCGTGGCGCCGTGTTCGGCGAGGTCGCCGGCTGGGAGCGCGCCAACTGGTTCGCGCGCGAAGGCCAGGAGCGCGAATACCGCTATTCCTGGAAGCGGCAGAACTGGTTCGACAACCAGCGCGAGGAGCATCTGGCGGTCCGCAACAAGGTCGGCCTGTTCGACATGACCTCGTTCGGCAAGATCCGTGTCGAGGGCCGCGATGCCTGCGCGTTTCTGCAAAGGCTCTGCGCCAACGACATGGACGTGGCGCCGGGCAAGATCGTCTACACCCAGATGCTCAACCAGCGCGGCGGCATCGAAAGCGACCTCACCGTGTCGCGGCTGTCGGAGACGGCCTACTTCCTCGTCGTGCCGGGCGCGACGCTGCAGCGTGACCTCGCCTGGCTGCGCCGGCATGTCGGCGAGGCGTTCGTCGTCATCACGGACGTAACCGCCGCCGAAAGCGTGCTCTGCCTGATGGGTCCGGATGCGCGAAAACTGATCCAGAAGGTCAGCCCCAACGACTTCTCCAACGAGAACAACCCGTTCGGCACCTTCCAGGAGATCGAAATCGGCATGGGGCTCGCCCGGGCGCACCGGATCACTTATGTCGGCGAACTCGGCTGGGAACTCTACGTCTCGACAGATCAGGCGGCCCATGTCTTCGAGGCGATCGAGGAGGCCGGCGCGGAGGTCGGCCTGAAACTCTGCGGCCTGCACACGCTGGATTCCTGCCGCATCGAAAAGGCTTTCCGCCATTTCGGCCACGACATCACCGACGAGGACAATGTGCTGGAGGCGGGCCTCGGCTTCGCGGTGAAGATGGCGAAGGGCGATTTCATCGGCCGCGATGCCGTGCTGAAGAAGAAGGAAGCCGGGTTGAGCCGGCGGCTGGTCCAGTTCCGGCTGAAGGACCCGCAGCCGCTGCTCTTCCACAACGAGGCGATCCTGCGCGACGGCAAGATCGTCGGCCCAATCACCTCGGGCAATTACGGCCATCATCTCGGCGGCGCCGTCGGGCTTGGCTATGTGCCTTGCCAGGGCGAAAGCGAGGCGGATGTGCTGGCCTCATCCTACGAAATCGAGATCGCCGGTGAACGGTTTGCGGCCGAGGCATCGCTGAAACCGATGTATGATCCGAAGGCCGAGCGGGTGAAGATGTAGCGCGGCGCCTCTTCCTTCTCCCCGTTCTACGGGGAGAAGGTGGCCCGAAGGGCCGGATGAGGGGCGGCGCCGAGGTTGGCAAGGCTAGCGCTGCCCCTCATCTGCCTGCCGGCATCTTCTCCCCGTAAACGGCAGGGCTGTCCGGGGAAAATTATACATATTGGAAGCCCATCTGATTTGGGGAGGTCCACTTGGTTCGGCGGCTTGGATTGACTGGTGGCGGCTTGTTGATGGCCTGGACCGTCCGGCGCTCGAACAGGTATTGGGTGA